>NZ_JBSKJP010000009.1:0-180568 GCF_053709615.1 Enterobacter sp. UPMP2061
TTTGTAACCTTACGCCTCCTGCTCCACCAGCGCTGATTCCGCTTCCCGCGCCCCTTCATTCTGCGACAGCATCGCCGTCGCAATCCCGTTCCCCAGCACGTTAATGGCCGATCGTCCCATATCCAGGAAATGGTCAATCCCCATCAGCAGCAGGATCCCGGCCACCGGAATGTTAAAGCTCGGAATGGTTGCCGCCAGCACCACCAGCGACGAGCGCGGTACGCCCGCAATGCCCTTCGAGGCCAGCATCAGCGTTAACATCAGCACCGTCACCTCGGTGAAACTCAGGTGAATGTTGTACGCCTGAGCAATAAACATCGAGGCGAATGAGCAGTACACCATAGAGCCGACCAGGTTAAACGAGTAGCCGATCGGCAGGACGAAAGAGGCGATATTACGTGAACAGCCGAAGCGCGCTAACTGCTCCAGCGTTTTCGGGTATGCCGCTTCTGAGCTGCTGGTGGTAAAGGCGACCAGCACCGGATCTTTCAGCATCGCCACCAGACGGAAAATCTCTTTTTTCAGCACCATGTAACCTACCGCCAGCAATACCAGACAGGTCAGAAGGATCGCCACATAGTAACCGCCAATGAACGAGGCATAGTTCAGCAAAATGCCCAGACCCTGAGTGGCAATCACGGACGAAATCGCGGCAAAAATGGCCAGCGGCGCAACGTACATCACGTAGCCCGTCACTTTCAGCATAATGTGGGAGACCACATCCAGCGCCGCCACCAGCGGGGCGTTGAATTTTTGACCTAATGATGCGCCGCCAATGCCGAAGAACATCGAGAAGACCACAATTTGCAGGATCTCATTGTTCGCCATCGCGCCGGCAATGCTGGTTGGAATAGTGTGTGACAGGAAGGCTTTCAGCGACATCCCGCTAACGGCCAGGCCGGTATCAACCGTCTCTGTCGGAATGCTCAGGTTCAGACCGCTGCCGGGTTGTTCAAGGGTAACAATAAACAGCCCCACCAGAATGGAAAGCACGGATGAGCTGATAAACCACACCATCGCTTTACCCCCGACGCGCCCAATCGTCGACGTTTCACCCAGCTTCATAATGCCCACCGTCAGGGTGCTGAATACCAGCGGGGCAATCACCATCTTAATCAGCCGCAGGAAAATATCGGTCAGCAGGGTGATGTTCTCCGACCAGGCCTGTATCGCGTCGGACGAAGCATACTCATGGATTGCCGCACCTGAAAGAATACCCGCCAGCATGAAAATCACGATGAAGAGCGTGAGTTTGTTTGCACTTGCCACAAAAAGATCCTCTATGCGCTAAAAGAGTTTCCTGCGTCGATGCATACAAAATTTTTATTTAAGCGCAGGAAAATATTCGAGGCATAAATTGAAGTAAAGCTGCGTGAGTTACAACTTGTTTTTAATTTTTATGAAATTCGTTGTTTTTATCATGACGATATATTGTGATTCAGATCACAGTACAGGCGATATATCTTCAGCCTAAGCAAGAATAATGCCCGTTTTATTTTGCTAACTCTTTGTAATGTTTGTTAATAGTCTGTTAATTGGAGGGCGGGTGTCTCACCTTCGTTGAAAGTGGTTGAAGCGTGAACCATAAACTAAATTCTCAGTAACCGCGCCGGGGAATGTTTAAGCGGGGCTAACATACTGAACAGTATGAATAAAATAGGGTAAGCGGACCATTATTTCTTCTGGAGGGTGGTAAATGAAAAGAACACTTCTTTTTATCTGCTCGGGTACACTGCTGACGGCGGCGACTGTCGGTCAGGCGCTGGCAGTCACCAGTAGCGGTACTATCGGGGCGACGCTGACGCTGACGAACGGTTGTTTGATCAACGGCTCGCCAACGCAAAACGGCATTAACTTCGGGACACTCGATTTCGGGACCCATCCTGCGACATTCTCCACCCTGACAACCCAGTTAACCGGGGCCAGCGGCGGAAACACCTTTACCATTCAATGTACCACTGCCAGTTACACGGTGGCGATCACCGGCAACACCAACGCGACCGCACCCGGAACCGTTGTCGGCACCCCCGGCACACCCGCCCGCTATCTGGTGAACACCGCCAATGCGGCACAGGGCGTGGCATACAGCCTCTATAGCGACAGCGGGTACAACAACGTGATCGCTAACAACGCCGCGTTGCCCGTAGCTTCCACAGCGGGCGGGGTGAACAGCTATACCCTCTACGGGCGCATAACGGGCGGCGGCAATAGCGTAACGGTTGTACCGGGAACCTATACCGACACGATTAACGTCAGCGTCACCTACTGATTCAGCCATGAAGGCATTGTGTTTATGTCTGCGCGAAAGCGCAGAGGGCGTCGTGCACCCTTTTTTGGCTCTGATCGTCGCGCTGATGATGATCTGCGACGCCGGGGCGGTGACCTCCCAGTCCTTCAGGGTGAGCGCGACGGTAGTACCAGGGTGCTCAGTGAGTACCGGCACGGGCGGGCGCTTTGGGACGCTGGATTTTGGAACCCGCAATGGCGTGGACAACACGCCGGTCAGCACCAGCTTTGTCGCCGACGGCGCGTTGTCCATCGCCTGCACGCCGGGCGTGGCGCTGAGCATGAGCATTGACGGCGGCCAGAATTACAGCTCGGTGCGACGGATGACGCGTTCAGGCGGGACCGAAGTTGTCGGGTACCGGCTTTACAGCAGCAGCTCTCTGGCGGCGAACAGTGAAATTGGGGTTAACCGGGCCATACCAATTACCTATACCAACAGCAATAACATCGCGCTGCCTCTTTTTGGCGTCGCGCTCCTGACGGGGTTTAGCCTGCCGGGAACATATTCAGATCAACTCACCGTGACCTTGTCATGGTAGGAAAGGGAGAACATCGATGAAGCCATTTTTCAGGCGATCAGGCCTGGTGGGTCTGTTGGGGGCAACGGCTCTGGCAGCGGGCCAGGCGCAGGCAGCGGCAACCATTCTTTTGTGGCCCATCGATCCGTGGCTTTCGGCAGAGGCCAGAGCAACTGAATTGTGGATCCAGAATCAGGGCAACAGCGCCACGACAATGCAGGTGCGTATTGTGCGCTGGAAGCAGGAGGGCGGATATGAGCGTTACACCGCCCAGCAGGATGTGGTTGCCAGCCCGCCGATCGTGACCATCGCCAAAGGCAGTAAACAGCTTATTCGCCTGATCAAGCAGGGGACGATCCCGTCGGGGGTTGAGCAGGCCTACCGCATTATTGTGGATGAAATTCCCCAGCCGGATGCCAAAGCGGAACCGTCCATGGGTCTCAAACTGCAAATGCGCTATTCGATTCCCTTATTTGTTTATGGGCAGGGGATCCCCACCCTCAACGAAGGGGCGCACCACGCGCTGGCGAATACTCAACAGCTGAGCTGGCGGGTCGTTCAGGAGGGGGGGAAACCCGCGTTTCAGGTCCGTAATCAGGGGGATGTTCACGTCCGGCTCAGCCAGGTTGCGGTTGAGCAGGGCGGGCAAAAACGCACGGTTGCCGAGGGGCTGCTGGGTTATGTGCTGCCAGGCAGCACCCGAAGCTGGCCGCTTCCGGCAGGGATTTATCAGCCGAACCGGATGAGCGCGCAAATTAATGCCAGGGATACGCAATGGCAATCGACGCCCGTCAACTGAAACCGGCGATGATGATCCTGCTTTGCGTCAGTACCAGCGCCTTTGCCGAAACCGGCGACGACAGTTTACCGCCGCCGCCGGATGCACGGACGATGAACGGCGAAGCAGTATTCCAGCTCGCCCTGGTGCTGAACCACTATGACACGGGTCTGGTGGTGCCGGTGACGCAGCGTGAGGGCGCCTGGTTTATTTCGGGCGCGGATTTGCTCCGCGCCGGGCTGCCGCCCGCGCATGTGCCAGCCGGAGAGGTGAATCTCTCGACGCTTACGTCGGTACGCGCAGAGTACGACAGCACGGCCCAGCGCCTGTTGCTGACGGTCCCCCGGGACTGGGTTGCCGCGCGGATCACGCCTTTCAGTGAGCAGAGCACGCAAAGCAAACCGCACTATGGCCGCGGCGCGCTGCTCAATTACGACGTTTATACCAATCATTCCGAACACACGGGCGGCCAGGCGTCGGTCTGGCACGAGTTCCGTTATTTCAATGAGGATTATTCATTTTCATCGACGGGCTACGCCCGGCAGAATTTCACCGGTAACAGCGGACAGCAGGAAGGGTATGTGCGTTATGACTCTACGTTACTGATCACCAACGAAGAGGATGCCACCACCTGGTCCGCCGGGGACGTCATCAGCGATGCGCTGAGCTGGAGCACCAGCGTGCGCATGGGCGGGATCAGCTACGGGCGCGACTTCTCCCTGCGTCCGGATCTGGTGACCTGGCCACTGCCCGCGTTTTCCGGCGAGGCGGCCGTCCCGACCTCGGTCGATCTCTTTATTAATGGCTACCGTTCCGGCTCCACCCGCCTTCAGCCGGGGCCGTTTACCCTCACCAATCTGCCGTATATCAACGGTGCCGGGGATGCGGTACTGGTTACCACGGATGCGCTGGGACGTCAGGTGAGTACCACGCTGCCGTTTTATGTCAGCAGCGATCTGCTTAAGCAGGGGTTAAGCGACGGCGCCGTGACGCTGGGCAGCCTGCGGCGTAACTACGGTATTGAGAATTTTGACTATGGCCCGGCGGCGGGCAGCGGATCGTACCGCTACGGGGTGACCGACTGGCTGACGCTGGAGGGGCATGCGGAAGGGGCGGAGTCGCTGGCGCTCGGCGGTGCGGGCACGGTGCTGAAGCTCGGGCGTTTTGGCGTGGTCAATACCTCGTGGACCCAAAGCCGCATGCGCGGCGATAGCGGCGGCCAGATAAACTGGGGCTATCAGTACAACACCAGCGAGTTTAGCGTAGCGACCCAGCATACCCGACGCGACCGTGGCTTCGGCAATCTCGCCCTGTACGATCAGCCCACCGTTTATGATGAAAATGATAACCCCGTTGCCAGCCTGAGCCGCAATACCGACCAGTATTCCTTAACCTTTAACCTCGGCGGATACGGCAATATCGGCGCGGCGTGGATCGGCGTTGAGAGTTTTGACAGCCAGAAAACTGAACTGCTCAACCTCTCCTGGAGCCGTAATCTGTGGGGCTCAAGCAGTATTTATCTGGCTGCCAGCCGTGACCAGCAGCGAGGCGACTGGACGGTTGCGCTGTCGTTGCAGGTTCCCCTCGGCGAACGTGACAGCGCCGCCGTCACCTTTGAAAACACCCCTGACGCAGGCAGCACTCAACGCATTAACTACAACCACTCGATGCCTTCAGACGGCGGCTTTAGCTGGAACATGGCCTGGGCCAACCAGTCGCGGTCGAGTAACTATCAGCAGGCCACGCTCGGCTGGCGGAATAACAACGTGGAGCTACAGGGCGGCGGCTACGGTGAGAAGGGCATGATGACCTGGTGGGGCGAGGCGATGGGCTCTGTCGTGCTGATGGACGGTGAGCTGTTTGCGGCGAACAAAATCAACGATGCGTTTGTGGTGATCAGCACCGACGGTCATCCGGATGTTCCCGTCAGCTACGAAAACCAGCCGGTCGGAAAAACCAATAACAAAGGCTATCTGCTGGTGAGCGGCGTTTCCGCCTATTACCCGGCAAGTTACCGCATTGATACCCTGAACTTACCTGCGGATACCCGGCTGAAAGAGACCGAGCGTCGGGTGGCGATTCGTCGGCATAACGGTTATCTGGTGGATTTCCCGATGGAGCAGGAGCGGGTTGCCAGCGTGATCCTGCACGATGCGCAGGGCAATGCGATCCCGGTAGGAAGCCAGGTCAGACGCGCGTCCCGCAGCAGCGCGGTTGTCGGCTACGACGGCCTCGCCTGGCTGGAAAACCTCAACGACGTGAATCCGCTCGAGGTCATCACCCCGGAGGGTAAACGCTGTACGGCAACGCTGACCGTTGGCGCAAACCCTGAACATAAGCTGCAAACCTACGGTCCGCTGACCTGTCGGGAGGCGCCGTGAGACGCCTGTTAATCGCGCTCCTGCTGCTGTGCTCCGGCGGCAGCTGGGCGGCCTGTACCGTCAGTACGGTGAATGCCTCGTTTGGCAGCGTCACCTCGTTCGCACTCAGCGGTACCGGGGAAGTGGAAACGACGGGCACGCTGGTGGTGACCTGCGATACCGTTCTCAACCTGTTAACTAACGACTCGGTGACGCTGAATAACACCTCGGCATCCGTCTTCGCGAATAGCCGGGCGACCATGAAGCGTACGGACAACGCGGCTATTACCGATGTCATCCCTGTGCGCCTGTGCGGGGCGTCCGGCTGCGGCGGAAACAGTGAAGTACAAATCAGCAAAGCCTATACCTGGAGCGGAAACACGCTGCTCGGGCTGCTGGGTTCAAGGCGCTACAACATTCCCCTCTATTTCCGGACCGTAATGGGGCAGAACGTCACCGCCGGGCCGTATCAGGTGTTGTTAACGTTCAGCATTAACTACAACGTGTGCGCCGTTGGCGCGGTCGGAGCGTGCCTGACCCCGCAAACCGGCACGGCAACCACCTCGATCCTCCTCAACATGACCGTCACCAACGATTGCAGCACCATGACCACGCCGGACGTGAATTTTAACAGCGCGCCGCTGGTGCAAAATTTTCCCACCGTTTCACAGTCGGTTGCCGTCACCTGCACCAAAGGCAGCACCTACACCATAGGCATTAATAATGGGGCAAATGCCCTGAACAACGTGCGTCGTATGGTCAGCGGCAGCAACTTCATGAGTTACGACATCTACAAAGAGGCGACCAGCAACCGCTGGGGTAGCAGCGGCAGCGAGCGCTGGGCCAGCGCCAGCTCATCGCAGGTCAGTACGGACGGGCTTTTACGTACCTACAACTACACCGCCAAAGTTCTGACCAGCCAGGCCACGCCGCCTGCCGGAACCTATACCGACACGCTGATTGTCGACGTCGCATTCTGACTCCCGCGCTTTTCCCTTTCGCAAATGTAAAGTTCCTGTGGCCTGTGCCGATAACACCGTTAATAAATCTATGAGAAGGTGTTGTATGTTGAACCGTATCCGCGTTGTCACAATGCTTATGATGGTGCTGGTCATTTTCGCACTTCTTCAGCTTACTTCTGGCGGCCTCTTTTTCTCGTCGTTAAAACAGAACCAGGACAGCTTCGCGGCCTCGAACGATTTGCGAATGCAGCAAAGCGAACTGACCACGACCTGGGATCTGATGTTGCAGACGCGTATCAACCTGAGCCGCTCGTCTGCCCGCATGATGATGGACCCAAATAACCAGCAGAGCAGCGCAAAAACGGAACTGCTGAAGAATGCGCGCGCCACGCTGGCAGACGCGGCGAAACATTACGACGCCTTCAAAAAAATCGCCCCTCAGCCGGCAATGGCGCAGGCGAGCGCGAACATAGATGAAAAATATCAGGCCTACTTCGCCGGCCTCACGGAGCTGGTGCAGTTCCTGGAGAAGGGCAATATGGACGCCTATTTCGCGCAGCCGACCCAGGGAATGCAGAACGCCCTCGGCGCGGCGCTCGGTGAGTACGCTAAAGCCAGCGGCGAGCTTTATCACTCCGCGTTCACGCAAAGCCAGAACGACTACCGTTTCGCGAAATGGCAGATGGCGGTTCTCGCCCTCGCGCTGGTCATCGTGCTGGTGGCCGTGTGGTACGGCATTCGTCATATCCTGCTTAACCCGCTTGGCCGCGTCATTGCCCATATCCGTGATATTGGCCGGGGCGATCTCACGAAAACGCTGACCGTTTCTGGCCGCAATGAGATCACCGAGCTGGCAACCAGCGTCGACCATATGCAGCGTTCGCTGATTGATACCGTCGCCAACGTGCGCGAGGGGGCGGATGCCATCTATACCGGCACGAGTGAAATCGCGATGGGCAACAACGATCTCTCGTCCCGTACCGAACAGCAGGCATCCGCACTGGAAGAGACGGCGGCCAGCATGGAGCAGCTCACCGCGACCGTGAAGCAGAATGCCGACAATGCCCGCCAGGCGTCGCAGCTTGCAGAAAGCGCGTCCGACACCGCCCAGCGCGGCGGTCGGGTGGTCGACGGCGTGGTGAAAACCATGCATGACATTGCCGACAGCTCGAAGAAAATCGCCGACATCATCAGCGTAATCGACGGTATCGCCTTCCAGACCAACATCCTGGCGCTCAACGCGGCCGTTGAAGCGGCGCGTGCGGGCGAGCAGGGGCGCGGGTTTGCCGTGGTCGCCGGCGAAGTGCGTAACCTCGCCAGCCGCAGCGCCAATGCGGCGAAGGAGATCAAAGCCCTGATTGAAGACTCTGTTTCACGCGTGGATACCGGCTCGGTGTTGGTGGAAAGTGCGGGTGAAACCATGAATGACATCGTGAATGCCGTGACGCGCGTGACGGACATCATGGGTGAAATCGCCTCTGCATCGGATGAGCAGAGTCGTGGTATTGACCAGGTCGCCCTGGCGGTATCGGAAATGGATCGTGTGACACAGCAAAACGCCGCCCTGGTGCAGGAGTCCGCTGCCGCGGCCGCTGCGCTGGAGGACCAGGCGAGCCGCCTGAAAATGGCCGTCTCGGCGTTCCGTCTTACTTCAAAAACGACAAATACGGTCAGCTCGCGGTCGGCGTACAGCGAAGCAACCCCGGCGCCCGTGACAACACGTACGCGCGCAGCGGTGACCGGACAAGATGAAAACTGGGAAACATTTTGACTGACAATTAAACCGCGGCTGCTTGCCGCTTGATGGGAGCGTGGATGTTAAATCGTATTCGTATCTCGACCACACTGTTTTTGATTCTGATCCTGTGTGGGGTTTTGCAGGTTGGCAGTAACGGGTTGTCTTTCTGGGCGTTTCGCGATGGTTATCAGAATTTGCAGGAAGTTGAGACGAGTAATCAGCAGCGCTCCGCACTGGCACAAACGCGTGCCGTGCTGTTGCAGGCAAGCACTGCGCTGAACAAAGCAGGGACGTTAACCGCGCTGAGCTATCCGCCGGAGGATATTAAGACGCTGATGGTCGTGGCCCGCAGCAGCCTGAAGCAGGCCGACGCGCAGTTTAAGGCCTTTACGGCGCAGGAGGCGGTCAGTGAGAAAGAGAAAGCGCTGAAAGTCGCCATGAAAAAGACCTTTGATGTGTGGTACGGCGATCTCGACCATCAGGCGACGTGGCTGGAGAACAACCAGCTTTCTGACTTCCTGACCGCGCCGGTGCAGGCGTCTCAGGCGGCGTTCGACGGTAGCTTTAACGCCTGGCAGCAGGATATTAACCAGTTTGTGGCGCGTGCCGGTGCGGACAGCCGTACCAGCTACCGCATGTCAGGGGCGATTTTCCTGACCATGGTGATCCTGGCCGCCCTGCTGACCGGCGGCTCGCTGTGGTGGTCGCGCAAAATGATCGTCCAGCCGCTGGCCATCGTCAGCAGCCACTTCGACAGTATGGCGAAGGGCGATCTGGCGCGTCCGGTGGCCGTGTATGGCAGGAATGAAATATCAGCGATTTTCGCCAGCCTGAAGGCGATGCAGGGGTCGCTGCGGGAAACGGTAAGCAACGTTCGCCAGGGCAGTTACGCCATGCATACCGGGATCTCCGAGATTGCGGCAGGCAATAACGATCTCTCATCCCGCACCGAACAGCAGGCGGCATCGCTGGCGCAGACGGCGGCCAGCATGGAGCAGCTGACCGCGACGGTAAGCCAGAACGCCGATAACGCGCGTCAGGCGTCCGACTTGTCAAAACAGGCGGCGATGACGGCGAAACGTGGGGGCGATCAGGCCTCTCACGTCGCCAGCACGATGCAGGAGATTGCCGCCAGCTCGCAGAAAATTGGCGACATTATCAGCGTCATCGACGGTATCGCGTTCCAGACCAATATTCTGGCGCTGAACGCGGCCGTTGAAGCGGCGCGTGCCGGGGAGCAGGGGCGCGGGTTCGCGGTGGTTGCCGGTGAAGTCCGAAACCTTGCCAGCCGCAGCGCCAATGCGGCGAAAGAGATCAAAGGGCTGATAGAAGAGTCGGTCTCCCGCGTTCAGCAGGGCTCCGCGCTGGTGGATACCGCCGCGCAGACCATGCACGAGATTGTCACCTCCGTGACGCGGGTTAACGACATTATGGGCGAGATTGCCTCGGCGTCTGATGAACAACGCCGTGGTATTGAGCAGGTGGCGCAGGCCGTTACACAGATGGATCAGGTTACGCAGCAGAACGCCTCACTGGTGGAAGAGGCGGCGGCGGCTACCGATCAGCTGGCAAACCAGGCGGATCACCTTACCGGGTTGGTCGCCGTATTTAATGTGAAAGAGCACGTTGAAGCAGTAACAGAAGTCGGACGGTCACAGGCCGTGCCCGTTGTATCCTGAATGTGATTAAGAAGGCGCTATGACATCACCCATGCCCTCAGGGCAAACGTCATTATTGTTGCAGATGACACAGCGCCTCGCGCTGTCCGACGCGCATTTTCGTCGGATATGTCAGTTAATCTACCAGCGTGCGGGGATCGTGCTTGCGGACCATAAGCGAGACATGGTCTACAACCGGCTGGTGCGGCGCTTGCGTACGCTGGGGCTGGATGATTTTGGCCGCTATCTGAGCATGCTCGAAGCGAACCAGAACAGCGCCGAATGGCAGGCATTTATCAACTCATTAACCACCAACCTGACCGCGTTTTTCCGCGAGGCGCATCACTTCCCGGTGCTGGCGGAACACGCCCGTCGCCGTAGCGGAGAGTATCGCGTCTGGAGCGCGGCGGCCTCTACCGGGGAAGAGCCGTACTCGCTGGCCATCACCCTGGCGGACACCCTGGGCATGGCGCCGGGCCGCTGGAAAGTGTACGCCAGCGACATCGATACCGAAGTGCTGGAAAAAGCCCGTAACGGCGTTTATCGCCAGGATGAGCTTAAAACGCTGTCTCCTCAGCAGCTACAGCGTTACTTCATGCGCGGTACCGGCCCGCATGAAGGACTGGTGCGCGTACGCCAGGAGCTGGCGAACTGCGTGGAATTTGCTCCCGTTAATTTACTGGATAAGCAGTACAACGTGCCGGGGCCATTCGACGCCATTTTTTGCCGTAACGTGATGATCTATTTTGATAAAACGACGCAACAGGACATCCTGCGTCGCTTTGTTCCGTTGCTCAAGCCTGACGGTTTACTGTTTGCCGGGCACTCGGAAAACTTCAGCAACCTCGTGCGTGAGTTTAGCCTGCGTGGGCAAACGGTATATGCGCTGAGTAAGGAAAAAGCATGAGTAAAATCAGGGTATTGTCTGTCGATGATTCGGCGCTGATGCGTCAGATCATGACCGAAATCATCAATAGCCACAGCGATATGGAGATGGTGGCGACAGCGCCCGATCCGCTGGTCGCGCGGGATTTAATCAAAAAATATAACCCCGACGTGCTGACGCTGGATGTTGAAATGCCGCGCATGGATGGCATCGATTTCCTGGAAAAATTAATGCGCCTGCGCCCGATGCCGGTGGTGATGGTGTCATCTCTGACCGGTAAAGGTTCAGAAATCACCCTGCGCGCGCTGGAGCTGGGGGCGGTGGATTTTGTCACCAAGCCGCAGCTCGGCATTCGCGAGGGGATGCTGGCGTACAGCGAGATGATCGCCGAGAAAATCCGTACCGCGTCGCGCGCAAAACTCGCGGCCCACAAGCCGATGGCAGCTCCGGCAACCCTGAAGGCAGGGCCGTTACTCAGCTCGGAAAAGTTGCTGGTCATTGGGGCGTCAACCGGAGGAACAGAGGCAATTCGCCATGTACTCCAGCCATTGCCGCTCTCAAGCCCGGGTATTCTGATTACGCAACATATGCCGCCAGGGTTTACCCGTTCGTTCGCGGAGCGCCTGAATAAGCTGTGTCAGATCAGCGTGAAAGAGGCGGAAGACGGCGAGCGCGTGCTGCCGGGTCACGCCTATATCGCCCCGGGTGACAAGCACATGGAGCTGGCGCGCAGCGGGGCGAACTATCAAATCAAAATTCATGACGGGCCGCCGGTTAACCGGCACCGTCCGTCGGTGGATGTGCTGTTTCATTCGGTGGCGAAACATGCGGGGCGCAACGCCGTTGGGGTGATCCTGACGGGAATGGGCAACGACGGCGCCGCCGGAATGCTTGCGATGCACCAGGCTGGCGCCTGGACGATTGCGCAGAATGAAGCAAGTTGTGTGGTGTTCGGCATGCCGCGCGAGGCCATCAATATGGGTGGCGTAAGCGAAGTGGTCGATCTTAGCCAGGTAAGCCAGCAGATGCTGGCGAAAATCAGTGCCGGACAGGCAATACGTATTTGACTCAGGAGTATTATTTTATGGCGGATAAAGAGCTTAAGTTTTTGGTTGTGGATGACTTTTCCACCATGCGTCGCATTGTGCGCAACCTGCTGAAAGAGCTGGGCTTCAACAATGTTGAAGAAGCAGAAGACGGGGTGGATGCGCTGAACAAACTCCAGGCTGGCGGGTTTGGTTTTGTGATTTCCGACTGGAACATGCCGAACATGGACGGTCTCGAACTGCTGAAAACCATCCGCGCGGATGCAGGCATGGCCTCTCTGCCGGTGCTGATGGTGACCGCAGAAGCGAAGAAAGAGAACATTATTGCCGCTGCACAGGCGGGCGCAAGCGGCTACGTGGTGAAGCCATTCACCGCGGCGACTCTGGAAGAGAAGCTCGGGAAGATCTTCGAGAAACTCGGCATGTGAGGTGATGGATATGTTGCAACCTGCTATGAAACCCGTTGAAGAACATTCGCCGAGCGACATTATTGCCCGCATTGGTAGCCTGACCCGCATGCTGCGCGACAGCCTGCGTGAGCTGGGGCTGGACCAGGCTATCGCCGAAGCGGCGGAAGCCATCCCTGACGCGCGCGACCGTCTGGACTACGTCGTACAGATGACCGCGCAGGCGGCCGAGCGTGCGCTGAACAGCGTTGAAGCCTCGCAGCCGCACCAGGATGCGATGGAGAAGGGGGCGAAAGCGCTGAGCAAACGCTGGGATGAGTGGTTTGAGAACCCTATTGAGCTGGCGGATGCCCGCGAACTGGTAACGGATACCCGTCAGTACCTGGGTGACGTGCCGGGGCACACCAGCTTCACCAATGCCCAACTGCTGGACATCATGATGGCACAGGATTTCCAGGACCTCACCGGCCAGGTGATCAAGCGCATGATGGATGTGATTCAGGAGATTGAACGTCAGCTGCTGATGGTGCTGCTGGAGAACATACCGGAACCGGCTGCCCGTCCGAAACGCGAGAACGAAAGCCTGCTCAATGGTCCACAGCTTGACACCAGCAAAGCGGGCGTGGTGGCAAGCCAGGATCAGGTGGACGATCTGCTGGACAGTCTTGGTTTCTGATTGCGCGTTCTGCCTCAGGTCGTTAACGCGGCCTGAGGCAGCTCAGAATAAAAACAGCGAAAAGAGCCCGAATAAACGGGCTTTTCCCGCCATTGGATTTTCTCTGCGCTGGCATGATACCCGTGAATTAATGGGCTGCGAGCAGGCACAGTGGCAGAAGAGAACGACGACAAAACAGAAGCCCCCACACCCCACCGACTTGAAAAAGCCCGTGAGGATGGGCAGATCCCCCGATCCCGAGAGCTGACATCCCTGCTGATCCTGGTGGTGGGCGTCTGCATAATCTGGTGGGGCGGGGAGATGCTCGCCCGCAGACTGGCGGGAATGCTCTCGGCTGGCTTACGTTTTGATCACAGCATGGTCAATGACCCCAATCTGATCCTCATTCAGATCATCAACCTTGTGAAAAGCGCGATGATCGCCTTGCTGCCGCTGATCGCGGGCGTGGTCATCGTGGCCCTTGTTTCGCCGGTCATGCTCGGTGGCCTGGTGTTTAGCGGTAAATCGCTGCAACCGAAATTTTCCAAGCTCAATCCGTTCCCCGGCATTGCGAAAATGTTTTCCGCGCAAACCGGGGCAGAGCTTCTTAAAGCGATCCTGAAATCGCTTCTTATGGGCAGTACCGCCGGGTTTTTTCTGTGGCACCACTGGCCGGAGATGATGCGCCTGATCAGCGAATCCCCGATGACGGCGATGAAAAATGCCCTGAACCTGGTCGGGTTATGCTCGCTGCTGGTGGTACTCAGCATTATTCCGATGGTGGCGTTCGACGTTATCTTCCAGATCTATTCCCATATCAAAAAGCTGCGAATGTCGCGTCAGGACATCCGCGATGAATATAAGCAGATGGAAGGCGACCCGCACGTTAAGGGCCGTATCCGCCAGATGCAGCGCGCCGCCGCGCGTCGGCGCATGATGGAAGATGTGCCGAAAGCCGACGTCATCGTCACCAACCCGACTCACTACTCCGTGGCGCTTCAGTACGACGAAAACAAAATGAGCGCGCCGAAAGTGGTGGCGAAAGGGGCCGGGCTGATTGCGCTGCGCATTCGTGAAATCGCCACGGAAAACCGTGTGCCGATCCTGGAAGCACCGCCGCTGGCTCGCGCGCTGTATCGCCACGCGGAAATTGGACAACAAATCCCGGGCCAGCTCTACGCCGCTGTCGCAGAGGTGCTGGCCTGGGTGTGGCAACTGAAACGCTGGCGTTTAGCGGGCGGTCAACGACCTGTAAAACCTGAGAACCTGCCGGTGCCTGAAGCACTGGATTTTTTGAACGAGAAGGACACTGATGGCTAATCTGGTGGCAATGTTGCGCCTGCCCGGCAACCTGAAATCGACGCAATGGCAGATCCTTGCCGGACCGATTCTGATCCTGCTAATTCTGTCGATGATGGTGCTGCCGTTACCGGCATTTATCCTCGACCTGCTTTTCACCTTCAACATTGCGTTGTCCATCATGGTGTTGCTGGTGGCGATGTTCACCCAGCGCACGCTGGAGTTCGCCGCGTTTCCAACGATCCTGCTGTTCACCACGCTGCTGCGCCTGGCGCTGAACGTTGCCTCCACGCGTATCATCCTGATGGAAGGGCACACCGGCGCGGCGGCGGCGGGCAAGGTGGTCGAAGCCTTCGGTCACTTCCTGGTGGGCGGCAACTTCGCCATCGGTATCGTGGTGTTCGTCATTCTGGTGATTATCAACTTCATGGTTATCACTAAAGGGGCGGGGCGTATCGCTGAAGTGGGCGCGCGCTTCGTGCTCGACGGGATGCCGGGCAAGCAGATGGCCATCGACGCCGACCTGAATGCCGGGCTGATCGCGGAAGATGAAGCGAAAAAACGCCGTGCCGAAGTGACCCAGGAGGCAGATTTCTATGGCTCCATGGACGGTGCGAGTAAGTTTGTGCGCGGTGACGCCATCGCGGGCATTCTGATCATGGTGATTAACGTCGTCGGCGGCCTGCTCGTCGGCGTGCTGCAACACGGCATGGACATGGGCCACGCGGCGGAAAGCTATACGCTGCTGACCATTGGTGACGGTCTGGTGGCGCAGATCCCGGCGCTGGTGATCTCCACCGCGGCGGGCGTGATTGTGACTCGCGTCAGCACCGATCAGGACGTGGGCGAGCAGATGGTGGGGCAGTTGTTCAGCAACCCGCGCGTTATGCTGCTCTCCGCGGCGGTGCTGGGCCTGCTCGGTATGGTGCCAGGCATGCCAAACCTGGTATTCCTGCTGTTCACCGCTGCGCTGCTGGGGCTTGCCTGGTGGATGCGTGGCCGTGAAACGCAGCCTAAAGCAGAGCCAGCGCCGGTCAAAATGCCTGAGAACACCCAGGCGGTGGAGGCCACCTGGAACGACGTACAGCTCGAAGATTCGCTGGGGATGGAAGTGGGGTACCGCCTGATCCCGATGGTGGATTTCCAGCAGGATGGTGAGCTGCTTGGCCGTATCCGCAGCATTCGTAAAAAATTCGCCCAGGATATGGGCTTCCTGCCGCCGGTGGTCCACATCCGGGACAATATGGATCTCCCGCCCGCGCGCTACCGCATCCTGATGAAAGGGGTGGAAATCGGCAGCGGTGATGCGTACCCCGGCCGCTGGCTGGCGATTAACCCGGGCACCGCCGCAGGCACGTTGCCGGGTGAGCAGACGACCGACCCGGCCTTTGGTCTGGCGGCAATCTGGATTGAGAGCGCCCTGAAAGAGCAGGCCCAGATTCAGGGTTACACGGTCGTTGAGGCCAGTACCGTGGTGGCGACGCACCTCAACCACCTGATTGGCCAGTTCTCCGCGGAACTGTTTGGACGTCAGGAGGCGCAGCAGCTGCTCGACCGCGTAACGCAGGAGATGCCGAAGCTGACCGAAGATTTGGTGCCGGGCGTACTGACCTTAACCACCCTGCACAAAGTGCTGCAAAATCTGCTCGATGAGAAGGTGCCCATTCGCGATATGCGTACCATCCTTGAGACGCTGGCCGAACATGCGCCGCTGCAAAGCGATCCGCACGAACTGACGGCGGTGGTGCGCGTGGCGCTCGGACGCGCCATTACCCAGCAATGGTTCCCGGGAACCGGCGAAGTGCAGGTCATTGGCCTGGACACGCCGCTGGAACGTCTGCTGCTTCAGGCGTTGCAGGGCGGTGGCGGGCTGGAGCCGGGTCTGGCGGACAGATTACTGGCGCAAACCCAGGAGGCGCTGGCGCGTCAGGAGATGCTGGGCGCGCCGCCGGTGCTGCTGGTGAATCACGCGCTGCGTCCGTTGCTGTCGCGCTTCCTGCGCCGGAGCCTGAACCAGCTGGTAGTGCTGTCGAATATGGAGCTGTCCGATAACCGCAATATTCGCATGACGGCGACCATAGGAGGGAAATAATGCGTAAGTGGCTGTGGATCTTACTTTTCCCGCTGGCGGCGCAGGCCGCAGGCGAGGGGGCATGGCAGGCCAGCAGTATCGGCTTAACGCTCAACCATCGGGGTGAGTCGATCTCCTCCCGTCCGCTGTCCGCCTCTGAGCCCGTGTCCGGGCAGATGACGCTGGTGGCCTGGAATTACACCCTGACGGGACCCACACCGGCCGGGTTGCAGGTGCGGCTGTGCTCGCTGACCCGCTGCGCGGAAATCGAGGGTCAACGTGGCACTACCCAGGCCTTCAACGGGGTGTCTGCTCAGGAGCCTTTACGCTTTATCTGGGAAGTGCCAGGCGGTGGACGTCTCATCCCGGCGCTGAAGGTTCAGCGCAACGAGGTGCTCGTCAACTACCGCTAACTGCCCGCCTTTTCGCCAGTCTCCAGGCATTTCTGAAGGCTGGCTCGCAAAAATGACCTTCCCTTTTGATACAAAAGAAACGCTGTTTTATAAATCAGTGACACGCGTATTGACACTCTTTGCGTTTTTGCCATTCACCACTTTGTGATGGCAGAAACAGAAAGGTATCAACAGGTCGATACTTTTACTGTAGCCGTGTAAAAACTCCCGGACGAGGTTGCTTACAGGGAGTCTCCCAAAACTGATTAGGGTTGACGGCAATGAAAACACGTAAAATTGGACTCGCAAATTATTTTGCTTACGGGTCAGGGGACTTCCTCGGGGCGGGGACTACCGCCCTGACGGCCGCCTGGCTTTTGTATTTTTATACCACCTTCTGTGGACTCACACCGATTGAAGCAACCTTTATCTTCGCTGCCGCAAGGGTGCTGGATGCGGTTGTCAGCCCGTTAATGGGCTTTTTGACCGATAACTTTGGCACCACCTGGCTGGGCAAGCGTTTTGGCCGTCGTAAGTTCTTCATCCTGCTCGGTATTCCCTGCGTTTTCAGCTACTCGCTGATGTGGGTAGGGGACATGAGTTTCTGGTACTACCTGCTGACCTATCTGATCTTTGATATCGTCTACACCATGATCCTGGTGCCGTACGAAACGCTGGTGCCGGAGATGACGGACGATTTCAAACAGAAAACAAAATTCTCCGGGGCGCGTATCTCTATGGCGCAGATGTCCGCCATTCTGGCCTCCTTCCTGCCGGGGATCCTGCTCACGCATTTCGGCAAAGACAACGCGATCTCCTTCTTCTATGCAAGCCTGGTCTTCTCCGTACTCTGCGCGCTGATGCTTACTTTCGTCTGGTTCTTCACCTGGGAGCGTCCGCGGGAAGAGTGGTCTGAAGCGGCTCTGCGTGCCGAGGAAGAGAAGAAAAAGCTGACCCTGGGCCAGAGCCTGAACCGTCTTTTTGTCGAATTAAGTTCGACGCTGCGCATCAAGATTTTCCGCCAGCATCTGGGAATGTACCTTGGCGGCTACATCGCCCAGGACGTCTTTAATGCGGTGTTCACCTATTACGTGGTATTTGTGCTGATGCAGGAGGCGTCAATGGCGTCCAACCTGCTGGGCACGATGGCCATTTTCCAGTTCCTCGCCGTGATCGGCATGATCCCGCTGTGCATTCGCTTCGGACCTGCGCCGTCTTACCGCATGGTGGTCGTGCTGTTTGGTCTGGCCTCGCTCTCTTACGCGGTGCTTTATTACGCGGGCCTGAGCGACGTTTACGCTCTGCTGCTGCTGATCTCTGCGGTTGCTGGTCTTGGCCGCGGAGGTATCAACTACGTACCGTGGAATACCTACACCTACATTGCTGACGTGGACGAAGTGATCACCGGTCAACGTCGCGAAGGGATCTTCGCGGGCATCATGACGCTGACCCGTAAAGCGTCTCAGGCCGGTGCGGTGATGCTGGTGGGGATCGTAATGCAGATGTCGGGCTTTGTCAGCGGGCAAAAAGTGCAACCTGCGGAAGTGAGCCACACCATTCTGATGATCCTGAGCGTTGGCACTATTCTGGTGCTGTTCTGCGGCTTCCTTGTCTCCCTGCGCTTCAAACTCAATTTGCAGACTCACAGCACCCTGCGTGAAGAGACCGCGAAAATGCGCGAGTCCGGCCATGCGATGCCAGAGGCGGTGACCCCGCAGGCCCGCGCTACCGTGGAGATGCTGGCCGGTATGCCGTATGAATCCCTGTGGGGCAACAACAACATCGGTTATCTGAATCGCAATAAGCCGGCGGCCCCTTCGCTGAAGGATCGCGCGGTACTGAATTCGACATACAACAGAGGTTAAGATGATGAAAGTTTGGCCTGTCAAACATAGCCCGTTACTGCGTCAGCCTGAGCGCTTTATCGCCAGGGATGAGCTGAAATCGCTGATTCAAAAGGTGACGCATAACCTGGTCAATATCCACGACAAAACGGGTGAGTTTTTGCTGCGGCTGGACGACGGGCGCGTGATCGACACCAAAGGCTGGGCCGGATGGGAATGGACCCACGGCGTCGGTTTATACGGTATCTGGCAGTATTACTGCCAGACCGGTGACGAAGGCATGCGCGAGATTATCGACAGCTGGTTTGCTGACCGTTTCGCTGAAGGCGCAACCACCAAAAACGTGAATACCATGTCGCCGTTCCTGACGCTGGCGTATCGCTACGAAGAGACCAAAAACCCTGCCTGGCTGCCGTGGCTGGAAAGCTGGGCGGAATGGGCGATGAATGAGATGCCGCGCACCGAACATGGCGGCATGCAGCACATCACCCTGGCGGAAGAGAACCATCAGCAGATGTGGGATGACACGCTGATGATGACGGTGCTGCCGCTGGCGAAAATCGGCAAGCTGCTGAACAAGCCGGAGTACGTCGAGGAGGCGATCTATCAGTTCCTGCTCCACGTACAGAACCTGATGGATCGGGAGACCGGACTGTGGTTCCACGGCTGGAATTACGACGGCAATCACAACTTTGCCCGGGCTCGCTGGGCGCGCGGCAACAGCTGGCTGACCATCGTGATCCCGGATTTCCTCGAGCTGGTGGATCTGCCGGAAAACAACGCCGTTCGTCGCTATCTGGTGCAGGTACTGAACGCGCAGATCGCCGCACTGGCAAAATGTCAGGACGAGAGTGGATTGTGGCATACGCTGCTGGACGATCCTGATTCTTATCTGGAGGCGTCGGCCACGGCAGGGTTTGCTTACGGCATTCTGAAAGCCGTGCGCAAGCGTTATGTCGGCGCAGAGTACGCAGAGGTGGCGGAGAAAGCGATTCGCGGCATCGTGCAAAACATCTCGCCGGAAGGGGAGCTGCTGCAAACGTCCTTCGGGACGGGGATGGGGAGCGATCTGGCGTTTTACCGCCAGATACCGCTGACCTCGATGCCGTATGGCCAGGCAATGGCGATTCTGTGTCTGACGGAATATTTGCGGAAATATTTCTGATAATAAAAAACCCGGCGCTCGCCGGGTTTCTTTTTTACATACGTTCTACGGTTTCGATACCCAGGGTATCCAGACCGAGCTTCAGGGTCTTCGCCGTCAGCTGCGCCAGCTTCAGGCGGCTGTGACGCACCGCTTCGCTCTCAGCAGAGAGGATAGGGCAGTGTTCGTAGAAGCCAGAGAACAGACCGGCCAGATCGTACAGGTATGCACACATAACGTGCGGCGTACCGTCACGCGCGACCACGGAGAGCGTCTCTTCGAACTGAAGCAGGCGGGCAGCCAGCTGTGCTTCACGGTCTTCGGTAAGGGTCACCGTAGCATTCGCCAGCACGCTTTCGTCGATATTGGCTTTACGGAAGACGGAGAGTACGCGGGTATAAGCGTACTGCATATATGGCGCCGTGTTGCCTTCAAACGCCAGCATGTTGTCCCAGTCGAAGATATAGTCGGTGGTACGGTTCTTGGAGAGATCCGCGTATTTCACCGCGCCGATCCCAACCGCGTTAGCCAGTTTCTCCAGCTCGTCAGCAGGCATATCCGGGTTCTTCTCGGCCACCAGGCGACGCGCGCGTTCCAGCGCTTCATCCAGCAGATCGGAAAGCTTCACGGTGCCGCCCGCACGGGTTTTGAACGGCTTACCGTCTTTACCCAGCATCATGCCGAACATGTGATGTTCCAGCGGCACGGAATCCGGCACATAACCCGCTTTACGCACGATAGTCCACGCCTGCATCAGGTGCTGGTGCTGACGGGAGTCGATGTAATACAGCACGCGATCCGCATGCAGGGTTTCGTAACGGTATTTCGCACAGGCGATGTCGGTGGTGGTGTAGAGATAGCCGCCATCCTTTTTCTGGACGATCACACCCATCGGTTCGCCTTCCTTGTTTTTATACTCATCAAGGAACACCACCGTTGCGCCTTCGCTTTCCACCGCCAGATTTTTAGCTTTCAGGTCCGCCACAATGCCTGGCAGCATCGGGTTATACAGGCTTTCACCCATCACGTCGTCACGGGTCAGGGTCACGTTCAGACGGTTATAGGTGAGCTGATTCTGGGACATGGTAATGTCCACCAGCTTGCGCCACATCTCGAGGAAGTACGGGTCGCCGCCTTGAAGTTTCACCACGTAGCTGCGCGCGCGCTCGGCGAAGGCTTCATCTTCGTCATAGTGCTTTTTGGCTTCACGGTAGAAACCTTCCAGGTCTGCCAGCGCCATTTCGCCTGCGTTTTCCTGCTGCTGCTTTTCCAGATACGCGATCAGCATGCCGAACTGCGTGCCCCAGTCGCCTACGTGGTTAGCGCGGATCACCTTGTGACCAAGGAACTCGAGGGTACGCACCGCCGCGTCACCGATGATGGTGGAGCGCAGGTGACCGACGTGCATCTCTTTCGCCACGTTTGGCGCGGAGTAGTCAACCACCACGGTCTGCGCATCTGGCTGAGCCACGCCCAGGCGGTCAGACTTCAGCGCCGCGTCAACGTGGCTTGCGAGGAATGCAGGCTCAAGGAAAATGTTGATAAAGCCTGGACCGGCGATTTCGGTTTTGCTGGCGATGCCGGTGAGATCCAGATGCGTCAGTACCTGCTCAGCGAGCTGTCGCGGCGGCATGCCCAGTTTTTTAGCCACTGCCATCACGCCATTAGCCTGATAGTCGCCAAACTGTACTTTCGCTGACTGACGAACCTGGGGTTCGCAATCCGCAGGCGCACCTGCGGCAATCAGTGCCTGACTGACTTTTTCTGAGAGAAGAGCCTGAATATTCACCTGGATACCTTACGTTTTTGATGCGGGTAAAAAACACCCACGCCAGTTTAAGAATTTAGGGCGGGAGTATACTGCAAATGCCTTCGGGCGTCAGCCCTGCGGGGTGCGAAGATCGCTCAGAATCCAGGCGAAGACGGTATGCATAATCATGCAGTCGAAAAAACCGTGATTCTGCGGTTGGTCGACAGAGGGCAACAGAGTAAATTAGCGGCTTTGCGACACGAAACGAGACTGACCTATGGCGAACTGGCATACCATTGACGAACTGCATGATATTTCCGCAGATTTACCGCGCTTCACTCAGGCGTTCACAGAACTTGCCACCCGTCTCGGGCTGGATATCGCGCCGCTTGAGGCCGATCACATCTCTTTGCGCTGCCACCAGAATGCCACCGCCGAACGTTGGCGGCGTGGCTTTGAGCAGTGCGGAGAACTGCTGTCGGAGAATATCATTAACGGTCGCCCGATCTGCCTGTTCAAACTTCACGCGCCGGTAACGGTGGCGCACTGGCAATTCACCGTTGTGGAACTGCCCTGGCCAGGAGAGAAGCGTTATCCGCACGAAGGCTGGGAGCATATCGAAATTGTTCTGCCTGGGGAGCCCGAGACGCTGAACGCCCGTGCGCTGGCGCTGCTTTCCGACGAGGGGTTAAGCCAGCCGGGTATTTTCGTCAAAACCAGCTCGCCAAAAGGGGAGCGCGAACGCTTACCGAACCCTACGCTTGCCGTAACGGACGGCAACGTGACGGTGAAATTCCATCCCTGGACTATCGAGCAGATCGTCGCCAGCGAAGCGTAAGCATTGTGAGCGTCGATCCAGACACCAATCGGGCAACGTGCCACGATGGTACGTTGAGTGAAATTTAAGGAGGATGACATGGCGCTGCTGGAAATTTGTTGTTACAGCGTGGAGTGTGCCGTCACTGCGCAACGGCAGGGGGCCGATCGCATCGAGCTTTGCGCGGCACCGAAAGAAGGAGGATTAACCCCGTCCTTTGGCGTGCTGAAATCAGCCCGTCAGGCCATCACTATTCCGGTGCACCCGATTATTCGCCCGCGCGGCGGTGATTTTTGTTATACGGCGGGTGAGTTCAGTGCCATGCTTGAGGATATCGCCCTCGTCCGTGATTCCGGTTTTCCGGGGCTGGTGATCGGTGTGCTGGACGAAGACGGCAACATCGATCTTCCGCGTATGCGTCAGGTCATGCGCGCCGCCCGGGGGATGGCGGTCACTTTTCATCGTGCGTTCGATAAGTGTCAGGATCCGATACAAGCCTTTGATACGCTGGCAGAACTGGGCGTGGCGCGCGTTCTGACGTCGGGCCAGCAGTCCTCGGCTGAAAAAGGACTGAAATTAATTACGGAACTAAAAGCACATTCCGGTGTTCCAATAATCATGGCGGGCGCAGGAGTACGCGCCAGCAATCTGGAACTGTTTTTAAACGCAGGGGTGGAAGAGCTGCACAGCTCGGCGGGTAAATGGATACCTTCACCCATGCGTTATCGCAATACAGGGTTGTCAATGTCGACGGATGCTGAAGCGGATGAGTACTCGCGCTACGGTGTGGATGGAGAGTCGGTTGCGGTAATGAAATCGTTGATTGAACGTCATCACGTGTAGCAACGTACCGATTTTTACCGCGCATCATGTCGCCCAATATGATGCTTGCTTGTACCAGGCCCCTGCAAATTACACAGGGGCCTTTTTTTCTCCTTCATATTTCAAGCCGCAGCCGCGTTGGCCGCCTCGCTCACCCCGGTCACTTACTGATGTAAGCTCCCGGGGATTCGCTGCGTTGCCGCCTTGCTGCAACTTGAACTATTTTGGAGAAAACGTGCGACGCGTAGGCCGGGTAAGGCGCAGCCGCCACCCGGCACAAACTACGGCTTGGTCGCAATCAATACCGCACGCATCGGGGCCGGATAGCCTTCGACGGTTTTGCTGTGGTCGTCCGGATCGAGGAACTGCTCCAGCGATTCGGTGATCATCCAGTCGGTGCGGCGCTGTTCCTCAACCGACGTCACGCACACATCGGCGATGCGTACATCGACAAATCCACATTTCTCCAGCCAGTTCTTCAGCGCCAGCGCGGAAGGGATGAAGTAAACGTTGCGCATCTGCGCATAGCGATCGCCCGGCACCAGAACGGCATGTTCATCGCCTTCGATGACCAGCGTTTCCAGCACCAGTTCGCCGCCGCTGACCAGCTGATCTTTCAACTGCCACAGATGCTCCAGCGGGGAACGACGGTGGTACAGCACGCCCATCGAGAAAACGGTATCAAACGCTTTCAGGGCAGGGAGTTGCTCGATACCCAGCGGCAGCAGGTGCGCACGCTGGTCGTTACCCAGCAGCTTACGCACCGCTTCAAACTGGCACAGGAACAGCTGCATCGGATCGATACCGACGGCCAGATGCGCGCCTGCGCCGATCATGCGCCACATGTGATAGCCGCTACCGCAGCCCACGTCCAGAATGGTGCGCCCGGTCAGGTCGGATAAATGCGGCAGAACGCGATCCCACTTCCAGTCAGAGCGCCACTCGGTGTTGATATTTACGCCGTACAGCGAGAACGGCCCTTTGCGCCACGGCATCAGGTTACGCATCAGCGTTTCGATGCGGTTGATCTGCCCGGCCGAGAGCGGCTCTTCGCTCTCCGCCGTCACGCTGTGCAGTAAATCCAGACGATGAGGCGTCAGTTCAGGCAGAAACTCCACGGCGTTGGACCACTGCTTCAACAGACCATGCTGCTGATCGCGCTGCCAGGTGGCAATTTGCGCAGGCAGGGTTTCCAGCCAGTGGGAAAGGTGGTTTTTGGCAATCAGCTGATAGAAATTACCGAACTCGATCATGCTGCGTCTCCGGCTTTAAGCGCCACCAGAGAACCAAAATTAAAGCACTGGAACCACAGTTCGCTGTGTTCAAATCCGGCTTTGCGCAGGCGCGCTTTGTGGGTTTCTACGGAATCCGTCAGCATGACGTTTTCAAGCATGCTGCGCTTCTGGCTGATCTCCAGCTCGCTGTAGCCATTTGCACGCTTGAAATCATGGTGCATGTTGAACAGCAGTTCGCCCACGCTGGCGTCTTCAAAGCTGAATTTCTCAGACAGCACCAGCGCGCCGCCCGGGTTCAGGCCCTGATAAATTTTATCCAGCAACCGCTGACGATCGTCCGGCACCAGGAACTGAAGGGTAAAGTTCAGTACCACCATCGAGGCGTTCTGGATGTCGATATCGCGGATATCGCCTTCTACCACCTCCACAGGCGTAGGGGCTTTATACGCGTCAATGTGGCGACGGCAGCGTTCGACCATGGCCGGTGAGTTATCGACAGCCACAATCTTGCAGCCTTCGTGATGAACGTTACGACGAATGGACAGCGTTGCCGCTCCCAGCGAACAGCCCAGGTCATAGACCTGCGTGCCGGGTTGAACAAAACGCTCCGCCAGCATGCCGATCATGGAGATAATATTGGAATAACCGGGAACAGAGCGCTGGATCATATCCGGGAAGACTTCGGCTACCCGTTCATCAAAGGTCCAGTCGCCCAGGCTGGCGATAGGCGCGGAAAAAAGCGTGTCGCGATCTGACATAACGTAAAAATCCGGGAAAAATAAAGGGGCATATTGTGCGCTAATGGAAGGAGAAAACCAACTCCCACGGCATATACCAAAGGTTAGCCAGCACCATCAGCAAAAGCGAGCACCAGGTCGCGCTCATGCCGGAACGACGCCAGCGGATCAGGCGGTGGTGAAAACCATAATAATGCATCAAACGCCCTGCTATCAGCAGTAGCCCACAGACGTGCACCATCCAGGTTTCTGCGCCATCCATCTCCATTAACAGCAGCAAAATTAACGCGACGGGAATGTACTCGACCGCGTTGCCGTGAATGCGGATTGCGCTTTGTAGCTCAGAAAATCCCCCGTCACCGTACGAGACGCGGTACTGCATTCTCAGGCGCACAACATCAAATGAAAACTTAATCAGCAGTAATGCACCTAACACCGCATACAGCGCGCTGACCATACTAACTCCCTGTTTTTGGCAGATGGCACGTCTCTATGATAGGGGGTGATTTCAGAAAAGAGAAGATTGTTGTGGGATGGACGGCGCGGGGCCAACCGACGGAACTGCCTGCTGCAAGGCCTGCCAGAGAGCATCGACCAGTTCAGGCGCCTGTGCGATATCCGGCGTATGTAAAAAAAGGTACGGCGTGGTGGTGTGCTCCCATTTCGCCAGCGTTTGCAGCCAGACGGCGAACATCTCCTCATTTTGCTGCATGTTATCGCTGCCGATAAACCGGACCATCGGGTTCTGTGCCGTTACGATCGCGTGGACGGGCACTTTAGGTTTTTTGCGCTGGGCATCAACAACGGCTTCGCTGTGCGGGATTGCGCTATGTACGGGGCGGCTGTCGAGGATCACGCGGTTGACCGATCGTTCATGCAGGCCGCGATTGAGCGCTTTCTCCGCGTCGCCCTTGGCAAAGAATTCCGGATGCCTTACTTCTACGCCGTAGGTGAAGCCATGCGGCAGGGCGTCGAGAAACTGCCAGAGGGCAGGCAGGTCGCGCGGGCCAAACGTGGCGGGAAGCTGGAGCCAGTACTGGCCAATACGGTTGGCCAGAGGCGACATCCGGGTGAAAAACTCGTGGGTTAAATCATCGCAGTTGCGCAGCGCGGCGTTGTGGGAGATGGTCGCCGGGAATTTAAAGCAAAAGCGGAAGTCGTCGCTGGTTTGCTCGCGCCAGCGTTCGACGATCTCCGCGCGGGGCAGAGCGTACAGCGTGGTATTGCCCTCCACGCAGTTAAAGTGTCGGGCATACTCTTCAAGGCTGGTAATACCCAGGCGCACCCATTTCGGGTGCGACCACTGGGGCAGGCCCACGTACATCATAGCGCGCTGAGGATCTCATCCGTGCTGCGCACGCGACCGATACGCGGGAAGATATGGGTCATGCTGCCCTGGTGCTGATCCGCAGAGGCTGCGCTGCACGCATCTTCCGCGATCACCAGGTTAAAGCCCAGCTCCCAGGCGTTACGGGCGGTGGATTCCACACCGATGTTGGTGGAGATCCCGCACAGAATAATCGTGTCGATCCCGCGACGGCGCAGCTGGAGCTCCAGGTCGGTGCCGTAGAATGCGCCCCACTGGCGTTTGGTGACTTCTATATCGCTGTCGCGTTTACCGAGCGAGACAGGATATGTCCACCAGTTGTCCGGCAGCGCCTGCGCCGGGGCCTTGGCATCAACCGGCTGCTTTAACGCTTCGGCGAAATCAGCGGACCAGCCGACGCGCACCATAACAACAGGCGAGCCGCTGGCGCGGCATTTTTCTGCCAGGCGCGCAGCGCGGCTGACCACATCGTCAGCGGTGTGCGGACCACCGGCAAAAGGCAGAATGCCTTCCTGTAAATCAATGACCACAAGGGCGGTTTTGGTGGCATCAAGTGTAAACATCGTCACTCCCGTCAAATGATTGCTTTTCTACACCTTACGACGTGATGGCCTGTTATCGGTCGGATAATTTTGTTAATTTTTGTGAGAATAGGCAATAAGAGTTCAGCAAACGCGCGTCAGGCCGTGCTTCGCTCTTATCGTGCGGCAGAATTTCCAGTATAATAGCCGCCTTTTTTCATCCAGTTGTGACATACAGAAAGCTGCGACATCGTAGCCTGCGAGACAGGCGACAATCAGCCTGCGGCTAATTAAGGGATATCTCATGCGTACAGAATATTGCGGGCAGCTGCGTCAGTCCCACGTCGGGCAGCAGGTCACCCTGTGTGGTTGGGTCAATCGTCGTCGCGATCTTGGTAGCCTTATCTTTATTGATATGCGTGACCGCGAAGGTATCGTTCAGGTGTTCTTCGATCCGGATCGCGCTGATGCGTTGAAGCTGGCTTCTGAGCTGCGCAATGAGTTCTGCATTCAGGTGACGGGCACCGTGCGTGCGCGTGACGAGAAAAACGTCAACGCCGACATGGCGACCGGCGCTATCGAAGTGCTGGCGTCCGATCTGACGATCATCAACCGCGCGGAAGCGTTGCCGCTGGACTCCAACCACGTCAACACCGAAGAAGCGCGTCTGAAATACCGCTACCTGGATCTGCGTCGTCCGGAAATGGCTCAGCGCCTGAAAACCCGTGCGAAAATCACCAGCCTGGTGCGCCGTTTTATGGATGACCACGGTTTCCTTGATATCGAAACCCCGATGCTGACCAAAGCCACGCCGGAAGGCGCGCGCGACTACCTGGTGCCATCCCGCGTCCATAAAGGCAAATTCTACGCGCTGCCGCAGTCACCACAGCTTTTCAAACAGCTGCTTATGATGTCCGGCTTCGATCGCTACTATCAGATCGTGAAATGCTTCCGCGACGAAGACCTGCGCGCTGACCGTCAGCCAGAATTTACCCAGATCGATGTGGAAACCTCTTTCATGACCGCTGAGCAGGTGCGTGAGGTGATGGAAGCCCTGGTGCGTAGCCTGTGGGACGACGTGAAAGGCGTTGAACTGGGCGATTTCCCTGTCATGACCTTCGCGGAAGCCGAGCGTCGCTACGGTTCCGACAAACCAGACCTGCGTAACCCGATGGAGCTGGTGGACGTGGCAGACCTGGTGAAAGCCGTTGAGTTCGCGGTCTTTGCTGGCCCGGCTAACGATCCGAAAGGCCGCGTGGCTGCCCTGCGCGTTCCGGGCGGTGCTGCCCTGAGCCGTAAGCAGATTGACGACTACGGCAACTTCATCAAGATCTACGGCGCGAAAGGTCTGGCCTATATTAAAGTAACCGAGCGTGCAAAAGGTCTGGAAGGCATCACCAGCCCGGTGGCGAAGTTCCTGAATGCGGACATCGTGGAAGCGATCCTTGAGCGCACCGGCGCGCAGGACGGCGACATGATTTTCTTCGGCGCAGACAACAAGAAAGTGGTTGCGGATGCGATGGGCGCGCTGCGTCTGAAGCTTGGCAAAGACCTGAACCTGACCGACGAAAGCAAATGGGCGCCGCTGTGGGTAATCGACTTCCCGATGTTTGAAGACGACGGTGAAGGCGGCCTGACCGCGATGCACCACCCGTTCACCTCGCCAAAAGAGATGACGGCGGCAGAGCTGAAAGCGGCGCCGGAAGACGCGGTGGCAAACGCCTACGATATGGTCATCAACGGCTACGAAGTGGGCGGCGGCTCCGTGCGTATTCACAGCGGTGAAATGCAGCAGACCGTGTTCGCCATTCTGGGCATTAACGAGCAGGAGCAGCGCGAGAAGTTTGGCTTCCTGCTGGACGCCCTGAAGTACGGTACCCCTCCGCACGCGGGTCTGGCCTTCGGTCTTGACCGTCTGACCATGCTGCTGACCGGCACCGACAACATCCGTGATGTGATCGCCTTCCCGAAAACCACCGCAGCGGCGTGTCTGATGACTGAAGCGCCAAGCTTTGCCAACCCGGCCGCGCTGGCTGAGCTGGGCATTGAGGTGGTGAAGAAGGAAGAGAAAAACTGATATGGCATATAAGCGTCCCGTTTCGGTTCTGGTGGTCATTTATGCAGAAGACACGAAGCGGGTGCTGATGTTGCAGCGTCGCGACGATCCGGATTTCTGGCAGTCGGTTACCGGCAGCCTGGAAGAGGGAGAGACCGCGCCGCAGGCCGCCGCGCGTGAAGTAAAGGAAGAGGTCGCCATTGACGTTGCTCGCGAGCAACTGACCCTGAAGGACTGTCAGCGCACGGTGGAGTTTGAAATTTTTAGCCATTTACGTCATCGCTATGCACCGGGCATTGAGCGCAATACGGAATCGTGGTTCTGCCTTGCGCTTCCCCATGAGCGGGAGATCGTGTTCACGGAACACCTGACCTACCGCTGGGTGGATGCGGCGGATGCCGCCGCACTGACCAAGTCGTGGAGCAACCGGCAGGCGATTGAAGAATTTGTAATTAACGCTGCCTGAGAAGGCGCGATTTTTGGAGAACTTTTTATGGCAGGTCATAGTAAGTGGGCCAACACCAAACACCGCAAAGCGGCACAGGATGCCAAACGCGGTAAAATCTTTACCAAAATCATTCGTGAGCTGGTGACAGCGGCGCGTCTGGGCGGCGGCGATCCGGCCTCTAACCCACGTCTGCGCGCAGCGGTGGATAAAGCCCTGTCCAACAACATGACGCGTGACACCCTGAACCGTGCCATCGCACGTGGCGTGGGCGGTGATGAAGACGCGAACATGGAAACCATCATTTATGAAGGTTACGGTCCTGGCGGTACGGCGGTGATGGTTGAGTGTCTGTCCGACAACCGTAACCGTACCGTTGCGGAAGTGCGCCACGCGTTCACCAAAACCGGCGGCAACCTGGGCACTGACGGTTCCGTAGCGTACCTGTTCAGCAAAAAAGGCGTCATCTCCTTCGAGAAAGGCGACGAAGATGCGATCATGGAAGCGGCGCTGGAAGCCGGTGCGGAAGACGTGGTGACCTACGACGACGGTGCTATTGATGTTTACACCGCATGGGAAGAGATGGGTGCCGTGCGCGATGCGCTGGAAGCGGCTGGCCTGAAGGCGGATAACGCTGAAGTCTCCATGATCCCGTCTACCAAAGCGGACATGGATGCGGAAACCGCACCGAAACTGCTGCGTCTGATCGACATGCTCGAAGACTGCGACGACGTGCAGGAAGTGTATCACAACGGTGAAATCTCTGATGAGGTTGCAGCGACTCTCTGATGAGAGCCTGTAAACCGTTTACGGGAGACGCGTGATGTCGATTATTCTCGGGATTGACCCCGGCTCACGCGTCACCGGCTATGGCGTTATCCGTCAGGTGGGACGCCAGCTAACCTACCTCGGCAGCGGCTGTATTCGCACCAAAGTGGACGATCTGCCGTCGCGCCTGAAGCTCATCTATGCGGGCGTGTCGGAGATCATCACCCAGTTCCAGCCGGACTATTTCGCCATCGAGCAGGTCTTTATGGCGAAAAACGCTGACTCGGCGTTAAAGCTCGGTCAGGCGCGCGGCGTGGCGATTGTTGCCGCCGTGAACCAGGATCTGCCGGTGTTTGAGTACGCGGCCCGTCAGGTTAAGCAGACGGTGGTGGGCATTGGTAGCGCGGAGAAAAGCCAGGTGCAGCACATGGTGCGTACCCTGCTGAAGCTCCCTGCGAACCCGCAGGCCGACGCCGCGGATGCGCTGGCCATTGCGATTACCCACTGTCACGTCAGCCAGAATGCGATGCAAATGAGCGAGTCGCGGCTCAATCTGGCGCGAGGCAGGTTACGATAATGACAAATCAGGCTGGATGTTTATCCAGCCTTTTTTTATTATGTCGGCAGTTAATTTCTTCCAGAACGCAGGAGCGTCACGTGATAGGCAGACTCAGAGGCATCATCATTGAAAAACAACCCCCGTTAGTACTGCTGGAAGTGGGTGGCGTGGGCTATGAAGTCCATATGCCGATGACCTGCTTCTACGAACTGCCGGAGGCGGGCAAAGAGGCGGTTGTCTTTACCCAGTTTGTGGTGCGTGAAGACGCTCAGCTGCTGTACGGCTTCAATAACAAACAGGAACGCACCCTGTTCCGCGAATTGATTAAAACCAACGGCGTCGGGCCGAAGCTGGCCCTGGCGATTCTGTCCGGTATGTCAGCGCCACAGTTTGTGAACGCCGTTGAGCGTGAAGATCCGGCTGCGTTAATTAAACTTCCAGGCATCGGGAAGAAAACCGCCGAGCGTTTGATTGTCGAGATGAAGGACCGCTTCAAAGGTCTGCATGGCGATCTGTTCACGCCGGCAGCCGATCTGGTGCTGACTTCCCCGGGCGCGCCTGCATCTGATGATGATGCCGAGCAGGAAGCGGTTGCCGCGCTGGTGGCGCTGGGCTATAAACCTCAGGAGGCCAGCCGGATGGTGAGCAAAATTGCTAAACCGGATGCCAGCAGTGAAACTCTGATTCGTGAAGCGCTGCGCGCTGCATTGTGAGGTAAAGGATGATTGAAGCAGACCGCCTGGTATCGGCAGGCACTATTCAGCCAGATGACGTGGTGGATCGCGCGATCCGTCCCAAACTGCTGGATGAGTACATCGGCCAGCCGCAGGTTCGTTCTCAGATGGAGATTTTCATCCAGGCGGCAAAGCTGCGCGGCGATGCGCTCGATCACCTGCTGATTTTTGGTCCGCCGGGGTTAGGTAAAACCACCCTGGCGAATATCGTCGCCAATGAAATGGGCGTTAACCTGCGTACCACCTCCGGCCCGGTACTGGAGAAAGCAGGGGACCTGGCGGCGATGCTGACCAACCTCGAACCGCATGACGTGCTGTTTATCGATGAGATCCACCGTCTTTCACCGGTGGTGGAGGAAGTGCTCTATCCGGCAATGGAGGATTACCAGCTGGATATCATGATCGGTGAAGGTCCGGCCGCGCGCTCGATCAAAATCGATCTGCCACCGTTTACCCTGATTGGCGCCACGACCCGCGCCGGCTCGCTGACCTCTCCACTACGCGACCGGTTTGGTATCGTGCAGCGTCTGGAGTTTTATCAGGTGCCCGACCTTCAGCATATTGTAGGGCGCAGCGCGCGCTACATGGGGCTGGATATGAGCGAAGAGGGAGCGTTTGAAGTGGCGAAGCGCTCCCGCGGTACGCCGCGTATCGCCAACCGCCTGCTGCGCCGGGTGCGTGACTTTGCCGAGGTGAAGCACGACGGCACTATTTCGGCCGAGATCGCCGCCCAGGCGCTGGATATGCTGAATGTCGATGCCGAAGGTTTTGACTACATGGACCGTAAGCTGCTGCTGGCGGTGCTGGATAAGTTCTTTGGCGGGCCAGTAGGGCTGGATAACCTGGCGGCGGCAATTGGCGAAGAGCGTGAGACTATCGAAGATGTGCTGGAGCCGTATCTGATCCAGCAGGGCTTCTTACAGCGTACCCCACGTGGTCGTATGGCGACGGTGCGGGCGTGGAATCATTTCGGTATTACGCCGCCCGCGATGCCGTAAGCAGCGATAAATGGTAGCCCCGGTAAGCGAAGCGCCACCGGGGATATGCTGACTACTGCGCGGTCTTTTTCATCATACTGAAAATAAACAACACCGCCGCGCACAATACCACCGACGGCCCTGCTGGCGTGTCATAAAACGCCGAGAAGGTTAACCCGCCCGTCACCGCAATCATTCCGATAATCACCGCGATACCGGCCATTTGCTCCGGCGTACGCGCAAAACGGCGCGCAGTGGCGGCAGGAATTATCAGCAGCGACGTGATGATCAGCGCGCCAACAAACTTCATCGCCACGCCGATGGTTAACGCCGTCACCAGCATCAACAGCAGCTTCACGCGCTGAAGCTTCACGCCATCGACAAAGGCCAGATCCGGACTGACGGTCATAGCCAGTAAATTCCGCCACTGCCACAGCAGGATCCCGAGCACCACTGCCACGCCAATGGCAATGGAAATCAGATCTTCGGGCGTGACGGCCAGCAGATCGCCGAACAGATAGGCCATCAGGTCCACGCGGATGTTTGACATCAGGCTCACTACCACCAGGCCCAGCGACAGGGCGCTGTGCGCCATAATGCCGAGCAGGGTATCAATTGCCAGATGAGGGCGTTTTTCCAGCCAGACCAGACCGGCAGCCAGCAGCAGCGTGACGACAATCACCGCATAAAATGGGTTCACGTCCAGTAACAAACCAAACGCCACACCCAGCAATGAAGCATGGGCCAGCGTATCGCCGAAATAGGACATTCTGCGCCAGACGACAAACGAGCCGAGTGGACCCGCGGCGCAGGCAAGCATAATCCCGGCCAGCCAGCCGGGCAGTAACAGTTCAATCATGAGTGTCCATTTCCCCGACGCAGGACAATTCGTCCCTGTAAATCATGGCGGTGATTGTGATTATGACGATAGATGCCCAGCTGTTCGGCGCCGCGATGGCCAAACATAGAGATAAATTCCGGATGCATTGACACCACTTCCGGCGTGCCGGAACAACAAATGTGATGGTTCAGGCACAGCACTTCGTCGGTTTTGGCCATCACCAGGTGCAGATCATGGGACACCATCAGCACCGCGCAGTTTAGCTCTCGACGGAGCTGGTCAATCAGATCGTACAGCGCAACCTGACCGTTGACGTCAACACCCTGCGTCGGCTCGTCCAGGACCAGCAGCTGAGGGCTGCTGAGCAGGGCGCGGGCAAGTAATACGCGCTGGGTTTCACCGCCCGACAGCTTTTGCAAGGGCGCCTCAACAAGATGACCCGCCTGAACCCGTTTCAGCGCCGGGAGGATATCCGCTTTACGCGTACCGGGACGGAGGCGCAGGAAGCGGCTCACCGTCAGGGGCAGGGTGGCATCGAGGTGTAACTTTTGCGGCACATAGCCGATACGCAACTTGTCTTCGCGGACGATAACACCTGCGTCGGGAGCTACCAGGCCTAATACGACGCGTACCAGCGTCGATTTGCCTGCGCCGTTAGGGCCGAGCAGGGTGAGTATTTTGCCGGGCTTCAGATTCAGCGACACGTCAGAAAGGACGCGGCGCTGGCCGAATGAGACCGAAACATTTTCAAGAGAAACTAAAGTCGTCATGTCAATTTAAGCTTGCAGAAGTCATCGAATGTTATAATATCACATTCCACGCATTCATTACGATGATTAGTCGCATTATGTTACAGAAAAATACGCTTCTTTTCGCAGCTTTATCCGCTGCTCTTTGGGGTACAACAGCACAAGATGTTAACGCCGCCGTTGTCGCTTCGCTTAAACCGCTTGGATTTATCGCCTCCGCCATCGCGGATGGGGTCACTGAGACCCAGGTTCTGCTGCCTGATGGTGCTTCCGAGCATGATTATTCTCTGCGTCCATCTGATGTAAAACGCTTACAGAACGCGGACTTAGTCGTCTGGATTGGTCCTGAGATGGAAGCGTTCATGCAGAAGTCAGCCAGACAGCTTCCCGCTGAGAAACAGGTGACGATTGCCGGGCTGTCCGGCGTGAAACCGTTACTCATGAAAGGCGATGAGGACGAGGGTGACGAACACGACCACGACCATGCTCACGGCGAAAAAGGTGACGACCATCACCATCACGGCGAATACAACATGCATCTCTGGCTCTCCCCAGAGATAGCGCGGCTTACAGCGGTTGCAATCCACGACAAATTAGTGGAACTTATGCCGCAAAGTCGAATCAAACTCGACGCCAACCTGAAGGATTTTGAGGCTCAATTAGCCGCAACCGACAAACAGGTGGGTAACGAGCTCGCACCGCTTAAAGGAAAAGGGTACTTCGTTTTTCATGATGCCTACGGGTATTACGAGAAACATTACGGTCTGACCCCGCTGGGGCATTTTACCGTCAACCCTGAAATTCAGCCTGGTGCGCAGCGTTTACATGAAATCAGAACACAGTTGGTTGAGCAAAAAGCGACATGCGTTTTTGCTGAGCCACAGTTCAGGCCAGCGGTCGTAGAAGCCGTGGCCAGGGGAACATCCGTGCGCATGGGAACCCTTGACCCGCTAGGTACGAACATCCAGTTGAGCAAAGCGAGCTATTCGCAGTTCCTCAGCCAACTGGCGAATCAGTATGCGAGCTGCCTGAAAGGAGATTAACGAGGAAGTGAATACGTGCAACAGATAGCCCGCTCTGTCGCCCTGGCATTTAACAATCTGCCTCGACCCCACCGCGTTATGCTGGGGTCGCTTACAGTTCTCACGTTAGCGGTCGCCGTCTGGCGGCCCTATGTTTACCACCCGAGTTCCGCCCCAATCATTAAAACCATCGAACTGGAGAAGAGCGAGATCCGCTCTCTGCTGCCTGAGGCCAGCGAGCCTATCGATCAGGCCGCTCAGGAAGATGAAGCGATTCCCCAGGATGAGCTGGATGACAAGATCCAGAATGAAGCCGGCATTCATGAATACGTTGTTTCTACTGGCGATACGCTGAGCAGCGTCCTGAACCAGTACGGTATCGACATGGGCAACATCAGCCAGCTCGCCGCATCCGATAAAGAGCTGCGTAACCTGAAAATTGGTCAGCAGCTTTCCTGGACCTTAACGCCCGACGGCGATCTGCAACGTCTGACCTGGGAGATGTCCCGTCGCGAAACCCGTACCTACGATCGCACTGCAAACGGTTTCAAAATGACCAGCGAATTGCAGCAGGGCGACTGGGTTAACAGCGTCATGAAAGGAACCGTCGGCGGCAGCTTTGTTTCCAGCGCACGCGATGCCGGCCTGACCAGCGCTGAAATCAGCTCGGTGATCAAAGCCATGCAGTGGCAGATGGATTTCCGCAAACTGAAAAAAGGCGATCAGTTCTCTGTCCTGATGTCCCGCGAAATGCTGGATGGTAAGCGCGAGCAGAGCCAGCTGGTGGGTGTTCGTCTGCGTTCAGACGGCAAAGACTACTACGCTATTCGCGCGGAAGACGGTAAGTTCTATGACCGCAGCGGTACGGGTCTGGCAAAAGGCTTCCTGCGTTTCCCAACGGCGAAACAGTTCCGCGTCTCCTCCAACTTCAACCCGCGTCGTCTGAACCCGGTAACTGGCCGCGTAGCGCCGCACCGTGGCGTTGACTTCGCCATGCCGCAGGGCACGCCAGTGCTGGCGGTAGGGGATGGTGAAGTAGTCATGGCGAAACGCAGCGGTGCTGCTGGCTACTACGTTGCTATTCGTCACGGTCGTACGTACACCACCCGCTACATGCACCTGCGTAAACTGCTGGTCAAACCGGGCCAGAAAGTGAAACGTGGCGATCGCATCGCGTTGTCCGGTAACACCGGCCGGTCGACGGGGCCGCACCTGCACTACGAAGTGTGGATCAACCAGCAGGCAGTTAACCCGCTGACGGCAAAACTGCCGCGCACCGAAGGGCTGACCGGCAAAGATCGCAAAGATTACCTGGCGCAGGTGAAAGAGGTGATGCCGCAGCTGCGCTTCGACTAAGCTCTCCTGATTTAAAAAGCCGGCGTCAGTATGCGCCGGCTTTTTCTTTTGTGCGCGGGCGGCAGCCTCGCTACACTATCCGAATATATTTTTGCGTCACCAGACCCTGGAACCCGCATGGAAACCAAAAAAAACAATATTGAGTACATTCCCGAGTTTGAAAAATCTTTTCGCCACCCGCGTAACTGGGGCGCCTGGCTTGGCGTATACGCGTTTGCTGGCATGGCGTTGCTACCTGCTTCCCTCCGCGATCCGGTGCTCGGCAAAGTGGGGCGCCTGGCAGGGCGCTTAGGTAAAAGCGCACGCCGCCGCGCGCAAATAAATCTGTTGTACTGTTTTCCGGATAAAAGCGACGCCGAACGCGAAGCAATCATTGATGACATGTATACCACCGCGCCACAGGCCATGGCGATGATGGCGGAACTGGCGCTGAAAGGGCCGGAGAAGATCGTCGAACGCGTTGACTGGAAAGGGCTGGAGATCATCGACGAGATGCGTCGCAATGATGAAAAGGTGATTTTCCTGGTGCCGCACGGCTGGGGGGTAGACATTCCGGCGATGTTAATGGCGTCGCAGGGCCAGAAAATGGCGGCGATGTTCCATAATCAGGGAAACAAAATCTACGACTTCGTCTGGAATACCGTGCGCCGTCGCTTTGGCGGGCGTTTGCACGCCCGAAACGATGGCATTAAGCCTTTCATTCAGTCGGTACGTCAGGGTTACTGGGGCTACTATCTGCCCGATCAGGACCACGGCCCGGAACACAGCGAGTTTGTCGATTTCTTCGCAACCTATAAAGCCACGCTACCCGCGATTGGTCGCCTGATGAAAGTCTGCCGCGCCCGCGTGATCCCACTGTTCCCGGTTTATGACGGTAAAACGCATCGCCTGAGCATTGAGGTACGTCCGCCGATGGACGATCTGCTGACCGCAGACGATCACACCATCGCACGTCGCATGAATGAAGAGGTGGAGGTGCTGGTGGGGCCGCATAAGGAGCAATATACGTGGATCCTGAAGCTGCTCAAAACGCGTAAACCTGGCGAAACAGAGCCGTACAAGCGTAAAGAGCTTTTCCCGAAGAAATAGGAAACCTTCACCCCTCTCCCCTTAGGGGAGAGGGGATTGGAGCTTACTCTACGGTCAGTACGCGGGTGGTATTGGTTGAGCCGATGGTGCTCATCACGTCACCCTGCGTCACGATAACGATATCACCGGATACCAGATAACCTTTGTCGCGCAGCAGGTTCACGGCATCGTGCGCGGCGGCCACGCCGTCGTTGGTGCTGTCGAAGTATACTGGCGTCACGCCGCGATACAGCGCCGTCAGGTTCAGCGTACGCTCGTGACGGGACATGGCGAAGATCGGCAGACCGGAGCTGATACGGGACGTCATTAGCGCAGTACGGCCAGATTCGGTCATGGTGATGATCGCCGTGACCCCTTTCAGGTGGTTGGCTGCGTACATCGCGGACATCGCAATCGCTTCTTCCACATTGTCGAACTGGATATCCAGGCGGTGCTTGGAGACGTTAATGCTTGGGATCTTCTCCGCACCCAGGCAGACGCGCGCCATGGCGGCCACGGTTTCCGCCGGATACTGGCCCGCTGCGGTTTCTGCTGACAGCATCACCGCGTCAGTACCATCCAGCACGGCGTTCGCCACGTCCATGACTTCCGCACGGGTTGGCATTGGGTTGGTGATCATGGATTCCATCATCTGGGTGGCGGTGATCACCGCGCGGTTCAGCTGACGCGCGCGACGGATCAGCGCTTTCTGGATACCGACCAGTTCAGGGTCGCCAATTTCCACGCCCAGGTCACCACGGGCAACCATCACCACGTCAGACGCCAGGATCACGTCGTCCATCGTGTCCTGATCGCAGACCGCTTCAGCGCGTTCCACTTTCGCAACGATTTTCGCATCGCAGCCTGCATCGCGCGCCAGGCGGCGAGCATAGTTCAGATCTTCGCCGCAGCGCGGGAAGGAGACGGCCAGGTAATCCACGCCGATCTGCGCTGCGGTCACGATATCCGCTTTGTCTTTATCGGTCAGCGCTTCGGCAGACAGGCCACCGCCGAGTTTGTTGATGCCTTTGTTGTTGGAGAGCGGGCCGCCGACGGTCACTTCGGTGAATACCTTCATACCCTGAACTTCCAGCACTTTCAGCTGTACGCGTCCGTCGTCCAGCAGCAGGATGTCGCCAGGCACAACGTCAGCAGGCAGACCTTTGTAGTCAATACCCACTTTTTCCTTATCGCCTTCGCCTTTGCTCAGGTTGGCATCCAGCAGGAATTTATCGCCGATGTTGAGGAAGACTTTGCCTTCTTTAAAGGTCGATACGCGGATTTTTGGACCTTGCAGGTCACCGAGGATAGCAACATGGCGGCCCAGTTTAGCTGCGATTTCACGCACTTTGTCGGCACGTAATTTATGGTCTTCTGGCGTACCGTGAGAGAAGTTCATGCGCACCACGTTGGCACCCGCGGCGATAATCTTTTCGAGGTTATTATCGCGGTCGGTGGCCGGGCCTAAGGTGGTGACGATCTTGGTTCTGCGAAGCCTTCTGGACATGTAATACTCCGTTGACTGAAACAACTTTGGTGTTGCGTGAACATAGAATCGGCCTTCATCTATCGCAAGGCAGTAGCGAGGGGACCGAATGCCGTAAATCGTACATCGTAGTTATTAGGGAACATCGCTCTTTATAAGCAATTCTTTATCAAAACGCGATTCTTTCAGGGCTTCCTTGACCCGCTTCAAGTTATCCCGGAATTTTGCGCCCCGGCGTAAGGTAAAACCGGTCGCCAGCACGTCGATGACCGTCAACTGCGCCAGGCGGGAGACCATCGGCATGTACATGTCGGTGTCCTCCGGTACGTCCAGGGTAATGGCGAGCGTCGCTTCCCTGGCCAGCGGCGTACCTGCCGTCGTCAGGGCGATGACCATCGCGTCGTTGTCACGCGCGAGCTGCGCCAGCTCCACCTGGCTCTTGGTGCGGCCCGTATGGGAGATGAGTACCACGACATCATCTTCACTACAATTCATACAGCTCATGCGTTGCAGCACAATGTCATCGGAGTAAATCACCGGCACGTTAAAGCGAAAGAACTTATTCATGGCGTCATGCGCCACGGCGGCGGACGAGCCAAGGCCAAAGAAGGCAATCCGTTTGGCCTGCGTGAGAAGATCGACCGCGCGATTCACTGAACTCATGTCCAGAGACTGGCGAACGTGGTCGAGCGTGGCCATAGCCGATTCAAATATTTTTGCGGTGTAAGCATCAACGCTGTCGTCTTCATCTACATTGCGATTAACATACGGGGTGCCGTTTGCCAGACTTTGGGCCAGATGCAGTTTAAAATCAGGAAAGCCGCGCGTGTCCAGACTACGACAGAATCGATTGACCGTCGGTTCGCTGACGCCCGATTCCTGTGCCAGAGCGGCGATGCTTGAATGAATCGCCTGAGCGGGCGCGGCGAGAATAACTTCAGCCACTTTGCGCTCGGATTTGCTAAGGTGTTCCAGTTGAAACTGGATTTTTTCCAGCATGTTCATTGTTAACAAGACGCTCATGAGGGCATAAACGATTTCATAAAGAGATGAAATCTTGATTCGATTTAGCCGATATTACCCCCGGGACTCCCGAAAGGGTAATCGTCGACAAGAAATGTTGTTGTTTTTTTTCATTACTTGATCGACGTCGGGTTTTGCTCTGACCCTGTTGCGCAAAGAATCGACGTTTGTTGCGTCATCAGACGGGCGTAATGGCCCGGGCGACGAAAAATCACCGTATCGCACGCGACGTTAAGCGCTAATGGTTTCAGGAAACGCGTAAAAGCAGTACAGTGCATTGTAATAAAATTACAACGATACCTGGCAGAGTACCAGGCGATCTAACTGAGGAGAATGACATGGCGGTAACGCAAACAGCCCAGGCATGTGACCTGGTCATTTTCGGCGCGAAAGGCGATCTTGCACGCCGAAAATTGCTGCCTTCCCTGTATCAGCTCGAAAAAGCGGGCCAGATCCATCCCGACACCCGAATCCTTGGGGTAGGGCGCGCAGACTGGGATAAGGAGGCTTATACCAAAGTCGTGCGCGAGGCGCTCGAAACGTTCATGAAAGAGAAAATCGATGAAAGCCTTTGGGATAAGCTGAGCGGGCGTCTCGATTTCTGCAACCTGGACGTCAATGATGTAGGCGCCTTTACCCGTCTGGGTGAAATGCTTGACCAGGAAAATCGTGTCACTATTAACTATTTCGCGATGCCGCCAAGCACCTTCGGCGCCATCTGCAAAGGTCTGGGCGAGGCGAAGCTGAACGCCAAACCGGCGCGCGTGGTGATGGAGAAACCGCTGGGTACGTCGCTGGCGACCTCGCGTGAAATCAACGACCAGGTGGGCGAGTTCTTTGAGGAGTGTCAGGTTTACCGTATTGACCACTATCTGGGCAAAGAGACGGTACTGAACCTGCTGGCGCTGCGTTTTGCCAACTCCCTGTTCGTGAACAACTGGGACAACCGCACTATCGACCACGTGGAAATTACCGTGGCGGAAGAGGTGGGCATCGAAGGCCGTTGGGGCTACTTCGACCAGGCCGGCCAGATGCGGGACATGATCCAGAACCACCTGCTGCAAATTCTGTGCATGATTGCCATGTCTCCACCGTCAGATCTGACGGCCGACAGCATTCGTGATGCCAAAGTGAAAGTGCTGAAATCACTGCGCCGTATTGACCGCTCCAACGTGCGTGAGAAAACCGTGCGCGGCCAGTACACCGCAGGTTTTGCCCAGGGGAAAAAAGTTCCTGGCTATCTGGAAGAAGAGGGCGCGAACAAGTCCAGCAACACCGAGACGTTTGTGGCGATCCGCGTGGATATCGACGACTGGCGCTGGGCCGGTGTGCCGTTCTACCTGCGTACCGGTAAACGTCTGCCAGCAAAATGCTCCGAAGTGGTGGTCTACTTCAAAAATCCGGAACTGAACCTGTTCAAAGAATCCTGGCAGGAACTGCCGCAGAACAAACTGACCATCCGTCTGCAACCGGACGAGGGTGTGGATATTCAGATCCTCAACAAAGTGCCGGGCCTTGATCACAAACACAACCTGCAAACTACTAAGCTGGACCTGAGCTACTCTGAAACCTTCAACCAGACGCATCTCGCCGATGCTTACGAGCGTCTGCTGCTGGAAACCATGCGTGGTATCCAGGCGCTGTTCGTCCGCCGCGATGAAGTGGAAGAGGCGTGGAAGTGGGTCGACTCCATCACTGAAGCGTGGGCAGCCGATCAGGACGCGCCAAAACCGTATCAGGCGGGAACCTGGGGACCTGTCGCCTCCGTTGCGATGATCACCCGTGATGGCCGCTCCTGGAACGAGTTTGAATAACCACCTTCTCTAGCCCAAAGGTGTTATTTTACCGGTAACATGATCTAACACAGCAAGTGGCATAATTTTTATCTTTTAAGCTCCGCGTGGATTCACCCGCGGAGCTTTTTTTATTACACTCCCTTCAGACATTTTGCCCCTGTGCTCCGGATATCAGGCGTTTCAGCGTTGTTAACAACCGTCAGAAACTGTGTAAACTCCCGAGCCTGGACAGATAAATTAGAGGAGCTTTTATGAATCCGACATTGTTACGCGTAACACAACGCATCGTTGAACGCTCGAAAGAGACCCGTGCTGCCTACCTTGCCCGCATCGAACAGGCGAAGAGTGAAACTGTCCATCGCTCTCAGCTGGCCTGCGGGAATCTGGCCCACGGCTTTGCGGCCTGCCAGCCTGGTGATAAAGACGCGCTGAAAAGCATGTTGCGTAACAATATCGCCATCATTACCTCCTATAACGACATGCTTTCAGCCCACCAGCCGTATGAGGCCTACCCGGCTATCATCCGCAATGCGCTGCACAGCGTGAACGCGGTGGGCCAGGTTGCAGGCGGCGTGCCGGCCATGTGTGATGGCGTAACCCAAGGCCAGGACGGTATGGAGCTGTCCTTGCTGAGCCGCGAAGTGATCGCCATGTCGGCGGCAGTGGGCCTCTCTCACAACATGTTTGATGGCGCGCTCTATCTGGGCGTGTGCGACAAAATCGTCCCGGGGCTGGTGATGGCCGCGCTGTCGTTTGGCCATCTGCCAGCGATTTTTGTGCCGTCAGGCCCGATGGCTAGCGGTCTGCCAAACAAGGAAAAAGTCCGTATCCGCCAGCTGTATGCCGAAGGAAAAGCGGACCGTCAGGCACTGCTGGAAGCGGAAGCCGCGTCCTATCATGCGCCGGGCACCTGTACGTTCTACGGTACGGCCAACACCAACCAGATGGTGGTGGAGTTTATGGGTATGCAGCTGCCGGGCTCGTCGTTCATCCAGCCGGATGCGCCACTGCGTAAAGCGCTGACCGAAGCCGCAGCCCGTCAGGTGACGCGCCTGACCGGTAACGGCAACGAGTGGATGCCAATGGGCAAAATGGTGGATGAAAAAGTCATCGTAAACGGGATTGTCGCCCTGCTGGCGACCGGCGGTTCAACCAACCATACCATGCACCTTGTCGCGATGGCGCGCGCGGCGGGCATTCTGATCAACTGGGATGACTTCTCCGATATCTCCTCCGTGGTACCGCTGATGGCGCGTCTGTACCCGAACGGTCCGGCGGACATCAACCACTTCCAGGCCGCGGGCGGCGTGCCGGTGCTGATGCGCGAGCTGCTGAAAGGCGGCCTGCTGCATGAGGATGTCAACACGGTGGCGGGCTTTGGTCTGCATCGCTATACCCTTGAACCCTGGCTGAACAACGGTGAGCTGGACTGGCGCGAAGGGGCGAGCGACTCGCTCGATCCTCAGGTTATCGCAACCTTCGAACAGCCGTTCTCTCCTCACGGCGGCACCAAAGTGCTGAGCGGTAACCTTGGACGTGCCGTGATGAAAACCTCTGCCGTGCCGGAAGAGAATCAGGTTATCGAAGCCCCGGCGGTGGTGTTTGAAAGCCAGCACGACGTTTTACCTGCCTTTGACGCGGGTCTGCTTGATAAAGACTGTGTGGTCGTGGTGCGTCATCAGGGACCAAAAGCGAACGGGATGCCAGAATTACATAAACTTATGCCGCCGCTTGGTGTATTATTGGACCGCCGTTTCAAAATTGCACTGGTAACCGATGGACGCCTTTCAGGGGCATCCGGTAAAGTGCCTTCAGCGATTCATGTCACCCCGGAAGCCTACGACGGCGGCCTGCTGGCGAAAGTGCGTGATGGTGACATGATCCGCGTTAACGGTCAGACAGGCGAGTTAACCCTGCTGGTGGATGAAGCAGAGCTGGCGGCGCGTCAGCCACATATTCCTGACCTGAGCGCGTCACGCGTGGGTACCGGACGCGAAATGTTTGGTGCGTTGCGTGAGAAACTCTCCGGTGCGGAGCAGGGCGCAACCTGTATTACGTTTTAAGACGACTTGATTTTAACGATCTGGCGAGAGAAAACTCTGATGAAAAACTGGAAAACAAGTGCAGAAGCAATCCTGACCACTGGCCCTGTCGTGCCGGTTATTGTGGTAAACAAACTGGAGCACGCTGTCCCAATGGCGAAGGCGCTGGTTGCGGGTGGCGTTCGTGTTCTGGAAGTGACCCTGCGTACGGCCTGTGCGATGGATGCGATCCGCGCTATCGCCAAAGAAGTGCCGGAAGCGATCATCGGTGCAGGTACGGTTCTGAATGCGCAGCAGCTGGCGGAAGTGACCGAAGCGGGCGCACAGTTTGCCATCAGCCCGGGGCTGACTGAGCCGCTACTGAAAGCCGCAACCGAAGGTTCTATTCCGCTGATCCCGGGTATCAGCACCGTTTCTGAACTGATGCTGGGCATGGACTACGGCCTGAAAGAGTTCAAATTCTTCCCGGCTGAAGCGAACGGCGGCACCAAAGCGTTGCAGGCCATTGCGGGCCCATTCTCCCAGGTGCGTTTCTGCCCAACGGGCGGCATCTCTCCGGCCAACTACCGTGACTATCTGGCGCTGAAAAGCGTGCTGTGCATCGGCGGCTCCTGGCTGGTTCCGGCGGATGCGCTGGAAGCAGGCGACTGGGATCGCATCACTAAACTGGCTCGCGAAGCGGTAGAAGGCGCGAAACAGTAAGTTTGTTTGCCGGGTGTCGGCTGCGCCTAACCCGGCCAGCCAGACAGTTAAAACGGGCCTTTCGGCCCGTTTTTTTATCCTGCTACGCTGACGTTCGCAGCCGCTCTTTTTGCTCTCGCGACGGCTTCGTCCACATTTTCCCCGGTCGCTAATGCCACGCCCAGACGACGGCTTCCGTCGATCTCCGGTTTGCCGAACAGCCGGACCTGCAAGCCTGCGCCAACCGCACCTTCGACGTTATCAAAGGTGACATTCTGGCTGGTCAGCTGCGGCAGGATCACCGCCGAGGCTGCCGGGCCGTACTGACGGATGCCGCCAACCGGCAGACCGAGGAAAGCGCGTACATGCAGCGCGAACTCAGAGAGATCCTGTGAAATCAGCGTAACCATCCCGGTATCGTGCGGACGAGGGGAGACTTCGCTGAAGATCATCTCGTCGCCGCAAACAAACAATTCCACGCCGAACAGGCCGTAGCCGCCCAGCGCCAGCACCGTCTTGCGGGCGATCTCCTGTGCGCGTGCCAGCGCCAGCGCGCTCATCTGCTGCGGCTGCCAGGATTCGCGATAATCGCCGTCTTCCTGCCGATGACCAATCGGGTCGCAGAAATAAACGCCATCCACGGCGCTGACGGTGAGCAGGGTAATTTCAAAATCAAACTTCACCACGCCTTCCACGATGACGCGCCCGGCCCCGGCTCGGCCTCCCTGCTGGGCATAGTCCCAGGCGTTGTCCAGCGTGCTGCTGTCGCGGATAAAGCTCTGCCCTTTGCCGGAGGAGCTCATTACCGGCTTAATGATGCACGGGTAGCCAATCTCCTCTACGGCCTGGAGAAACGCAGCTTTATCCCCGGCAAAACGGTAGCTGGAGGTCGGGAGCTGTAATTCTTCTGCCGCCAGGCGACGAATGCCTTCCCGGTTCATGGTCAGTTTTGCCGCAGTGGCGCAGGGCACCACGCGCTGGCCTTCCTGTTCAAGGGCAATCAACATCTCAGTGGCAATGGCCTCAATTTCAGGTACCACGAAATCCGGTTTTTCGTCGGCAATTAACCCCCGCAGCGCATTACCGTCAAGCATATCGATGACGTGCGAGCGATGCGCGACGTGCATGGCGGGCGCATTCGCGTAACGGTCCACCGCAATCACTTCCACACCTAAACGCTGGCATTCAATGGCCACTTCTTTACCCAGTTCACCCGATCCCAACAGCATGACGCGCGTCGCGGCGGGACGCAGCGCGGTTCCTAAACGAGTCATAAAAATCCCCCTGAAAAAGATGCGGGCAGTATAAACGAAAACGTTTGCGTCTGTCTTGTATGGGGATAACCGGACAGCAGGGAAATTTGCGCTTCTTTAGTACTGACAGACATTTCCTGACACCCGCTCGCTTAGGCTGTGAAGGTTACGCACTGTTACGTGAGGAAAAATATGTCAGGCTGGATGAATCAACTGCAATCCCTGTTGGGACAAAAAGGCTCGTCGTCCGGCGAGCAGGGTCTGAGCAAGCTGCTGGTGCCGGGTGCGCTCGGCGGGCTGGCCGGTTTGCTGGTTGCCAATAAATCATCGCGGAAACTGCTTACCAAATATGGTACCGGCGCGCTGCTGGCGGGCGGAGGGGCTATTGCAGGCTCCGTCTTATGGAACAAATACAAAGACAAGGTGCGCAGCGCGCATCAGGATGAACCGCAGTACGGGAAGCAGGTATCGCCGTTAGATTTACGCACCGAGCGGTTGATCCTCGCCCTGGTCTTTGCGGCCAAGAGCGACGGGCATATTGATGCCAGTGAACGTGCCGCAATTGAACAGCAGATGCGGGAAGCGGGCGTTGAGGAACAGGGCAGGGCGCTGGTGGCGCAGGCCATCGAACAGCCGCTTGATCCGCAGCGTCTGGCGCAAAGCGTGAAAAACGAAGAAGAGGCGCTGGAACTCTATTTTCTGAGCTGTGCCGCCATCGATATCGATCACTTTATGGAGCGCAGCTACCTGAACGCCCTGGGCGATGCGCTGAAGATCCCACAGGACGTTCGTGAGGGAATTGAGCAGGATATTCAGCAGCAGAAGCAGACCCTCGTGGGCTAGAAGGCCATGTTTCGCTTGCATCATACGCGTGTTTTGCCAACCTTATAGGATGTAAAACGAAAAAGTAAGAATGCCATGCCTCCAAAAGCCCGACGTACTCCTTATGCGATCACCACGCATGGCGATACGCGTATCGATAACTACTACTGGCTGCGGGACGATTCTCGTTCCCGGCCAGAGGTGCTGGACTATCTGCACGAGGAAAACGACTATGGCCGCCAGGTCATGGCCAGCCAGCAGGCGCTTCAGGATCAACTTCTGAAGGAAATGGTGCAGCGTATCCCCCAGCGTGATGTCTCTGCCCCGTGGTGCAAAAACGGTTATCGCTATCGCCATATTTATGAGCCGGGAAACGAATATCCCATCTACCAGCGCCAGTCTGTGCTGAGCGCCGAGTGGGATGAATGGGAGATCCTGCTGGATGCCAACAAACGTGCGGCCCACAGTGAGTTTTATACGCTGGGCGGCATGTCCATTTCCCCCGATAACGCCATTATGGCGCTGGCTGAGGATTACCTCTCCCGCCGCCAGTACGGTTTGCGTTTCCGCAATCTTGAAACGGGAAACTGGTATCCCGAAATGCTGGATAATGTCTCCCCCGATTTTGTCTGGGGTAACGATTCAGAAACGGTCTACTACGTTAAAAAGCATGTCTCAACGCTGCTGCCTTATCAGGTCTGGCGTCATACGGTGGGGACCGATTCCGCCGACGATGAACTGGTGTATGAGGAAAAAGATGAGACGTTCTATGTCAGCCTGCACAAAACGTCGTCTCGCCACTACGTGATCATTTTCCTCTCCAGCGCCACCACCTCAGAAGTGCTGCTGCTGGATGCAGAGCTGCCGGATGCGCAGCCGCTGTGCTTCCTGCCGCGCCGTAAAGATCATGAGTACAGCCTGGATCACTTCCAGCACAGCTTTTACCTGCGTTCGAACCGCGAGGGCAAAAACTTTGGCCTTTATAAAACCAAAGTGCGCGATGAACGCAAATGGGAAGTGTTAATTCCCGCGCGCGATCAGGTGATGCTGGAGGGGTTCACCCTGTTTACCGACTGGCTGGTGGTGGAAGAGCGTCAGCGCGGACTGACCAGTATCCGCCAAATCAACCGCAAAACCCGCGAAGTGGTGGGCATTGCGTTCGATGACCCGGCTTACGTAACGTGGATCGGCTTTAACCCGGAACCGGAATCGTCCCGCCTGCGGTACGGCTATTCGTCGATGACCACCCCGGATACGTTGTTTGAACTGGATATGGACACCGGGCAGCGTCAGGTGATTAAACAGGCCGAGGTCCGGGGTTTTGAGTCGGAAAATTATCGCAGTGAGCACCTGTGGGTGACCGCACGCGACGGCGTTGAAGTCCCAGTGTCGCTCGTCTATCACAAGGCGCACTTCAACAAAGGTAAAAACCCCATCCTCGTCTATGGCTATGGCTCCTATGGCTCCAGCATGGACGCCGATTTCAGCAGCAGCAGGCTGAGCCTGCTCGACCGCGGTTTTGTTTATGCGATTGCCCATATTCGCGGCGGCGGCGAGCTGGGTCAGCACTGGTATGAAGACGGAAAATTTCTCAAAAAGAAAAATACCTTTAATGACTACCTTGATGTTTGCGATGCGCTGATCGCGCAGGGTTATGGCGATCCGCAGCTCTGCTTTGGCATGGGGGGCAGCGCCGGGGGCATGCTTATGGGCGCCGTGATCAACCAGCGGCCTGAACTGTTTAAAGGCGTTATCGCCCAGGTGCCGTTTGTGGACGTGGTGACGACCATGCTGGATGAGTCCATTCCACTGACCACCGGGGAGTTTGAGGAGTGGGGGAACCCGCAGGATGAAACCTATTATCGCTACATGAAAGAGTACAGCCCGTACGATAACGTCGAGGCGAAAGCCTATCCGCATATGCTGGTGACCACCGGCCTGCACGATTCCCAGGTACAGTACTGGGAGCCCGCGAAATGGGTGGCGAAGTTGCGTGAGCTGAAAACTGACGATAATTTGCTGCTGCTGTGTACCGATATGGACTCGGGGCACGGAGGGAAATCAGGGCGATTTAAATCCTATGAAGGGGTGGCGCTGGAGTACGCCTTTTTGATTGGCCTGGCGCAGGATACGCTGCCAGGCCGGGCGGGGACTCAGGCTTCGCCTAAATAATGCTTCAGCGTCAGGCGCAGTTCCGGGCTCATTCTGTCGAGGTTGTTGTACAGCCAGCGCAGATAGCCCGGATCTTTGTCCGCCACTTCCGATACTGGCTTCCCGCGATATTTTCCGAACGTAAAGGTGGTCAGTAGCGCGGGGCGCCCGGTAATGGTCGCCATATCGTCTGGTGTCCAGCCGGAAGTATTCATGATATCAATCAGGAGCGCTGCGGTGATGTAGCAGTCGTAAAGAGCGCGGTGATGATGCAGCCCTTCCGGCGTCCGCACGCTGAGTTTACGCGACTTATACAGCGCCATATTGCTGTATTTGATCCCCGGCCACAGACGGCGCGCCAGCTTCATAGTGCAAATCCATTCGCCGGGCATCTCCGGCAGCACGCGGCGGTCAAAGCTGGCGTTATGGGCCACATACCACTGGCTACCGTGGTAAAGAGGGATGATCTCTTCAATCCACGGCTTATCCGCCACCATCGATTCCGTAATACGATGTATCGCCATCGCCTGCGCACTGATGGGACGATCCGGGCGCACCAGATGGCTCATGGGGTTGACTATCTTTCCGTCAATCACGTCGACAGAAGCGACTTCCACAATTCCACCCTGCAAATCACAGGTTTCGGTATCGATAACGCGCAGCATTGATCGCTCCTGATCCAAAAATGCCTAGCCTAATGGAATGATATCGCCTTGCCAACCCTGTTGGCCTAAAGAACCGGTTAGCAGCAGTTCTCCCTTATCGGCACGTACGATCAGCTGACCTTTTTCATCCCATAACGCGCTACCGCCGCGCGCGTTCGCCATTAATACCGCGATGGCGTACTTGTGCGCGAAGCGTTGTAACGAACCGATGGATTGCCGCCAGCGATGCTCGCCCACGGCCAGGCTGCTGGTGAACAGCGTTGCCTCCGGGTCCAGTTCCGGGGCGTCAGCCTGGTTATCCACGATGGTTAACCGTTTATCGCCAGGAATAACACCCGCACCGTTGCCCTGCGGATAACGCCGAATGGTCGACAGGTTAGGGGTGAAAAGCGCGAGTCCTTTCTGGCGCTGGCCGTGTTGCTGGAGCGTAATACCAGCAATCACCGTGATGAAACGTGACTGGGCGGCGTGAAGGAGGGGGGCAAGCTGCAAATCGTCAGGGGGTGGGGGTAAGGATGTTCCGCCTGGGCCGGTAAGCGAAAGCTCCGGAAAGACGATTAAATCGCACCCATGCCAGGCAGCCTCGGCAATAAAGTGCAGGTGATGTTTTACGTGCTCATCAACACAGTTGTGCCGCGGGGCATACTGAGCCGCGGCAATATTCCATCGTGACATCGTGACTTCCTTATACACTAAGTCGCTGGGATTTTAAGATTACACCTAAATTTATCAGGGTTTTCTTATCCTGCCACATAACGCGTAAGGAAGTGTAACGAGACGTTAAGCTTATTTAACTTTAGGTTCGTACGGCAGGCGCGAGAGATTGACGGAGGCGAGGCGATGCGCAATGAGACGTTCGCGAAACCAGTCGCGCAGATGCGCGGGTTGTTCACGCTCTACCACTTCAGCCACGACGGGCATGTTGTAACGCTCTTTGAATGCGACCCCCGCGGCGGCGAGATCGACATTCACTTTGTCCATCTCGTCCTGAGGAAGGGCGGCCAGGTTAACGTTCATTTCCTTCTCCTTTTTCTGCGGCGGCAACGTTACCGCGATTGTTCAACGATGACAAGGGAGCAAAGGATGTTCCTCGACTCGTTAATTATACAGAGTTATTCTTTAGCATTCAGGCATAACGAAAAGGAATGATTGTGATGCATTTTACCCCTTCCCGTGTCGCGTGCGCGCTGGCATTTCTGCTCTCTTCAGCCATCACGCCCTCAGTTCTGGCCCATGCGCATCTTAAGCAGCAATCCCCGCAGGAAAATACCGTTGCGGTGGCACCAGAGGTCATTACCCTGAACTTCTCGGAAGGCATTGAGCCAGCCTTCAGCGGCGTGGTGGTGACGGACGCGCAGCAGCACAAGATCCAGACCGGCGCGGTGAAGCGTGACGAGAAGGATAACGCAAAGCTGATTGTTCCTCTTGAGAAACCGTTGACGTCCGGCACCTACACGGTGGACTGGCATGTGGTCTCCGTGGATGGCCACAAAACCAAAGGCAGCTATCACTTTAGCGTGAAATAGCATGCTGACCCTGAGCTACGTCGCGTTACGCTTTATCCATTTTGCTGCGCTGATGCTGCTTTTCGGCAACGCGCTCTACAGCGTCTGGTTTGCGCCGTCTTCGTTGCAGCGCCTCATGACCCGGCGTTTCCAGCGGCAGCAGAAACTCGCGGCCTTAATCAGCCTGATAGCGGCTCTGCTGATGTTTGGCCTGCAAAGTGGGTTGATGGGCAACGGATGGGGCGATGTCATTCGTCCGGCGGTCTGGCGCAGCGTGCTGGGAACGCAATTTGGCGGCGTCTGGTTGTGGCAAATGGTGCTGGCCGCTGTGACGGCGGGCGCTGCATGGCTTACCCCGCAAAAAGGCTCACGGCTGTTACTGCTCGCGATGGGGCAGCTGGTGCTGCTGGCGGGCGTGGGACATGCCGCGATGAACGGTGGCGCACCGGGAGCGTTGCATCGTCTCAACCATGCGCTTCACTTGCTCTGCGCCGCGACCTGGGTGGGTGGTTTATTGCCGCTGCTGTTTTGTATGCGTCTGGCGAAAGGCCGCTGGCAGCCAGCCGCTATCTTTACCATGATGCGCTTCTCCCGCGTGGGGCATTACGCCGTGGCAGGCGTGCTGCTGACCGGGATAATCAATACGCTCTTTATTGTTGGCATAAACGTGCCGTGGCAGGCGCCTTATGTCCAGCTGTTGTTGTTCAAATGTGCGCTGGTCATGATGATGGTGGCAATTGCGCTGGCGAATCGGTATTTTCTTGTGCCACGCTTTCGCCCGGAGGCCGGGCGGGAACAACAGATTTTTATCAGGATGACACAGGCAGAGGTGGTGCTGGGCGCGCTGGTACTGGCCGCCGTCAGCCTGTTCGCGACCTGGGAACCCTTCTGACAAGGTTAAATAACATATGAAAAAGACACTGCTTTCTCTTTTACTTCTCACCTGTGCCAGCAGTGCGTTAGCCGCGCCGCAGGTCATCACCGTCAGCCGGTTTGAGGTGGGTAAGGACAACTGGGCATTTAATCGTGAAGAAGTCATGCTTACCTGCCGTCCCGGTAACGCGCTGTATGTCATCAATCCCAGTACGCTCGTGCAGTATCCGTTAAATGACGTGGCGGAGCAGCAGGTTGCCAGCGGGAAAAGTAACGGACAGCCTGTCAGCGTGATCCAGGTAGATGACCCGGCAAACCCCGGGCAGAAGAAGAGTCTGGCACCGTTTATTGAGCGCGCTGAAAAGCTCTGCTAGCCGTCAGGTTTCCAGTAAAAAAAAACCGCAGGTGCTTGTAAAAGCTCTGCGGTTTTTCACATTTAGTGATGTTCTGACGCTTTTTTTCAGACCACTTTTGCTGTGGACTGGAAAACCTGACGTCGTCATCTATTCTTAAAGGGCAAGGCGATTGAGCCTGCATTAATGCCAACTTTTAGCGCACGGCTCTCTCCCAAGAGCCATTTCCCTGGACCGAATACAGGAATCGTATTCGGTCTCTTTTTATCTGCTTGAAAATAAACGATAAAATCCGGTTTTCGTCTCAGCAGAAGGTTCACTTCCTGTGCGCCTGCCTCAAACATACCACAACCCGGCAGGCGTAAGTCCAGTCCTTTTTGGCTGTTTTGTTAAATTTTTGTTTGTATTTTGCCTGAGACGACTGCGGGATCAATGCGCGCATGTACGGAAGCCGCAATATCATCAAGTAACGCAAAGCGGCGACGGTATTCGGCGCGTTTTTTGCTGGCAATCTCCTCCAGTGCTTTACGCTCCATCTGGAGCGGCAACTGCCAGCAGAAGGGGGAGAGTTTCTTTCCGTTCAGGCCTTCCCAGAACTCGTCGTAGCTGGCGTGAAAATGACGGCCTTTGCTCAGACGGTAGCGCAGCGCGCGGAAAACATGGCCTTCATCGCTGACGGCAAAAATCGCGCTAATGTTCGAGCGTGAGGCAAGCTGGAAGATCACCTCCATCAGCACGCGTTTCGGGAAAAGCCCATGGCAGGCACGGGTAGCCTGCTTAATCACCTCCCGTGAAACATGACGACGTGGACCCTGAAGGCCGCCGATCACCAGCACCGTACGGCCGTTACTGCGTGCGACACAGAACGTCAGGCTGGCAAGCAGCGTATTGTCATTGTCGTGCAGCCAAAGCGTGCTTTCGCCTTCGCGTTCGGCCTTACCTGCGGACGAGGCGTGGACGGTATAGATTTCGCCGTTTTTTGCCTCGAACCGGACAACCGGCACCTCTTGCGGGCTGGTCAGCGCGTGGGCGAGGGCGATGTTTTTCAGACTATCAATCCACTGATAGTGGCTGATGATAGCATCGGCCCGATCGTTTGAGTTCAGGCCGCGCATCAGATACTGGCGGTGAGTTTTGCTCGGCAAGGTAATTTGAGAGGTGAGCAGCCTGTCGAAATCATCGCGCCCGGACAGGGCCTCCAGCATGCGATGGGTGGAGGACCAGAATAAAAGCGAGCGTAGAAGGAACTTTAACCGGTAATCACGTTTGTGCCAGATTGGGCCGGGAACGCGTTTTCCTCTCACCAGTTCAGAAATAATATTTGTGCGATGCGGATAAAAAACATCGTTTTGCAGGTGTATGTTTGACACGTGAAAATCCCTCTTTTTATTCCGCTCTATTTTAAAGGCCAGGGAATAAGGGATTAATAGCGCAGCGATCTTTATTTCCTGCTGGTTTATGGTTTGTTTGGATTGGCAAAATCCAACGCCAGCTCATGACATTTTCTGTGGCAGCTATACTTCTTACAGGAGGCGTTATGTATCAGAAAATAGAGGGAGAACACTGGCGTCATGTCTGGGTTGTCAGCGATATTCATGGTTGCTATCAGTGGCTTATGGATGAGCTGAAACGACGGCATTTTAATCCTGATACGGATCTGCTGATCTCGGTGGGGGATATTATCGATCGCGGGCCTGACAGCGTAAAATGTTTACAGCTGATGCAGGAAAACTGGTTTTATGCGGTACGCGGCAATCACGAGCAAATGGCGTTAGATGCGCTTGAAAATAATGATTTTAGTCCCTGGTCGATAAATGGCGGTAACTGGTTTACCGGGCTTAAGGACGCTCAACAAAAACAGGCGAAGGGTTTACTCGATGCGTGTCGGGACTTACCGCACATTATTGAAATAACCTGCAAAAACGGTCTGAACGTGATTGCTCATGCGGATTATCCCTCCGCCGAATATGGCTGGCATAAGCCGGTGGATGCCCAGCGCGTGCTGTGGGATCGCGACCGGCTAATGGGCTTTATGGTGGGCAAAGGGCAGGGCATTAGCGGTGCGGATCACTTCTGGTTTGGACATACGCCTGTGGACAAACGCTACGATTTTAACAATCTGCACTACATTGATACGGGGGCAGTATTCGGGGGCTTTCTGACGCTGGCGCAGCTTCAGTAATAAATAACCCGCCTTCGGGCGGGTTCTCTTTGGGTCAGGCAAGACGCAAGACCCAGGCATCGGTTTTACTGTCGTAATGCTCACGGTACAGAACGGAATGTTCCCCATCAAGGATCGCCGGGACGCTGGTATCTGCATCCCAGGCGTCCAGCTGCATGCACAAATCCGGATCGGATTTGCAGGGAATACTTAACGTTCGTTCGCCTTGTGATTCGCCGCGCAATTCAGCGTCGTCGATTTCAAAAGCGCCAATGCGTACGCTGGTTTTCGTCATAATGCTCTCCGGTTTGTTGCCCAAAATCTGGTATGACCAGTGCAGTCACCCATTTTTGATCCTAGACAAGGAGAGCGAAATCGCCAGTAAAAAAATGCGCTTTTTTTCAGGCGCTGCGGTTGTTACCGGTAAACAGGCGGCCATCGCGTACCAGTTCGCGCGGATAGCTGTTTTTCAGCCGCGAGCCGACTTTTTTCGCCAGCCCCAGCGGATAGCCCTGATACGTCACGATGACTTCATCCTGTGACGGGCCGTCTTCCGGGTAAACGTCACGACCGCGATACCACTCTTCCGCTTCCTGATGCGTCAGGGCAAAGGTGTTCTCACTGCCGGCCAGCGCAATGACCGCTTCGTGCTGCCAGCGATAGCCTTTGTTGTGGATCTCCGCCAGGCGAATACCGAGGCGGGAGAAACGCACCTTACCAATCAGCGGTTCGATGTTGACCGGGAACAGCCACAGCTCTTTGTCACGCATCCAGAGGCGCAGGCTCTCATCCCAGTGCAGGCCGACTTTGCTCGCAGCCGCTTGCGCCTGTGCCGCCTCACGGCCTTTGACCGGCGTGAACGGGAAGTTGCCGACCTTAAACTTAGGGGCAGGCAAGGGATCGACGGCGCGGGTTTTACGCAGACGGGCAACAAAGAAGCCTTCGCAATCGTAAATCTGCGGGAAGACATGCAGGAAGCCTTCAGGCGTGGCCGCATGACTGGCCGAGTCGAAGAGGGTGTCCAGCGGCAGAAACTCGACGGCATCCGCATAGCGTTGCTTGAGCCACAGGCAGACGTCCTCGTTTTCATCGCGATTCAGCGTGCAGGTAGAGTAAACCAGCGTCCCGCCTGGGCGCAGGGCATGAAACGCGCTGTCGATCAGTTCGCGCTGCGTGGCGGCGATCTCCAGGTTGCTTTCAACGGACCAGTTTTTTAACGCATCAGGATCTTTACGCACCACGCCTTCGCCGGAGCAGGGCGCGTCGAGCAGGATGGCATCAAAGGCTTCCGGCAGGGCAGCGCCAAACACGCGACCATCGAAGTGCGTTAACGCGACGTTGTGGATCCCGCAGCGGCTGATATTGGCATGCAGGACTTTAACCCGGCTGGCGGAAAATTCGTTGGCGAGGATCGCGCCGCGGTTGTTCATCCGGGCGGCAATCTGCGTGGTTTTAGAGCCCGGCGCCGCCGCGACATCCATAACCCGCTCAGGCTGGTTCCCGTCGGCAAACAGCGCAGCAACCGGCAGCATGGAGCTGGCTTCCTGAATATAAAACAGCCCGCTCAGGTGCTCGGCGGTGCTGCCGAGCGGCAGGCTCTCCTCGTCATCCCGTTCGATCCAGAACCCCTCTTCACACCACGGCACTGGCGTTAATTGCCAGCCGTAGGGGGAGACGAGATCCAGAAACGCCCCGACGCTGATTTTCAGCGTATTGACGCGAATACTCCGGCGCAAAGGGCGCTGGCAGGCGGCAACGAAATCGTCGAAAGAGAGATGAGCAGGAAGCGCCTCGCGCATCTGTGCGAGGAATTGTTCGGGAAGAAATACGGAGTTTTGAGCCACGGGCACACCACAGGGAAACATTCAGGTGCGCAGTGTAACATAAAGGCTCCGGCGCGTTGACACCGGAGCCTGCGAGATTAACGCGGCAGCGCCGTTCCCCATTCGCGCCACTCTTTCGGTTCACTTTCCAGCAGCAGGAAGTGTTTACCTGCCTGCGCCTTAGGCGCCAGAGGCGTGCCAGGCGGCGTCGCGAAGGCAATGCCGCCGCGAATGAACTGATTAAAGGTCCCCGTTTTGACCACGCCACCGGTCAGGCCGAAGTCCAGCGAGTAGCCTGAAGCGAGCCAGAACACCGAGTTGTTGCGCACCAGATGCTGATAACGCTGGCTGATGCGCAGGCCGACCATCACGCGATCGGACAGATTACCCAGCGTCAGGCTTGTTACTGTCCCTACTTCAATGCCGCGGAACAGGACCGGCGTACCGATGCCCAGCGAACCGGCTTCCGGCACTTCAACCACAATGCTCAGACCGTCCAGATAACGGGAGTCGGTGATGGTGGCCTCCTGCAACTCAAATTCACGACGTGCGTTGCCGCGACCCGGTTCAACGTTAATGTACGGCTGAAGTATGGTATCGAGATGCTCAACCCCTGCGGCAGAAATTTGCGGCGTAACTACCGAGAAGCGCGAGCCTGCCCGGGCGAACGTCTGCACATATTCCGGATAAAGCACGGCGGTCGCCTGCACTTCATTGCGTGCGGTGATCAGCGTCAGCTTCTGGACCTGCCCGATATCAATGCCGAGATAGCGGATGGGCATGCCTTCTGCCAGTTTACCGGCATCAAAGGTGTGCAGGGTAATTTGCCCCCCGACCGCGCGCGCCGCGGTTTCGGACGGGAAGAGGATCCGCTTGTCACCTTTACGCATGTTGCCGCCGGCGCCGCTCAGGTTATCGAAGCTGATCGCACCGCGCAGGGCACGGGAGAGAGGCGATGCCTGTACGGTCAGCCCGCTGCCGTTGAGCTGCACTTTCGCGCCACCCTCAGCCCAGAACACGCTGTTTGGCGTGAGCAGCTTGCGGTACTCCGGCTTGATATGCAGTTCGATATCAAACGCGTCCGCACGAGGACGAACGGTGATCACTTCCCCCACCTCAAACTTACGGTAAAGCACGACGGAGCCTGCCTGGACATCCGGCAGCGTTTCAGCGCTTAAGGTCAGCGTGGTGGTTGGCAGGTCGCCGAGGCTGTTTTCAATGGCTTTGTCCAGATTGGCGAACAGCGGATAGCTTTCGCGCAGCGCACCTTTGCTGCCCGGCAGAATGCGGATCCCGCCGTTAACCCACTCACTGGCGCTGGCGCCGAGGAACTCAACCCCGTCCAGACCCACCTTCACGTCGACCCGACTGTTAACCACAAATTTACTGTCGCCGTGGACCAGGTTGCCGTACTGCGGATCGATGGCGGCGGAGAAGGAGACCCCTTTTTCCGACAGCTTACGTTCGAGGACCTGGCCCACCTGCACACCGTGCAGGATCAGCGGTTGCCCGGCTTCAATACCGTAGCTTTCCGGTGCATTCAGCGTAACCGTCAACACGCCCGGTTTTTGCAGCAGGGCTTTATCTGCCGGCGCGATAACAAAGTTTTTGTTCGGCGCACCTTCGCCGGGGATCAGCTCAAAGGTGCTTCCCGTCAGCAGAGAACTGATGCTGGCGTCGCTGAGGGAGAGCTTCGGATTACGCAGTTCAATGCGCGTTTTTTCCCGCAGGAGATCCACCACGCTCGGATCCACCGTCATTTCGCCGGTAACGGAACCGCCCGCATTGAGGGTTAATTTTGTCAGTTGCCCGACCTCTAAACCCTGGTACATCAGCGGGGTCGAACCGGCTTTCAGGCCTTTGGCATCCGGCAGGGTCAGCTTGACGATGACACCGCGCTGGCTGTGCGCCAGGTCGGCGTACAGGCCAAAGGTATCTTCTGCGGCGGCAGGGCTGGAGTTAGCAGGTGAGTCGAAGGCGATAGCGCCATTCACCAGCGCCGCCAGGCTCTCAAGCTTCACTTTCGCACCGCTTAAGCTCAGGTCAGCATCGACGCCTGAGACGTTCCAGAAGCGGCTGCCTTTTTTCACCAGGTTGGTAAAACGGCGCTCGATGAGTACATCAATGGTCACGCCATCTTTGTTCGGGTTAATGGCGTAGTCGTAAACGCGGCCTACCGGAATTTTGCGGAAATAGACCAGAGAACCACTGTTCAGCGAGCCCAAATCCGGCGCGCGGAGATGGATCATCAAATCGCCGTTATTCAGCCGATATTTCGGCTGGGTATCCAGCGCAACAAAGTGATCCTGTGGCTCACCTTTGCCGGGCATCATGCCGATATAGTTACCGCCCACAAGCGCATCCAGCCCGGAAACGCCGGCCAGGGAGGCTTTAGGCGTGACCAGCCAGAACTGCGTTTCGGCGCGCAGGGCATCCTGCATATCAGACTTAATGCTCGCCCGGACCTGGATTTTGTTCAGCCCTTTGCCGAGAGAAATATCCTGCACGGTACCCACTTCCACCCCCTGGAAGCGAACGGGGGTACGTCCGGCGACAATGCCGTCCGCAGACTGGAAATCAATCGTGATGGTACTTCCGCGATCTTCATAGCTCGTCCAGATAAGCCAGCCTGCGATCATCAGCGCGATAACAGGCAGCAACCAGAATGGCGAAATGCGGCGTTTTGTTTTAATTCTCGCTTCAGTCGGCGAAGCGGGCGTTTCCTGACTCATGTGCGTCCCAAAGTAAGCGGCTGTCCAGCCATTCCACTGCAAGAATAGTCAATATCACCGCAGAGCCGAAATAAAAAGCTGCGGGTCCCATGGTAAAAGCAAGTAACTGATCGCGATTGATGAGCGACATCATCAGCGAAATCACGAACAGATCCAACATCGACCAGCGACCAATCCAGGTCACAAATCGCAGAAGCAGGATGCGGGTGCGTAGTCCTTGTTCGCATTTAAAGTGAATGCTGATAAGCAGCGTAAACATCACCACCACTTTGGTAAAGGGCACCAGAATACTGGCGATGAAAACAATGGCGGCGACCCCCACGTTACTGTGCGCCAGAGAGATAATCCCCGAAAGGATAGTATCTTCCTGACGGGCGCCGTTCACATAAATTACGGAGATCGGCAGCATGTTGGCCGGGAACAAAAATACCAGGGAGGCGATTAGCGCCGCCCAGCACTTTTGCAGGCTGTTGTTGCGTCGCAATCTTAACGGAATGTGGCAGCGTGGGCACCTCCCGCGTTTATCCGGAAAACCGGTGTAATGGCAGCCCAGGCAGACGCGCAGGTTTTCATCAGGCCGGGTCGCGGGGCGCTGCGGGTAAAATCGCTCCCAAAGCTGTTCAACATTGAGATGAATCAGGGTCAAAATACTCAGCAGGACCAGTGAAATAAACGCGAAAAGGCCGATGCCGGGTTGTAAAAACGCATAATCCTGCACCTTGATGGAGGCCACGCCAATGCCTACCAGATAGATGTCCAGCATCACCCACTCCTTGAGCTTTTCCAGCATGAGCAGGACAGGGCGCAGGTTCATCCCCAGAATGTTGCCAAACCACAGGTAGGCAATTGCCGCGACCAGCACCAACGGCGCGCCGACGACGCAGAACAGCACCATGGCGGCCGTAAGCGGATCGCCCTGGCGCGTCATCTGCCAGATCCCCTGCAACACGTTAGCGTCAATACGCACGCCAAGCAGGTAGAGCTTTAACAGCGGCTCGGTCCAGGCGAAGGGCATCAGCAGCAGCATGGTGACCGCCATTGCCGCCAGACGCGTCAATGACCAGTCCCGGCCATCGCGAATTTTGGCATCGCAGCAAGGACAAAAAGCACTTTGGTGCGATTTCATCTTCGGCAACATAAAAAGCGTATCGCACTGGGGACAACGCTGATAATGTGCACGGGGCAGAGCCTGGCTTACCGTACGGACAACGATCTTTCGTGTCGGCGTAATTTGGGGTGTTTTTAGGGCCATCAGTCGCACACAGATTAGTATTGTTGAAAGTTATAATAACTCATGAACGGATTCATCTTGAGCATGAGCGCATTTAATGCTTATTTTAATAGGCTATGCGGTAACTATGTAAGATAACTAAGTGATTGAATAATGAACAAAACAGAATTCTACGCGGATCTGAATCGCGATTTTAAGGCATTAATGGCAGGGGAAACCAGTTTCTTAGCCACTCTGGCAAATACCAGTGCATTACTGTTCGAACGCCTTTCTGACGTGAACTGGGCGGGCTTTTATCTGCTGGAAGGCGACACGCTGGTGCTCGGGCCTTTCCAGGGAAAACTCGCCTGCGTGCGTATCCCGGTAGGTCGCGGCGTGTGCGGTACCGCAGTGGCGACCCGTCAGGTTCAGCGTGTCGAAGATGTTCATGCGTTTGACGGCCACATTGCCTGCGATGCCAGCAGCAATTCTGAAATCGTACTGCCGCTGGTGGTTAAAAATCAGATTATTGGCGTTCTGGATATCGACAGCACGGTCTTCAGCCGCTTTACTGCCGAGGATGAGCAGGGGCTGCGCGCATTGGCCGCAAGCCTGGAAAATGTTCTGGCAGAGACCGATTATCATAAATTCTTTGCGAGCGTCGCAGGATAATCAACGGATAACGTAGCATTTACTGATAGCGTCATTATAATGTCGCCTGTTCATGCCTGCGCTTGTTGGCAACGTCCGTTGTAATCAGGAAATTTCATGGAAAATCAACCTAAGTTGAATAGCAGTAAAGAAGTTATCGCATTTCTGGCCGAGCGTTTCCCGCAGTGCTTCAGCGCTGAAGGTGAAGCGCGTCCTCTGAAAGTTGGTATCTTTCAGGATCTGGTCGCGCGCGTTGAGGGGGAGATGAACCTCAGCAAAACGCAGCTTCGTTCTGCCTTGCGCCTTTATACCTCGAGCTGGCGTTACCTGTACGGTATCAAGCCGGGTGCGACCCGTGTCGACCTTGACGGCAACCCGTGCGGTGAGCTGGACGAGCAGCACGTAGAACATGCGCGTAAGCAGCTTGAAGAAGCCAAAGCTCGCGTGCAGGCACAGCGTGCGGAACAGCAGGCGAAAAAACGCGAAGCCGCAGCGGCAAACGGTCAGGAAGACGCCCCTCGTCGCGAGCGTAAACCGCGCCCGGCACCGCGTCGTACTGAAAATAACGATCGCAAACCGCGTGCTGACAAACCAGCAGCTAAAGCCCCACGTGCGCCGCGCGAAGAGCCGCGCCACACCCCAGTTACTGACATCAATGCGCTGAGCGTAGGTCAGTCTCTGAAGGTGAAAGCGGGTAACAACGCGATGGACGCCACCGTACTGGAAATCACCAAAGATGGCGTTCGTGTACAGCTGACTTCTGGTATGTCAATGATTGTACGCGCAGAACACTTGTTGTTCTGAAACGGAGGCCGAGCCTGGCATGAACACTTTTTTTAAGCTCACCGCGCTGGCTGGCCTGTTTGCTATAACAGGCCACGCTTTCGCTGTGGACGATATTACGCGTGTTGATCAAATTCCGGTTCTCAAGGAAGAGACTCAGCACGGGACGGTGAGTGAGCGCGTGACGTCGCGCTTTACTCGTTCGCACTATCGTCAGTTCGATCTCGATCAGGCCTTTTCGGCCAAAATCTTTGACCGTTATCTGAACTTGCTGGATTACAGCCATAACGTACTGCTGGCCAGCGATGTCGAACAGTTCGCTAAACGCAAATCCGAAGTGGGGGATGAGCTGCGCTCCGGAAAGCTCGATCTGTTCTACGATCTGTACAACTTATCGCAAAAGCGCCGTTTTGAGCGTTATCAATACGCGCTGAAAGTGCTGGAACGTCCGATGGACTTCACCGGCAACGACACCTTTAATCTGGACCGCAGCAAAGCGCCATGGCCGAAAGACGAGGCTGAACTGAATGCGCTGTGGGACGGAAAAGTCAAATATGACGAACTGAGCCTCAAGCTTACAGGCAAAGACGAGAAAGAGATCCGTGAGACGTTAAATCGTCGATACAAATTCGCTATTCGTCGTCTCGCGCAGACCAACAGTGAAGATGTTTTCTCGCTGGCGATGACCGCGTTTGCGCATGAAATTGATCCGCACACTAATTATCTCTCTCCACGTAACACCGAACAGTTCAATACCGAAATGAGCCTGTCTCTGGAAGGTATCGGTGCTGTGCTTCAGATGGACGATGACTACACCGTAATCAACTCCATGGTGGCCGGTGGCCCTGCGTCGAAAAGCAAAGCGATCAGCGTAGGCGACCGTATTGTCGGTGTGGGGCAAACCGGAAAGAGCATGGTGGACGTGATTGGCTGGCGTCTTGATGATGTTGTTGCGCTGATCAAAGGGCCGAAGGGCAGCAAAGTTCGCCTGGAGATCCTGCCAGCCGGTAAGGGGACCAAAACCCGTATCGTTACTCTGACCCGTGAGCGTATCCGTCTGGAAGATCGCGCGGTGAAAATGTCGGTGAAAACCGTGGGTAAAGAGAAGGTTGGCGTTCTGGATATCCCAGGTTTCTACGTCGGCCTGACCGATGATGTGAAAGTGCAGCTCCAGAAGCTTGAAAAGCAGAATGTCAGCAGCGTGATCATTGACCTGCGCAGCAACGGCGGCGGGGCATTGACCGAGGCCGTCTCGCTTTCCGGGCTGTTTATCCCGTCTGGCCCGGTGGTACAGGTGCGCGATAACAACGGTAAAGTGCGTGAAGATGCCGATACCGATGGTGTGGTCTACTATAAGGGTCCGCTGGTGGTGCTTGTCGATCGCTTCAGCGCCTCTGCATCGGAAATCTTCGCTGCTGCCATGCAGGATTACGGCCGGGCATTAATCGTCGGCGAACCGACGTTTGGCAAGGGCACCGTTCAGCAGTACCGCTCTCTGAACCGTATTTACGACCAGATGCTGCGCCCTGAGTGGCCTGCGCTGGGCTCAGTACAGTACACCATTCAGAAGTTTTACCGCGTCAACGGCGGCAGTACGCAGCGCAAAGGCGTGACGCCGGATATCATGATGCCGACAGGTACCGAAGAGACGGAAACGGGCGAGAAGTTTGAAGATAACGCGCTGCCGTGGGATAGCATTGATGCCGCGACATTCGTGAAATCAGGTGATATGAAACAGTTCGGACCGGAACTGCTCAAAAATCACAACGATCGCATCGGGAAGGATCCGGAATTCCAGTACATCATGAAGGACATCGCGCGTTTCAACGCTTTGAAAGCGAAACGGAACATTGTGTCTCTGAACTACGCCCAGCGTGAGAAAGAGAACAATGAAGATGACGCGACACGTCTGGCGCGTATCAACGATCGCTTCAAACGTGAAGGCAAGCCTCTGCTCAAAAAACTGGACGATCTGCCTAAGGATTACCAGGAGCCCGATCCGTATCTGGACGAGACGGTGCATATCGCGCTTGATCTCGCGAAGCTGGAAAAAGAGAAACCTGCCCTGCAACCTGCTCCGACAAAATAATCCCCCAACAGGCACAAGAAATTGTGCCTGTTTCTTTATGTACCTCCTCCTTCCGTCAGGCAGATTTCCAATTGTGTAAAGTTGTGTCTTTCTGGTGACTTACGCCGTCTGGATGCTTGAAAATAGCCGTAATACCCATACGATGTGGGTAATCGCATAGTGCGTTTTGTTAAACTGAGGTTAAAAGAATATTATGATGCGAATCGCGCTCTTCCTGCTCACCAACCTGGCGGTGATGGTGGTATTCGGGCTGGTGCTAAGCCTGACGGGAATTCAGTCGAGCAGCGTTCAGGGTCTGTTGATTATGGCGCTGCTGTTTGGTTTCGGTGGCTCTTTCATTTCACTGCTGATGTCCAGGTGGATGGCACTGAAATCCGTGGGCGGTGAAGTTATTGAGCAACCGCGTAACGATATGGAGCAGTGGCTGATGAGCACGGTTGCTCAGCAGTCAAAGCAGGCGGGCATTGCCATGCCGCAGGTAGCCATCTACCACGCGCCGGATATTAACGCGTTTGCTACCGGTGCGCGTCGTGACGCGTCCCTGGTGGCCGTCAGTACCGGCCTGCTGCAAAACATGAGCCGTGACGAAGCGGAAGCGGTTATTGCTCACGAGATCAGCCATATCGCCAATGGCGATATGGTCACCATGACCCTGATCCAGGGTGTGGTGAACACCTTCGTTATCTTTATTTCTCGTATTCTGGCACAGATTGCTGCCGGGTTTATGGGTGGCAACCGTGATGAGGGTGAAGAGAGCAACGGCAACCCGCTGATCTATTTTGCTGTTTCAATGGTGCTGGAGCTGGTGTTCGGTATCCTGGCAAGCATCATTACCATGTGGTTCTCCCGTCATCGTGAGTTCCACGCGGATGCCGGTTCCGCGAAACTGGTGGGTCGTGAAAAGATGATTGCTGCGCTGCAACGTCTTAAAACCAGCTACGAGCCGCAGGAAGCAAACAGCATGATGGCCTTCTGCATCAACGGCAAATCAAAGTCGCTGAGCGAGCTGTTTATGTCTCACCCGCCGCTGGATAAACGTATTGAAGCGCTGCGTAGCGGCGAATACCTGAAGTAACGTAATCGGGTTGAAAAGAACCGGGCTGGAGCCATTCTCCGCCCGGTTTTTTTATGCCTGCGCCTTTGGCTGGGTGACGCGAAGGCCGCTAATGACAGCCGCGAGGGTCGCCAGGGTCCCTGCGGTAATCAGCGCAACGTGTGTCGCATTCTGCCCGGCAAGGTTAAACATCAACGCCACCAGTGCGGCCCCGGTGCTTTGCCCTAACAGTCTTGCCGTGCCCAGCATCCCGCTGGCGCCACCGCTGCGATGACGTGGGGCAGAGGTGATAATCGTGTGGTTATTAGGGGACTGGAACAGACCAAAACCGGCCCCGCACAGGATCATGCGCCAGATAATATCCAGATCCCCCGGCGAGGCGGGCAGGAGCGCCAGCGCAAACAGCCCCACCGCCATGACAACCAGTCCAATCGCCCCCAGAAGCCCGGCATGGACGCGCTCAATAAGGTAACCGGCCAGCGGGGCCATCACCATGGTTGCCAGAGGCCAGGGCGTGAGCAGCAAGCCTGTCTCCACTTCCGAACGGCCAATCACGCTCTGCAAAAAGAACGGCAGCGCAACCAGCGCCAGCATCTGGGCGCAGAACGAGCAAATGGAGGTACAAATGGATAGCGAAAACAGCGGAATACGCAGCAAATCCACCGGCAGTAACGGCACGGGCAGCGCCAGCTGACGTCGTACAAAGAAAAAGCCGATGATAAGCATGGCAACGATTTCTGTGGTAATGAGCGACAGAGACTGTCCCTGCGCAAATCCGCTCAGCGCGGTAATCAGCAGGCCAAAGGTCAGCGCGTTCATCACAGCGCTGGGCAGATCGAAACGTGGCATGGTGTTTTTCGGACCATTTTCCGGAAGATAGCGCAGGGCGAAGAAGATCGCCACAATGCCCAGCGGCACGTTAATGGCAAACAGCCACTGCCACGAGGCAACGGACAGGATGGCGGCGGCAATCGTTGGGCCGGCGGCGGACGACACGGCCACAATAAAGGAGTTAATGCCCATGCCGCGCCCCAGGTGGCGTTGAGGATAAATAAGCCGTATCAGGGCCGTGTTCACGCTCATTAGCGCCGCGCCGCCAAAGCCCTGCGCGATACGCGCCAGCGTAAGGGTGTGCAGTGAATCTGAAAGGGCACAGAAGAGCGAGGTGAGGGTAAAGACCACCAGCCCGCACTGGTAAACCCGGCGATAACCAAACATATCGCCCAGGAAAGAGAGTGACAGAAGGGAAATCACAATCGCTATCTGGTACGCGTTCACAATCCAGATGGAGCTTGCCGGCGAAGCATTAAGGTCTTTGGCAATGGTCGGAAGAGCCACGTTGGCAATCGCACCGTCAAGGACAGCCATCGAAATACCGATGACAATAGTGGCAATTGCCCCGTACCGCTGCGGTAAGGGCAGGCCATCAGAAACGTTTTTTTGCATGGGGAAAGAATGACTCAGCGTGAAATTATTTTCAGAGTAACAATTTTAGCATCGTTATTTCGGTTTTATGTCGCAGATTTGTAACGAAGTAAACCCAGATAGATTGCAGCACGCATCACACGAATTTATAATAAAAACCGGTTCTGATTTTTATAAAACACTCTCCATGAGGTGATAAATGGCAATCGCAGATTTGGATAAGCAGCCAGATTCTGTTTCTTCCGTGCTGAAGGTGTTTGGCATCTTGCAGGCGCTCGGAGAAGAGCGTGAAATTGGTATTACAGAGTTGTCGCAGCGTGTGATGATGTCGAAAAGCACCGTTTATCGCTTTTTGCAGACGATGAAATCATTGGGTTATGTCGCGCAGGAAGGAGAATCAGAAAAATATTCTCTGACCCTGAAACTGTTTGAACTGGGCGCCCGCGCCTTGCAGAACGTGGATCTGATCCGCAGCGCTGACATTCAGATGCGTGAACTTTCACGACTGACGAAAGAGACAATTCACCTCGGTGCGCTGGATGAAGACAGTATTGTTTACATCCATAAAATTGACTCCATGTACAACCTGCGCATGTATTCACGCATCGGTCGTCGTAACCCGCTGTACAGCACCGCAATTGGTAAAGTACTGCTGGCCTGGCGCGATCGCGAAGAGGTGAAGCAAATCCTTGACGGGGTGGAGTACAAACGCAGCACCGACCGCACGATTACCAGTACGGAAGAACTGCTGAGCGTGCTGGATAAAGTGCGTGAGCAGGGTTACGGGGAAGATAACGAAGAGCAGGAAGAGGGGCTGCGTTGCATCGGTGTGCCGGTGTTTGACCGCTTCGGCGTTGTCATTGCGGGCCTGAGCATTTCGTTCCCAACGCTGCGTTTCTCTGAAGAGCGTCTTCATGAATATGTGGCGATTCTGCATACCGCAGCGCGCAAAATTTCAGAGCAGATGGGCTATAACGATTATCCGTTCTGATCGACGCCACCAATAGAAACGCCGCACTTTTGCGGCGTTTCTGTAAGCGAAATTCAACGCGGATTAACCGTTATCAACCACAACAGATGATTTACGCAGCACAGGACAGTTGGTTAACCCGATGATCCCGCTGTCGGAATGGATGTACTGAGCCGTGCTTATCCCCTGGGCGGTAAGATATTTACACTGGATACCCAGACCCGCGGCATTTTCTTTGCTCCCCATTAATACGCCGTACCCACTTAATAACAGGCCGATCCAGACAATGGCCAGTACAATTACTGTACGAATAAGTAAACGCATCGTTGCCTCTTTTTTCTTTGTTGTCATAGAGTAAGCGTAACGGCTTTACGCAGTGAAACAAGTGCACGATTCCGAAAAGCGTCTGTTGAAGGTACAGTTAGCCCCTGTTTAAGATAACCGTGATAACCTGGCTGTATCAGGTCATAAGACGGAGTGTGGAGTGAAAAAAATACGCTGGGTAATTCTGATTATAGTGTTGATAGCATGCGTGGTGCTGTGGACGCAGACTATCAATGTGATGTGCGATCAGGATGTACAGTTCTTTAGCGGCATTTGTTCAATCAATAAGTTTATCCCCTGGTAGAGACCATTTTTACGCTGAGTGATGTCCTTACGCGGCGGCAGTGGTAAAATGGCGGTTTTTACTGAGGTGGTGAAATGGGTGAGTTACTGAATTCGGGGCTGCTGAGCATTGCATCCCTGGTAATGTCTTTGGTGGTGCTGGTCGTTGGGCTGGTGCTGTGGTTTTTCGTTAACCGCGCCAGCTCCCGCACAAACGAGCAGATTGAGCTGCTGGAAGCATTGCTCGATCAGCAGAAACGGCAGACTGCGCTGCTGCGTCGTTTGTGCGAAGCCAACGAGCCGGAGGAGAAAGCGGTACCGAAGGACGCTGTTGCTCAACAACAAGACGAGGAAGACTTCATTCGCCTGGTAGCTGAACGATAGTCTGCCCGGAGCGGGGAGGTGGCCTGACGTACGGCGTAAATCCCCTCCCTTATCAAATGCATCCCGCAACTTCCCGGCATTTAATTAAGCAGCAGTTAACTCATGTTTTAGCACACTGAAAACTGGCGAATATTTATCCTTATTTAACAAATTCAGTTTCGTTGAATAAATAGTGTGCTTTATCTTTCCTGAAGTGTTTTATTTTTATCGAAACGTTTTGCTTGCCTTGTTTTGAGGCAGAGTCATAAAAATTTCATTATTTTGGTGCAGAATAACACTTATTAAATGGTGGTTTTTAATACAGTTAGCAAAATGTAATTAACATCGTATATTCCCTGACACATGTTGGTGCGTTGCAATGTTTTCAGCATAACTTTTCACAAAATGTTCTAACTCAGTCATTCCTTTAAAGAAATTCTGGGATTGGGATGGACGCTTTGAAATGATTGAGCTATGTTTAAAAAGTCTTTGATTACAGGGCGCGGCAACGCACCCTGCGGGCAGTGAGGTCAGGTGGCGCTTCATTTGACAATTCGCATAACTGTGCAGATTGTTATGGAGTAACGTCTGAATTTGTGCGGCGGATCGAGACACGTTTAAAAATGGCTTGCCATATTAAACGTTGTGTGTGATAACACGTTTTGGGTCAAACGAGGTACAGTTCTGTTTATGTGTGGCATTTTCAGTAAAGAAGTCCTGAGTAAACACGTTGTCGTTGAATACCGCTTCTCTGCCGAACCTTATATTAGTGCCTCAAGCAGTAATGTCTCAGTTTTATCTATGTCAAAGCCCGCGGGCTAAGAAAACACTCTAAGGAATTTTGCAAATGGCAAAGATTAAAGGTCAAGTTAAGTGGTTCAACGAGTCTAAAGGTTTTGGTTTCATTACTCCTGCTGACGGCAGCAAAGACGTGTTCGTACACTTCTCTGCAATCCAGGGTAACGGCTTCAAAACTCTGGCTGAAGGCCAGAACGTTGAGTTCGAAATTCAGGATGGCCAGAAAGGCCCAGCTGCGGTTAACGTAACTGCTATCTGATCGAATCACTGCTGACTGAAGCGCTCAGCGCTTCGATCTCAGACATAAGCCTCGCCGATGCGGGGCTTTTTTATTCGCTTATTTTTCAAAATATTACGTAATCCTCCTCTGTTATTATCTTGTTGCAAACCCGCGAGATTATTAGCATTGTTTTCCCGCCTTATTATCCGCTTTTCTCGTTAAATCAGGGCGTTGATTAACAGCCCTGGGGTTAAGGTGAAAAAAAAGACAATAACCACCACCGGAAATTTTACTCCGGCACGTTTTGCACTTCTGTGTCTTGCCATCTTTTGTAGCCTTGCGTTTCTGCTGGGCCGCGTAGCGTGGCTACAAATTATCAAACCGGATAATCTGGTGAAGCAGGAGGATATGCGCTCCCTGCGCGAAGTGGCGATAGACGCCCCGCGTGGGATGATTGTTGACCGTGAAGGGCGACCCCTTGCGGTGAGCGTACCCGTCCAGGCCGTCTGGGCCGATCCCAAAACAGTGCTGGAAAAAGGGGGGATCGGTTTTGACTCGCGCTGGCAGGCCCTGGCAAATGCCTTACACCTTTCTCTGAGCACGCTCGCATCGCGAATTAACAGTAACCCGCACGGGCGATTTATTTACCTTGCCCGTCAGGTTGATCCCGCCCAGGCAAAGTGGATCGATAAGCTGCGTCTCCCCGGCATCAACCTTCGCGATGAGTCCCGCCGCTTTTATCCTGCCGGGCACGTGGCGGCGAACCTGATTGGCTTCACCAATATTGATGGTCAGGGCATTGAGGGCGTCGAGAAAAGCTTTAACACGCAGCTTACCGGGAAGGCAGGCGTGCGGCTGGTCAGGAAAGATCGCTACGGACATGTGGTGGAGAACCTTACGGAGGTGGCTCCCGTACCTGCACATAATATTCAGCTTAGTATCGATGAACGCCTGCAAACTATCACCGAAGACGCGCTGGATAATGCCGTGGCGTGGAACAAAGCTGAGTCAGGCGCGTCGGTGCTGATTAATATCCGGACGGGCGAAATTCTGGCGATGGCGAGCTTCCCCGACTTCAATCCCAACAACCGGGAAGGGGCAACGCTGGATGATTTTCGCAATCGCGCGATCAGCGACACCTTTGAACCTGGCTCGACCGTTAAGCCTCTGGTGCTGATGACGGCGCTACAGCAGGGGCTGGTACAGCCTGACAGCGTGATAGACACGCATCCCTACACCATTGATGGTCATCGTATTCGTGATGTGGGCTACTACCCCGAGCTGACGATGACCGGGATTTTGCAAAAATCCAGCGACACAGGCGTATCCCGTCTTTCGCTGGCGATGCCCGTGCAACGGTTACTGGATACCTATAAAAACTTTGGTTTTGGCGAGAGTACCGGGCTTGGTTTAACGGGAGAAAGCGCAGGTTTACTGCCGCAGCGAAAATTCTGGAGTCAGTTAGATCGGGCGACCTTTGCCTTTGGGTATGGCCTAATGGTAACCCCCCTCCAGCTGGCGCATGTGTATGCCACCATCGGCAGCTACGGCATTGAACGGCCTCTGTCCATCACCCGTATTGACCCGCCGGTGATTGGCAAGCGGGTGATGCCCGAGGAAATTGTTCACGAGGTGGAACATATGATGGAGAGCGTTGCGTTACCCGGCGGTGGCGGGGTCAAAGCGGCGGTGCGTAACTATCGCGTGGCGATAAAAACCGGGACGGCCAAAAAAATCGATGAACATGGTAAGTATGTGGATAAATACGTCGCCTATACCGCAGGCGTTGCGCCTGCCAGCGATCCCCGTTTCGCGCTGGTGGTGGTGATCAACGATCCGCAAAACGGTGCCTACTATGGCGGGGCCGTTTCTGCGCCCGTGTTCAGCGAAATTATGGGTAACGTCCTGCGCCTGGAAAACGTGAAGCCAGACGGGCTGCCGGCAGATTCTGACCATCTGATCGTGATGCGTCACCCAGCCGTTTATAACCCTGGCGAATAGCGGTACACTTCGCCTTTTGGTTTACGCTTGGAGCTGTCATGTCTTTCAGTTGTCCCCTTTGCCACGCGCCGCTGACGCGCGCGGAGAAAACGTTTATCTGTCCACAGGGACATCAGTTTGACCGGGCGAAAGAGGGCTATGTAAATCTTCTGCCGGTACAACACAAGCGCTCCCGGGACCCGGGTGACAGCGCGGAGATGATGCAGGCGCGCCGGGCGTTTCTCGATGCCGGGCACTATCAACCGCTCAGGGATGCCGTTGTCGCCTTACTCCGTCAATATCTGACAGAAGGCGCATCCGCCATGCTGGATATCGGCTGCGGCGAAGGTTACTACACCGCCACGTTTGCTGACGTGGCGGCTGAGAAGGGTGCCGAAACTTACGGGCTGGACGTGTCGAAAGTGGCTATCCGTGCGGCAGCCAAACGCTACTCAGCGGTAACGTTCTGCGTGGCCTCCAGCCACCGCCTGCCGTTTGAAGAAGCGAGTATGGACGCCGTGGTGCGTATCTATGCGCCGTGCAAGGCAGAGGAGCTGGCGCGCGTCGTTAAGCCCGGCGGCTGGGTTATCACCGTCACGCCAGGGCCGCGTCATCTGCTGGAGTTAAAAGGGCTGATCTATGATGAAGTTCACCTGCATGCGCCGCACTCTGAACAGCTGGCGGGCTTTGCGTTAAAGCAGGCGCAGTCGGTAGCGTATGAAATGACGTTGCAGGGAAGTGAAGCGGTGGCGTTACTGCAAATGACGCCGTTTGCATGGCGGGCAAAACCAGAGGTGTGGGAAACGCTGGCAGCGCAGACAGAATTTCGCTGCCAGACGGATTTCAGCATCCATTGCTGGCAGCGCGAAGGTTAACCCGCGAAGTGTGCCCAAAGGATTTGGGCACCAATCCCGATCAACACGATACCGCCCAGAATTTCGGCTCGTTTGCCTAACAGCGGGCCAATGAACCGACCCACCATCATCCCCAACGTTGACATGATCAGCGTGGCGCAGCCAATCGCCAGCGCGGTGGCGATAATATTGACCTGCAAAAACGCCAGACCGACACCCACGGCCATTGCATCCAGGCTGGTTGCGATGGCGGTTGTCACCAGAAGCCAGAAGCCGTGGCGTTGCAGCGGCGCATCATCTTCATCGCCGTTACCACGAAAGCCTTCAATCACCATGCGTCCGCCGAGGAACACCAGCAGCACGAAAGCAATCCAGTGATTCCACTCCAGCACGAACTGGCTGGCGAGCATCCCCAGACCCCAGCCGATAAGCGGCGTCAGCGTTTCGATAGCACCAAAGATGAGACCGGTACGCAGGGCGTCGGAAAATTTAGGTTTATGGAGGGTGGCACCTTTACCAATAGAGGCGGCAAATGCGTCCATGGACATGCCAAAAGCCAGAAGGATCGTAGCGGAGATATTCATAAGAGCGTCCAGACCGGGGATATCCATATGACACATCACTGCCCCCAGTAAACAGCAGTTGATGTATCTATGGTCTCGCCTGATCGCTTTTGGCACAGTAAGTGTGCTGAAAACGATCCGTACGCGCCACGTTTTTCAACGAGTATGTTGACACGTACATTTCCCGCAGGCAGGAAATCGGCTACTCCCCAACGACGGGCGCAACCTTAACATATTTTGAGAATATAAAACAACAACGAAGATGGCTTTATATAGCCACTATGTTGATAACGATTTTCATTTAGATTTATGCGTGAAAATATCGTTAACAAATATAAGGCAATTAACAGAGGAGATATAGCACCGGCTATATTACTGGTTTAAGAATAATGCAATATATAGCCGATGCTATAATATTAACTCATTGAGTTTTAACGAATAATTTGTATATCTTTTCCAGGTCATCAATATTTTTGACCCGGATGAGCAGGCGGCGTTGTTCTAATTGCATCACCAGAACCCCGTCTTCGGATAAATTCATCTCTTTAATACGGTTATATTCTATCCAGACATTAGCGAAGAAGAATCCGTGTTTTTTAAAAATGAGTTTTGGCGAGCGGATCCAGAACAGGTAAATCGCCATTAATGCCAGCGCACATAATAACCATGTGGTTAATATTGCGCCGTGGCTGGTCACATTATTGTAAATCAGGATGACTACCAGACCGGCGAAGATAAACGCATCAATGCGTCCACGGCGTAAGAGGGGAAGGGTCAGCAGCGTCTCGCCGTGGCGGCGAGGCATAATGAACTCGTCATAGATCGCGTAAGCCAGAAGGGCAACAATAAATAAAACCAGTACGGTGTCCGTGACAGTCATTCATCCTCCAGATAAAAAGACCGGGGGCAAGCCCCCGGTCGGTAACGCATTTTATTACAGACCCAGCAGGCCGACGGCGTAGCCCGCGATACCGATGACGAAGAAGCCAACGATGATCCACAGCGGGTTCACTTTCTTACGCAGCAGCCACATACAGGCGAAGGTTAGCAGCAGCGGTACCAGGCCCGGCATCAGCTGGTCCAGAATCGTCTGCACGGTGGTAACGCGCGTCTGACCATCCTGACCAGTGATCGTCGATACCACCAGCGGGATGTTCACGTGCGTCCACTTGTTAACCAGCGCCCCCATTACAAACAGGCCGAGGATTGACGCCCCCTCAGTCAGTTTTTGCAGGAAGCCGCCGCCCATATCCTTAACGATATCCACCCCTTTACGATAACCGTACGCCACGCCGTAGTAACGGGTCAGCAGACGCACCGCGTTGAACAGGATGAAGAACAGCAGAGGACCGAGCAGGCTGCCGCTCATGGCGATCCCGGCGCCCAGCGCCGCAAAGACCGGACGCACGGTACCCCAGAAGATCGGGTCGCCCACGCCTGCCAGCGGCCCCATCAGACCAACTTTGATACCGTTGATGGCACCATCGTCGATTTCAGCCCCGTTCGCACGCTGCTCTTCCATTGCCAGCGTCACGCCCAGAACAGGCGCCGCAACATAAGGATGGGTGTTGAAGAATTCCAGGTGACGCTTAATTGCCTGACGGCGTGCTTCGTTGTTTTCCGGATACAGGCGTTTGATGGCCGGCACCATGGAGAAGCAGAAGCCGAGCGCCTGCATACGTTCGAAGTTCCATGAACCCTGAAACAGGTTAGAACGGATGAACACGCCACGAATATCACCCGGAGTGAGTTTTTTCTCAGTGGTAGTTTTTGTCATATCAACCATTTCGCTCACCTGTTAGTCCAGTTCGTTATCGAGATCGTTGTTACCAGCAGCCTGCGCAGGGGCACCCGCGACACGGTTGTATTTCGGGCTGAGCTGGATATAAAGAATCGCCATCACCGCACCAATCACACCCAGCGCAACCAGGTTGAAGTTGGTGAACGCAGCGGTAACGAAGCCGAGGTAGAAGAATGGCATCAGGTAGCCCGCGCGCATCATGTTGATGACCATCGCATAACCGACCACCACGATCATACCCCCGGCGATATTCAGACCGCTGGTAACCACTTCAGGGATCGCATTCAGCATGCCCTGAACTTCGCTGGTACCGACAGAAATCGCCACGATAACCGCAGGGATTGCGATACGCATCGCTTGCAGGAACAGGGAAGAAACGTGGATCCAGGAGAGCGCGGTGAGGTTGCCGTTTTCGGCCGCCTTATCCGCCGCGTGCTGGAAGGCAACGGTAATAGTACGGACGATAATGGTCAGCACCTGACCCGCTGCGGCCAGCGGGATGGCCAGCGCGATACCGGCACCAATACTCTGATGACCAGCGATAACCAGAACGGTTGAAATAATGGACGCCAGCGCGGCATCTGGCGCAACTGCCGCACCGATGTTCATCCAGCCGAGGGCGATCATTTCCAAAGTACCACCGATGATGATACCGGTTTTCATGTCACCGAGAACGGCGCCAATCAACGTACAGGCCACCAGAGGGCGGTGGAACTGAAATTCATCAAGTACGGACTCCATACCCGCAATACATGCGACGATGAACACCAGCACAATCTGAAGAGTAGTAATCTCCATTGCACTTCTCCTATTACATAAGCTCTATATGAAAAACCGGCCCGGGCTTATTTCCCCACTTTGCCGATCAAATCCATCATTTTCAGTTTCTGGTCCGTGGAAACCTTACGGGCTTCCAGTTCGATACCGCGTGCATTCAGTTTGTTGAAGGCCTCGATATCTTTCGCATCCACTGAAATCGCGTTGTTGACCTGCGTTTTGCCCTGACGGAATGCCATACCGCCAATGTTAACGGAGGTGATTTTCACGCCGCCTTCAACAATGCGTTCGACGTCTGTCGGGTTGGTGAAGAGAAGCATCACGCGCTCACCCGCATATTTCGGGTTGTTGTAAACGCGGATCATTTTGGCGACATCCACGACGTGCGCGGTGACGCCCGGCGGTGCAACCTGGGTAAGAAGGGTTTTACGGACAGTGTCGGCGGCCACTTCGTCACTGACCACGATGATGCGTTGTACGTTGGTCTCTTTGGTCCAGCGTGTTGCCACCTGGCCGTGGATCAGACGGTCATCAATACGCGCAAGGCCGATAACCATGTAATCGTTCGGACCCATTGGCTTCGCCGGTGCTGCCGCCCTTGGTGCAGCAGGGGCAGGGGCCGGTTTTTCAACCGGCTGCGCTTTCAGCGCCTTCACGCCTTCGCGACCGGTTTCCACCGCCAGTGCCACCAGTTCATCAAAACCTGGGTTGTCGTCACGCGCCATGAAGGTTTCCACCAACATCGGGATATTCACCCCGGCGACGACTTCATAATGCTCTTTATCGACGACAATGCGGCTGGCAGCGTTGAACGGGCTGCCGCCCCATGTATCCACGAGAAACAGCACGCCTTTGCTGGTATCCAGCTTCTCAAGCTGAGCAGTGTATTTTTCAATCAGCGTCTCGGCATTTTCACCGGGAACGAAATCGATCCAGCCGACGTTTTCCTGCTCGCCCAACAGCATTTCTGCCGTTTTGAGTAACTGCTCCGCAGCCCAACCATGTGTGCCTATGACAATAGCAATGGTCACTTGCTACCTCCTTTTATTATCATGTATACGTCTGCCAGGCAGGCGTACTGAGAATCGTATTGGCGAACCGAATCGATTCAGATAAGGGTTAGAGTTCAAAAAACTAAGACTTCCGCGAATTATTTTAGATAGTGAAAAAATAATTTATGTGATGAAGATCCGTAATTTAGCTACGCCTTACAGATTTTTCTTTAAGTTAATCCGCGTGTGTTACAGAAGTTTGCAAAGGAACGTAAATCTTTGCTAAAAACCAATTGTCTCTGATATGTTTAGCGTCCGTTTAATTATTCAGGAGTATAGGGCTACAGCCCACTATATGGACCGTCACCGACGTCAGTCATCTTCCAGGCCATTCCGCGCCTTATTCATCGGCGATCTTCGCCACGCATCGACTCTCATTCCCTTTGAAATGCCCGAAATTAGCGGGGCACCGTTTTGTCATTCCTTTAGCAGGAGCGTGTCATGGAATTCTTAATGGACCCGTCAATCTGGGTAGGCTTGCTTACGCTGGTCGTGCTGGAGATCGTTCTCGGTATTGATAACCTGGTGTTTATCGCCATCCTCGCGGATAAGCTCCCGCCGAAACAGCGTGATAAAGCCCGTCTGATCGGCCTCTCGCTGGCGCTGATCATGCGTCTGGGCTTGCTGTCTGTGATCTCGTGGATGGTTACCCTGACGAAGCCGCTGTTCACCGTCATGGATTTCACCTTCTCCGGCCGCGATTTAATCATGCTGGTGGGGGGACTGTTCCTGCTGTTCAAAGCCACAACAGAGCTGCATGAACGGCTGGAGAACCGGCAGCACGATGATGGCCACGGTAAGGGTTACGCCAGCTTCTGGGTGGTTGTTCTCCAGATTGTGGTGCTTGATGCGGTCTTCTCTCTGGATGCGGTGATTACGGCAGTCGGCATGGTGAACCATCTGCCGGTGATGATGGCGGCGGTGGTGATTGCGATGGCGGTAATGCTGCTGGCGTCAAAACCGCTGACGCGTTTCGTCAACCAGCATCCGACGGTCGTTGTGCTGTGTCTGAGCTTCCTGCTGATGATTGGTCTGAGCCTGGTGGCAGAAGGGTTTGGCTTCCATATTCCGAAAGGCTACCTGTACGCCGCGATTGGCTTCTCGATTCTGATCGAGCTGTTTAACCAGATTGCGCGCCGTAACTTTATTAAGCAGCAGTCGAATCAGCCGCTGCGAGCCCGTACCGCAGATGCGATTCTGCGACTGATGGGCGGACGTCGTCAGGTCAACGTGCAGGCTGATAACGAGAACCGTAACCCGGTTCCGGTGCCGGAAGGCGCGTTTGTGGAAGAAGAACGCTACATGATCAACGGCGTGCTTTCGCTGGCTTCCCGCTCCCTGCGCGGCATTATGACGCCGCGCGGTGAGATCAGCTGGGTGGACGCCAACCTGAGCGTCGACGAAATTCGTCAGCAGCTGCTCTCCTCGCCACACAGCCTGTTCCCGGTCTGCCGGGGTGAGCTGGATGAGATTATCGGTGTCGTACGCGCGAAAGAGATGCTGGTGGCGCTGGAAGAGGGCGTTAACGTCGAGGCCGTAGCGGCCGCGTCGCCCGCCATCGTAGTACCGGAGACGCTGGATCCGATCAACCTGCTGGGCGTATTGCGTCGTGCCCGCGGGAGCTTTGTTATCGTCACCAATGAATTTGGTGTGGTACAGGGCCTGGTGACGCCGCTGGACGTGCTGGAAGCCATTGCCGGTGAATTCCCTGATGCGGATGAAACCCCGGAAATCGTTGCCGACGGTGACGGCTGGCTGGTGAAAGGCACCACCGACCTGCACGCGCTCTCGCACACGCTGGGCGTCGAAAACGTGGTCAATGATGATGAAGACATTGCCACCGTCGCGGGGCTGGTGATTGCCGTTAACGGGCAGATCCCGCGTATTGGTGATGTGCTGGAGCTGCCGCCGCTGCAAATTACCATCGTCGAAGCCAACGACTATCGCGTTGATATGGTGCGTATTGTTAAAGAGCACTCTGCACACGACGAAGAAGAGTAACGCTATCTAGCGTAACGGCAGTAAGGGCACGATGTGTCCGTTGTGACGGGCTGGCGGAGAGTGACTTTCCGCCAGCCATTTCGGAAACTCGCGCAGCGGCATTGGCCGCGCATACAAGTACCCCTGCAAAATATGTACGCTGTGACGGCGCAGGTAGCGTGACTGCTCCTCGGTTTCCACCCCTTCCGCAACCAGTTCAATATTCAGCCGCTGACCCAGCGCAATAATAATATCCGTTACCGTTGAGTTCACGGCGTCGGTGCCGATCGCGGTGGTGAAGGATTTATCAATTTTCAGCACATCCGGATGCAGTTTTTCTAGCCATGAAAGTGAGCTGTTGCCGGTACCAAAATCATCAATCGCAAGTTTCACCCCTTTGCGGTGCAGCTCCCGCACTATGCGGTAATCCACATCCAGCAACGCATCGCGTTCGGTTAACTCCACGATCAACTGTTGTACAGGGCTGGCGTTAAACCAGATGCGGTTGAGATCCTGGATCAGCGCAGCGCGGCGAAAATGGCTGGCGGCCACGTTAATGCCGATATGGAAATCGCGCGAAGCCGGGAAATAGCCTATCTGCCGCACCGTTTCGCTGATGACGTAGCGGGTAAGCGGAACAATCAGGTTATGTTCTTCGGCCAGAGGGATAAAGACATCGGGCGAAATCCATCCCTGACGCGGGTTGTTCCAGCGCAGGAGGATCTCGACGCCGACGCATTCCCGGGTGCGAGCATTCACCAGCGGCTGGCAGAAGAGCTCAAACTCCCGGGCCGCAATTCCCATATTGATTTCCCAGGTGAAACTGATGCGCCGCGCGGTGGCGAGCCAGGCGATATAGCCCATCAGTAAGCTGAGCATTAACGCCAGCGGCAGCTGGGTGGGCAGATTTTTTAACGCCATTTCGCCAGGCCCGGGGCCGCTCACCGTGACGCTGAAAGGGTAATGCTGTGACGATTGTTCCAGCAGGGAGGCGTTTTCATCGAAGGTCGGCGTAGTCGTCACCTGTTGCCCGTCGCGGAGGAAGTTATCTCCTACTCTCAGGACAACGTCGGTGATCTGCGGCCGCTGCGGCTCGAGAATCATTTTAGTGATGAGATCGATATTCACCACCTCCATCACCCCGTCGTTGCCGTCGCTCGCGAGGGGAGACCACTGAATCAGTACCGGGCTGCCTTTTACCAGCCACCGATCGGTCAGCAGCAACAGCCTGGATTCACTGACCGGCAGCTCCGGCACAAACTCACTGACGGGCACATTACGGCTGCCAAAGACGCTTGAGCAATACAGTATTCCGTCTTGAATGAGGGCGATGGAGCGTACGGTCTGGAGGAGCGCCGCCTGTTTTCGCAGGATCAGATTTGCTTCGGAACAGGGTATGCCAACCAGTGAAAGTAGCGTTTCCCGCTGGGCCTCTAACGAAAGAAGCACCTTATCAAGCGCACGCACGGTGTGGTGGGTAAAGTCGTGGATCCGATCCTGATTTATGTTGCGCTGTGAAATAAAGCGAATACCCAGCGTCAGGACGAGCGTAACGAGCGCAACCGTGACACAGACGATAACGCGTTTTCGGCGATAGTCTTTAATGATCGTTTGTGCAGTTTGCATGAACGGTCGCCTGTTAAGCACCGGCCGGAAAAGCCAGACGCAACAGTGACAGTGTAGTGGGGAATACGTGAAGCGACGAGACGAGAGGGGAAAATTCGCCCATCCGTTGCAGATGGGCGAAAGGAAGGCTTAGTCGCACTGCACCTTAATGGCCAGACCGCCGCGCGAGGTCTCACGGTACTTCGCGTTCATGTCCTTGCCGGTTTCGTACATTGTTTCAATAACCTTATCCAGCGACACGCGTGGCTCGCTGGTACGGCGCATCGCCATACGTGAGGCGTTGATCGCTTTGACGGAGGCGATGGCGTTACGCTCAATGCACGGCACCTGCACCTGGCCGGCAACCGGGTCACAGGTCAGACCGAGGTTGTGCTCCATACCGATTTCCGCCGCCACGCACACCTGCTCAGGGCTGGCGCCCAGCAGTTCCGCCAGACCCGCTGCTGCCATAGAGCAGGCCACGCCCACTTCACCCTGACAGCCTACTTCGGCACCAGAGATGGACGCATTCATTTTGTACAGCGCGCCGATAGCACCTGCCGCGAGGAAATAGCGGATATAGATGTCCGGCGTCACGGGCTCAATAAAGTGATCGTAATAGGCCAGCACCGCCGGAACGATACCGCACGCGCCGTTGGTTGGCGCCGTCACGACGCGACCACCCGCTGCGTTCTCTTCGTTAACCGCGAGGGCAAACATGTTCACCCAGTCGACCACGTTCATTGGGTCATTGGAGAACTTGTCGGTAGTGACCAGCATGCGGCGCAGAGCAGAGGCACGACGCGGCACGCGCAGTGGCCCAGGCAGAACACCCTCGGTGTTCATCCCGCGGTCAATACAGGCGCGCATGGTTTGCCACACGTTAGCAAAATAGTCTTCGATCTCTTTCTTGCTGTGCAGCGCCAGTTCGTTCTGCATCACCATGCCGGACAGGGACAGACCGGTCTCTTTGCAGTAGCCCAGCATCTCGGTGGCCGATTTAAACGGATAGGGCACATTGACGTCGCCCGCGCTCTCTTTACCAAAGTGTTCTTCGTCAACGATAAAGCCGCCGCCGATGGAGTAGTAAGTTTTGCTGTAGATCTCTTTTTCGCCACTCCAGGCGTGGATGGTCATGCCGTTTTCATGCAGCGGCAGGTTGTCGCTACGAAAACGCATCCCGTCATCCTGCGGGAAGTCCACTTCGTGCTGGCCGTTAGCCAGCAGCAGGCGACCGCGCGTTTCCACGTCGCGGATAAATGCCGGAATGGCATCAATATCAACTGTGTCCGGCATATTGCCCGCCAGACCCATAATAATGGCGATATCGGTGTGGTGGCCTTTACCCGTTAATGACAGTGAACCGTAAACGTCTACGGCGACACGGGTAACGCTTTCCAGTAATCCTTTTTCGACCAGATCATCGACGAACTGTTTACCGGCCTTCATCGGCCCTACAGTGTGGGAAGAAGATGGACCAATCCCCACTTTGAACATGTCGAATATACTAATCACTTTCACACTCCTGACAGGGTTACTGGGGTTCCAGTAACGATGTTATAACTGCGCATAGTGTAAGAGGGAACACCAACCTCGGCTTAACTATTCACATGAATTAAACTAATGGTTAACGATGGTTTTGCTAATAGCGCGACGCCGATCGCAAACCTGCCAGAAAAGGGTGGAATGTAAAGTATAGTCAAGGCTTCAGGCCGATTTGCAGGGCCAGCTCACGAATGATGCCTGCCGTCATGCCCCAGACAAAATAATGCTGATACCACGACAGCCAGACCCGATGATCGTGTCCGCGGCGGTGAATATCCAGCGGGTGATAGCGGCCCAGACGAAGGGCCTCTTCCAGCGGCATTTCGAACACCGCTGAAACTTCATCGACGCTGGCGTGATACTTAAGGTCGGGCGGAATAATGCCAACGACCGGCGTGACCTGAAAACCGGTTACGCTGTCCACTGGCGGCAGCACGCCGATCACCTCGACCGTCTCCGGGGGGATCGCCACTTCCTCATGCGCTTCGCGCAGCGCGGCGGCAATCAGGGATGCATCGGTGCTGTCCACCGCGCCGCCCGGGAACGCAACCTGACCGGCGTGTTTTCGCATATGCGGTGAGCGCTGGGTAAGCAACAGACCCGGCTGCTCACGACGCACGACCGGTATCAGCACCGCCGCCTGACGTTGATTCAGCGTGGCACGGTTAACCTGGGGCCGCAGAAGCTGAAAGCGCGACAGAAAATCATCCAGCGTCAGGTTGTCTTTCTTCACCGTGAGTTCTCCAGTTGTTTCAGGATACGATTCACTTTATCAAAGGTTTCCTGATATTCCGCCTCCGCCTGGCTGTCGGCCACAATGCCACCGCCTGCGGAACAGTACAGGTTACCGTCGCAGGCCGTCAGGGTGCGAATAGTGATGCTGGTATCCATGGTGCCGCACAGACTCACATAGCCGATGCTGCCGCACCAGGCGTTGCGGCGATGCGGTTCCAGTTCGTCGATGATCTCCATCGCCCGGACCTTCGGCGCGCCGGTAATGGAGCCGCCCGGAAACGCGGCGCGGAGCAGATCGCAGGCGGTTCGCGAGGCCGGCAGACGTGCGGTGATGGTGCTGACCAGATGATGCACCGCCGGGAATGGTTCCACGACGAACAGCTCCGGCACGCGCACGCTGCCCGGCTCGGCGACGCGGCCAATATCATTGCGCATCAGATCGACAATCATCAGGTTTTCAGCGCGATCTTTCGGCGAGGCCGCCAGCGTCTCCGCCTGCTGACGGTCGGCGTCGGCATCGGCAAGGCGCGGCAGGGTGCCCTTTATCGGGCGGGTCTGAATCATACCGTCAGCCAGGTGAATAAAACGCTCAGGTGAAAGGCTGAGGATGGCGCCGTGTTCAAGGCGTAAAAATGCGCTGAACGGGGCCTTATTGCTGGCATTGAGGCGGGTAAACGCCTGCCATTCGTCTCCCTCGTATGCCGCCTGGAAACGCTGGGCGAGGTTGACCTGATAACAGTCGCCGCTGTGAAGATACGCCTGCACGCGGGAGAATTTTTCCGCGTATTCCTCCGCGCTCATGTTCGAGCGCCAGCCGGAGGTTAGCATAAAGCGTTCCGGGGCGGCGGGCCGTTGCGCCTCAAGCCAGGCCAGACGCGCCTGCACGTCCCGGTGGCTTAGCAGAGAAACTGTCTGCTTACGGTGATCCACGATCAGCGCCCAGTCATAGAGCCCCACCGCCATATCCGGCAGGGAAATATCCGCCTGCGCATGCTCGGGCAGCTTTTCGAAACGGCGACCCAGATCGTAACCAAACAGGCCCAGCGCGCCCCCCTGGAAAGGCAGATCCGGATCCGGTGTGGCAGAAAAGCCCAGAGCATGGATCTCGTTCTGGAGCCGCATCAGCGGATCGTCAGTTGGCGACAGCGCATCGGTCGTCAGCGTTTTAACCGGGTCGGCCACCAGAATATCAAAGCGGCTGTAGGGATGATCCGCATGCCCGGAGTGCAGGAGCATCGCAAAAGGCAGGTGGCTCAGACGGGCAAACCAGAACTCGGCGGCGTCTGCACGCCAGGGCAAGGTCATAACAGTGGGGAAGCGCATGTTCATGTATGGCATACTACCGGGCAGCGTGAAATAATTAGCGCGAATAATTTAGCAGGAGTTAACGATGTTTGCAGGTTTACCTTCTCTCAGCCATGACCAACAGCAGAAAGCCGTTGAACGTATTCAGGAGCTGATGTCCCAGGGGATGAGCAGCGGACAGGCAATTTCCCAGGTCGCGGAAGAACTTCGCGCCACCCATACCGGCGAGCGGATCGTGGCGCGCTTTGAGGATGAAGATGAAGAATAACCGGCTTACACTGCCGCGATAATCTTGATCTCAACCTTATATTCCGGTTTCATCAGCGTGGCCTGTACGGTGCAGCGTACAGGCGCGTGACCCGCCACGCCCCACGCATCCCAGGCTTTATTCATCGCCGCGAAATCGTCTTTATTCGCCAGAAAAATCGTCGCATCCAGAATGCGGGATTTGTCGCTGCCCTGTTTTTCCAGTACGGCGTCGATCTGCGCCAGGGTGTTGGCGGTCTGTTCGAAGGCGTCGGCGTCCAGATTGGCAGGGACGCCGGTGTAGTACAGCGTCTGGTTGTGGATCACCACGTCAGACCAGCGGGCTTCGGCATCAATGCGCGTAATTGTCATAAACGTATCCTCGTTATCTTTCGTCGTCAGGCGGCAAGACTGCCATAATGTTCCGCCGTCGTCACTATTTGGGGTGGCACCGGAGAGAAGGGGCTGACATAATCCCTGTGCAAAAATACAGTGAGAGAACACCGTGGCAGACGATTTTTCCCCAGAAGGTCAGTTAGCACAGGCTATTCCCGGCTTTAAACCGCGCGAACCCCAACGTCAGATGGCGCATGCCGTCGCGCACGCCATCGACAAGGCGCAGCCGCTGGTCGTGGAGGCCGGCACCGGTACGGGGAAAACGTATGCTTACCTCGCTCCTGCGCTGCGGGCGAAAAAAAAGGTGATCATCTCTACGGGATCAAAAGCGCTCCAGGATCAGCTCTACAGCCGCGATTTACCCACGGTGGCGAAAGCGCTGAAATACAAAGGGCGTCTGGCCTTGCTGAAAGGGCGTTCTAACTACCTGTGTCTGGAGCGTCTTGAACAGCAGGCGCTGGCGGGCGGTGACCTGCCGGTACAAACCCTGAGCGATGTGATCGTCCTGCGCGCCTGGGCCAACCAGACGGAGGAGGGGGACATCAGCACCTGCGCGAGCGTGCCGGAAGACTCCCCGGCCTGGCCGCTGGTGACCAGCACCAATGACAACTGCCTCGGCAGCGACTGCCCGCTGTATAAGGACTGTTTTGTGGTGAAAGCGCGTAAAACCGCGATGGACGCCGACGTGGTGGTGGTGAACCATCACCTGTTTCTTGCGGATATGGTGGTCAAGGACAGTGGTTTCGGCGAGCTGATCCCGGAGGCGGAGGTGATGATCTTCGATGAAGCCCATCAGCTACCGGACATCGCCAGCCAGTATTTTGGTCAGTCGCTCTCCAGCCGTCAGCTTCAGGATCTGGCGAAAGATATTACCATTGCCTATCGCACCGAACTCAAAGATACCCAGCAGTTGCAGAAGTGCGCGGACCGCCTGGCGCAATGCGCACAGGATTTCCGCTTACAGCTTGGCGAGCCGGGCTATCGCGGCAACCTGCGCGAACTGCTCGCAGACAAAAATATCCAGCGCGCGCTGCTGCTGCTCGATGATGCCCTTGAACTCTGTTACGACGTGGCGAAGCTGTCCCTCGGACGTTCAGCGCTGCTGGACGCCGCTTTCGAGCGCGCCACGCTCTACCGTGGGCGGCTGAAGCGGCTGAAAGAGATCAACCAGCCGGGCTATAGCTACTGGTACGAATGTACCTCGCGCCACTTCACCCTGGCGCTCACGCCGCTGACCGTTGCTGATAAATTCAAAGAGGTGATGGCGCAAAAGCCCGGCACCTGGGTCTTTACCTCGGCCACGCTGTCGGTCAATGACGATCTGCACCACTTTACCGAGCGCCTCGGCATTGAGCAGGCGGAATCCCTGCTTCTGCCGAGCCCGTTCGACTATGAGAAACAGGCGCTGCTGTGCGTGCCGCGCAATCTGCCGCTGCCTAACCAGCCGGGCGCGGCGCGCCATCTGGCGGCCATGCTGAAGCCGATGATTGAGGCCAACAACGGGCGCTGCTTTATGCTCTGCACCTCACACGCCATGATGCGCGATCTGGCCGAGCAGTTCCGCGCCACCATGACGCTACCGGTGCTGTTGCAGGGGGAAACCAGCAAAGGCCAGCTGCTCCAGCAGTTTGTCAGCGCCGGTAATGCCCTGCTGGTGGCGACCAGCAGCTTCTGGGAAGGGGTGGACGTGCGCGGCGATACGCTCTCGCTGGTGATTATCGATAAGCTGCCGTTCACATCGCCGGACGATCCGCTCCTGAAAGCGCGCATGGAGGATTGCCGTCTGCGCGGGGGCGATCCGTTCGACGACGTCCAGCTGCCGGACGCGGTCATCACGCTTAAACAGGGGGTAGGGCGACTGATCCGCGACGTCACCGACCGCGGGGTGCTGGTGATCTGCGACAACCGCCTGGTGATGCGTCCCTACGGCGCCACCTTCCTCGCCAGCCTGCCGCCCGCGCCGCGCACGCGGGATATTAAACGCGCGGTCCGCTTCCTGGCGAACCCGACGGCGGAGTAATTCTTCCCGGAGTGTGTTAAGATGCGCGCCATTTTGTGACTGACCATTGCGAGAGCGCGACGACTGATGCGAATTCTGGCTATTGATACCGCGACAGAGGCCTGTTCCGTTGCCCTGTGGAACGACGGTACGACTTTTGCTCATTTTGAAGAGTGCCCACGGGAACACACCCAACGTATTCTGCCCCTGGTAAAAACCATTTTAACCGAGGGCAACACCGCCCTGACTGACCTCGACGCGCTGGCCTACGGCCGTGGTCCGGGCAGCTTTACGGGCGTACGTATCGGGATTGGCATTGCGCAGGGGCTGGCGCTGGGCGCTGACCTGCCGATGATCGGCGTCTCAACGCTTGCGACCATGGCTCAGGGCGCCTGGCGGATGACCGGGGCCACCCGCGTGCTGGCTGCGATTGATGCCCGCATGGGGGAAGTCTACTGGGCGGAGTACACCCGTGACGAAAACGGCGTCTGGCACGGCGAAGAGACGGAAGCGGTGCTTAAACCTGAAGCCGTCACCGGGCGCCTGAAGCAGCTCTCCGGTGAGTGGGCGACGGTCGGAACCGGCTGGCCGGCATGGCCTGAGATGGCGAAGGACACCGGCCTTACGCTGGTGGACGGTAACATGCTCCTGCCCGCCGCAGAAGATATGCTGCCGATTGCCTGTCAGCTGCTTGCCGCAGGAAAAACCATGGCGGTTGAACATGCTGAACCGGTTTATTTACGAAACACCGTCGCGTGGAAGAAACTTCCTGGCCGCGAATGAATCTCAGTAACAGGAACTGAGAAAAAGGAGTCGCATCATGGCGGTTCAGACTAAAGTTGTACGCTTTCTTATGGCAGGCGCGGTTGCCATAGCACTGAGCGGGTGCGTCACCGTTCCTGATGCGATCAAGGGCACCAGCCCGACGCCACAGCAGGATCTGGTACGCGTGATGAATGCCCCGGAGCTGTATGTCGGGCAGGAAGCGCGGTTTGGCGGCAAGGTGGTTGAAGTGATAAACCAGCAGGGTAAAACCCGGCTGGAGATTGCCACTGTCCCGCTGGACGACGGCGCGCGGCCTGTTCTGGGTGAAGCCTCGCGCGGGCGGATCTACGCTGACGTCAGCGGCTTCCTCGATCCGGTAGATTTCCGCGGGCAGCTGGTGACCGTCGTCGGGCCGATTACCGGTTCGGTGGCGGGGAAAATCGGCAATACGCCATACAAATTTATGACCATGCAGGTGAACGGCTACAAACGCTGGCGTATCGCCCAGCAGGTGGTGATGCCGCCACAGCCAATCGATCCGTGGATGTGGGGACCGCATCCGTATCGTTACGGCTACGGTGGCTGGGGTTGGTACAATCCAGGCCCTGCACAGGTTCAAACAATCGTAACTGAGTAACTTACTGTTATTGTTAGGAAAGAGACAGCGGCTCAGCCGCTGTCTCTGTTTTTTTACGGATAAAACGAAAAAAAAGAGTGACGCGCTTCGCAACCTGCAATCTGAACAATTAATAAACTGGTACGCTGAGTTAATATAATGTTAACAAACTGTTTATTATCGGGGCTGTGATGACGACGAACACTCATTTCAGAGGTGATGCATTGAAAAAGGTTTGGCTTAACCGTTATCCCGCGGATGTCCCTGCGGAGATCAATCCTGACCGTTATCAATCCCTGATTGAATTATTTGAACACTCGGTACGGCGTTACGCTGACCAGCCTGCATTTGTGAATATGGGCGAAGTGATGACCTTCCGTAAGCTGGAAGAGCGCAGCCGGGCGTTTGCAGCCTATTTACAGGAAGGGTTGGGCTTGCAGAAAGGGGATCGCGTCGCGCTGATGATGCCAAACCTGCTGCAATACCCGGTGGCGCTGTTCGGGATCCTCAGGGCAGGGATGATCGTGGTTAACGTTAACCCGCTCTATACCCCGCGCGAGCTGGAACATCAGTTGAATGACAGCGGCGCGGCGGCGATTGTGATTGTCTCCAACTTTGCCCACACGCTGGAAAAAGTCGTTGAAAGAACCCAGGTTAAACACGTCATCCTGACGCGCATGGGCGACCAGCTCTCTACCGCGAAAGGTACGCTGGTCAACTTTGTCGTTAAATACGTTAAGCGGCTGGTGCCGAAATACCACCTGCCGGATGCCATCTCTTTCCGCCGCGCCCTGCATGCGGGCTACCGGATGCAGTACGTGAAGCCGGAGATCGTGTCCGAGGATCTGGCCTTCCTGCAATACACCGGCGGTACCACCGGCGTGGCCAAAGGGGCGATGCTGACCCACCGTAACATGCTGGCGAACCTTGAGCAGGTTAATGCCACCTACGGGCCGCTGCTGCATCCGGGCAAGGAGCTGGTGATCACCGCGCTTCCGCTGTATCACATTTTTGCGCTGACCATGAACTGCCTGCTGTTTATTGAGCTTGGCGGTCAAAACGTATTGATCACCAACCCGCGCGACATTCCGGGGCTGGTCAAAGAGCTGGCGAAATACCCGTTCACCGCCATGACCGGCGTGAACACCCTGTTTAACGCGCTGCTTAACAATAAAGAATTCCAGCAGCTCGATTTCTCCACGCTGCACCTCTCTGCGGGTGGCGGGATGCCGGTTCAGCAGGCGGTTGCCGAGCGCTGGGTGAAACTCACCGGGCAGTATCTGCTGGAAGGCTATGGCCTGACGGAGTGCGCCCCGCTGGTCAGCGTTAACCCGCATGATATCGACTATCACAGCGGCAGTATCGGTCTGCCGGTCCCGTCGACGGAAGCAAAACTGGTGGATGATGAGGATAACGAAGTGCCTCACGGTGAGCCAGGAGAGCTGTGCGTCAGAGGGCCGCAGGTGATGCTGGGCTACTGGCAACGTCCGGATGCCACGGATGAGATCATCAAAGACGGCTGGCTGCACACGGGCGACATCGCGGTGATGGATGACGAAGGCTTCCTGCGCATCGTCGATCGCAAGAAAGATATGATCCTGGTGTCAGGGTTCAACGTCTATCCGAACGAAATCGAAGACGTGGTGATGCAGCACAGCGGCGTGCTGGAAGTGGCGGCGGTGGGCGTTCCTTCCGGCAGCAGCGGTGAAGCGGTGAAGATATTTGTGGTCAAGAAAGATCCTTCTCTGACCGAGGATGCGCTGATAACGTTTTGTCGCCGTCAGCTGACCGGCTATAAAGTGCCGAAGCTGGTGGAATTCCGGGATGAGCTGCCGAAATCCAACGTCGGGAAGATATTACGACGAGAATTACGTGACGAAGCCCGTGCCAAAGTGGACAATAAGGCCTGAGCTTCACGTTAATCGCCCAGACGCCGGTTAATCCGGCGTTTTTTATGGGCGCAAACAAAAGAGAGTCCGATTTGAATTACCAGATGATCACTACCAACGACGAGCTGGCTTCGCTGTGCGAGGTGACGCGTGAATTTCCCGCTATCGCCCTGGATACGGAATTTGTCCGCACCCGAACGTACTATCCGCAGCTGGGTCTGATTCAGATGTATGACGGCAAACACGTGTCGTTGATTGACCCCCTCGGCATTACCGACTGGGCACCAATGCGCGAGCTGTTGCTGGATACCGCCGTGACCAAATATCTGCACGCGGGCAGTGAAGATCTGGAAGTATTTCTCAACACCTTTGGCATCATGCCGCAGCCGCTGATTGATACCCAGATCCTCGCGGCGTTCAGCGGTCGTCCGCTCTCCTGGGGTTTTGCGGCGATGGTGGAAGAGTACACCGGTCTGACGCTGGATAAGAGCGAATCGCGTACCGACTGGCTCGCGCGTCCGCTGACGGCGCGTCAGCTTGAATACGCCGCGGCAGACGTCTTTTATCTTCTTCCAATTGCCGGCCAGCTCATGAAAGAGGCTGAGGCGTCCGGTTGGCTGTCTGCCGCACTGGACGAGTGCCGCATGACGCAGCAGCGTCGCCAGGAAGTGGTTGATCCGAAAGAAGCCTGGCGTGACATCACCAACGCCTGGCAGCTGCGCACCCGTCAACTGGCCTGTCTGCAATTGCTGGCTGACTGGCGTCTGCGTAAAGCGCGTGAGCGCGATCTGGCGGTTAACTTCGTGGTGCGTGAAGAACACCTGTGGGCGGTGGCGCGCTATATGCCGGGTAGCCTTGGTGAACTGGACAGCATTGGCCTTTCCGGAAGTGAGATCCGTTTCCACGGTAAAACGCTGATCGCGCTGGTAGAGAAAGCTCAGCAGCTGCCAGAGGACGCACTGCCAGAACCGCTGCTTAACCTGATGGATATGCCGGGCTACCGCAAGGCGTTCAAAGACATCAAAGCGCTGGTGCAGACGGTGGCGGGGGAAAGCAAACTGAGTGCCGAACTGCTGGCTTCACGTCGTCAGATTAACCAGCTGCTGAACTGGCACTGGAAGTTGAAACCGCAAAATGGTTTACCGGAACTGGTCGCCGGATGGCGGGGGGAACTGATGGCCGAACGCCTGAATACCCTGCTGGAAGGGTATCCGCGCTAAAGAATTGTAGCCCCGGTAAGCGCAGCGCCACCGGGGAAATTGCCGGGCGTCGCGATGCTTACCCGGCCTACAAAACCACAAATAGATTAACGCGACTCTTCCGCTTCCGGAAGCGTCACGTTCAGCTCCAGAATCGAAATATCCCCGTCTTTTTGCTCCAGCTGAACGGTGACCATTTCCGGGTCAATCTGCACGTATTTGCAGATCACTTCCAGAATGTCTTTGCGCAACTGCGGCAGGTAGTGCGGTTCGGCGTCGCTACGACGACGTTCCGCCACAATGATTTGCAGACGTTCTTTTGCGATGTTGGCGGTGCTTTTTTTCCGCGAGAGAAAAAAGTCCAGTAATGCCATAACTTATCCTCCGAACAGGCGTTTGAGGAAACCTTTCTTCTCTTCTTCAATGAAGCGGAAAGGACGTTCTTCTCCCAGCAGACGGTCAACGGTATCCGCATACGCTTTACCTGCGTCTGCCTGTGTATCCAGAATCACGGGCTCGCCCTGGTTAGAGGCGCGCAACACGGACTGATCTTCCGGGATCACGCCAACCAGTTTGATGCGCAGGATCTCCAGCACGTCTTCCATGCTTAGCATGTCACCTTTGTTCACCCGGCCAGGGTTGTAGCGGGTCAGCAGCAGGTGCTCTTTGATTGGCTCCTGGCCATTTTCCGCGCGACGGGATTTCGAGGCCAGAATGCCGAGAATACGGTCGGAGTCACGTACTGACGAGACTTCCGGGTTGGTGGTGATGATGGCTTCATCCGCGAAGTAGAGCGCCATCAAAGCCCCGGTTTCGATACCGGCCGGGGAGTCGCAGACCACGAAGTCGAACTCCATCTTTTTCAGATCGTCGAGCACCTTTTCCACGCCTTCGCGGGTCAGGGCGTCTTTATCACGGGTCTGGGACGCCGGAAGAATGTAGAGGTTCTCGGTACGCTTATCTTTAATCAGCGCCTGGTTAAGGGTGGCATCGCCCTGAATGACGTTCACGAAGTCATACACCACGCGACGCTCGCAACCCATGATCAGGTCCAGGTTACGCAGACCGATATCGAAGTCGATTACGACGGTTTTCTTTCCCTTCTGGGCCAAACCAGTAGCGATGGCCGCGCTGGAGGTGGTCTTGCCAACGCCTCCTTTACCCGAAGTCACAACAATAATGCGTGCCATAGAAATTCCTTGTTAAAAGGGATCAATTTAACGGTTGAACGGTCAAAGCGTTATCTGCCAGTTGCAGACGGGCCGCTTTGCCATAAAATTCGGCTGGGATTTTATCGCTCAGCCAATATTCACCTGCGATAGACACCAGTTCTGCCGTCAGGTGAGTACAAAAAATTTGTGCTTCTCGATCGCCGCTGGCGCCCGCAAGCGCACGCCCACGCATCATACCGTAAACGTGAATATTGCCATCTGCAATCAGTTCTGCGCCCGCACTGACGTGACTTGTAACAATCAGATCACAGTTTGGCGCATAAATGCGCTGACCGGAACGAACCGGCAGATCAATCAATCGCGTTTTTGTGACTGGGGCTACATTTTGCGCCGGAGGCGGGGGAGCGGGAACGGTTGCAGGCGTTGCACGTGGGGCTTTTTCTTTGCCCTCGTTTAACAAGGGCAAACCCGCACGTTCGATTTCGGCTTTTAACTCTGCGTCTTTGCAGCCGCTAATGCCCACGATGCGCAACCCCGTGGAGGCGACGGCCTGCTGGAGTCGCTTCCAGTTAACCGGCCCCTCAAGGTCGCTTACATTGACGACAACAGGAGCATGCTTAAGAAAAGCGGGAGCCTGCGCGATTTTGTCTTCTAACGCCTGACGAATAACCTCGGGTTTTGCATCATGCAAATGAACCACTGATAAGGTGAAGCTACTGCCTTTAAGCTCGATGGGCGTATTTGACATCCTGGCCTTACTCAATTTGCTATTAACCGCAACACATCGCCGCGATATTCCGAAGAGTATCAGGCATGTTATAGTCAGGAGTATATTGAGGCAAGCAACCACCCATTAATTCAGAGTAAAAACATGTTTTGTGTGATCTACAGAAGTACCAGCTGCGACCAGACCTACCTTTATGTCGAAAAGAAAGACGATTTTTCCCGCGTGCCTGAAGAATTAATGAAAAGCTTTGGCCGACCGCAGCTGGCGATGCTGCTGCCGCTGGACGGCCGTAAGAAGCTGGTGAACGCCGATCTTGAGAAAGTCAAAAAGGCGTTAATCGAGCAGGGCTATTATTTACAGCTTCCGCCGCCACCGGAGAATTTATTAAAACAGCACCTTGAGCTGAGCGGAAAGAAATAAGCCCGGGTCCTTCCGGGAACAACTCATCAACCGATTAGGGGTCGACCATGTATCAACATCATAACTGGCAAGGTGCATTACTGGATTATCCCGTCAGCAAAGTGGTCTGCGTGGGCAGCAACTATGCAAAACATATTCAGGAGATGGGCAGCGCCGTGCCGGAAGAGCCGGTTCTGTTTATTAAGCCAGAAACCGCACTGTGCGATATTCGCCAGCCGCTGGTTCTGCCGCAGGGACTGGGTTCGGTGCATCATGAAGTGGAACTGGCGGTGCTGATCGGCGCGACGCTGCGCCAGGCAACTGAAGAGCATGTAGAGAAGGCGATTGCGGGTTACGGTGTCGCGCTCGACCTGACGCTGCGTGACGTCCAGGGCAAAATGAAGAAAGCGGGGCAGCCGTGGGAAAAAGCCAAGGGTTTTGATAATTCATGCCCGATTTCCGGTTTCGTTCCGGTGAGTGAATTTACCGACGATCCGCAGAACACGCAGCTCAGCCTGAAGGTCAACGGCGAGATCCGCCAGCAGGGAACAACCGCTGACATGATCCATAAGATCGTTCCGCTGATTGCCTACATGAGCCGCTTCTTCACCCTGAAACCTGGCGACGTGATCCTCACCGGCACTCCGGAAGGTGTGGGGCCGCTGCTTAGCGGCGACGAACTGGACGTCAGTTTTAACGGCCTGTCGCTGAAAACCCGCGTGCTGTAAAAGCACCTTGCCGCCTGAAAAGGGCGGCAAAACTTGCATCAACGTGCCAGACTCGTTATAAGGTGCGCTCTATTTTGACGTGTGGACATCCCGATGAACGACATTCCTTTCTGGCAAAGCAAAACTCTCGACGACATGACCGACGCGGAGTGGGAATCGTTGTGTGACGGCTGTGGGCAGTGCTGCCTGCATAAGCTGATGGATGAAGATTCGGACGAGATCTATTTCACCAACGTAGCCTGCAAGCAGTTAAACATCAAAACCTGCCAGTGCCGCAACTATGAGCGCCGTTTCGAATATGAGCCGGACTGCATCAAGTTAACCCGTGAAAATCTGCCGACCTTTGAGTGGCTGCCGCATACCTGCGCGTATCGCCTGCTGGCGGAAGGAAAAGATCTGCCCACATGGCATCCGCTGTTGACGGGGTCGAAAGCGGCGATGCACGGTGAACGTATTTCCGTGCGCCACATTGCGGTGAAAGAGTCCGAGGTGCGCGACTGGGAAGACCACATTATGAATCACCCTAATCGGTGATAATAAAAAACCCGCCGAGGCGGGTTTTTTATTGTGCGCAATTTTGTCGGGTGGCGCTGCGCTTACCCGATCTACAAAACTGACGTTGCCGTTTTGCTTTTACCTTCCAAAAAGATCGCGTTTCTTTGGTTTGAACGGCTGGGCAATCAGCACCAGCAGCGCCACCACAAAGTAGGCGACAAAAATGCCCACCAGCCACTGCGGCATCTCCAGCGTCAGGAATTCCCACTGGCGTACAGAGCAGTCACCGGAGGCCACAAACACCTGCGGCAGCCATTTATCCAGCGGCAGCCAGCTCGGGAAGCGGGCGGCAAAATCGCAGGTCATAAACGGCGACGGGTGAAGCTGCATCTGGGTGTGCTCCCAGGCAAGCGCAATCCCTTTCCCGGCGCTGTACAGCCAGATGGCAATTGCCGCATAGCGTAACGGTGATTTGGGTGCAATCGCACCTACCAGACCCGCGCCCATAATGCCGAACAGCGCACAACGCTCATAAATACACAGTACGCAAGGTTTCAACCCCATCACATGCTGAAACCACAGCGCGACCATTTCCAGCGCAAAGGCGGTCAGGGCCATCAACAACCACGCTCCGCGACCGCGTGAGCACTGGTTCAAAAATCGCAACATAATCATTTCCCTGGAACATGCTTAGACAGCGCAGTGTAAACGAATTTTAATGCGCCGCAAGTATACCTGCTTGCAATAACCATTGCGTACAGGGAACGAGAGTAATTTTGATGCACAGCAAACCAACCAGGGTAAGCACCAGCGTATACGGCAGCGCCATCCAGACCATTCTTCCATAAGAAAGTCGTATGAGTGGTGCCAGCGCCGAGGTCAGCAGGAAGAGGAATGCCGCCTGACCGTTCGGGGTTGCCACGGAGGGGAGGTTGGTTCCGGTGTTGATCGCCACCGCCAGCAGCTCGAACTGTTCACTGCTGACAATCCCTTGCTCCATCGCGGCTTTGGCCTCATTGATGTATACCGTCCCGACAAAGACGTTATCGGATATAGAGGACAACAGACCGTTAAACAAATAGAACAGCGTTAGCTGCGAATCTGGCGTAGCCTGAAGCACAAACGCGATGATCGGCGCGAACAGATGTTGGTCAATAATCACCGCCACGACCGCGAAAAACACCGCCAGCAGGGCGGTAAACGGCAGCGCTTCGGTAAAGGCTTTTCCGATAGCATGTTCGTCCGTAACGCCGCCCAGGCTGGTTGCAAGGATAATTACCGACAGGCCAATCAGCCCCACCTCGGCAAGGTGGAAGGCCAGCGCAGCGATAAGCCACACGCCGATGAAACCCTGTGCAATCAGACGCAGCGTCTCCTGGCGCGTGCGTTGTTTGCGGCTCTGCTCGTCAAACTTATGCAGCTCCTGGCGGACCTGATCGGGCAACTTAGCGCCATACCCAAAGAGGTTGAATTTTTCGACCAGCACACAGGTTGCTAACCCGCAGACCAGCACGGGCACGCTGACGGGCGCCATGCGCAGGAAAAATTCGCCAAAATGCCACTCAGCCGCTTTGGCGATAATCAGGTTTTGCGGCTCCCCGACCATGGTCATCACGCCGCCCAGCGCCGTCCCCACGCCCGCATGCATCATCAGGCTGCGCAGAAACGCGCGGAACTGTTCCAGCACATCGCGGTTGTGCGCCTCAACGTGACTGTCGTCCTGCAAGTTATCGCCAGGACGAGACGAGGCCACCCGGTGGTAAATCCCGTAAAAGCCGACGGCGACGCTGATCACCACCGCAACGACCGTCAGCGCATCCAGGAAGGCAGAGAGGAAGGCCGCGGCGAGGCAAAACGCCAGCGAGAGCAGCGTTTTCGATGGAATGCTCAGCAGCAAACGGGTGAAGATAAACAGCAGAAGCTGCTTCATAAAGTAGATCCCCGCCACCATGAAGATCAGCAGCAGCAAGACTTCAAGATTCGACGCTATCTCGTTTTTAACATGCTCCGCGCTGGTCATTCCAATGACCACGGCTTCCAGCGCCAGCAGCCCGCCGGGCAACAGCGGATAGCACTTCAGCGCCATCGCCAGGGTAAAGATAAACTCGGCGACCAACATCCACCCGGCAACGAAGGGATCCAGCAAAAAGATAACGGGATTAACGACCAGGAATACCAGTAAAGTAAGTTTGTACCAGTCAGGTGACTGACCTAAAAAGTTGCGCCACAGCGCGCGCCCAAATGAAATTTCCACGACAGACGTCCTTTACCCGTCAAATAAGACAAGACATCAGTATACGCAAAAATGGCGGCAGAGCGGGGGATTAAGCCATTTGTAAATTTCATAAAAATGAAACGGCGATCCCTCTTTTCTGTCTCTGCTGCGCTATCTGCCTCTGCGCGCCTCTGGTATGATGAGTGCAATTTGCTAAAGCTGTGTAATGGAAATCTCACTATGGTCATTAAGGCGCAGAGCCCGGCGGGTTTCGCGGAAGAGTACATCATTGAAAGCATCTGGAATAATCGTTTCCCTGCGGGATCAATTCTACCTGCTGAACGCGAACTCTCTGAACTGATTGGCGTCACCCGTACCACGCTGCGAGAAGTGCTCCAGCGTCTGGCGCGCGATGGCTGGTTGACGATACAGCATGGCAAACCCACTAAGGTGAACAACTTCTGGGAAACGTCCGGGCTGAACATTCTGGAAACGCTGGCGCGTCTCGACCACGAAAGCGTACCGCAGCTGATTGATAATCTGCTTTCCGTGCGCACCAACATCGCCACCATTTTCATCCGCACCGCGTTTCGTCAGCATCCTGAAGATGCGCTGAAAGTGCTTGCCACCGCTAATGAGGTGGAAGACCACGCGGATGCCTTTGCGACCCTGGATTACAATGTGTTCCGCGGTCTGGCGTTTGCTTCCGGCAATCCGGTTTACGGTCTGATCCTGAATGGAATGAAAGGGTTATATACGCGCATTGGTCGTCACTATTTTGCTAACCCTGAAGCCCGCAGCCTGGCGCTCGGCTTCTACCATAAACTGAGCAAACTCTGCACCGAAGGGCTGCACGATCAGGTCTATGAAACGGTGCGTCGTTACGGCCACGACTCCGGTGAAATCTGGCATCGGATGCAGAAAACGCTGCCGGGTGATTTAGCGATTCAGAGTCGCTGAAATAAAAAACCTCTCGATTGAGAGGTTTTTTTCGCCGGGTGGCGGCTTCGCCTGACCCGGCCTACAGGTCCCGTAGGCCCGGTAAGCGTAGCGCCACCGGGCAAAAAATCCCACTACAGCGTATTCAACCGCGCCGGACACCGGTCCAGCAGCTCCACGCTGCCATCTTCGTTCTGCTGCTCCAGCAACACGTCAAATCCCCACAGGCGATGCACATGCTTCAGCACTTCCTTACGCCCCTTATCCAGCGGCGCGCGGTTGTGCGGAATATAGCGCAACGTCAGGGAGCGGTCGCCGCGCAGATCCACGTTCCAGACCTGAATGTTCGGTTCAAGATTACTCAGGTTGTACTGGGATGACAGGCGCGAGCGGATCTCGCGATAACCCTCTTCGTTGTGGATCGCGGAGATCTCCAGGTAGTTGTTGCGGTCATCATCCAGTACGGTGAAGAAGCGGAAATCACGCATGATCTTCGGCGACATGAACTGGCTGATAAAGCTCTCATCCTTAAAATCACGCATCGCGAAGTGCAGCGTTTCCAGCCAGTCGGAACCGGCAATATCCGGGAACCAGTATTTGTCCTCTTCGGTGGGCGACTGACAAATACGCTTGATATCCTGGAACATGGCAAAGCCGAGCGCGTACGGGTTAATGCCGCTGTACCACGGGCTGTTATATGCCGGCTGGAATACCACGTTGGTGTGGCTGTGCAGAAACTCCATCATAAACCGCTCGGTGACTTTTCCTTCGTCGTACAGGTGGTTAAGAATGGTGTAGTGCCAGAAGGTCGCCCAGCCTTCGTTCATCACCTGGGTCTGCTTCTGCGGATAGAAATACTGGCTCACCTTGCGCACGATGCGCAGGATCTCACGCTGCCACGGCTCCAGCAGTGGGGCGTTTTTCTCCATAAAGTAGAGCAGGTTTTCCTGCGGCTCGGAAGGGTAGCGACGCGCCTCGGCGACGGTTTTCTCCTCTTCACGTTTCGGCAGGGTGCGCCACAGCATATTCACCTGGCTTTGCAGATACTCCTCGCGGCTCTTCTGCCGGGCTTTCTCTTCTTGCAATGAGATCTTCTGCGGACGCTTATAACGATCAACGCCGTAGTTCATCAGCGCGTGGCAGGAGTCCAGCAGCTTCTCCACCTCGTCCACGCCGTAGCGCTCTTCGCAGTCGGTAATGTATTTGCGGGCGAAGATCAGGTAATCGACGATGGAGCTGGCGTCCGTCCAGCTGCGGAACAGATAGTTATTTTTGAAGAACGAGTTATGTCCATAGCAGGCGTGCGCCATCACCAGCGCCTGCATGGTAATGGTGTTCTCCTCCATCAGATAGGCAATACACGGGTTAGAGTTAATGACGATTTCATACGCCAGTCCCTGCTGCCCGTGCTTATACAGCCGCTCTGTTTCAATGAATTTTTTGCCAAACGACCAGTGCGGATAGTTAATTGGCATCCCGACGCTGGAGTAAGCGTCCATCATCTGTTCCGAGGTGATGACTTCAATCTGATGGGGATAGGTATCCAGACGATAGAGTTTGGCCACCCGGTCGATCTCCGCCAGGTAGACATCCAGCAACTCGAAGGTCCAGTCGGGTCCATCGCTCAGACGGGTGCTGTCCCTGGACATGGAATCTAGTGTAGCCATTAGCGCGCCCTCGTTGTTGGTCGCTCTCTCTGACTGGAGAGCCTCCTTTCAAGCATAGATCACCCCATTCAAATACGCGGGGCGCAGAAATTTTTTCTTTGCGATTTCGCGTTTTCGATACGGCAAATAAAGCGGTGCTCACAGAATTTTCTACTGGTTAAAAATAACGCGCAGCAGGAGATCCCAAATAAGCGCCATCCCATGATACAGCGGGATATGTGAGTTGAGTCACCATAAAAAAGTCATATGTTGAATAATATTTTCAACTAGGTTATCAATCTGTAATTAGATGATTGTTCTTTTGCTCATAATGGAGTGGCTATGCGTGTTGTCATACTGGGAAGTGGTGTCGTTGGCGTAACCAGCGCCTGGTATTTAAGTCAGGCGGGACATGAGGTTACCGTTATCGATCGCGAATCCGGTCCGGCGCTGGAAACCAGTGCGGCGAATGCGGGGCAAATCTCTCCGGGCTACGCTGCGCCGTGGGCGGCCCCGGGCGTTCCGCTGAAGGCGATCAAATGGATGTTTCAGCGACATGCGCCCCTGGCGATCAGCCTTGACGGCACGCAGTTCCAGCTTAAGTGGATGTGGCAGATGCTGCGCAACTGCGACACCCGCCACTATATGGAAAACAAGGGGCGTATGGTGCGGCTGGCGGAATACAGCCGCGACTGCCTGAAGGCGCTGCGTGCCTCAACGGGCATTGAATATGAAGGGCGTCAGGGCGGCACGCTTCAGCTGTTCCGTACCCCGCAACAGTACGAAAACGCGACCCGCGATATCGCCGTGCTTGAAGATGCGGGCGTACCGTATCAGCTGCTGGAAGCCAGCCAGCTGGCGCAGGTGGAGCCAGCGCTTGCCGAGGTCGCGCACAAGCTGACGGGCGGTCTGCGTTTACCGAACGATGAAACCGGCGACTGCCAGCTATTCACCCAGCGTCTGGCGCGCATGTGTGAGCAGGCCGGGGTGAAATTCCGCTTCAATACTTCTGTCGACAAACTGCTGTCGGAAGGTGAGAAGATTTACGGCGTGAAGTGTGGGGAAGAGGTAATTAAAGCCGATGCCTACGTGATGGCGTTTGGCTCCTACTCAACCGCGATGCTGAAAGGGATCCTGGATATCCCGGTCTATCCGCTGAAAGGCTACTCCCTGACCATTCCTGTGAAAGAGGACAGCGGCGCGCCGGTCTCGACCATTCTTGATGAAACCTACAAAATCGCCATCACCCGCTTCGATAACCGGATCCGCGTCGGCGGCATGGCGGAAATCGTGGGCTTCAATACCGAGCTGCTCAAACCGCGTCGTGAAACGCTGGAGATGGTCGTGGGCGATCTCTTCCCGCGCGGCGGCTTCATTGAGCAGGCGACGTTCTGGACCGGCCTGCGCCCAATGACCCCGGACGGCACGCCGATTGTGGGCCGTACACCATACAAAAATCTGTGGACTAACACCGGCCACGGCACGCTTGGCTGGACCATGGCCTGCGGTTCGGGCCAGCTGCTGAGCGACCTGATCTCCGGACGGACGCCGGCAATTCCGTTTGACGATTTGAGCGCCGCACGCTATCAATCAGGGTTTACCCCATCGCGTCCACAACACCTGCACGGCGCGCATAATTAAGGAGTCGTCATGTCCCGTCCCATTCTGGCCCAGCTGGATTTGCAGGCGCTGAAGGATAACCTGCAAATTGTTCGCCGTGCTGCGCCGGGTTCTCGTGTCTGGTCGGTGGTGAAAGCCAACGCCTACGGTCATGGTATCGACCGTATCTGGAGTGCGCTCGGCGGCACCGATGGTTTTGCCTTGCTGAATCTGGAAGAGGCCATCCTGCTGCGCGAGCGCGGCTGGAAAGGACCGATCCTGCTGCTGGAAGGATTCTTTCATGCGCAGGATCTGCCTCTGCTGGATAAGTACCGCCTGACGACCAGCGTTCACAGTAACTGGCAGATCAAGGCCATCCAGGACGCGAAGCTGCATGCCCCGCTGGATATCTATCTCAAAGTGAACAGCGGGATGAACCGTCTGGGCTTCCAGCCTGAACGGGTGCATACGGTCTGGCAGCAGCTTCGTGCGCTGAAAAACGTCGGTGAGATGACGCTGATGGCGCACTTCGCCGATGCGGAAAAGCCGGACGGCATTGCCGATGCCATGGTCCGCATTGAGCAGGCGGCAGAAGGTCTGGACTGTCCGCGCTCGCTGTCGAACTCAGCGGCAACGCTCTGGCATCCCGAGGCGCACTACAACTGGGTACGTCCGGGGATCGTACTGTACGGCGCGTCACCCTCAGGTCAGTGGCAGGATATTGCCAACAGCGGCCTGAAGCCGGTGATGACGTTACGAAGCGAGATTATCGGCGTGCAAACCCTGAAAGCGGGCGATACGGTGGGCTATGGCAGCCGCTATCGGGCAGCAGGTGAACAGCGCATCGGTATCGTGGCGGGGGGCTATGCAGATGGTTATCCGCGCATCGCCCCGAGCGGCACGCCGGTGTGGGTCGATGGCGTGCGCACCGGCACGGTAGGTACCGTCTCCATGGACATGCTGGCCATCGATTTGACGCCGTGTCCCCAGGCGGGGATCGGCTCACCGGTTGAGCTGTGGGGCAACGAGGTTAAAATTGATGATGTGGCCGCTGCGGCGGGCACCGTCGGGTATGAGCTGATGTGCGCGCTGGCGTCAAGAGTGCCTGTTGTGACGGTGTAACATGTGTGTGTGCCGGGTGGCGGCTTCGCCTTACCCGGCCTACAAAAGCCCGAACGTAGGCCGGGTAAGCGTTAGCGCCACCCGGCAAAAAAGCAGCTACTCCGCCTCCTCCTCCATCGGCCTTACGCCGACTTTGCGCACCGCGTTATCTTCTTTCTCCGCTACCGTCCAGATCATCCCGGCAAACTCCACCTGGTCACCGACGACCGGCGCAGCCCCTAATAATTGCTGAATAATCTCACCCAGGGTTTGCTGGTTATCGCGATTCTCCAGTCCACCTTCCAGGCCATAAATCAGCGCCACATCCGCAAAGCGGGCGCTGGCTTCGAGGATAAAATCGCCGAAGAAACGCTGATCCAGCGCCACCGGGGGCGACTGGCTGAAGAGCTTGCCTAGGGCAGGTAGGTCGCGCTCGCGGCCAATCACGCAGAGGATATCGTTCTCACGCAGCCGCGTGCTGCCGGTCGGGTGAAGCAGGGCGTTATCCCGGAACAGGGCGGCAATGCGCGTTTCAGCGGGCATATGCAGATCGCGCAGGGATGCGCCCACGCACCACTTATCGGCGCTTAGCTGGTAGACAAACTGTTCCCAGGGATTCTCAGGGTGAATATCCAGCCCCACGCGGGAGACCGGCCAGCCAATGGGCGGTACCACCACTTTGGCTTTTTTCGCCGCCCAGCCCAGCGACGTCCCCTGGAATAGCAGCGACACCAGCACTACGAAGAAGGCGACGTTGAAGAACAGACGGGCGTTGTCCAGCCCGGCCATCATAGGGAACACTGCCAGAATAATCGGCACCGCGCCGCGCAGCCCCACCCAACTGATAAATATCCGCTCACGCAGGTTAAACCCGCGGAACGGCAGCAGCCCGGCAAACACCGACAGCGGACGGGCGAAGAAGATCATCCAGGCCGACAAAAGCAGCGCCGGCACGGCGATAGGCAGCAGGTCCGACGGCGTCACCAGCAGGCCCAGCACCAGGAACATGGCGATCTGCGCCAGCCAGGCCAGACCGTCGAAGTTCTGCAAGATGGCGTGACGGTTGCGAATCGGTCGGTTGCCCAACAGGAAACCGCAAAGGTAAACCGCCAGAATACCGCTGCCGTCCAGCGCGGTGGTGACGGCAAAGATCAGGATCCCACCGCTCAGGGCCAGCAGCGGGTAAAGGCCGGAAGGCAGCGTAATACGGTTAATCGTATGCTGTAACAGGTAACCGCCGCCGAGACCAATGATAATCCCGAGGCCAAACTGCTGGAGGATGTGCCAGGCGAACATCCAGCTCAGGCCGGTTTCGTGCTGCTGGATCATCTCAATCAGGGTAATGGTCAGGAACACCGCCATCGGATCGTTACTGCCGGATTCAATCTCAAGCGTGGAGCCAACGCGTTCGTTCAGCCCCTTGCCGCCGAGCAGTGAGAAAACCGCCGCCGCATCGGTAGAGCCGACAATCGCGCCAATCAGCAAGCCTTCCATTATATCGAGGTTAAACAGCCAGGCCGCCATCATGCCGGTCAGGCCGGAGGTGATCAGCACGCCGACGGTCGCCAGAGACAGCGCCGGGCCTAAGGCAACGCGAAACGAACTTGCCTGGGTGCGCATGCCGCCGTCCAGCAGAATCACCGCCAGCGCGAGGTTACTCACCATATAGGCGAAAGGGTAATTATCGAAGGGGATACCGCCGATACCGTCGATCCCGGCAAGCATGCCGATAGCCAGGAAAATGACAAGAATAGGTATGCCAAGACGCGATGAAAATGAACTTAATAAAATGCTAAAGGTTACCAGGATGGAACCCAGAATGAAAAGACTGATTATCGCTGTGGCACCCAATGTCGTCTTACTCCCACCTCAATGTGAACGCTGTTATTAAAACCCTAACATAATAACAACGTTAACTGCGTTTTATTGAGGGGGAATAACGGCTTTTTTATGCCTTTAAGACCGGATGACCGCTGATTGTTAACCGGCTGCCTGAATTATCGTGTACAAGGTGCGCCTGGGCACCCAGCGGCAGGGTAACGGTTTGCTGCTCATGGCCGAAATCCAGACCGGCGATCACCGGGATATCCAGCCGGGAACGAATGAAATCAATCATCGTCTCCAGGGAATAGCCCGCATCGTAATCGTTGGGGGCTGAACCACTAAAACTGCCCAGCACAATGGCCGACTGCCGATCCAGGATCCCGGCGTGATACAGCTGCAACAGCATACGTTCGACGCGGAACGGGTGTTCGTTGATATCTTCCAGCACCAGTATGCCGTCCGTGATCTGCGGCAGCCACGGCGTTCCAATCAGCGACACCAGCATCGCGAGGTTGCCGCCCCACAGCTGTCCTTCACATTCCCAGTGCGGTCCATTGCCTTGCCACTCGACGGTGAACGTCGGGTTTTGCAGGGCGCGCCAGAAATGGTCCTGCGTAAATGCATCCAGCTCCGGCGCACCAAAGTTGCCGGCCAGCATCGGGCCGCTAAAGGTAATGACGTTATGCAACGCAAGCAGGCCGAGCTGGATCGCCGTGAAATCGCTGTGTCCGCAGATTAACAGCGGATCCTGCTGCTGGCGCGCGGCCAGCCCGGCCCAGTCGATGCTCTCCAGCAGCCGGCTTGCGCCATAGCCGCCGCGCACGGCCAGCACAATGGTGTTTTCACCTTCCAGCGTCGTCAGGCTGTTGATATCGCTCAGTCTCTGCGCCTCCGTACCGGCAAAACGCTGCATGCGGCGGGGGATAATTGTCTGATTTTCTACCTGATGGCCCATTTCCAGCAGGCGCTGAACGCCCCGCTGTGCCGCCTCCTGGTTGATGCAGTAGCCTGACGGTGCGATGAGATGAAACTGAGGCATGGCAATTCCTTGCTGAATGAGAATCTAATTGTCTATATCATGCCGCTTATACGCCGCCTGCTTCAAGGGGCGACGTACCGCGATGACCGGCTATAAGGATAGATGACGTGAAATTGAGATGGTTTGCTTTTTTGATTGTGCTGCTCGCTGGCTGTAGTTCAAAACATGATTATCAAAATCCCCCCTGGAACCCTGAAGTGCCGGTAAAGCGGGCCATGCAGTGGATGCCGATCAGCGAACAAGCCGGGAAGGCCTGGGGCGTGAGCCCGCGTCTGATCACGGCGATCATTGCCGTGGAATCCGGTGGCAACCCGACGCTGGTGAGTAAATCGAATGCGGTGGGGCTGATGCAGTTAAAAGCCTCGACGGCGGGAAGAGAGGTCTATCGCTACATGGGCTGGAAGGGACAGCCATCCACCAGCGAGCTGAAAAACCCGGAACGTAATATCTCTATGGGAACCGCTTACCTGAGTATTCTCGAGCATGGCATTCTGAAGGGGATTGACGATCCGGAAGTGATGCAATATGCGCTGGTGGTGTCGTACGTTAACGGAGCCGGCGCGCTGCTCCGAACCTTCTCATCCGATCGCAAAGAGGCGATAGAAGAGATTAACGATATGGATAAAGATGAATTCTTCGAGCACGTTGTGAAGAATCATCCGTCAGCACAGGCTCCACGTTATATCTGGAAAGTACAGAAAGCGATGGACGCCATGTAACGCCTTTGTCGGGCGGCAGCATGCTGCCCGACGCCTTTCAGCGCACTTTGTTCGCGCGTTCCCGCGCTTCACGCTCCAGTGAGAAGATGATGCGCTGTAGTTCGCGTTCGGCGCCTGGCCCGACATTCAGAAAGCGAAAGCTCAATCGCGGCGTGGTAATGGTTTCGTTTTTGCTGTCCACCACCTTACGCTCGCTGATGGCAATCAGCTGGGCGTCAAACCAGAAGCGTCCCCATCCGCCCATATCCAGCTCAATCTGACTAAAACGCATGCCTTCCACCAGTCCTTCCGGCTTCGGCGTATCCATTAACGCGCCCATCCCGCCCAGTGACAGGTCGAAGAGACGAAAGCGGATCTCTTTTTTGTCCGGCATTTTTGCCTTACAGAAATAGGCCGGGTGAAGCGGGGCGCTGATGCGAAAAAACTCGCGGCGTTGCACGAACCAGAGGTTAGCGGGCAGGGGAGCGATAAACGCAGGCAAACCCTGGTACGCGATCGTGGTCAGGCGGGGCAGTATAAACTCGACTTTAGCCCCCTGCGTTTCGGCCATCACCGAGAGGTTTTCTGCCTGGAGCGCGGCACGGTTTTCTTCGCTCTGGCTACCCAGATCCACGATCAGGTGTTCTGCCGTCACGTCCAGGATCTTGCTGATAAACTGGCTGGTTGACCAGTTGATGCGCAGCGGCACCTCGCCCTTTTTCAGGTCGCGTAACACCCCTAATACAGCCAGCGGATTTTGTTTCAGGAACTGCTCACTGTAGCTACTCACGCCAGATGGCTCCTCGATAGATGACAGACTGTCTCTGGGTTATCGGCACGCTGGCATGAAACTTAATACAAACGATCTGTTTTTCTCCGCCGATATTGATTTGCTAATGGAAATGATAATAATTGGCGTTCCCAATAGCATCTACTAACAAGACGACACTATGAGCACCTCACGTTTTGCGTTATGCGCGTTGGCAGGCGCCGTCACGCTGGCATTGCAAACACAGGCTTTTGCAGAAGAACCCACCATCGTGGTGACCGGTACAGAGCAGGGCAGCGCGCTCCCTGCCTGGACCAACAGCGCCACGAAATCAGCCGTCGCGGAAAGTAAAACGCCCCAGGTGATCAACACCATCGCCGCTAAAGAGATTGAGCAGCGGCACGCCAGTTCGGTAAACGAGATCCTGCGCTATGCGCCGGGCGTTTCCACGGAGGTGCGCGGGAGCACCTCTTACATGAGCGAGTACAAAATCCGCGGGTTCAACGTCGAGCAGGAGTTCTACAACGGCCTGCAACTTCCCTATAACGTCACCGGGAACACTAAAGCGCGAATCGATCCGCTGCTGATTGAGAGCGTCGATATCCTGAAGGGGCCGTCATCCGTGCTGTATGGCGGTGGCTCCCCGGGCGGGCTGGTCAATATTCAGAGTAAAAAGCCGCAGAAAGAGGCGAAAACAGAACTGGGCTTTAACACCGGAAACCGCAATCTGAAAGAGGGGTACCTGGATTCCACGGGGCAGATTGCGACCAGCGACTGGAACTATCGCCTGCTGGGTAAAGCGACAGAGAGTGACGAACAGGCGCACACCACGCGCTATGAAAACTATCTGGTGGCCCCCTCCGTGACCTGGCAGCCGGATGACAAAACGCGCCTGACCATTGACGCGCTGGCGCAAAATACGCCGAGCCTGACGCCGTCTGATCCGATGCCGCTTAGCTATCTGCGGTCTAAATACGCCGATCGTCGTGACTATGCCGGGGATGAGTGGAGCGGCTTTAAGCAGCGCCAGTGGATGCTGGGCTACAGCTTTGAGCACGAGTTTGACAGTGGCTGGGGCTTTAATCAGAAAGCGCGCTACTTTGACGTGGACACCCACCAGCGCAGCGCCTATTCAACCGGGACGGGCAGCGAGGTCTACCAGCTTAACCGCTTCGCCTATACCACGGATGAAGATTTACAGAGCTTCAACATTGATAACCAGGTCACCCGAACCGTCGCGCTGGGGGACTGGAAACATCATCTGCTGGCGGGCTTTGACTACCAGAAGCTGAACTCTCACTTCCATTATCGTTACGCCTCGTCCACACCGGGTATCGATATGCGTAATCCGGATCACTCGCAGATCGATAACGATGCGCTGGGGCTTGAAACCGCGCAGAAAAACCGTCTCAGCTATCAGCAGAATGGCTATTACCTCCAGGATCAGATTGCGTTTGGCGGGCTGAACGTGTTGGCCAGCCTGCGCTATGACGACTACCGTTCCGTCACCACCAACTATCTGCAAAACGGTGACAAAGCCTGGGTATCGCAGGATCGCCTCACCAAGCGACTGGGCGCGCTTTATGCCTTCGACAATGGTCTCTCGCCGTTTATCAGCTATTCGGAAGGGTTCGCCCCGGTATCGCCGCAGGGCACGCTGACCGCGAAAGACGTTAAGCCCACCACCAGCAAGCAGGTGGAGGGTGGGGTGAAATACCTGCTGGCGGAATACGCAACCACCTTCACCGCCTCGGTGTTTAACATTCGTCAGAAAAATGTGGTGACCAGCGATCCGGGCTTCCTCAACTATCGCCAGACCGGGGAAGTGGAATCGAAAGGTGCGGAGCTTTCCGCTATGAGTCGTCCAACGGATAACCTGACGCTGATTGCCAACTATGCCTACACCCACGCCATCAATACCGAAGATGACAAGTACCAGGGCAAACGACCGACGCAGGCCCCTGAGAACGCCTTTAATCTGTGGGGAGATTACACCTTTGACAGCACGCCGCTGAGAGGGTTAACGCTGGGGGCAGGGGCACGCTACACCGGGCCGATGGAGATCTCGCCAGCCAACGACGCAGGCAAGCTGGGCGGTACGACGCAATACGATCTGGCGGCGTCTTACCGCATGGGCGAGCTGGCGCCATCGCTGGAGGGGCTGACGTTGAAAGCGAGCGCGCAGAACGTCACCAACAAAGAGACGCTCACCTGCTATGACGCGACCAACTGCTGGATAGGCCGCGACCGCACGTTCCAGGTCGGGGCGAGTTACAGCTTCTGAAAAAAGCCCGGTGGCGCTTCGCTACCGGGCCAATCTATTGCACGGAACCATCCCCTCGCCCCACCGGGGAGAGGGTCAGGGTGAGGGGCGCTACTGCGCCGCCTGTTTCGCAGGTGCAACATCATCGTTTGCCGCAGGCTGATTCTCCGGTACGCTGTCGCACGGCTTCTCTTTCGGACAGACCATGTCCAGCATCCTGAGCGTCACGCCGTTACTCCAGCCGAAACCGTCCTGCAACGGATACTCACCGCCGCCACCGCCGGTACCGGTCGAAGAGACATCGTACTTCTCAACCAGTTTCTTCTCGCGATCGTAGGTATGCTGAACGTTTTTCAGGAAACGCCAGGTTACGTCCATCGCCACTTTCTGCTGACCATAGTTCTGCAACCCTTCCACCGCTACCCACTGCAAAGGCGCCCAGCCGTTCGGCGCATCCCACTGCTGCCCGCTGTTGATGGTGGTGGTAGAAATACCGCCCGGTTTCAGCAGGCGTGACGACGCGGCTGCGGCCACTTTATCGGCGCGATCCTGTGATGCGGCCTTCACATACAGCGGGAAGAGGGCTGCGGCCGTCAGCTGATTACGCACCTTCCCGGTTTTCAGATCGTAATCCGCATACCAGCCCTCTTTATCGTTCCACAGGTGGCTTTCCATGGCTTTCTGACGTGCGGAGGCCAGCGCGTCATATTTACTTGCACTGGCGTTATCGCCGTCTTCCTGACTGGCGCGGGCCAGCAGTTTTTCCATCTTAAACATCAGCGCATTCAGATCCACCGGCACGATGCTGGTGGTGCGGATGGTACCCAGCTTCTGTGGATCGTCCATCCAGCGGGAGCTGAAATCCCAGCCCGAGGCCGCGGCAGAGCGCAGATCGCGGTAAATCTCGGTGGCCGGACGGTTAGGGTTATTTTTGGCGGTGGTCACGTCATCCAGCCACGACTCAGGGCGCGGCGTGTCCCGATCGTCCCAGTAGCGGTTGAGGATCGAGCCGTCATCCAGTTTCACCACGCGTTTGTTCGCCTGACCAGCCTGGAGCCCATCAGCCCCCTCCATCCAGTAAGCGTACTCTTTCTCCATCTGCGGACGGTATTTCTTCAACGCGTCGCTGTCATGCGTGGCCAGCAATTCCACCATCAGCGAGAAGAACGGCGGCTGAGAGCGGCTCAGGTAGTAGCTGCGGTTACCGTTAGGGATATGGCCCCAGGTATCAAGCTCGTAAGCGAAGTTGTCCACCATGTCGCCGATCTTATCCCAGTGGCCGCTCTCGGCCAGGCCCAGCATGGTGAAATAGCTGTCCCAGTAATAGACTTCGCGGAAGCGTCCTCCCGGCACGACATAGGGCTTTGGCAGGGGCAGGAGGGAGTCCCATTTGTTCGCTTTGTCAGTGGTGCGGGTCAGTACAGGCCACAGATCGTCTATGTGTTCGCGCAGGCTCTGGCCCTCAGGGGGAACGTATTTCTCACCTTCCTTCGGCAGGATAAAGTTCATCTCCACGAAGTGGCGCAGGTCAAAACCGGACTGGGTATGCTGCATCCGGTAATCCGCCAGGATGGTTAGCGGGTCGCTTTTGGGAACGGCATCCGCGAAGGTTTTCTGATCCGGGAACAGTTTGGCACTCTGTACTTCATTAAAGAGGGGGCCAAGGAGAATATCAGGTGAGCTTTGCTGGCTCGTTGGCTGGTCTTCAGCATAACCAAATGCGGTAACACCGAGTAGGGCGCCTGCCAACGTAAGGTGTAACAAGCCAGGGCGTAGCATTCGAGTTTTTATCATCGGTTCATCTCCATTCGTCGCTGGGCAGCGTCACCGCTGTCGTCAATCACCTGAAAACCTTAGACGAATATTGCCCGCTTCGCGTGTTAGATATCCCATTTTGCGCATTACCAGACAATTTACCGCCGCGCCCGGACGTGAGAAGCGCGCCGAAAACTATTTACTCGGGGAATGTTTTTTGGGGAATGATTTTAATTAAATATCCTGTCAGGGCACGCCATGAATATTGACCAGGCTTATGGGTTGCAACCTTTTTTAATTCTGTGAGCGGGATTGTGTTTCTTTATTACATTCCGCGAATAACTTTCCGTGAAGGTCACACAAAGTAAAAAACATAACCGACATAACAAAAAACATAATAGCCTGCCGAAAAGCATTTAGACGAAATAGAGTGGCCCATCACTTTGGGTATTCACTTTTATTTCAGGATGGATTCTATGCAATTTAAAAAAATGGTTGTCCTCGTGGGGGCACTCTGTTCTGGCTCTCTTTTTGCGGCACAAAGCGCGACGAGCGTAGATGAAAAACTGGCGCAACTGGAGGCGCAAATCGAGGCGTTGAAACAACAGCAGGCGGCCAGTCAGCAGGCTGCTCCCGTGGTCGTCCAGTCAGAAGAGCCCGTCAATAAAGACGCACCACCGAAGCTGACGCTTTCGGGCTTTGGAGATATAAAATTTTATGGCGATGTGGAATTTAATATGGATGCTGCCAGCAAAACCGGCAGTCTGACTTCTGTTAAGCAAAGTGCTAATAGCGACTGGGCACCGGGAGATAAAGAACGGTGGGATATTAATGGTCGTATTTTGCTGGGGTTTGATGGTTATCGAAAAATGGATAACGGCCATTTTTCCGGATTTTCTGTACAACCACTGGGCGATTTGGCAGGGCAAATGTACCTTGATGATGCGGTATTTTTCTTTGGCGCAGAAAACGACTGGGAAATTAAAGTTGGACGTTTTGAAGCCTACGATATGTTCCCGCTCAACCAGGATACCTTTGTTGAATACTCGGGCAATACAGCGGACGATCTTTATAGCGACGGCTATGGTTACATTTATATGCTGAAAGAGGGGCGTGGCCGTACCGACAGCGGCGGTAACTTCCTGATGAGTAAAACGCTGGATAACTGGTATTTCGAGCTGAATACGCTGTTCAAAGACGGCAGCGATCTGTACGTCGACCAGCGCTACCATGGCGCGGAACTGGAAAATGATAAGAACGTCGCCTATGTCCGGCCAGTTATTTCGTGGCAGGACGGCCCGTTCTCAACGGCCGTCGCCATGGAAACCAATCTGGTCAACAATGCTTATGGCTATCGGGATGACGCGGGTCGTTGGGTCGATCAGTCTGACCGCACCGGTTACGGATTCACCATGACCTGGGATGGTCTGAAAGCCGATCCTGAGGATGGCATAGTCGTGAATCTCAACACAGCGTATCTTGACGCCGCAGACGAAACGGACTTCACCTCCGGCGTCAATGCCCTGTGGCGTAACGCTGAGCTGGGCTATATTTATGCGCATAACGAAATCGACGAATTTAACACTTCAACCTTTGACGCAGAGTGTGAGAATGATTGCTGGATCACCGATCCGGGTGAGTATGATATTCACACTGTCCATGCGTCGTACCTTATTCCCAACGTAATGAAGATGAAGAACTTTAACATTTACCTGGGCGCCTACGCTTCGTGGGTGAACGCGTCGCCGAAAAAGGGAAGCGATAAGAACGACGATCGTTATGGCGGTCGTGTGCGGTTTAAATATTATTTCTGAAGAGTGTCATGATGCCCCTCTGTTAGCAGGCAGAGGGGCCATTTTGCAGGCCGGGTATGCGCAAGCGTCACCCGGCAATACGATCGGCTACAACCCTTTCTTATCCATCAGCACCGCCAGATCCACCAGACGGTTCGAGAAGCCCCACTCGTTGTCATACCACGACAGGATCTTCACCATATTCCCGCCAATCACCAGCGTTGAAAGCCCGTCGATGATGGATGAGCGCGGGTCGCCCTGATAATCACGGGAGACCAGCGGTTCATCGCTGTAGCCCAGGATGCCTTTCAGCGGCCCGCTGGCGGCAGCCTGACGGAACGCGTCATTCACCTCTTCGGCGGTCACGTTGCGGCTCAGCGTCACCGTCAGATCGACAATCGACACCACCGGAACCGGCACGCGCAGAGAATACCCGGTGAGTTTACCGTCAAGCTCGGGGATCACTTTCCCGAGCGCTTTTGCCGCGCCGCTGGAGTAAGGCACAATGGATAATGCTGCCGCGCGCGCGCCGCGCAGATCTTTTTCCGGCTGGTCATGCAGCGCCTGGCTGTTGGTGTAGGCATGCGTGGTGTTCATCAGCCCGTGCTCAATGCCAAACTGCTGGTGCAGCACCTGCGCCGCTGGCGCCAGACCATTAGTGGTGCAACTCCCGTTGCTGACCACAAAATGCTGGGCTGGATCGTACAGCGTGTGGTTCACACCCATTACCACCGTCAGATCATCATTTTTAGCCGGGGCGGAAATAATGACGCGTTTTGCGCCGCCGCTCGTGATATGCACCGCCGCTTTTTCACGTTCGGTGAAGAAGCCGGTTGCTTCAATTACCACCTCAACGCCTGCGTCTTTCCACGCAATGTTTGCCGGGTCGCGTTCACTGAATACGGTGATGCGTTGCCCGTCAACCTGTAGCGCGCCGTCCGCCGCTTCCACAGGCACCGGCAGCGTGCCGAGCAGAGAGTCATATTTCAGCAGATGGGCGAGGGTTTTACTGTCCGTCAGATCGTTAATGGCCACAATCTGGAGATCCGGGTTGCCCAGCGCTGCGCGCAGGACATTACGTCCGATACGGCCGAAACCGTTAATACCGACCTTAACCATGATGCACTCCTTATCTGTGTTGTCTGGAGTTACTGTAGGCGTCAGGTCAGATGGCGTAAATGACAAAAAAGGATCATATTACGCCATTCTGCGGCAGTGGAAGCGCTGGCGGTATTCGCCCGGCGTAAGATGAAGCTGCTTTTCAAAAACGCGGCGCAGGTTGATGCTGGTACCAAACCCGCTTTTTTCGGCAATGACCTCAAGCGGATCCTGGGTCTGCTCCAGAAGCTGTCGGGCGGCGGCCAGACGCGCTTCGGTGACATAACGGGCCGGAGGCACGCCCACGTCACGCGTAAACACGCGGGTGAAATTGCGCGGGCTCATGGCGACCCGTTCGGCCAGCCTTTCGACGCACAAATCTGCGGTGAGGTTTTGCAGGATCCAGCTTTGCAGTTCGCTGACTGGTCCGGTCGCGCCGGACTGCTCCAGATTATAGCGGCTGAACTGTAGCTGGCCGCCAGGCCGACGCAGGTACATCACCATATCCTGCGCCACATTGCGGGCGAGGGTGAAGCCGTAATCATCCTCCACCAGCGCCAGCGTCAGGTCAAACCCGGAGCTGACGCCGCCGGACGTCCAGACGGGGCCATCCTGAACATAGAGCGGGCCGCCCTCAACGTTGACCGCAGGATAGCGGGTTTTCAGGGTTTCCAGAAGCCGCCAGTGGGTCGTTGCCCGGCGCCCATCGAGCAGTCCGGCCTGTGCCAGCAGCAGGGCCCCGCCGCAGACAGAGGCGACGCGGCGCGCATGCGGCGCGGCCAGGTGCAGCCAGTCCACCACGGCGGTGCTCTCCTGCTCATTCATGCCGCGACCGGTAATGATGATCGTGTCCAGCGGTTCGCGCGGATCCAGCTCCGGCAGGCGATAGTCCGCCAGCAGGTTCAAGCCGGACTGGCCGTGGATCACCAGGTGAGGCTGGGTGGTGGCGATAATGATGCGATAGCGGGGCTGCTCAAGGCCGTCCGGGTGCAGCCGATTGGCCTGCATCAGAATGTCGGCGATACCGGCGGCTTCAAACAACATGCCACCATCAGGAACGATAATCAGGATCTTCTTCATGTCCTGAAAAGTACCTTTATCACAAAATAAGTCAAGCGGAAGGCGAACATTGTAGAAGAGACAAATGAGGCGTGCCGGGTGAAAGAGTAGAACGGCAGATGTTGGGAAGAAGTAAAATAAATATGTAGTAACGGTAAAACTTCTTGCGTGAGGTTCACTGTCAGCGCCGCTGAACCCCCCAGTTTATGGGCTGCAAGGGAGCGCGCTGAACGATGAGAGAGCAAAAAGATGTAGCCGGGCTTAATTGTTTAGGTGCAAAAAATAACCCCCAAGGGGAATTTTGCTCAGGTTATTTCGGATCGCGAAATTAAATTTCTGCCATTTTCTTAGCCGCCATTTGTTTATGCGGGACGCTCGTGCACAATAAAAGTTATCTTCTGAATGCAACAATGAAAATATCCCAGATATATCCCGCAGCGCACAGAAAAAATGAAATTCTACTAATTATGGTAGTGGAGATAATAAGGGGTTACGTTAATGATAGTGGTTCTCTTTTTCCTGTTTAGCCATTAATTTTCATAGAGTTATGCTCGAAATCTGTCTAAGAAAAAGACGATTTTACCTAAGTGCGCATTTTTTATGAGATTAATCCTATAATGCATTGGGCGTATCATTAAACGCCATTAAGCAGGTGGGAAATATTGAATTGATGACAAGCTCATGTAAACTTGTCTACCGTTTGTCAAAATATGTCAGGAGCATGCTGGGCCCATTTCTGTCGGGTTCGTGCGGTAGCTATGCCTTAAAATAGTTACCTGCTGAAAATATTCCGACTATTTTAACAATAGCACCTAAGTCAAATTTTATCCCCTCTCTTCATCCTCTAAATATCGCTACGGAAAAGCATATGAAACTGCGCGTATTGTTATCACTTCTGTTTGTTATGGCGGTGGCGGGCTGTAAGGCGCCGCAGAAACCAGCGATCACCGATGATACGATTGTGACCAGCCAGGTGAATGGCATCACGCTGACGCACCGTCACGCTGTTACCCCTCCGGCGGAGTTCACTCAGGTGAATGAACCGTACCGTGCCATGTACCCGGCATCCCTGATGAGCCGTCCTGACTACGGCGGAAAAGTGATCCGTACGCTTGAGACCGGTAAAACTTACGTCGTGCTGGGGCAGGTTGAACATTTCTGGATGGCGCTGGCCGATGAAGGGAGTGAACAGCTGATTGGTTATGTGCCGATGCGTGCCGTAATCAAGGCTGACCAGTACGAAGCCACCGTGCGTAAACAGGCACTGCGCCCGAAAGCGCGCAAGAAAACCACCTGTGTTGATGTCGATGGCAACAGCAAAGCCTGCAAAGACAGCGCGAACGGTACCTGGATCCTGAACTAAACGGGTTTCACGAGCATATTTTTATGAATAATAAAAATTTTCATCGGATGTGGTTCCCTTTTTTTGCGTTGATTTTCGCGCTGATCGGTGGTTGTACGTCGTCTTCACACAGCGACCCATCCCGCTACAATCTTCAGTTTCAGGCTCATCCTCAAATCAATGATTCTGCGCCGCTTAAGGTCAGAGTGTTGCTGCTGAAATCCGATGCGGATTTCATGTCCAGTGACTTCTACTCCTTACAGAACAACGCGTCAGCCACGCTTGGCGCGAATCTGCTGAACAGCGATGTGTTCTTCCTGATGCCGGGCCAGCTTTCGAAAACCCTGAGCGGACAAAGCTCACCGGAAGCGCGCTATATCGGCGTGATGGCGGAATACCAGGCGCTGGACGGCAAAAAATGGCGCGTCTCACTTCCTTTGCCTGTTCCCGGCGAAAACGCGATTTACCAGTTCTGGAAATGGTCCGCAGATGAACTCCAGGCCAGCGTCTTTCTTGACGTAAATGGTATCCGGGTCATCAGCCAGTAACGCCCTTCATAACAGGAAAGAGATCATCATGACGAAAGCAGAAAAGGTCGTCTGGACCGAGGGCATGTTCCTGCGTCCCCACCATTTTCAGCGGACAGAAAGCTACCTCCTCAACCACGTTCGTGAGTGGGGGGCCTTGCAGCGATCGTATCTCTGGGGCTTTCTCGACCTTGAGCTGGATGAAGCGATGCTACGCCAGGGCTGTATTGCCCTGAGCTACTGTAGCGGTTTGCTGCCTGACGGCACCTTTTTCCAGGTTCGCAGCGACCGCAACGGTCCGGCTCCGCTAAAAATCCCCGATAATCTGACCAATGAAAAGGTGGTGCTTGCGCTGCCGGTTCGTCGCGGTGGCCGTGAAGAGGTGATTTTCAGCGAGGAGCAGTCTTCTCTGGCGCGTTTTATTACCTTTGAACAAGAGGTGGAAGACGACAACGCCATGTCGGTCGGGGAGGCGACGGTCCAGTTTGGCCGCCTGCGTCTGACCCTGATGCTGGAGAAAGATCTGACGGCAGAATGGACCGCCATCGGCGTGGCGTACGTCACCGAAAAGCGCAACGACAACCACGTGCGGCTGGATAACAGCTACATTCCGCCAATGCTGAACGCCAATAACAGCCCGCAGCTGTACGGCATGATCAATGACCTGCACGGCTTGCTGGTGCAGCGTAGCCAGCAGATCGGCGGTCGACTGCGCCAGCCGGGGCGTTTCAATACGTCTGAAATGGTTGAGTTCACGCTTCTCTCGCTGATCAACCGCCACCTTGGCGACGTCTCACATTTAAAAACGCTGCCGCTGCTTCACCCGGAAGCGCTCTGGCGCAGCTGGCTGCCGTTTGCCACGGAGCTCGCCACCTGGACGCCGCAGCGTACCGCAGAGAGCATACTGCCGGTATACGACCATGACGATCTCGCCGTTTGCTTCAGCAAACTGATGCTGATGCTGCGTCAGGGGCTGTCGCTGGTCATGGAAGATCATGCCATCCAGCTGCCGCTGCACGAACGCTCCCACGGGCTGAACATCGCCACCGTGCCGGAGACCAGCATGGTCCGCGAATTTGGCTTCGTGCTGGCGGTAAAAGCCAATGTCCCCGGCGAACACCTGCAAACCCATTTCCCTGCCCAAATGAAGGTTGCGCCAGTGTCGAAAATTCGCGATCTGGTCCAGCTCCAGCTGCCGGGCATCATGCTTCGGGCAATGCCCGTCGCGCCGCCGCAGATCCCGTGGCATGCAGGCTACAGCTATTTCGAGCTCGAGAGGGGCAGCGAACTGTGGCACGAGATGGACAAGTCCGGGGCATTCGCGCTGCATCTCGCAGGGGAATTCCCGGGTCTCGATATGGAGTTCTGGGCCATCCGTAGCCCGACAGAATAATAAAGCGAGCGCTTAATATGCAGGAACGACAGGATACCGGCAGTGATGCCGTGTTTACCGGAGCCAGTGGGAACAATCAGCTGGTGGCGGCCGCCAATCCGCTGCTCAATGCGATTCCGCAAATCCGTCATTCGGTTTCCCACGACGATCAGGTCGGGCTGCGCCAGCGCCTGATTGACGAAATTCGCCGTTTCGAAGTGCGATGCCAGCAGGCGGGCTTACCGTATGAAGTGATTGTCGGCGCGCGCTACTGCCTCTGCACGGCGCTGGACGAAGCCGCCGCGCTGACCCCGTGGGGAAGCAGCGGCGTCTGGTCAAGCAATGGTCTGTTGGTGACGTTTCATAACGAAACCTGGGGCGGTGAGAAGTTTTTCCAGCTGCTGGCGCGTCTGTCGCAGAATCCGCGCGAACACATTCTGCTGCTGGAGATGATCAACTACTGTCTGCTGCTCGGCTTTGAAGGCCGCTACCGCGTGCTGGACAATGGCCGGACCCAGCTTGAAACCATCAAACAGCGCCTGTGGCAGATGATCCGTGGCGTGCGCGGCAGCTACCCGCCGCCGCTCTCGCCGCACCCGGAAGATCGCCCCGTACTGCGCAAGCTCTGGCGGCCGATGATCCCACTCTGGGCGTGCGTGGCGCTGGTCGGCTTTATCGCCTGCCTGTTCTATATCGTGCTGAACTGGCGTCTGGGTGATAACACCAGCCCGGTGCTGGCGAAAATTTACCAGTCCCAACTGCCGGAAACCACCATCCAGCAGCCTGCGCGTCAGCTGCCGGCGGTGCTGAACCTGCGCGGCTTCCTGAAACCAGAAATTGATGCCGGTCTGGTGGCCGTTAAGGATGAGGCGGATCGCAGCGTGGTGATCCTGAAAGGGGACGGACTCTTTGCCTCGGCCTCAACGGTGGTGCGCGATCGCTATGAGCCGGTCATCGACCGCATCGCCCAGGCGATGAATAACGTCAGCGGCAAAATTCTGGTGGTGGGGTACAGCGACAACGTGCCGATCCGCAGCGCACGCTTCGCTTCTAACTATGAACTCTCGCTTGAGCGCGCCCGTTCGGTGCAAAAACAGCTCCAGGGTAGCCTCTCACAGCCTGAGCGTGTCAAAGCCGAAGGGCGGGGTGAGATCAACCCGGTAGCGCCTAACACCACGCCTGAAAATCGCGCCCGTAACCGCCGCGTAGAGATTACGCTGCTGGTATCGCCTGACAATACCCAGGCCGAGCTGAACGGATTGCCGCAAGGAAACTAAGGATGCTGACAACTCTACTTTCTATACTGACCAATCGCATTCTGTGGAGCTTCCTGGGCGTAACGGCGCTCGCGGCGGTCATCTGGATGATTGGCCCGCTGTTGTCCATCGTGGATACCCGGCCCCTTGAATCAGAGCAGAACCGCGTCATCAGCATTGCGGTGGTCTACCTGATTTGGGCCCAGAGCCACATTCTGCCGCGGCTGTATAACGCCTGGCTGAACCGTAAGCTGATGGACAAGCTCAACGAAAATACCACCAGCCCGGAGGCGGCCGATCCGCAGAAACGTCTGAACAGCGAGGAGCAGATCCTTGCCGGGCGTTTCGATGAAGCCGCCCAGATGCTGAAAAAAGCCCACTTCAGCAAAGCGGGACATGGCGCGCAGTGGACGCAGCGCTTCAGCACACAGTACCTCTATCAGCTGCCGTGGTACGTCATTATTGGCGCGCCGGGTTCAGGTAAAACCACCGCGCTGGCCAACTCCGGGCTGCAATTCCCGCTGGCGGATCGCTTCGGTAAAACCGCGCTGCGCGGCATTGGCGGCACGCGCAACTGTGACTGGTGGTTTACCAACGAGGCGGTTCTGCTGGATACCGCGGGGCGCTACACCACTCAGGAGAGCGAGCAGGTTCAGGACGCCGGGGAGTGGCTGGAATTTATCAACCTGCTGCGTAAATACCGCCGTCGCCAGCCCATTAACGGCGTGATTATCACCATCAGCATTTCCGACCTGCTTTCGCAGTCCGCTGAGGCCTCGCGCCAGCAGGCGGTCAACCTGCGCCAGCGTCTCTCCGAGCTGCATGAACAGCTGGGTATTCGCTTCCCGGTGTATGTGATGGTGACCAAAGCGGACCTGCTTAAAGGCTTCCGCGCCTGGTTTGCGGATTACGACAAAGCCCAGCGCGACCAGATCTGGGGCTTTACGCTGCCGTGGGAGCAGACCAAACACGCAGATTACGACCTGATGGGCAACTTCCAGCAGGAATTTTCCCTGCTGCAACAGCGTCTGGATGCTGGCCTTCCGGAAACCATGCTCAAAGAGCATGACGCCAAAACCCGTGCGGAAGCCTATCTCTTCCCGCAGGAGTTCGCCGCGCTGCGTCCGCTGCTGGCAGACTACCTGAGCACGGTCTTTGCCCGTTCAAACTTCGAAACCGAATTTTCGCCGCGCGGCATCTACTTTGCCAGTGGCACTCAGGAAGGGATGCCGTTTGACCGCGTGATGGGCGAGCTGAATCGCGCGCTCTCCTTACCTGAAGGGGGGGAAAGCACGCGCTGGGATTCGGTGAGCAAAGAGGCGCCGATCCCAGGCGCGAAGGGCCAAAGCTTCTTCATTAAAAACCTGCTGCAAAACGTGATTTTCCAGGAAGCGGGCATCGCCGGGGAAAACCGCTGGTGGGAACTGCGCAACCGCGCCGTGATGTGGTCCGGCTACGCGGCGCTGCTGGCCCTGCTGGTGATCCTGGGTGGCCTGTGGCTGACCAGCTACGCCAAAAATAAAGCCTATCTGGAAGAAGTGGACGCAAAAGTGCCGATGCTGGAGCAGCAGAGCAAGGCGCTGCAAAACCAGCCCCAGCGCGATCTGTTTGCGCTTCTGCCGCTGCTTAACAGCCTGGTGGATCTGCCGAAAAGCAATGCCTTCGACGTTAACGACCCGCCGGTTTCCCGCCGCATGGGGCTTTATCGCGGGGATGACGTCAGCGATGCCTCGCAGTCTCTGTACCAGAAGGCGCTGGATCAGATGCTGCTGCCCGCCGTGGCGATGCACATTACCACCTGGCTGCGCAACGACAACGGCAGCGACGTGGAGTACAGCTACGAGGCGCTGAAAGCCTATCAGATGCTCTACCAGCCCAAGCACTATGACGGCAAATTCCTGCACTCGTGGGTGATGCTCAACCTGCAACGCAACCTGCCGCAGAATGTGACGCAGGCGCAGCTTCAGGAGCTGGAATGGCACCTGACCCAGCTGCTGGAGCCAAAAATTCAGGCTTCACCGTATGCGCAGGATGAGGATCTGGTGGCCCGTGAAAGGGCGCTCATCAATCAGCAGCCGCTCTCAACACGCGTCTACGGCCGCCTGAAACGTCTGCTGGAGCATGATGAGAACCTGAAGCCGGTTTCGCTTTCAGATCTCGGCGGCCCGCAGAGCGAGCTGGTGTTTTCCCGTAAAAGCGGCAAGCCGGTGAGTGAGGGCGTACCGGGCCTCTATACGCCGGACGGCTACTGGAAGAGCTTCAACGACCAGATCGACAGCGTGACCACCGCCCTGCACGAGGACGACGCCTGGGTACTCGGAGCGACCACCGCCCAGGAAGATAAACAGCAGATCGACAACGCCGTGCGCCAGCTCTACATGCGCGACTTTATCGTCAACTGGGATCGCTTTCTCGCTGACATTCAGCTCAACAACAGCGCCGATCTTTCCCAGCGCATCAACACCGCGCGCCTGCTTTCAGGCACCAACTCGCCGCTGCGCCGTCTGGTGCTTAACCTGAGCAAGGTGCTGACCCTGTCGCGCACTGCGCCTGCGCCGGAAGATGCGCAGAAAGCGGAAGACCAAAGCAACCGCGCCACCCGCACGCTGGAAGCGCTGTTCAGCAACGGTGACAATGCCCCGACGCAGGGCGCGGTCGTGACGCAGGCGCCTGAGCAACTGGTGACCGACCACTATGCGCCGATGATTGAGCTGGCGCAGCCGCTGGAGAAGGGTGGCAAGACCATCGTCTTTGACGATTTTCTTAAGCAGGTTGACGAGCTTTATCGCTACCTGACCGCCGTTCAGGATGCGGCAAACAGCGGTATGCCCGCGCCGGGCGGCGATGCAATCAGCCGCCTGCAAGCCAGCGCGGGACGTCTGCCGGGCGGGCTGCAAACCATGTTCAGCAATATGGCCGTCGGCGCCAGCAGCGATACCCAGCGTCGCGATCTGGAGAACGTGCGTAAGCGCATTAACGTGGAAGTGGGTGGGTTCTGCCGTCAGGCGATTGCCGGGCGTTATCCACTGGTGCGCAGCGCCAGCACCGAGGTGACGCCGGACGACCTCGCCCGCATGTTCGCGCCGGGCACCGGACTGATGGACACCTTTTTCCGCGACAACCTGACCAACAAGGTGGACACCACCCAGGCGAACTGGCGCTTTATGCCGGGCATCGACGGTAAAACGCTGCCGGGCAGCGAAGGGCTGTTGCGTCCGTTCCAGCAGGCGCAGTCTGTCCGCGATGCCTTCTTCGCCAACGGCGCGACCACGCCATCCTTCAGGGTGACGGTGCGCACCGTGCGGATGGACAACACCATTCTGAACCTGACGCTGGACGTGGACGGCCAGCTGCTGCGCTACAGCCACGGTCCGCAGGCGGTGCAGATCATGAACTGGCCGGGGCCGGGCGGGACGAACCAGGTGCGTATGCAGCTCGGTCTGACCAATGGCAGCACCGCAACGCTGGTAACTAACGGTTCCTGGGCGCTCAACCGCTTTTTCGACAAGGCGCGCACCAGCCCTGGCGCGGGTAGCCTGAGCCGTCAGGCGACCTTCAACGTCGACGGACATCAGGTCACGCTGGAGTTTGCCCCGAACAGCATCCGCAACCCGTTCCAGCTTCCCCGTTTCTCATGCCCATAACCGCAAGGACAGCCGTATGACGAATACCCCTGCGATGAACCGTTATAGCTGGTATGGCAAATTACCCAGCGCCGGAGATTTTTTGCAGCGTCGCTTTCCGGATACCCTGCAACGCCAGTGGTCGCACTGGTTCCAGGTCGGCCTGCTGGCCTGGCAACAGGAAGAGCAGCGCAGCGGCGAGCGCCCGTTTTCAAAAGCCCCGGTGTGGAACTTTGTCGTCCCGCCGATGCTCGGTAGCCAGATGATTCAGATGGGCTGCCTGCTGCCGGGCCGTGACAGCGTAGGCCGCCACTATCCGGTATGCCTGCAACTGAGCTTCACCCCCGCCGAGTGGTCATCCCGCCTGCTCGGGCAGGCTGAGAGCTGGTACCAGCAGCTTGGCCGTCTGGGGCTGCACGCGGTGCGTAACAGCTATTCTGCCTCCCAACTAGATGAAATGCTGATGACCATCCCGGCGCCCCAGCCGGTTGAGCCACAAAAGCGTTCCGACATTCTCGACGTGATTGGCTATGACGACGATGGTCAGAGCACGCTGGGCTGGCCGCAGGCGGCGGAGTGTTTTGATCCGCTGCGCCAGACCAGCTACTGGTGGACAAACCGCTGCGACGGCTATCCGCTGTACACCCACGTCCACAGTGGAAACTTCACCGGGCAGCTCTTTACGCTGCTGTTCGATCCGGCAGGCGGCGCCCGTCCGGGCCGCCACGGTCTTTACCCGCCTATGTTTGAATAAGCAGGGATCTTATGAATATCGATGAATTTCTCGCGCCGATAAGCCCCGATAACCCCTGCGGTGAAAATCTGGAGTACGACGCCGATTTCCAGGCCATGGGTCAGGCCAGTCAGGGCAAAGCCGAGCAGCAGTTTGGCGACACCATCATTCCGGCAGAGCCTGCCGACTGGAACACGGTGGAAAAACTCGCCACCAGCCTGCTGGGTCGCACCAAAGATCTTCGCGTCATGCTGGCGTTAACCCATGCCTGGACACGTCGTCGCGGTCTGGCAGGTTACGCCGACGGGCTAGTGCTGGTGCAGGAAGCCCTGTCCCGATACTGGGAGCAACTTTACCCTCTGCTGGAAGAGTATGGCGAAACCGATCCATTCTACCGCATCAATGCCCTCGCCGGGCTGAGTGATAAATCTGACCTGACGGTCGCGGTGCGTAACGCCTCACTGCTCCGCTCAAACGGCGATGAGATTTCACTCCGTGACGCCCAGGCGCTGCTTGACGGCAGTAAAACCGAGTGTCCGGATTATCCGGGCGGTCGTCCACGACTGATCGATGAGCTGGCCCGGGGCGATCAGCCCGGCACCGAAGCGGTAATCGTGATCAACGAACGCCTGCTGGCCATCCGCGAACTGCTTACCGGCTATCTCGGGGAAAGTGGCGTCCCGGAGATGGAACAGCTGCTGAAAACTGTCGGACTGGTTTCCAGCGCCTGTCAGGTGACCGATATCAGCAAGCTGCTGCCGAACCGTGACGCGCAGGCTGAACAGCACGCCGAGCCGCAGCCGGTGGCCGCGTCGCCCGTTCAGCAGGTGACGGACTGGCGCAGCGTGCAGGTGACCAGCCGCGCCGACGCCCAGCTGATGCTGGAAAAAGCGAAGCAGTATTTTGCGCAGTACGAACCCAGCCATCCCGCACCGCTGATGATTGAACGGGTGCAGCGGCTGTCTGAACTCAACTTTATGGACATTATTCGCGACCTGGCGCCAGACGGCGTTAACCAACTGGAAAACATCTTTGGACGCCGCGAATGACGCGTCCTGGCATTATGACGACAGGCATGGAGTCTGCCGTTTCACCTTCACCGCGCATCTTTGATGGAGAACATCATGGCAATGAGTAACAGTGGACAGAAATTCATCGCACGCAACCGTGCTCCCCGCGTGCAGATCGAGTACGACGTAGAGATCTACGGCGCAGAACGCAAGATTCAGCTGCCGTTTGTGATGGGCGTTATGGCCGATCTGGTTGGCAAGCCGGTGGAAAATCTGCCAGCCGTCGACGAGCGTAAGTTCCTGGAAATCGACATCGACAACTTCGACGAACGCATGAAGGCGCTGAAGCCGCGCGTGGCGTTCCAGGTGGATAACACCCTGACCGGCGAAGGTAAGCTCAATGTCGATCTGACCTTCGACAGCATGGACGACTTCCTGCCGGACGCGGTGGCCCGCAAAGTAGAGCCGCTGAACAAGCTGCTGGAAGCCCGTACCCAGCTCTCCAACCTGCTGACCTACATGGACGGTAAAAACGGTGCGGAAGAGCTGATCGCGAAAATTCTCCAGGATCCGACGCTGCTCAAATCCCTGAGCCAGTTGCCAAAAAATGACGAAAGTGCGAAAGGTAGCGAGGAATAATCGATGAGCAACCAGACTCAACAACACGATCAGCAGGCGGGCCAGGCGTTCAGCCAGGACGAGTTCAGCGCGCTGCTGAATAAAGAGTTCCGCCCGAAAACCGATCAGGCGCGCTCTGCCGTAGAAAGCGCGGTTAAAACCCTGGCGCAGCAGGCGCTGGAAAACACCGTGACCTTCTCAAACGATACCTACCGCACCATTCAGAACCTGATTGCCGGTATTGACGAGCAGCTTTCACAGCAGGTGAACCAGATTATTCACCACGAGGAGTTCCAGAAGCTGGAGAGCGCCTGGCGCGGGCTGAGCTACCTGGTGAACAATACCGAAACCGACGAGATGCTGAAGATCCGTTTTATGAGCATCTCCAAGCAGGAGCTGGGCCGCACCCTCAAGCGCTACAAGGGCGTGGGCTGGGACCAGAGCCCGATCTTCAAAAAAATCTACGAGCAAGAGTACGGCCAGTTCGGTGGCGAGCCGTTTGGCTGCATCGTGGGCGACTACTACTTCGACCACAGCCCGCAGGACGTTGAGCTGCTGGGCGAGATGGCGCGCATCGGCTCTGCGGCCCACTGTCCGTTCATCACCGGCACCGCGCCGGGCGTGATGCAGATGGAGTCCTGGCAGGAGCTGGCTAACCCGCGCGACCTGACCAAAATCTTCCAGAACACCGAATACGCTGCCTGGCGTTCACTGCGTGAATCAGAAGATGCCCGTTATCTGGGCCTGGTGATGCCGCGCTTCCTGTCGCGTCTGCCGTACGGCATTCGCACCAACCCGGTCGACAGCTTTGATTTTGAAGAGCAGACCGACGGCGCGAACCACAACAGCTACTCGTGGGCAAACGCTGCCTATGCGATGGCGGCCAACATCAACCGCTCCTTCAAAGAGTACGGCTGGTGCACCTCGATTCGCGGCGTGGAATCCGGCGGGGCGGTGGAAAACCTGCCGTGCCACACCTTCCCGAGCGACGACGGCGGCGTGGACATGAAGTGCCCGACCGAGATCGCCATCAGCGACCGTCGTGAAGCGGAACTGGCGAAAAACGGCTTTATGCCGCTGGTTCACCGCAAAAACTCCGACTTCGCCGCCTTCATCGGTGCGCAGTCCCTGCAAAAACCGGCCGAGTACCACGACCCGGATGCCACCGCGAACGCGCGCCTGGCCTCCCGTCTGCCGTACCTGTTCGCCTGCTGCCGTTTTGCTCACTACCTGAAGTGCATCGTGCGCGACAAAATCGGCTCCTTCCGCGAGCGCGAAGAGATGGAACGCTGGCTGAACGACTGGGTGATGAACTACGTGGACGGCGACCCGGCTAACTCCTCCCAGGAAACTAAGTCCCGCAAACCACTGGCGGCGGCGGAAGTGCAGGTGCAGGAAATCGAAGACAACCCGGGCTACTACGCCGCGAAGTTCTTCCTGCGTCCACACTACCAGCTGGAAGGTCTGACCGTTTCCCTGCGTCTGGTATCTAAACTGCCATCGCTGAAGACGAAGGACGCGTAATGACGATTGCCGCCGGGGGGCCATGCCCGGCGTTAGCTTTATAGTATGGAAATTTGAGAGGAAATATGACCGCGAGACCTTCGTTTGTTGCTGCCTGGGCGGCGGCAACACGTATTTACGATGCAAATGATTCTATCGGCAAAGTTAAGCAAGTTATCGGCGGCAAAGTTAAGCACAACTTCGAAATAGCGCCAGATGAGGGCGGGTGGTCAAATAGTTGTGCCGTACGGATGAGTTATGTTCTTAACTATACCGGGCATCCCGTTCCGCGTATTGCAAATCTCACGGTATCCGGTGCTGATAATAAATGGTACTTCTACCGCGTAAAGGATGTCATTGCCTGGTTGACGCGTCAGTGGGGTAAACCTGACATGATCGTGAGTTATCCTTCCTTACCCGTTGAGCAATTAGCCAACAAAAAGGGCGTCATTCTGTTTGAGGTACAGGGCTGGAGTGACGCCGCAGGTCATGCAACATTCTGGAATGGTTTAACCTGTTCGGATCACTGTTATTTCAATGCGCCGGAGACGAATTACACGACGACCAAAGCTAATTTTTGGGAGTTGCCATGAAAAAAATGATTGCTAGTCTACTGTTGCTCACCAGTTCCGCCTCTGTGTATGCAACTGACGATCCGGTGTCGTTTGTCAAAAAAATGCCTTATAAACAAGTTGTTAAAGACGTTGTTTTTTCTCGCTGCCTGGCACAAGTTGCAGATGATAAAAGCCAGTTTTCTCTGGATGCAGCCCGTAGCAGTAGCGCATTACTGGAATGGGTGCCTTTCGATATTGAAAATGGCAATGACAAAATTAATGCTCTTATTAATAAATATAAAGGTGCAACCAATGCCTTTCATTCTGAGAGAAAACCCGATGTAAAAGGCGTAACCTTAAACTGCCTGCGTCTTTATCATAGTGACGAACTTAATCAACTTGCTCCTCAATTAATCATCGGAAATCCTGACCGCACCTGGATTCAGGATAATCCACAATAGTATAAGACTTCACATTCTTTCCTTTCATTCAGGGGGAATGTAAGACTGTCAAATGACACGGGTCGTTTGATATGAGGCAGAGGTAAAATATGGACGGTTTTATTCAGCCCCATGCTTTCCTGTTTGCCATATAAGGGCTTTTTCGAAAGCAATATTGTTCATCCACGAAGAGTAGATATTATGGCTATTGATATGTTTCTGAAGGTTGAGGGTGTTACGGGCGAATCTAAAGATTCTAACCACACCGGCTGGACTGATATTACCTCCTTCTCCTGGGGCGCGTCCCAGCCAGGTAATATGAGCGTTGGCGGTGGCGGCGGTGCCGGTAAAGTGAACTTTAACGATCTGCACGTTAACGCTCTGATCGACAAATCCACTACAGCAATCCTGAAACACTGCGCAAGCGGTAAACACCTGACCAAAGTTGAACTGTCCGTCTGCAAAGCGGGTGGTCAGCAGGTTGAATACACCCGCATCACCCTGGAAGACGTTCTCGTGACTTCCGTTCAGTACACGGGTGCAGACAACGGCGATACCGTTGGCGTGACCTATGCATTCCAGGCTGCGAAAGTGAAACAGCAGTACTGGGAGCAGACCACTGCCGGTGGTAAAGGTGCTGAAAGCAGCGCTGGCTGGAACATCAAAGAAAACAAAGAAGCGTAATTGCGCGCGTGACCGGGGAGTTTTCCCCGGTCATTATTTATAGAGACTTAATTTCGTTTGCAAAGGGATGTCAATATGAGCGTAAAATCAACGGTTGCTCCTGGTTATTGTGTTGTTCAGCAGGCTGGTACGTTAGATTTCCAGGCAAGACTACTGTTCAATAAACCAGACAGTGAAGCGGCACGTTATTTTATGCAAGTGAACAGGGACACACGGTGGTTAAAACCCGGGCAAATATTGATCCTTAATGCTCCGGGTGCTGAAAATGCGGTTCAGCTAAAACAATTACAAAATGCAAAGCAAAAGGTTAATGGAGCATTGGCAGAACTGAATACAGATGAAGCTAATTTCTTTAACAAGCATTTTAGTACCATCGCAGCATTAACTAATTTTATGGATAAATCTCTCGGGGTGGTTGCTGATGCAGGTGAAAGGTACTTTAGCGAAATAGAAAAGAAATTAAAAGCTATCGAACTGGCTTATCAAAATCAATACAGAACGCAAGGCACATTGATCGGGCAGCAGTTTTTTGTTGAAAGGCAAAAACTTTTTTCTGAGCTGGACGTTTTATTAAATAAGCTGTCCAGACTAACGCTGAAACTGAAACCTTATGAAGAAATCAAGCACGCTTTAGGTTTATCAAGCAGGTCAATTGTCCACGAATGGAGTACTGCGGGTGTTGCCTCGATACGAGGGTATTCAACATATGTAGACAATGCTTCAAAAGCTGCCCGTTTTCTGAAAATGGGAGGATGGCTTGCTATCGGCTTCGCTGGTGCAAACACAACCAATGAAGTTTACGATGCCTGTACAGTAGGTAGAGAGCAGAGTTGTTCCAAAGTCGCCGTTAAGAAGTACAGTCAATTTGGCACCAGTCTTGCGGGCGGGATTTATGGCGGAAAATATGGCGCCATGGCTGGGGCTGGCGTATGTGTTGCATTGGGCGTGGCAACAGGTGGTGTAGGGTTGCTCGCGTGTTCTGTGGTAGGCGCCGCTGCGGGTGGATACATTGGTGGCGAAGTTGCCGGTGGAGCAACTGAATATGTCATGGATAAGCTATGGTGAATTTAGAAAATATTCTTTTATTTCTGATTGTTGTTTTATTTTTACTTGTCGTAATTATGGACTTCATCAGTTCCCGTTATTTTAAAAAACACGAGGCCGAATATAATCAGCTTCTTTCAGAATATAGGCAAAAAGGCTACGATCTCGATCTGGTGACAAATTACGCATCATTTTTTGGTTCGCTGGCGAACTATCAAAAAATAATCTGGTTTGTTCGTCTTCGCAAAGGCGTGAAGATGAAATTTACCAAAGACAGAAATGTTCAGGACGATGCCTATAGATTCGTTCAGGCTTTACCGGAAGAGAGAATCGGCTGGATATTAAAACTGCATCGACGCTATAAAGCTCAGGCCTTACTTTTTACGCTATGGCTGCTTATCGGCATTATTTTCCTGAATGTAGTCAAATAGCTTTAATCAGCCCTTAACCCCCAAACCCCGCCGTTCTCACCCCCGAGAGCGGCAGCGTTTGAGCGCTAATCATACCAGCAGGAATACGCCATGCGATTCACGATTATTTCTACGAAACCCGGTCATCAGCCGCCGCAAAGCAGCTGTGATTTTTATGCCCCGGGCGGCACCATTGGGCGCGGTACGGATAACAATCTGGTGCTGCCGGACAATGACCGCACCATCTCGCGTTTGCAGGCCATCGTTCACGTCGACGCCAGTGGCGAATGCCGCGTCACTAACCGCGGCAGCGTCACCCGCGTGGTATTGAATGATATCCCGCTGGAGCGTGGGCGTCAGGTTGAGCTTCAGGATGGGGATATTCTCGGTATTGATGATTATCGCATTGAAGTCAGCGAACTCATTCATGACACCCAGCCCGTAAGCCGCATGGCGGCCAGCATGCAGCAGGCGCGTCCAGCGGCGACACCTGCACCAGCGCCGCAACCGAAACCGGCCAGCGCCGCGCCTCGCGGAAAAGCTGAACCTACGGCCGTGCCGTCGGAAATCTGGGACAGCCTGATGCAGGAGTTTTCCATCTCCGACAGCATCTCCAGCAACCGGGCAAAACCACAGCCCGCGGCCTCCCACGACCCGTTCTCCCAGCCTGCGGCCCCGGAGCGGAATGCCGAAGATCCGCTGGCAATGTTTAACGACGCCGAACCGTCGCTTGAACGTAAAAACGTTGACCCGGACACGCTGTTTAGCGATGAAGCGTTGTTTAAAAAAGAGAGCATCTTTGACGATGTTACCCCTTCGACGCTGGTACAGCCGGACGAAAGCAAACCTGCCCAGTCAAAGGAAGAGGCGTCGGACGAACTCGATCCGTTAGCCCTGTTTGGCGGATCGGCGAGCGCACCTGCCGCGCGTCACGATGACCCCCTCGGCCTGATGGGCGGCGCGCCGTTAACCCATCCGGATGAAATCGTGGCCGATAAGCCGGAGCCAAAGCCTGAAGCGCAAGCCGCACAGGAAGAGGATGCGCTGGCCAGCTCACCGCTGTTCGATCCGGAACCGACTGAACCACAGGATGCGCCGCGCGCGGAAGAGGAGCCCGCGCGTCCTGATTACGCTGGCTTCACCATGCCAACGCCGCAGGCCGTGGCGCGCAGCAACGCGCAGGCGCCTAAAGGCCGCCTGCGTATCGACCCGGTTAAAAACGCTGCTTCGCCTGCTGCCTCCGCGCAGACCGGCGAGCGGGGCGAGGTGCTTCAGGGCGAACTGCTGGAGGCGCTGCTGGAGGGCATGGGCCTGAGCGAAATGCAGCCGGTGCCGCAATTCGACCGGGAAAATATGCGTCAGCTGGGTCAGATCCTGGGCATGTTCTCGCAGGGGACCGTGGCGCTGCTCTCCTCGCGCTCCATCCTCAAGCGTGGAGTGAAAGCCGATATGACCATGGTGCTCGACGATGCGAACAACCCGTTCAAACTGTTGCCGACCGGGAAAACGGTGCTGATCCAGATGTTCGGCACGCCGATGCCGGGCTTTATGCCGCCGACCAAATCGGTGCGTGATGCGCTGATCGATCTCCAGGCGCACCAGCTAGGGATGATCTCCGGTATCCGCGCCATTATCGCCGCCATGCTGCAATCCTTTAACCCGGAACAGCTGGAAGAGCAGGCGAAGCAGAACGGGATGACGTCACGCCTGGCGCTGCCGGGCAGCCGTAAAGCCGCGCTGTGGGATTATTTCGTGCGCAGTTATGGCGAGACGGCGGGCGAGATCGAGGACGACTTCCATACCCTGTTTGGCGAAGCCTTCCTCCATGCCTATGACATGGAGGTCAATCAGTACAAAGACTCACAAAGCGGATCGGAAGAAAAATGAATATCGCAACGGCTTCTCTCTCCCGCCAGGGGACGCGCGCCAGCAACCAGGATCAGACGGGAGAAACCATCGGGGAACGTTCAGCCTGCTTTGTCGTCTGTGACGGCATCGCGGGCCTGCCGGGCGGCGAGGTGGCCGCTGAGCTGGCCCGCAACAGCATTATTTCCCGCTTTGACGGCGACAAGCACCTGAATGCGCAGCATATTCGTGACTACGTCCAAACGGCGAACCGCACCATCCTCAGCGAACAACAGGCCGTGCAGGACTATCGCCGGATGGGCACCACGCTGGTCAGCCTGTTTATCGACAGGGATTACCGTCTGGCTTACTGGGCGCACGCCGGAGACAGCCGCCTGTACCTGTTTCGCCGCGGCTGGCTGTGGCATGTGACCACCGATCACAGCCTCGTCCAGCAGATGAAAGATGCCGGGCATCAGACCGACGATCTCAACAGCAACCTGCTGTATCTGGCGCTGGGTATTGAGAATGGCGGACCGGAAGCGAGCTACAGCGATGTCGTGCAGGTGGAGGACGGTGATGCCTTCCTGCTCTGCACCGACGGTTTCTGGCACGGCGTCAGCGAAGAGCAGATGAAGCAGTCGCTGCACATGGTCAATACGCCACAGGAGTGGCTGACCTTAATGAACCAAATCATTCAAAAGAATGCCGAACAGGAGGGCAATGCTCAGGATAACTATACCGCCGTGGCGGTGTGGATGGGCAACCCTCAGGACACTACTTTGCTGCATACGCTCTCTGACGCAGCACAATTTCTTCCCTGCGGAACTGATTAGACACACAAGGATTGATATGAAACTTTGGCTATCGGGTTTGGCTCTTCTGACGGTGGCGACCACCGCACAGGCTGAAAACTTCCGCATCGTGCAGTCTCCTGCGCAGAAGCTGGATATCTGGATCGACAACATTAAAGACAATACGCCGCAAAGCTGGTGTAAGGCGGACGTGGCGCTGCGTATCGTGGCGAACGGCAAGAAAGAGGTTTCGGTGCTGGAAAACTTCGTGCCGCGCCTTGGCTCGCTGCTGGAGCACCAGTGCAGCAAGCTGAATACCCTGAATTGGACGCTTAACGATCCGGAAGGCACGACGCTTGCCCGGGGCACAGCGGCTAAAGCGCAGGACTGGGCGCTGGTGGTGAAGCAGCAGGAAACGGCGGCGGCAACGACCACCACCTCAGGCGCGCTGCTGCCACCTGACCAGAATCCGGAGACGCACACCGTGGCGGCAGATCGTACGCCATGGCAGGAGTTCACCCTTCAGGACGGTTGCCACCTGCGCACCTTCTGGGAGGGCGGTTCCTCCGCGCCAGCGCTGTTTATTCCGGATTCCGACACCACCCGCTGCGGCAACGGCAGCTGGCTCAGCGGCCACACCGTGGTGACGCAGAACCGTAACGGGACGCAGAAAGCGATTCCGGTCACCTACATTCACGGCTTCCCGGTGATGGGGCTGAACAACGCGGTCGATCCTGAAAAGGCGCTGATCACCTCCGTCAACAAAGAACGCATGGTCTTCAGCACCCAGAACAGCGACCAGAGCTGGATGATCCTGCCGTACGACAGCACCCTGAACGGCTGGAAGAGCAACGGCACGGTGGCGGTGGAAATCACCCGTGAGATCGCCAGCGACGACGCCAGACTCCAGGCGCGTATCGCAGAGGTGAAGAAGATCTGGAGCGCATGGGTTGCACCGGGCGCGGAGCTGAACGTTGTTCTGATTGACACGCTGCGTCCGCAGCTGCGCGATCCGGCAGTGGGCGCCTGGCGCGCGGCGAATTAAGGAGGGGCTATGAATACGCTTTATCAACGTCTGGCGGGGGAGTCGATTAGCGACGCGCTGCTTCGCCTGGAAGCCGATATCAAAGCCCGTCCGGCGGATGCCGATCTGCGCGCCGCGTTTGTGCAGTTTCTGATCCTCAGCGGCAACTGGGCGCGCGCCCTGACCCAGCTGAAAAGCTGGCTGGCGCTGAAGCCGCAGGCAAAACCGACCGTAACGCTGCTGGAGCAGGCCATTCAGGGTGAACAGCAGCGTGCGCGCGTGTTCGCGGGAGAGGTACGACCGGCAATGCCCGAGGCGCAGTGGCCGTGGCTGACGACGTTAGCCCAGGCGCTGACCGAAAGCGCAGGGCAAGCGCAAACGCTGCGCCTGGCGGCACTCGAACAGGCCCCGGCAAGCCGCGGGCAGGTCACGCTGGAGAATGAAGAGAGCCACACCTTTGAATGGCTGATGGACGGCGATGCCCGTCTGGGGCCGGTGTGTGAAACCCTGGTCAATGGCCGTTATTTCTGGGTGCCGTTCTGCGCCATCGACGCGATCCGTTTTCAGGCTCCGGCCAGCGTGACCGATCTGGTGTGGCGTCATGCGCTGGTCCGCCTCACGGACGGCACCGAGCAGGTGTGTCAGATCCCGGCGCGTTATCCGTTTGCTGACGGGGCGCCAGACAGCGTTAAGCTGGGGCGCACCACCGAATGGCTCCCGCTGGACGATGACGGCGCCCTGTATGAAGGCATGGGACAGAAAGCCTGGCTGAGCGAGCAAAGCGAAAGCCCGCTGCTTACCCTGAGCCTGGTGACATTTACCTCGGATGGTGCGGATGAGTAATCCCGCAGGCGAAGGCGATCTGCTGCGCAGCGGCTGGCAGGCCCGCAGCAGGCAGGAGAAAGTGGGGGCGCGCGACAAAATGCAGCCCTCACTGCTGGATCGCCTGACGGATAACGATCCGGAAAAAAAACGCGAGTCCGCCAACAGCAATCTGATTACCCACGCCGCGCTGCGTCGTAACGTCCTGCGGGATTTACAGTGGTTGTTTAACACCATTAACCACGATGCCTCCAGCGATCTGAGCGGGTTGACGCAGGTGAGCCGTTCCGTCGTGAATTTTGGCGTGGCGCCGCTGGCGGGGAAAAGAATGTCCGATATCGAATGGCACGACATTCAGCGCAAGCTCACCGAAGCGATTATTAACTTTGAACCGCGGATCCTGCCGCAGGGGCTTCAGGTTCGCTGCGTGTCCGATACCTCCTCGTTAGATCTGCACAACGTTCTGTCTATCGAAATCAAAGGTCGCCTGTGGTGCGTGCCGTATCCGCTGGAATTTCTCTTTCGCACCGACGTCGATCTTGAGAACGGCCATTTTGAACTGAAGGATGCGGGGTAATTATGGAAAGCAAACTGCTCGAATATTACAACCGTGAACTGGCCTATCTGCGCGAGATGGGCGCAGAGTTCGCCGAGCGCTACCCGAAAGTGGCGGGGCGGCTCGGCATGCGCGGCATCGAAGTGGCGGACCCGTACATTGAGCGCCTGATGGAAGGTTTCGCCTTCCTGACCTCCCGCGTGCAGATGAAAATGGACGCCGAATTCCCGCGCTTTTCACAGCGTATGCTGGAGATGATTGCGCCAAATTATCTGGCGCCTACGCCGTCGATGGCGATCGCTGAAATTCAGCCCGACAGCAGCCGGGGCGACCTGAGCAAAGGCTTTATTGTGCCGCGCGGCACCATGATGGACAGCCTGGCGCTGAAAAAGACCGGGGTTACGTGCAGCTATACCACGGCGCACGAGGTCAACCTGCTGCCGTTAAAAATTGAGCGGATCGAGCTGGGCGGCGTTCCCGCCGATCTGCCGCTGGCCCAGCTCGGCCTGAGCCAGCGGGGGATCAGCAGCGCCTTGCGGGTCCGCATTGCCTGCGATGGCCCGCAGCATCTCGGGCACCTGGACTTTGACCGCCTGGAGTTCTTCTTAAGCGGCCCGGACATCGAGGCGCTGAAGCTGCTGGAGCTGGTGATGGAGCACCACGCGGGTATTGTCTGCCAGACGGTCAGCAAGCAGCCCCAGCGCCAGCTGCTGTCGTCTGACGCCCTGCGTCAGGAAGGCTTTAATGCGGACCAGGCGCTGCTCCCGGACGATCTGCGCAACTTCGACGGCTATCGCCTGTTGCAGGAGTACTTTGCGTTCCCGGCGCGTTTTCGTTTCATCAGCCTGAGCGGGCTGGGCAAGCTGATCCAGCGCTGCGAAGACGAAAAAGCGTTTGATATCTTCATTCTGCTCGACAAGAGCGACGATCAGCTGGAGCGCGTGGTGGATGCCAGCCACCTGGCGCTGCACTGCACGCCGGTGATCAACCTGTTCCCGAAAGTGGCGGCCCGGCAGAAGCTGAGCGAAAGCCAGCATGAATACCACCTGGTGGTGGATAACATCCGCCCGCTGGATTATGAAATTTATGCCGTGAAAAAAATTTATGCCAGCGCGGATGGTCAGCGGGACGACCAGACGTTTCGTCCTTTCTGGAGTACCTGGAGCGGAGACGCGGGCAACTACGGCGCCTATTTTTCCCTGCGCCGTGAGCAGCGCGTTCTCTCCGAACACGCGCTGCGCTATGGCACCCGCACGGGCTATATCGGCTCGGAGGTCTTCGTCTCGCTGGTGGATGCGCAGCACGCGCCGTGGCAGGAGAATTTGCGCTACATTTCCGCCGAGGTGCTGTGCACCAGCCGTGACCTGCCGCTGATGCTCCAGCAGGAGCTTGGGCAGTTTATTATGGCCGACTCCATGCCGGTGAAGGCGTTAACCCTGCGTAAAGGCCCGACGCCGCCGCGTCCGGCGCTGGCGGAAGGGTTCAGCACCTGGCGGCTCATCAGCCAGCTGCAAATGAACTACCTCAGCCTGATGGACAGCGAAAACGAAGAGGGCGCTGCCGCGCTGCGTCAGCTGTTAGGGCTGTACGCCAACCTGGCCGAGACGCCGGTTGCCCGTCAGGTGGATGGCGTTCGTCACTGCGTGCTGGAGCCGGTGCACCGTCGCGTGCCTGAACCCGGCCCGGTGGTGTTCGCCCGCGGGATCGGCATCACCCTGACGGTGGACGAACGCGCCTTTTCCGGCGCCAGCCCATGGCTTTTCGGCAGCGTGCTGGAACGCCTTTTTGCCCGCCTGGTCTCCATCAACAGTTTTACGGAGTTCACGCTCAAGAGCCAGCAGCGTGGTGAAATCGGCTACTGGGCGCCGCGCATGGGTAAAAGGGCGCTGGTATGAGTGAAGTTGCCCCTGCAACGCTGCACGTGCATCGCCTGACGCCGCTGCCCGATGCGTTCTGGCGCGGGGTGTGCGAGACGCCGTGGCGCTATGATCTGTTCCAGCTGTTAAGACGCATTGATGCCCAGGGCGGTGAACGTTACCCGCTGGGGCGCGCGCCGCTGCCTAAATTTGAGCCGCTGCGTATTGGTCAGCAGCCTTCAATGGGCTTTGCGCCGTCAACGGTTGCTGAGGTCCGGCAGCGGGAAGAGAACGGACTGCATGACGTTTCCATACTGAGCTTCGGCCTGTTTGGTCCTAACGGCCCGCTGCCGGTGCACATGACTGAGTATGCCCGCGAGCGTATTCATCATCATCAGGATCACAGCCTCAGCGCGTTTGCCGACCTCTTTCACCACCGCCTGACGCTACTGTTCTACCGCGCCTGGGCGGACGCGCAGCCTGCCGTTTCACTGGATCGCAACGACAACAGGCGCTTCGAAGGGTATCTGGCATCGCTGATTGGCATGGGGCAGCCTGCCCAGATGTCGAAAGGCAGCCTGAGCGCGCACGCCCGCTTTACCCACGCCGGGCACCTTACCCGCCACGGGCGGGACCCGGAAGGGCTGGAGAAGATCCTGCGCAACTATTTCAACGTGCCGGTCAAGCTGGTGGCCAACGTCCCGCAGTGGATGCCGCTCTCAACGCGGGAGCAAGCACAGCTGGGCGAGGGGCGGCGTATGCCGCGCATGGGAGAGTCCGCTTTTCTCGGCATTGCGGTACGCGACGTGCAGCATAAATTCCGGCTCGAGATTGGCCCGTTGAGCGCAGACGACTACAACCGTTTTCTGCCGGGCGAAGGGTGGGTGACCGAGCTGCGCGACTGGGTGCGACAGTACGCCGGGGTGGAATTTGAATGGGAAACACGGGTGATCCTGCGCGCCGATGCGGTGCAGGGCGCCACGCTCGGTAGCGCCGGGCGATTAGGGTACAACACCTGGCTCGGCCTTCAGCCTCAGCCTGTTCCGCGTGGCGATCTGGTGTATCGCGCAGAGCGATAATCCTTCCGTATACCGAATCATTGTTAATGGAAACTAACATGTCAGAAATTAGCCGTGCCGTGCTTTTCGGCAAACTGGATACGCTGTTATTTACCTCTCTGGAAAGCGCGACTGCCTTCTGTAAGCTGCGCGGCAACCCGTACGTTGAGCTGGTGCACTGGCTGCATCAGCTGATGCAGCAGCAGGATGGCGATCTGCAACAGGTCATTCGTCACTTCGCCCTTGATGAACAGCAGCTGACGCGCGATATCGTGGCGGCGCTGGATGCCCTGCCGCGTGGCGCGAGTTCCGTGTCTGATCTTTCCGAGCATATCGACAGCGCCGTCGAGCGCGCCTGGGTCTACGGCTCGCTGAAGTTTGGCGTCAGCCGCATCCGCGGCGGCCATTTGCTGATCGGCATACTGAAAACGTGGAATCTGGCTAACGTGCTGAAAAGCATTTCGGCGCAGTTCACCCGTCTTAACGTCGAGGTGCTGATCGAGCAGTTCGACGCCATTTGCGCCAGCAGCAAAGAGAGCCAGCAGGCCGCCGCCGCTGCGGACGCGCCTGCCGGGGCCGTACCGGCTGCGCAGGGTACGCTGGCGCAGTATGGTCAGGATCTGACGGCGCGCGCCCGGGAAGGGAAAATTGACCCGGTGGTGGGGCGCGATGAAGAGATCCGCCAGATGGTCGATATTCTGATGCGTCGTCGCCAGAACAACCCCCTGCTGACCGGGGAAGCCGGCGTCGGGAAAACGGCGGTGGTGGAAGGGCTGGCGCTGCGTATCGCTGACGGCGACGTGCCGGAGCCGCTGCAAAACGTTCAGCTGTGGCTGCTGGATATCGGCATGCTTCAGGCCGGCGCGGGCATGAAAGGGGAATTTGAGGCGCGCCTCCAGGCGCTGATTAACGAGGTGCAGTCCAGCGCCACGCCAATTATTCTGTTTATCGATGAGATCCACACCCTGATCGGCGCTGGCGGTCAGCAGGGCACCGGCGATGCCGCTAACCTGCTCAAGCCTGCCCTGGCGCGCGGGCAACTGCGCACTATCGGCGCGACCACCTGGGCGGAATACAAAAAATACATTGAGAAAGATCCGGCGCTGACCCGCCGTTTCCAGACCGTACAGGTTCACGAGCCGGACGAAGCCAAAGCCGTGCTGATGCTGCGCAGCACCGTGTCGCCGCTGGAAACTCATCATCAGGTTTTACTCCTCGACGAAGCGGTCAGCGCGGCGGTGAAACTGTCGCATCGCTATATTCCTGCGCGTCAGCTGCCGGATAAAGCGGTGGCGCTGCTGGACACCGCCTGCGCGCGCGTGGCCGTCAGCCAGAGCGCGCCGCCTGCCCAGTTGGAAGACTGTCTGCGTCACCTGGCGGCCCTGGACGTGGAGCTGGAGATTGCTGAACGCGAAGCGCGCGTGGGGGCGGGTGATCCGGCGCGTGTGGCGGCCTTAACCGCCGAACGTGACGCGTTCGAAACCCAGCGCGAAGCCCTGGCCCGTCGCTGGGAAGAAGAGCGCACGCGGGTGCAGGAGATTATCCTTCTGCGTGCCGCGCTGTTTGCGGCGGGTGATGAGGATACGGCTGAACTGCGCGGCCAGCTGGCAGAACAGCAGCAGGCGCTGAAGACCTTACAGGGTGACGAACCGCTGCTGTTTGCCGCGGTGGATGAGAACGTGGTGGCTGCGGTGGTCTCAGACTGGACCGGGATCCCGCTGGGCCGGATGGTGAAAAATGAGATCGACGCGGTGCTGAATCTGGCCGACACGCTGAACCAGCGGGTTATTGGTCAGCGTCACGGTCTGGATCTGATTGCCCGTCGGGTAAAAACCTCGCGGGCGAAGCTTGACGATCCGAACAAACCGGTCGGCGTATTCATGCTCTGCGGGCCATCCGGCGTGGGTAAAACTGAAACCGCGCTGGCGCTGGCGGAGTCGCTTTACGGCGGCGAGCAGAACGTCATTACCATCAACATGAGTGAATTCCAGGAAGCGCACACCGTTTCGACGTTAAAAGGTGCGCCTCCGGGCTATGTGGGCTATGGTGAAGGCGGCGTCTTAACCGAGGCCGTGCGCCGCCGTCCCTACAGCGTGGTGCTGCTGGATGAAATTGAAAAAGCGCACCCGGACGTGCACGAGATCTTCTTCCAGGTCTTCGACAAGGGCTGGATGGAGGACGGCGAAGGGCGTCACATTGATTTCCGTAACACCATTATTATTCTGACCTCTAACGTCGGCACCGACCTGATCGCAGCCATGTGCGCCGACCCGGAACTGATGCCGGAGCCTGACGCGTTAAGCGGCGCCCTGCGCCAGCCGCTGCTGGAGGTGTTCCCGCCTGCGCTGCTGGGCCGCCTGCTGGTGGTGCCGTATTACCCGCTGAGCGACGAGATGCTGGGGCAGATTGTGCGTCTTCAGCTCAGGCGAATTCAGCGTCGTCTGGAAGAGAATCACAACATTATTTCTGAATTTGACGACAGCGTGGTCGAACAGATTGTTCAGCGCTGTACCGAGGTTGAGTCGGGCGGGCGTATGGTGGATGCGATTCTGACCAATACGTTGCTGCCTCAGATGAGCCAGATTTTACTTACCGCCAGCCGCAGCGACGAGCAGTACCGACGTCTGCATGTCACCTGCGAGCAGGGCGAGTTCCACTGTCAGTTTGCCGCGTAATAATCATCAAGAGAACTGTAAAAGATGACGGATAATGATAACAATCGGACTGTCCCAAACGCGCTCCCGGTCGGGTACCGTTTCAATGAGTTTGAGATAAAAGAGGTGATTGGCGGCGGCGGATTCGGCATCGTCTATCGCGCCTGGGATCACCAGCTCGAACGCACTATCGCTATCAAAGAATTTATGCCTTCCTCCCTCGCCGTGCGCGGCGAGGATATGACGCTGGTGCTGCGCAGCGAGCGCTTCGGCAAAGCGTTTTCTGCCGGTCTGAACAGCTTCATCCAGGAAGCCCGCCTGCTGGCGCGCTTCAACCACCCGAACCTGCTGCACGTATTGCGTTTCTGGGTGCAAAACGACACGGCCTATATGGGGACGCTGTTTTACAGCGGTACCACGCTGTCGCGTCTGCGCGAAGAGAAACCGGAGCTGATTAACGAGGCGTGGATCCGCCGCATGCTGCCAATGCTCTTCGGCGCCATCAAAACGATCCACGACGAGGGTTATCTGCACCGCGACATCTCGCTGGATAACATTCAGATTCAGGATAACGGCCTGCCGGTGCTGCTCGATTTCGGATCGGCGCGCCGCACCATTGGTAATCTCTCGGATGAGACGGAAACCATGCTGCGTCCGGGCTTCGCGCCTATCGAGCAGTATACCGACGACAATGAAAGCGAGCAGGGGCCGTGGACGGATATCTACGCGCTCGGCGCCGTATTGCGTACCCTCATCGTAGGCTCTCCGCCACCGGTCAGCGTGGTACGCTCGATTCAGGACACCTGCAAACCGCTGGTGGAGCTGATGCCGCAGGGCTATTCCATCCCGCTGCTACAGGCCATCGACAAGGCGCTGGCGCTGCATATGGAAGACCGTCCGCAATCCATTGAGGAGTTCGCGGCGCTGATCGAGATGCCCGTCGCCGGTATCGACGAGGTGCTTACCGCGAAGAAGACCGGCACGATGCTGGTGCCGGTGGAAGAGGAGACATCTGCTTCCGCGCTGGACTGGCGACGTTACAAGCTTCCGGGGCTGGTGGCCGCGGGCGTGCTGGTTGGGGTGGTTGCCGGTGCGATGCTGTTCGGCGGCGACAGTCAGGAAACGCCAGAGCAGACGGCGCAAACGCCTGCCGTGAGCCCTCCGGCTGAGACCTCCGCCCAGGCGGAAACCAGACCGGCAACGGCAGACGTGAGCGAGCCGGTTGCGCCACCTGCTACGGCGCAGCAGAGTGCGCCGCCTGTCGACGCCAGCCCGGTCGCGCTGGTCTACATCCGCATGCTTGATGGTGAGACGCTGAAGGTGAACGGCGAGTCTAAAGCGCTGCGTCCGGGCAATAACGGTTACGCATCGCTGAAATTGCCTGCGGGCGAGACCCGCATTGAACTGGAAGGCAATGGAAGAACGCGTACCCAGACGCTGGATATTGCGAAGCCAGGCACCTGGCTGGTGAATCCGTAAGCCTGCGGGTAACAGGACGGAGCGAATGTATAACATCAAGTTTGTCTATCTGTTCCACGAGAACGTCTCGCCAGCGCTGTTTGCGAAAATAATCCGCCCGTCCGTTGCCGGACAGTGGATTATGTCGGTTCCCGACCATTCGCTGCGCTCGCTCTTCACGCGCTACGATCTGCTGCGCACGATCACCGGTGCGAATCCTTATCAGTCCGGGCGCGATACCCGCACGCTGATCGCGCAGGATTTAGAGATGGGCAGAGTGGTTGCCATTGACGAAAGTTTTCGTGACTGGTCATCAGTAACGGAAATTTTTTATATCAATGCCAAAGGGCAACTCCAGGCTGCCTCGCTGGTCGGCCTGGGCTGGTATCCGGTGAGTACGATTGTCGACCGCTACGAAACCATGGTGAGAACGTACGGATCTCGCCCTGCGCCAACGGTACTGCCAAAACAGGTGGTGAAATCTAAAACGGCACAGGTGCCGGATGAACCTACTCCGGGCAAGGACGGTAAAACCTATGCCGGGCAGCTTCAGAAGATGACCAAAGCAGAGCGCTGGCAGGCGCGTAAAGATCTGATTGCGAAGGGGAGCAATAGCCTTTATCCGGATGCCCAGATCGCCGCGAAGCGTCTGGCGGCGAATAATATCGCGGTGGAAAAAGCGAAGCTTGCGGAAAATATTTATAAGACCGTGAACCCGCTGGAAACCACACCGGGCGTGCCGGAGGGGTGGACTGATATCAGTAATGACGATGCGCTGTTAGGAAAGTTCGGGCTGAACAAATCAATGCTCTTTGACGATGATACGTCCCCCAATTTTCTGGCGCGCGTCTATCAACCGAAGCCGGAAGTGTTTGGTACAGATATGAACCCCACACTGGTATTCAGGGGATCGCGCGAGCCTGGTTTCGCCTCTCTGTCTGAGAATGTCTCCTCTTTACTGACTAAGGGGGAGCTGGCGCCGGTGGTAAACGGGGCTGACTGGTCGAATAACTTCTCTCAGGGCATGGGTATGGCTTCAGATTATTATAAAAAGGCCGTGAGTATTGGTAAGGAGCTGGCAAGGTCAGGCCAGAATATTGATATTGCCGGTCATTCCCTTGGCGGTGGCCTCGCCTCTGCAACCTCCATGGGCAGCGGGAAAGCGGGGTGGACGTTCAACGCCGCCGGCCTGAATGCCGGAACCGTAGAAAAATACGGCGGCAAGATATTAGGCAGTACGGATAATATCCAGGCGTATCGGGTTGAAGGTGAGCTGCTGACGAAGATTCAGGAAGTTAACCCCTGGGAGGATCTGAAAACGATGAAAGGGCATGTCCCTTCGTGGATCCTCAAAGAGGAAATCTCTGCGCTGAGCCCTAATGCTGCCGGAATACCCCACGATCTTCCCGGTGGAACCGGAAGCGCGCTGGACCGCCACGGGATTAATCAGGCGATTGATTGCATAGAGCAACAGAAGGACGAGGATATTTCGATAATCGGGAGTCGATTGTGAAAAAACGGTTGATGGCTTTTGTCGCGTTATGTTTTTTATTCATGATTCAGGGGTGTAAGCAGGATATGGACCTTAATCCACAGGACTACTTCAGCGGTCAGCAGCTTGAACTGGCGAAAGCGATTGAAGAAGGTGATGTCGACGCGGTGAAGACGCTTGCACCAGAAAGCGATCTTAATAAACCGGGAAAGCAGGATATGACCCTGCTTTTTTGGGCCATCGGCAACGCGATTAATGATAAAAAAACATCGCCCCATTTAAAGGTGATTACATTGCTTGTTAAGGCCGGCGCAGATCCGCTCCAGCCTCGACCGCAGGGAAAAAGCAGCCCTGCCGAATTTGCCCTGAAGGGGGACAGCGCGGATTGGATCGATGCGATGCTGGACGGTGGCCTCTCACCCAACGTGAAAGATAAGGTCTTCCACGAACCGATCGTCTTCCAGTCGCTTAAAGCGAAAAACACAGAGACTCTGGAAGCCATGCTCGATCGCGGAGCTGACGTCAATGCAACCAATTCACTGGGTAAAACGCTGGTGTTTGATGCGCTGGATAACCAGGCTTACGAGCATGTCTTGTTACTGCTCGATCGTGGAGCGGACCCGTCAGTTAAGGCTAAAAATGGCTGGTCAATGAGTAATGCGCTTGCGGACGCGCTGAGTGGACTTGATAGAGGCAGCGAGCAATACGAGAAGTTAAATGAAATAAAAGAGAAACTTATTCAGAAAGGGGGCGTGTGGCCACCTGCGCCGGTTAAGTGATTGCTCAACTTTCATGAAAGCCAGAGATAAGGTTTTTTCCGGAGTTTCCATTAGCCTGCACTCTTTGGATTTATAAAAACGAAAGTTCGTACCTCCAGACAAATCAACCCAGCATTGCATCAATCCAAAACCACCTCGTCGAAATTAGCTTTACGTTCATAAACGTTCCCAGCATAAACCATTACGGAATAAAGATTATGCTCAACCGAATTACCGTCCAGCTCCCGGTTGAGGGGCTGCTTTTCTGGAAACTCTCCGGCCGTGAGGCGATGTCCGAGTCGTTCGCGCTGACGCTGACCCTGCTTGGTACGGACGCGCGCATTGACCGCAGCAAGCTGCTGGGCCAGCCGGTCACGGTGACCATCCCCACGCAGAACCTGCTCACCCCCCGCTATATCAACGGCAAGGTGACGCGCGTGGCGGTGAGCGCCGTGGAGCTGACGGGCACCCGCTACGCGGTGTACCAGCTGACGGTGGAGCCGGACCTGTGGCCGATGAAGCGCGACCGTAACCTGCGTATTTTCCAGGGCCAGACGGTACCGCAGATTGTCAAAACCCTGCTGGGAGAGCACCAGGTTAACCTCGAAGACAAACTCACCGGCAGCTACCGCGTGTGGGACTACTGCGTGCAGTATCAGGAGTCGAGCCTGGACTTCATCAGCCGCCTGATGGAGCTGGAGGGGATTGCGTATCACTTCCGCCATGAGGCGGACAAGCACACCCTGGTGCTGACCGACGCCGCGACGCAGCATCAGCCGTTCAGCGGCTATGAGGTCATTCCTTACCACCAGACGCCGTCCGGCGGCAGCACTGACGAAGAGGGGATCAGTCAGTGGGCGCTGGAGGACAGCGTCACGCCGGGGATATACAGCCTCGACGACTATGACTTCCGCAAGCCGAACGCGTGGCTGTTCCAGGCGCAGCAGAACCCGGCGTCCCCGAAACCGGGCAGCATCGACGTGTACGACTGGCCGGGTCGCTTTGTGGAGACAGGCCATGCGGAGTTCTACGCCCGCATCCGCCAGGAGCGCTGGCAGGTTGAGCATCAGCAGATTCAGGCCACGGCCACGGCAGCGGGCATTGCGCCGGGCCACACCTTCACCCTGACCAACGCGCCGTTCTTCAGCGATAACGGCGAGTATCTGGTGACGGCGGCGGGCTATCACTTCGAGGAGAACCGCTACGCGAGCGGCGAGGGGGAAACCATTCACCGCACCGATTTCACCGTTATCCCGGCGTCAGTGTCGTACCGTCCGGCGCAGAGCACGGCGTGGCCGCGCACCTACGGCCCGCAGACGGCGAAAGTCGTGGGACCGCAGGGTGAAAGTATCTGGACGGACAAATACGGCCGCGTGAAGGTGAAGTTCCACTGGGACCGTCTGGCGAAGGGCGATGACACCAGCTCCTGCTGGGTGCGCGTGTCGAGCGCGTGGGCGGGCCAGGGCTACGGCGGGGTGCAAATCCCGCGCGTCGGCGACGAGGTGGTGGTGGACTTTATTAACGGCGACCCGGACCGTCCGATTATCACTGGCCGCGTGTATAACGAAGCCAGCATGCCGCCGTGGGCGCTGCCGGCTGCGGCGACGCAGATGGGCTTTATGAGCCGCACCAAGGACGGTTCCGTGGACAACGCCAACGCCCTGCGCTTTGAGGACAAGGCGGGCGCAGAGCAGGTGTGGATCCAGGCCGAGCGTAATATGGACACCAGCGTCAAGAATGATGAAACGCACAGCGTCGGCGGCGCGCGCAGCCATTACGTGAAGAAAAATGAGCTGCATCGCGTGGAGGCTAATCAGATCCAGGCCGTGAAAGGCGGAACCGAGATCCTGACGGGTAAAGGCAAGCTGGATGCGGCGGTAGAGCAGTATGTTATTGCTTCCGGGACGAAGCTGCGGCTGGTCTCGGGCGAGAGTGCTATTGAGCTTAACGCTAACGGCAAAATTAACCTGATCGGCAAAGAGTTCAACTTCTTCGTTGAAGGGGACGGCTATATCACCACGGGCGGCAAGCTGCACCTGAATACGTCGGGCACCCAACCGGGCACAACGGCGCCGGGGTCAGGGCATAAAGGGGATATTGATGCGGCGGTGCAGGAGAAATTTACGCCCCCGGAAGAGTAACCGCTTTCTGTCTGCCGCCGGGTTGTCCGTGGCGGCATGTAAAACCCTTTAGCAATTTTAGACGCGAGTTCACCGATGAAATACACCCTCCAGGAAGGTTCCTTTACCCTTTTTCCTGCCGCCTGGCAGGACAACAGCATGAACATCATTCGCGATGACGAAAGCGGGCTGTCCGTGGTGGTCAGCCGCGGCGTTATCCCGGATGGCAGCGACTACGAACAAGAGTTTCACCGCCAGTGGGACGTGCTGCGTCCTCAGATGGGTGAGATCGCCCAGAGCGAATTTCAGCACGTAAAAGCCGGGTCTGCCGGCAACATTGATGGGGTTGAAGTTGAGACCACCTTTGACCGTAACGGCCAGCGCCTGTGGCAAAAACAGCTGGCCGTGCAGACGCCAGGCAAACCGGTACTGATGATTTTTACCCTCTCGGCCTTAAAAGCCTTTACGGAAGAGGACGAGGCGCGCTGGAGCGCACTGAAGCAGAGTCTGACGCTAAACGACAACCGGAATGTGTAAGGCATGAGCGATAACAACGCGGCCCGTAAGGGCGACGAGATTATTCACTCCAGCATTTTTGCTGATATTACCAGCATTGTGGCGGAAGGCGCTGCCTATGCGGTGATTGGCGCGGCGGTGGGCGCGGCAGCGACCGTTGCGGCCCCACTGCTGGGAGCCGGGGCCGCAGCAGCAGGCGTGGCGGCGATTGGCTCCAGCTGTCTGTTGAGCGGCATTATTGGTGGGGTTCTGGCGAACGTCGCCGGGATCACCGACGATATCAGCAACGCCGCTGAAGGGCTGGGTAACGCGCTTTTCCCGCCGTCGCCCGCGGGCAAAATCACCACCGGTTCGAGCAATGTTCTGACAAATAAACTTCCCGCTGCGCGCGCCGCCGGGACGTTAACGCCTGCCGATACCCCGTCCCCTGAGCCGCAGTCGCCGGGCAGCTTTGCCGACTACGCGGGCATGCTGCTCTCCGCTGCCGGACAGTTCGGCAGCGAGATGTGGCAGCCGAGCGTCGCCTCTGCCGCCGCAGGGACCTCGCCGCTGGAAGAAGACAAGGTGGCGTGTGATAAACACTCCGGGCCGCAGTATCTGGCGGAAGGCTCGAAAAGCGTCTTCATCAACGGACAGCCTGCGGTGCGCGCAAAAGATCGCACCACCTGCGAGGGCACCGTTTCCGACGACGTCTCCCCGAACGTGATCATAGGCGGCGACACGCTCACGGTCCGCGATATCAAAAGCGGTAAAACGCCGGGTCTGGCGCTGGGGATGATTGCGCTCTCCCTGCTGCGCGGGCGGCCAGGCAAGATCCTGAAAAACATGCCCTGCGCGCTGGCTGCTGCCGGTGGCGGGATGCTGGCGGATATGGCCGTCAACGCCGTGTTCGGCTCCTCGCACCCGGTTCACGCCGCCACTGGCGTGAAGGTGCTGAATGACGACGACGAACTCGATTTCTCGCTGCCAGGGCGCTTTCCGCTGCGCTGGCAGCGCAGCTACAACAGCCTGACCACCCGCGAAGGGCTTTTCGGTCTGGGCTGGGCTACCACCTTTGACAGCTATCTGGCGCTGGAAGAAAACAACGCCACCTGGTTCGATGAAACCGGGCGCGAGCTGAGCTTTGAACTGCCGCCGGTCGACCGCGCGTTTTACAGCATCAGCGAAGGCATTATCATCCGCCGCAATGAGAGCGGCGACGTGGCGATAGCCGACGATGACGGCGCGGTGTGGCGTCTGTATAAACCGACCCGCGCTAACCCCTCCATCCTGCGCCTGGTCTCCCTCAGCGACGAATACGGCAACGCGCTGCTGACTGAATGGGATGAGCACGGGCGGCTGGTCGGACTGCACGATGAGCCGCGGGCGATCGATGTCACCCTGCGCTATGACGATGAACGTTTCCCGCAGCGCGTTACCTCGGCGAGCCATTTTGACGGCAACCAGACATGGCCGCTGATGCAGTGGGGGTACGACGCGCGCGGTCACCTGGCCAGCGCAACGGATGCCTCCGGCGTGGTAACCCGTGAATACCGTTATAACGATGATGGCCTGATGGTCTGGCACCGTCTGCCGGGCGGGCTGGAGAGCGAATACCGCTGGCAAAAATTCGACCACTGGCGCGTGGTGGAAAACCGCACCAGCACCGGCGACGGCTGTCGCTTTACCTACGATTTAGCCGCCGGGCTGACGACCGTCGATCACTACGACGGTCAGACGCGAAAGCATTACTGGAACGCGCAAAACCTGATTGTTCGCTACGTTGACGAGCGCGGTGAGAACTGGCGCTACGAGTGGGATGACAACGAACTCCTCACGCGTCGCATCGATCCGCTGGGTAATGCCGTTACCTTCGTCTATGACGATATGGGCAACCGGGTGCAGGAGATCGACGCCGATGGCAATACCCGCACCACCACCTGGCTGGAGCACCGTGCGCTTCCGGCGTCCATCATCGAAGCCGACGGTAGCGCCACCCGGTTCCTGTATGACGAACATCACGGGCTGAAACGCGTGGTGGATCCGATGGGGCAGCCCACGCTGCTGCGTCGGGACGAGTTTGGTCAGGTGGTTGAAGAAGTTGATGCCGCCGGGAACAGCCGCTACCAGGAGTACAACGAAGCCGGGCAGATGGTGCGTGCGACGGACTGTTCTGGCCGCGTGACACAATACCGTTATCATCCGCTGGGCTGGTTGGTGGCTGAGATAAGCGCCGACGGCGAAGAGACGCGTTACCGCTACGACGCCGCGGGGCGTCCGGTGCAGCTCGACCGATCAGAAGGCTGGACCGAGTCGCTCAAATGGAACGAACGTGGTCTGCCGGTGAAGCATGCGGGCGCCGACGGGAAAGAGAGCGAGTTCAGATACGACGAGGCAGGGCGCTTAACCGCCACCCGCAATACGCAGGGTGAAGAGGTGCGCCGCCGCTGGGACAGCCGCGGACGGCTGGTCGCCATGGAAAACGAAAACGGCGAAGCGTATCAGTTCCGCTGGGGCGCAGACTCGCTGCTGCTGGAAGAGGTGGGACTCGATGGCGTGGCCTCGCAGTATCGCTACGATGCCTGCGGACGTACGATAGCGCGCACCTTTGCCGCCGGACATCCGGAGGCCATCACCCACGCTTTCGCCTGGAGCGCGAGCGGCCAGCTGGTCGCCCGCACCACGCCGGAGGGGCAGACCCGCTACCACTACACCCCGTCCGGCCTTCTGAGCCGGATTGGGCTGCATCCCGCGCTTTCAGAAGATGCCTGGAGCGCCGAGGCCGAGCAGGAGCTTGTGTTTGAGTATGACGCGCTCGGGCGCGTCACGCGCGAAACGGGCGAACACGGGGAGCTGGCGTGGGAGTATGACGCGCTGGGTAACCGCACCTCCGTCACGCTGCCCGATGGTCGGGAGCTGAAACAGTTCTACTACGGTAGCGGGCATCTGCTCAGCATTGCCCTTGATAAGCTGTCGGTCTCCGACTTTACCCGCGACGAACTCCACCGTGAAACCAGCCGTACGCAGGGGCTGCTGACCACCCGCAGCGAATACGACCGCCTTGGCCGACTGCATCGCCGGGACGTCTTTACCGGCAATGCCCAGCGCCCGTCGCCGCGCCGCTGGTCCCGCCGCTGGGATTACGACTATCGCAATAACCTGGTGCGGGAAGAGCGGGACGATAATCCGTTCAGCTGGTACCGCTGGCAGTACGACAGCGCCGGACGTCTGCTGGTTCAGGACGGCACGCTGCCCGGCCAGGAGCAGTGGCGCTGGGATGCTGCCGGTAACCCGCTCGAAGGCTCTGCTGAGAAGGTCACGCACAACCGTCTGACGCACCTCAACGGCATTCGCTGGCGCTATGACATCCACGGCCGCACCGTGGAGAAGGATAACGGCCAGACCCGCTGGAACTACCGCTACGACGGCGAGCACCGCCTGACGGAGGTCATCAGCCAGCCGCGGGACCGCAACAGGCCGCAGACGCAGGTCAGCTTCCGCTATGACCCGCTCGGGCGACGCATCAGCAAAACGCGCCGCCAGATGCTGGGCGGCCAGCCAACCGGCAAGCCGGTCACCACCCGGTTTGTCTGGGAAGGGTTCCGGCTGTTGCAGGAGGTGCACGGGGATGTGCCGCTCACCTACGTCTACAGCGATCAGGACAGCTACGATCCGCTGGCACGTATTGACGGCGTTGATGCCCCGGAATTCTTCTGGTTCCACTGCCAGCCCAACGGCACGCCGGAGCGGATGACGGATAGCGAAGGGCAGGTGCGCTGGGAAGGGGTGAACAGCGCCTGGGGCAAACTGCTGCGGGAAAGCGAGACGCAGGTATCAGGATATTCCCAGAACCTGCGCATGCAGGGGCAATACCTGGACCGTGAGACAGGGCTGCACTACAATCTGTTCCGGTATTACGACCCGGACTGCGGACGATTTACGCAGCAGGACCCGATAGGGCTGGCGGGGGGGATAAACTTATATAAATATACTGTTAACCCTCTTACCTGGATAGATCCACTGGGATTAGCTGGTTGCACTTTAACAAAATCGAAGTCAAAAAATTACGAATACGTTTTGAAATTGAAACGCTCTGAATATCCAGCAACGTTTGGTCACATATCAGATGCGATCGATTTAGGACATGCAAAGGTTGTAACAATCCAACGAGGCACTGCAAAAGCTAACAGGAAAACGAGTCTTAAAAATATCAAAACTAAGCCAGGATACGATCGTGATGAATGGCCTATGGCGATGTTTAAAGAAGGCGGTGATGGTGCTAGTGTAAGATATATAGATCCTAGCGATAACCGTGGTGCGGGTTCAAGCATTGGTAATGTTTTATCAGAACTGCCAGATGGTACAAGAATAAAAGTCGAGGTAATATAATGAGTGATAAAAACACACAAAAAGTTGACCTACTGATTTCACATAGTCAAATATTGCTACGATCACGAGACTATGATGAAAAACTGAGTCAGTGGGGTAAAGGTAATGTATCTCAAGGCGCTGTGATTCATAAAGATTATGTTATTTTTGATCCTTTACCAGAGGACGCATTTGGAGCAAACGTAAATATCAAAATAGAGAATGCTTTTAATTTAGATGAAAATGCTCAACGCTGCATTGTAGTACCATTTTTTATTACAGATAAAAATAAGCTTCAGGTGGCTTCTGCGACAGAGAAATTTGACATAAACATAAATGTAACCAACAAAACGTATTCGCTCTATTATGAGATTTGTGAAGGGGATGAAATTTATTACAATTTCACTCTTGTGCCGGAAAAAGACACTGTCACAGCTAAGTTTTTATTAGACGACCCTTGGGGCGGAAAAAAAGATAATCCACTCAAAGAAGGTGTTTTTTAACGTTAATAATAACTAAATAAGAACGAAAAAAAATCCACGCCAAAGCGTGGATTTTTTTCATTCAAAACAAATCAAACGTTAAACAAGAAGTTCATCACGTCGCCATCTTTAACGATGTAATCTTTCCCTTCCGCACGCATCTTGCCTGCTTCTTTCGCGCCTTGCTCACCCTTGTAAGTGATGAAGTCTTCAAACGCGATAGTCTGCGCACGAATAAAGCCTTTCTCGAAGTCGGTGTGGATTTTACCGGCCGCCTGAGGCGCAGTCGCACCTACAGGGATGGTCCACGCACGCACTTCTTTCACCCCAGCGGTGAAGTAGGTTTGCAGGTTCAGCAGCTCATAGCCCGCGCGGATCACGCGGTTCAGGCCCGGCTCTTCCAGACCCAGCTCGGCCATGAACTCTTCACGGTCGGCGTCGTCCAGCTCAGCGATGTCGGATTCAACGGCAGCGCAAACCGCCACAACTACAGAACCTTCAGCCGCAGCGATTTCACGCACTTTGTCGAGGTACGGGTTGTTCTCGAAACCGTCTTCGTTGACGTTGGCGATGTACATGGTTGGCTTCAGGGTCAGGAAGCTCAGGTATTTGATCGCCGCTTTGTCTTCGTCAGTCAGGTTTTTCAGCGCGCGCAGCATGCCCGCGTTTTCCAGCTGTGGCAGACATTTTTCCAGCGCAGCCAGTTCCGCTTTCGCGTCCTTGTCGCCGCCTTTGGCTTTCTTCTGCACGCGGTGAATGGCGCGCTCGCAGGTGTCAAGGTCAGAGAGGGCCAGCTCGGTGTTGATGACGTCGATGTCGTCAGCCGGATCCACTTTGTTGTTAACGTGGATAATGTTGTCGTTCTCGAAGCAGCGCACAACGTGGCCGATCGCTTCGGTTTCACGGATGTTGGTCAGGAACTGGTTACCCAGGCCTTCACCTTTGGATGCGCCTTTTACCAGGCCCGCGATGTCCACGAACTCCATGGTGGTTGGCAAAATGCGCTGCGGCTTCACGATTTCCGCGAGCTGGTCCAGACGCGGATCGGGCATAGGAACAACACCGGTGTTCGGCTCGATGGTACAGAACGGGAAGTTCGCCGCTTCAATACCTGCTTTGGTGAGCGCGTTGAACAGGGTGGATTTGCCCACGTTTGGCAGACCGACGATACCGCATTTGAATCCCATTTCTAAATCACCTTAATATCTTGATAATCAATCCGTTAACGATAACCGATTGAAGAAAAGTAAATAACTACGCCTATTATACACGTAACCCGCGCGACGCGCGGTAAAAAAGCCCCAGGGCGCCGATTATTGCGCTTTGAAAGCGTGCAGTCGATTGGTGGCTTTCGTCAGGCCATCCTGAAGCCAAATCTCGGTGCAGCGGGCCGCTTCGTCCACCGCTTCGTCAATCAACTTCTGCTCAGAAACCGGGGGTTTACCCAGTACGAAACCAACAACTTTGTTTTTATCGCCCGGATGGCCGATTCCCACGCGCAAACGGTGGAAATTAGGGTTATTACCCAGTTTGCTGATGATGTCTTTCAGACCATTGTGGCCGCCATGACCGCCGCCCAGTTTGAACTTCGCCACGCCTGGCGGCAGGTCCAGTTCGTCGTGGGCCACCAGGATCTCATCCGGATTGATGCGATAAAACGTTGTCATGGCCGCCACGGCTTTGCCGCTCAGGTTCATAAAGGTGGTTGGCACCAGCAACCGCACGTCAGCACCCGCAAGATTGATACGTGAGGTATACCCGTAAAACTTGGGTTCTTCACGCAGGGGAGCGCGCAAACGCTCCGCAAGCAGATCTACATACCAGGCACCGGCGTTATGGCGGGTAGCGGCATACTCTGCGCCCGGATTGGCGAGGCCGACAATCAGTTTAATCGTCACGATTTACTTCCTAATGGGTTCCAGATCTGGCGCGTAGTTTACTGTCTGACGCGCCGCTTGACAAAGTTCTGCCTGCGGTACACCGAAATGCGAATAATTTCCTCTTTGAATAATTAGAATTTCAAGCTGTTCAATGTCTTATTTGTAAATTTTTGTCCGGGAGTGATCTGTAAATGTGATCATTCACGCAACTCATATAAGAGGCGTTGTCTATACTTTACACACAAGGAGAAGGGGCTTTTCCCCTGACAACCCAAAGTTCCGGAGGTGACATATGAAACGCAAAAACGCTTCAATGCTCGGTAACGTGCTAATGGGGTTGGGACTGTTCGTGATGGTCGCCGGTGTCGGTTATTCAATCTTAAACCAATTACCGCAGCTTGACCTCCCACAATACTTTGCGCATGGCGCGGTGCTGAGTATCTTCCTTGGTGCGGTATTGTGGCTCGCCGGGGCGCGCGTGAGCGGACATGAGGAAGTCTGCGATAAATACTGGTGGGTGCGCCATTACGATAAACGATGCCGCCGCGACCAGCGCAAGCATAGCTAGTGCCCCATAAAGAACACCGAAACGACTTCATCTGAAGTCGTTTTTTTTTGCATGACGCATTGACCCTCACGTAACGTAAGGCTCCAGAGTAACGACACTGGCAGAACAAAAGGAGCCGTTATGTTGATACAGGTGGGTGAACTGGCGAAACGTGCCGGGATCACCGTGCGGACTTTGCATCACTACGAGCAAACAGGGCTGTTGTTACCTTCTGCCAGAAGCGCGGCAGGCTACCGGCTTTATAACCTGGCGGATGTGCAGCGTCTGCATATGATCCAGGCGCTGGCAAAAGCCGGACTGGAGCTTGCCGAAATCAGGGATTTTCTGGAACAGCGTTCGCTGTCATTAGCCGAATTACTCGACGGGCAAATCACTCTGCTGGACAAGCAACTGCGTAGCATCCATACGCTGCGCAACCGGCTGGTGGAATTGCGTACCGGGCTGACCGACGATGCGACGCCGGATCTGGAATCCTGGCTACAGACTCTGGAGTTAATGAATATGTACGATCGCTGGTTTAGCAAAGAAGAGTTGCAGCAACTGCCGTTTGCGGTAGAGAAAGAGGCGCTGGCGGATATCTGGTCGGGTCTGGTGACGGAAGTTAAACACTTGCTGGAACAGAACGTCAGCGTCACGGACGCGCGGGCGACCGATTTGGCTTCACGGTGGATGGAACGCCTGGAGCAGGATACCGCAGGCAAACCGGAATTTTTGACCCGTCTGAACGAGATGCACAGCGTGGAGCCGCAGATGCAGGAGCAAACCGGCATTACGCCGGAGATAACTGATTACATCACGCGGGCGTTTGCCGAATCAAAGCTCAGCATCTGGGAGAAATATCTCACTGCCGAAGAGATGGCCTTTACCCGGGCGCACTACTTTGACCGGATGATGGAGTGGCCGCCGCTGGTGGCGAAGCTGCATCAGGCGCAGCGGGATAATCTCAGTCCCGCTTCTGACGATGCGCAAAAGCTGGCAGAAAACTGGCTGGTTTTATTCCAGTCCTATGCGGGAACAAACCCGCAGACCCAGCAAAAATTTCGTCTCGCCATGCAGCAGGAGCCGCATCTGATGAAGGGCACATGGATGACGCCTGCCGTGCATGAATGGCTCCAGCAGGCGATCGGGGTGATGATGCAAAGACGCGTCTCTGCATCAGATGACTCACAGATCCGCTAATGCAGCTTCACGGTTAGGGTAGAAGGACAATCGGCCAGGGATCGGCTGCACGCCCGCGCGCGCCATGGTGCGCAGGGGCTGGAATTCAAGGTTACTCACCCGCAGTTCACAGCCTTCCGGCAGGCGGGCAACAAAGCGCTGGAAGGCATCCAGACCGCCGGCATCCAGCACCGGGACGGCATCCCACTTCAGCACCACAATCCGTTTGCCCGCGATGCGGGACGCCAGATCGCTGAACAAACCTTCCGCTGCGGCGAAGAACAGCGGGCCGATCACGCGCAGCACCAGCACATCGTCAGGCACCTCAACGTTAACCGGGGAGAGACGCGTCATCTGCGCGATGCGGCGCATAAAGAGCAGTGAGGCCAGCACAATGCCGACGCTGATGGCGATAACCATATCGAACAGCACGGTCAGCGACATGCAGATCAGCATCACAATAATGTCGTCTTTCGGCGCGCGGCGCAGCAGGTTAACCACCTTATGCGCCTCACTCATGTTCCAGGCCACCATCAGCAGCAGCGCAGCCATGGCAGAGAGTGGAAGCCATGAAAGCAGCGGGGCAAGGATCAGCAGCGCCATGATCACCAGCAGGGAGTGAATGACCGCCGAAACCGGTGATGTCGCGCCCGCACGTACGTTCGCGGCGGAACGGGCAATCGCAGCCGTAGCGGTAATACCGCCGAAGAACGGTGCAACGATGTTCCCCAAGCCCTGGCCGACCAGTTCGCTGTTGGCTTTGTGCTTAGTGCCGGTCATGCCGTCGAGCACGACGGCGCAGAGCAGGGATTCAATCGCGCCCAGCATTGCCATGGAGAATGCGGCGGGCAGCAGAGCGCGAAGGGAATCCCAGCTCAGGGAAAAGCTGGAACCCGGCATGTCCCACGGCAGAACCAGCTGCGGCAGCAACTGAGGAATGCCGCTACCCTGTGAGCCGTCCGCCAGAACATAGTGAAACTGGGAGCCAATGGTGGCGACCTGTCCACCGAGCAGGTTGACAACGCCCATCACCGCGCAGCCCAGCAGCAGAGCGGGCAGATGCCCCGGGAGACGAATGCCTAAGCGAGGCCAGACGATAAGTGTGCCGAGGGTAACGATGCCAATGGCTGCATCGCCCAGGTTGGCCGTCGGCAACGCCATAAACAGCGCGCCCACTTTCTGTAAATAGTGCTCCGGAACATGGGCCATTTGCAGGCCGAGGAAATCCTTAATCTGCATGGTCCCGATGGTAATCCCAATCCCCGAGGTGAACCCCAGCGTTACGGAAAGGGGAATATATTCAATCAGGCGACCAAAGCGGGCCAGACCAAACAGAATTAAAAAAATGCCGGACATCAGGGTGGCAACCAGCAGGCCTGCCAGACCAAACTGTTGGGAAACCGGGTAGAGGATCACCACAAAGGCGGCAGTCGGGCCGGAGACGCTGAAGCGAGACCCACCCGTTAGCGCAATCACAATCCCCGCAACGGCCGAGGTGTACAGCCCGTACTGCGGCGCGACGCCGCTACCAATCGCCAGCGCCATCGCCAGCGGGATGGCAATAATCCCGACGGTGATCCCGGCTATCAGGTCACGAACAAAGCGTGACGACGTGTATTTCTCTTTCCAGCAGGCGTCGATGAGGGCGCGAAAGGGCAGAACATGTGAGGAGGTTACGTTTTTCACAATTATCTATCATCCGTGTGCGCATCATCTGTCATATGAATGGCAGGTGAAGGAGGCATAAATCATACAAATAAATACTATAAACAAAAAAACCCGCCGTAGCGGGTTTTTTGGCCGTGTTCGATCAGTGTTCGAACATTGCAGAGATGGATTCTTCGTTGCTGATACGACGAATCGCTTCGGCCAGCATCCCGGACAGAGTCAACGTACGCACGTTTGGCAGCGCTTTGATCTCGTCGCTCAGTGGAATGGTATCGCACACCACAACTTCGTCAATGACGGAGTTACGGAGGTTGTTTACCGCATTGCCGGAGAAGATCGGGTGAGTGGCGTAAGCGAATACGCGTTTCGCACCACGCTCTTTCAGCGCTTCAGCGGCTTTACACAGCGTACCGCCGGTATCGATCATGTCGTCCACCAAAACGCAGTCGCGGCCAGCCACGTCACCGATGATGTGCATCACCTGAGAAACGTTAGCGCGCGGACGGCGTTTGTCGATAATCGCCATGTCGGTATCGTTCAGCAGCTTCGCGATAGCACGCGCACGTACCACGCCGCCGATATCCGGAGAAACCACAATCGGGTTGTCCAGATTCAGTTGCAGCATGTCTTCCAGCAGGATTGGGCTGCCGAATACGTTATCAACCGGCACGTCGAAGAAGCCCTGGATCTGCTCTGCGTGCAGGTCAACCGTCAGTACGCGGTCAACGCCGACGCTGGACAGGAAGTCAGCGACAACTTTAGCGGTGATTGGCACACGCGCGGAACGGACGCGACGGTCCTGACGGGCATAGCCAAAGTAAGGAATAACAGCAGTGATACGGCCAGCAGAAGCACGACGCAGCGCGTCGACCATAACAACCAATTCCATCAGGTTGTCATTCGTTGGAGCACAGGTGGACTGGATGATGAAAATATCACCACCGCGTACATTTTCATTAATTTGTACGCTGACTTCGCCGTCGCTAAAGCGACCTACAGCGGCGTCGCCGAGGGAAGTGTACAGGCGGTTGGCAATACGTTGTGCTAGTTCCGGGGTGGCGTTACCAGCAAAAAGCTTCATATCAGGCACGAGAAGAACCTCAGGCATGCGTCCAGTGGTGGATAGCGTTCGCCGCAAACTGCGGGGCCTAAGCAAACGCTATCCAGGCGGTGTATTAAAGAGCGCGATGCAACGTCTGGAACAGGGTGACGTTGTCACCGAAACTCAGTCTGCGCCAGAATGGCCTGCTGTAGGGGGGAGGTGTTCATCCCGCGTGCTACAAAACCATGCAGCCAAACCGGCGCTTGCTCAAGCACCTGACGGGCGGCGGTTTCGGTGTCAAATTCAGCAAAGACACAGGCCCCTGTACCGGTCAGGCGCGACGGCGCGTATTCTAACAGCCAGGAAAGCACCGCATCAACCTCGCGAAAACGTTTTCTTGCGATATCCTCGCAATCGTTGCTGAATTCACAATTTAATAACGTTTTTATTGACCGTACCGGGGTATTTCTTTTCAGGTCAGGATCTTTAAAGATGACTGGGGTAGGAATGCTCACGCCAGGGTGAACAATCAGATACCATTTTTCCGGCGGATTGACCGGCGTGAGGATTTCACCCACCCCTTCAGCGAACGCCGCGTGGCCGCGCACAAACACCGGTACATCGGCGCCCAGCGTCAACCCTAACGCTGCCAGTTCGTCCGTCGTCAGACCGCAGCCCCAGAGGTGGTTAAGCGCCACCAGTACAGTCGCGGCGTTTGATGAGCCGCCGCCAAGACCGCCGCCCATCGGCAGGCGTTTGTCGATACGGATATCCGCACCGCTTCCCGCCGGCAGACGACCCGACGTCGACGCCGTTTTCATCAGCAGGCGAGCAGCGCGCACGATCAGGTTATCGTCATGCGCCACGCCGTCGACCGGCGTCAGCAGGCAAATCTGCCCGTTCTGACGCGGTTCGATGGAGATGGTGTCGCCGTAATCGACAAACTGAAACAGCGTTTGCAGGGTGTGATAGCCGTCAGCGCGCTGCCCGGTAATGTAGAGAAACAGGTTCAGTTTTGCGGGAGAGGGCCAGTGGGTCATCATTTAACGATCCAGTTGTCCATTTTCAGCTTGATACGCTGGCTACCCTGCGTCAGCTCCATATTGGACGGCAGCGACGGTTGCGTCTTGCTGTCATACGCGCTGTACACCACTTTCCAGGTTTTACCGCCCTGGGTGTAGTTCACCTGGCTCAGACGGTATTGATCGTCGAGCGTATAGTCGGTCGCATCACCCGGCAGGCCAAGGATCCACTGGCGCAGACTATTGAGCGGAATCGGCATCCCGGTCAGCTTGCCAATCATCTCTTCGGCGTCGGTTGCCGTGTAGTGCTGGCCTTTGTTATCGGTGATCTGCGCTTCGCCAGGCTTCGCGTTAAGCTCCAGCTCGGTGCTGCCCAGCGGGTTCAGCAGCAGCAGGCGATAGTTGTCCTGACCCGTTTGCTGCCAGAAGAAGCGAGCATAAACTTTTTGTTCGTCAGAGAGATAAGCAAATGCACCGCGGGTCTGGTACTGGCTTAATTTCAGCACGTCCTGCTGGTGCTGACGCCACTGCGGTGAGTCAGGGCTTTTGCCCGGGCCTTTCGGCTGATGAACGGAACAGGCGGTCAGAACCAGGGCCGCCAGAGGCAGCAGGCGAATCATTCGGGTCATAATGATGACAAATCCTTGAGATACGTTGCAGTTATAACTGTTAATGCTAGCGTTGAAGGGTGCCACCGTCTACGTTCAAATTATCTCAAAGCGTGGCGTAAGCTATTACTCCGAAAGGGGGCAGTCTCTTTTATTGATCTCGCGCATCCTGTATGATGCGTCCTGCTAACCTTATTAACGCTGGTACTACTCCCGCTCAACATGACCCTATTAGCACTCGGTATTAACCACAAAACGGCCCCGGTTTCACTGCGAGAACGCGTTACGTTTTCGCCGGATACGCTCGACCTGGCGCTGGACAGCCTGCTTGCACAGCCGATGGTGCAGGGTGGCGTGGTGCTGTCGACGTGCAACCGTACCGAGCTGTATTTGAGCGTAGAAGAGCAGGACAACCTGCACGAGGCGCTGATCCGCTGGCTGTGTGACTACCACAACCTCAACGAAGAAGAGCTGCGCAACAGCCTGTACTGGCATCAGGATAACGATGCGGTCAGCCATCTGATGCGCGTGGCCAGCGGTCTGGATTCGCTGGTGCTGGGCGAGCCGCAGATCCTCGGCCAGGTGAAAAAAGCTTTCGCGGATTCCCAGAAAGGACATCTGAAAGCCAGCGAACTGGAGCGAATGTTCCAGAAGTCATTCTCCGTGGCGAAGCGTGTGCGAACCGAAACCGACATTGGCGCCAGTGCGGTTTCGGTTGCTTTCGCGGCCTGTACCCTTGCCCGTCAAATTTTTGAATCCCTGTCGACCGTCACCGTACTGCTGGTGGGAGCGGGCGAAACCATCGAGCTGGTGGCGCGCCATCTTCGCGAACACAAGGTGAAGAAGATGATCATCGCCAACCGCACCCGCGAACGTGCGCAGGTGCTGGCAGATGAAGTGGGCGCTGAGGTGATTGCGCTGAGCGACATCGATGAACGTCTGAAAGAGGCGGACATTATTATCAGTTCTACCGCCAGCCCGCTGCCGATTATCGGGAAAGGGATGGTCGAGCGTGCGCTGAAATCCCGCCGCAATCAGCCGATGCTGCTGGTGGATATCGCCGTTCCGCGTGATGTCGAACCGGAAGTGGGCAAACTGGCGAACGCCTACCTGTACAGCGTGGATGACCTGCAAAGCATCATTTCGCACAACCTTGCCCAGCGTAAGGCGGCGGCTGTGCAGGCGGAAACCATCGTTGAACAGGAAACCAGCGAATTTATGGCCTGGCTGCGCGCGCAAAGCGTCAGCGAGACCATCCGCGAATACCGCGGTCAGGCGGAGCAGGTGCGTGATGACCTGACGGCCAAAGCGTTAGCGGCCCTTGAACAGGGCGGCGACGCGCAGGCGATTATGCAGGATTTAGCCTGGAAACTGACCAACCGCCTGATCCATGCCCCAACCAAATCTCTTCAGCAGGCTGCCCGTGACGGGGACGATGAACGCCTGACTATTCTGCGCAACAGCCTCGGGCTGGAATAGCGCCCTATACCCATTTTCTAAGACAAGGTGCATTTACGCCTATGAAGCCTTCTATCGTCGCTAAACTGGAAGCTCTGCACGAGCGCCATGAAGAAGTCCAGGCGCTGCTCGGTGATGCCGGGACCATTGCCGACCAGGAACGTTTTCGCGCGCTGTCGCGTGAATACGCGCAGTTAAGTGATGTTTCAAAATGCTTTACCGACTGGCGACAGGTCCAGGAAGATATCGAAACCGCGCAGATGATGCTCGACGATCCTGAGATGCGCGAGATGGCGCAGGAAGAGTTACAGGATGCGAAAGCGCGTTCAGAAGAGATGGAGCAGCAGCTTCAGGTGCTTCTGCTGCCGAAAGATCCGGATGATGAGCGTAACGCCTTTGTGGAAGTCCGCGCCGGTACCGGTGGCGACGAAGCGGCGCTGTTCGCCGGGGATCTGTTCCGTATGTACAGCCGGTATGCCGAATCCCGTCGCTGGCGCGTGGAGATCATGAGCGCCAACGAAGGCGAGCATGGCGGCTACAAAGAGGTTATCGCCAAGATCAGCGGCGACGGCGTGTACGGTCGTCTCAAGTTTGAATCCGGCGGTCACCGCGTGCAGCGCGTGCCTGCGACAGAATCTCAGGGACGCATTCATACGTCAGCCTGTACGGTGGCGGTGATGCCGGAGCTGCCGGAAGCGGAACTGCCGGATATCAACCCGGCAGATCTGCGCATCGACACCTTCCGCTCATCAGGGGCAGGTGGTCAGCACGTTAACACCACCGACTCCGCTATCCGTATTACTCACCTGCCCACCGGGATTGTGGTTGAGTGTCAGGATGAACGTTCCCAGCACAAGAACAAAGCTAAAGCGTTATCCGTGCTGGGCGCCCGTATCCACGCGGCGGAAATGGCGAAACGCCAGCAGGCGGAAGCCTCTACCCGCCGTAACCTGCTGGGCAGCGGCGATCGTAGCGACCGTAACCGTACCTATAACTTCCCGCAGGGTCGCGTAACCGACCATCGCATCAACCTGACGCTCTACCGTCTGGATGAGGCGATGGAAGGCAAGCTCGATATGCTGATTGAGCCTATCGTGCAGGAATACCAGGCCGACCAGCTGGCGGCACTGTCCGAGCAGGATTAATGGATTTTCAGCGCTGGTTACGCCATGCCGCCAGTGAGCTTTCTGCAAGTGAAAGCCCGAAGCGCGACGCCGAAATTCTGCTTGAGCATGTGACGGGTAAAGCCCGCACGTATCTCCTGGCTTTCGGCGAAACCGCGCTGACCGCTGAACAGCAATCGCAGCTGGAGGCACTGCTTGCCCGCCGTAAAACCGGCGAGCCGGTGGCGCATCTGGTTGGCGAGCGCGAGTTCTGGTCACTTCCGCTGTACGTTTCAGCGGCCACGCTGATCCCGCGCCCGGACACCGAGTGTCTGGTGGAGCAGGCGCTGGCGCGGTTACCGGCGCAGCCGTGTCAGATCCTCGATCTCGGTACTGGCACCGGCGCGATTGCGCTGGCGCTTGCCAGCGAGCGACCGGACTGCACCGTGACGGCGGTAGACGTGATGCCTGATGCGGTCGCCCTCGCGCGGCGCAACGTTGAACGGCTGGGGCTGAACAATGTTTCCGTTCTGCAAAGCAGCTGGTTTGCCGCGCTTGAAAGCCGTGTGTTCGAAATGATTGTCAGCAATCCGCCCTACATCGACGAAGACGATCCGCATCTCGCGCAGGGCGACGTGCGTTTTGAACCGTTGACCGCGCTGGTCGCTGCGAATCAGGGACTTGCGGATCTCGATCACATTGTGACAACGTCACGACAACATTTGCTTCCCGGTGGCTGGCTGCTGGTGGAACATGGCTGGACGCAGGGAGAGGCGGTGCGAGCGCTGTTTACGCGTGCCGGATACGCTGCCGTGGAAACCTGCCGGGATTACGGCGGCAATGAACGTCTGACGCTGGGGCAGTGGTCATGAGCCTGTTTACGCTGCTGATCTCCGTTCACCTGATTTCCGTTGCCCTGACCATTGGCTTTTTCATTGCCCGCTACTGGTGGCGCTACAGCAACAATCCGCTGATTAACGCCCGCTGGGTACGCATCGCCCCGCACTGTATCGACACGGTGCTGTTCCTTTCCGGAGCCGGGTTAATGTGGAAAACCGGCTATCTGCCATTTACTGATAAAGGCGCATGGCTGACTGAAAAGCTGTTTGGCGTTATCATCTACATCGTTTTGGGTTTTATCGCGCTTGGGCGTCATCGTCCGCGCAGCCAGCAGACAGGGTTTATCGCCTTTTTGCTGGGTCTGGTGGTGCTGTACATCATCATTAAACTCGCCACCACAAGAATACCGTTACTGGGGTAAGTCATGAGGTCCTTAGCCGATTTCGAATTTAACAAAGTGCCGCTCTGCGATGGTATGATCCTGATTTCAGAGATGATCCGCGACGATTTTACTTCACAGTACGTTTACGCTGAACTGGAGAATCTGGTCAGCCTGGCGCGCGAAGAGATCAATCAGGCACGTCCGCAGGACTGGCAATTAGAGAAGCTGATTGAGCTTTTCTACGGCGAATGGGGTTTCTGCGACACGCGAGGCGTGTACCGCCTGTCTGACGCACTGTGGCTGGACCAGGTGTTGAAAAATCGTCAGGGCAGTGCCGTCGCGTTGGGCGCCATTTTACTGTGGGTTGCGCACGAGCTGGATATTCCACTGGTGCCGGTCATTTTCCCGACGCAGATGATTTTGCGGGCGGAGTGGCTGGACGGTGAGATGTGGTTAATCAATCCGTTTAACGGCGACACGCTGGATGAGCATACGCTGGACGTCTGGCTGAAAGGCAACATCAGCCCGATAGCTGAGCTGTTCAATGAAGATCTCGATGAAGCCGATAACGCCGAAGTGATCCGTAAGCTCCTGGATACGCTGAAGTCTGCGCTGATGGAAGAGCGTCAGATGGAGCTGGCTCTGCGCGCAAGCGAAGTGCTGTTGCAGTTCAATCCGGAAGATCCGTACGAAATCCGCGACCGCGGCCTGATTTATGCGCAGCTCGACTGCGAGCACGTGGCGCTGAATGATTTGAATTATTTCGTCGAGCAATGTCCGGAAGACCCGATCAGCGAGATGATCCGCGCGCAGATTAACGCGATCGCGCATAAACACATTACACTGCATTAATCTTAATTCCGATTCACACCTGAATAAGGCGATCCTATGAAACAAAAAGTGGTTAGCATTGGTGATATCAACGTGGCAAACGACCTGCCGTTCGTGCTGTTTGGCGGTATGAACGTTCTGGAATCCCGCGATCTCGCTATGCGCATCTGCGAACACTACGTGACCGTGACCCAAAAGCTGGGCATCCCGTACGTGTTTAAAGCCTCTTTTGACAAAGCCAACCGCTCCTCCATTCACTCCTACCGTGGCCCGGGCCTGGAAGAGGGGATGAAGATTTTCCAGGAGCTGAAACAGACGTTTGGCGTGAAAGTGATCACCGACGTGCACGAAGCGTCTCAGGCACAGCCCGTGGCTGATGTGGTAGACGTGATTCAGCTTCCGGCGTTCCTCGCTCGCCAGACTGACCTGGTAGAAGCGATGGCGAAAACCGGTGCCGTGATTAACGTGAAAAAACCGCAGTTCGTGAGCCCTGGCCAGATGGGTAACATCGTCGACAAGTTTATCGAAGGCGGTAACGACCAGGTGATCCTCTGCGACCGTGGTTCAAACTTCGGTTATGACAACCTGGTTGTGGATATGCTGGGCTTCAGCGTGATGAAGAACGTCTCTAACCAGTCCCCGGTGATTTTCGACGTGACCCACTCCCTGCAATGCCGCGACCCGTTTGGCGCCGCGTCTGGCGGGCGTCGTGCGCAGGTGACCGAACTGGCGCGCGCCGGTATGGCAACCGGCCTGGCGGGTCTGTTCATTGAAGCGCACCCGGATCCGGCTAACGCGAAATGCGACGGTCCATCCGCGCTGCCGCTGGATAAGCTGGAGCCGTTCCTGAAACAGATCAAAGCGATTGACGATCTGGTGAAGAGCTTCGACGAGCTGGATACCAGCAACTAATAAAAAAACCCGCTTCGGCGGGTTTTTTTATGGGGCATATTGCCGGGTGGCGCTGCGCTTACCCGGCCTACAAAACCCGTAGGCCCTGCAAGCGAAGCGCCGCTGGGCAAAAAGGCTACGCAAATATCGTCATCAGATACGCAATAAACAGCGCCATATGCGCCGCGCCGTTCAGCACATTGGTGCGGCCGGTGGAGAAGGATATCTGGCACAGCAGCAAGGATGCCACCATCACAATCATCTCTGGCGCACCCAGCGCAAACTGCAATTCATTTCCCGTCATAAAGGCAATCAACGTCACCACCGGAACGGTAAGGGAGATGGTCGCCAGAACGGAGCCGAAGAACAGATTCATCGCACGCTGCACCTGATTATTGAGCACCGCTTTCAGCGCTCCCAGGCCTTCTGGCGACAGGATCAACAGGGCCACCAGGAAACCGGTAAAGGCGACCGGCGCGTTCAGTTCAGTTAACAGCGCCTCCAGCGGGTTCGCATTCATCTTGGTGACCGCAATAACGGCAATCAGATGCACGATCAGCCAAACCGTATGCCACGCGCTGCTGTGCGCCGACGGCTTACCGTGATGCGGGTCATCGTCGTCGCCGTCGTCTTCATGCTCGTAAACAAACAGGCTCTGGTGCGTTTTGGTCTGGATCAGCAGGAACACGCCGTACATCGCCGCGGAAATCAGCGCCACCAGCAGCGCCTGGCCGGTGGTGAAATTTGCACCCGGCAGCGCCATCGGAAATACCAGCACAATAATCGCCAGCGGGAACAGGGCGATCAGGTACTGTTTAATGCCAAAGAGGTTCATGTACTGGGTGGCAAATTTGCGACCACCTAATAAAAGTGAAAAACCGACCAGGCCGCCGGTAACAATCATAATGATGGAGTAGAGCGTATCGCGCATTAGCGTTGGCGCGGCGTCGCCGGTGGCCATTAATGCGGAAATTAAACTGACTTCAAGAATCACAACCGAAAGGCTTAAAATTAATGACCCATACGGCTCTCCAAGACGGTGGGCTAACACATCCGCATGGCGTACCACGCTAAATGCACTGGTTAAAATACCCACCAGAGCCAGAATATTGATCCCCACAACCACTGGCAATGACTGACTGCTTCCCCAGAAGAGCAGCACAGCCAGTGCCAGAACCGGGAAAATGAGAGAGGTCTCCTTGTGGCGGGTTTTTACCGCCTCGTGTGTTGCTGTCATGTGTTTCTCCAACAATGCAGGTGCTTGTAATTATAGATAGATTTTAAAGGTATTAAATTAACAGAAATCTGTTAAATACCCTGTATTTTTTACTTAATTTTACCCTTTATTATAATTTTTATGTCTGAGGCTTATAATGCCTTATCTCTGTTAAATATTAGTTTAATAACAATGAATTACATTTTTATATTGTTCATTTCTTTCTGTCGGGTGGCACCCTCGCGTATCGTCGTCCACACTTATCTTTTAGCCAAAAGAGAGGTTAACGATGCCATACAAATCGAAAAGCGAATTACCGGATAACGTGCAAAACGTATTGCCTGCCCACGCCCAGGATATCTACAAAGAAGCCTTTAACAGCGCCTGGGATCAGTACAAAGATAAAGAAGATCGCCGGGACGATGCCAGCCGTGAAGAGACGGCGCATAAGGTGGCCTGGGCCGCCGTGAAAAATGACTATGAGAAAGGGGACGATGATAAATGGCACAAAAAGAAATAGCCGCCAAATAACACGCTGCCTCCATTTTGACATTTCAGGCGGTTGACCTGCCGCTGTATTGCATCTGGCCCGCGAATTGCTTATCGTTGCTCAACTGCTGTTAAAATGAACAGCATAGAATGCCGGGAAGGCGAATTACAGATGTCGCAAGGAAGCATGCAGTGGCGGAGGTGGAATGTGTTAACGCGTGATTTCTTGATGAAGGCAGATTGTAAGACGGCATTTGGTGCTATTGAGGAATCGCTTCTGTGGTCGGCTGAACAACGTGCGGCGTCGCTTGCGGCAACGCTGGCCTGCCGCCCGGATGATGGCCCGGTCTGGATCTTTGGTTACGGCTCGCTGATGTGGAACCCGGCGCTCGAATTTGTTGAATCGGCAACCGGAACGCTGCCTGGCTGGCACCGCGCCTTCTGTTTGCGCCTGACCGCCGGACGCGGCAGCGCGTGTCAGCCTGGCCGCATGCTTGCACTAAAAGAAGGCGGGCGCACCACGGGCGTGGCATACCGGCTGCCGGATACCACGCTGGAAGATGAGCTGACGCTGCTGTGGAAGCGCGAGATGATCACGGGCTGCTATATGCCCAGCTGGTGCAAGCTGGAACTGGATGACGGGCGTACCGTCAACGCGCTGGTGTTCATTATGGATCCGCGCCACCCGCTGTATGAAGCCGATACCCGAACCCAAGTGATTGCCCCGCTGATTGCCGCCGCCAGCGGACCGCTGGGCACTAATGCCCAGTACCTTTTCTCGCTCGATCAGGAGCTGACGCGTCTCGGTATGCAGGACGACTGTCTGAGTGAGCTGGTGGTGAAGGTGAAAGCGCTGCTGGAAGGGAACCCGCTCAGCAATACGCTGCGGCCGGGTTTTGCCTGATAATACGCCCGGCTGGCCGGGCGTTTACTGTTATGCCGCCACGTAACTCACGGAATGTTCGAGCGACTGGCTGTGGCTGTCGATCAGCACATCCCAGGTGCCGGTGTAAGGCACCGTCAGCCAGGCCTTATCGTCCTGGACGGTAAGGATATCTGCCTGCGATTGCTTCTGTCCTTTTGTACTCATCAGATGGATGCGGCAACGCTCTGAGCAACGCACCACTACCGTATCCCCGCCAAACAGTTTCAGACTCGTTTTAACTCGTGCCATTTTATACCCCGTCGTTTTTGCCCATCCCGAGCGTGATGTTGTTCACAATTTACTCATTGCATAACACCAAAGGGGCAGGGGTGGGATGCTGATTTCGATCAAAAAATGGCGCAACGATTAAACAAAAATGACAAAATCCCTGAAACCTTTCAGCGGACGCGCGTTTACCCTGCTTAACGCGCGCCCGGGAAAAATTATATGCGGAAATGGCCAGCGGTCTCAGCAAGGTCGCCCGCCTGGCTTTGCAGCGCGCTGGCCGCCGCAGCAGACTGTACAACAAGTTCGGCGTTCTGCTGCACCATGCGATCCAGGTGAGTCACCGCGTGGTTAATCTCATGGATCCCTTTCATCTGCTCGCGGGTGGCAATGGATATTTCACGCATAATGCCTGACACGCTCCCGACGCTGGCGCGGATCTCATCCATGCTGTCGCCCGCAAGGTGCACAAACCGGGAGCCGGTTGCAACGCTTTCGGTGGTGGAATCAATAAGGGATTTGATCTCCTTCGCCGCCTGAGCACTGCGGCTGGCCAGGTTACGTACTTCCCCCGCAACGACCGCGAACCCACGGCCTTGCTCCCCGGCACGCGCCGCTTCCACCGAGGCGTTAAGCGCCAGAATATTGGTCTGGAAGGCGATGCCGTCAATGACGCTGGTGATATCGCCGATTTTCGCGGAAGCCAGTTCGATGGACTGCATGGTGCTGATGGCCTGAGCGACGACGTCGCCTCCGCGGGATGCGGCGGCTGAGGCCTTGCTCGCCTGTTCGTTCGCTTCTGCTGCCGACTCGTTTGACTGCGTAACGGAGGCCGTGATCTCTTCCACGGCGCTGGCGGTTTCGCGAAGGCTTGATGCCGCCTGCTCGGTACGCCCGGAAAGATCCTGATTACCTGCCGCAATCTCATGCGCGGCGTTTTTCACTGAGGCGCTGGCATCACGCAGCTGGACCATCACCACAGAAAGCTTATCGCTGAAGGCGTTAAACGCCTGCGCGATTTGCGCCACTTCATCGCCCCCCTTATCCGGCAGACGCTGCGACAGATAGTTAGTACCGTTGGCAATGTTGTTCATCGCGTCACGGATACCGGACAGCCGCTTAAGCAGGCGGGCAATCAGGAGGTGCATGAGGGCTCCGCTCAGCAGGGCAAGGATCGCCAGAGACAGTGCAGATGCTTTCAGCAATGACCGCATCCCGGCGGTGGCATCGCCGTTATCGAGCGCCACAACGAGCAGCCAGTGCGTCCCCGGTACGGCGGTGGCCAGGAACGTTTTTTCGCGTCCGTTAAACGTTCCGTCAACCAGGTTGCCGCTTTTCAGGGTGGCAAAATCGGTCCCTTTGATCGTCTCCGTAAAAGGCTTAAGCGTCAACGCAGGATCGCTGCCGGCAATAACGGTGCCGTTGCTGTCCAGAAGCAGTCCGCTGCTGGCCGGAGTCGGGTGAATACCGCGCACGTTAGCCACCACGCTGTCCATCGCCACATCGCCCGCCACCACCGCTTTCAGGGCACCTTGCTCTTTAACGGGTACCGCGAACGTCACCACCAGTTTCCCGGTGCCCGCGTCCACATAGGGTGCAGTCACTACCGGGCCATCAGCGCTGACGGCCTGCTGATACCACGGGCGAAGGGTGGGATCGTAATCAGCGGGTACCCCGGTTGGGTCAGAAAATTTAGCCGTTTTGCTGGCATAACCCACGTAGACGTTGGTGAATCCACCCGCCAGCGCAAGCTGTTTAAACACCGGAACCGGATCGTCGCTGAGCGCGACTGGCTGCGCCGAGGTGATGACGGTCATTTTGTTGTTCACCCAGTCGGCAATCGCCATGTTGTGGCTGGCGCTGGTGCTGGTCAGAATATCGCGCTGCGACTGCTGATTATCCTGGCGCGTGACCTGAAAGTTAATAATGGTATTAAGAAGAAGGGCGACGACCAGACAGCCTGTCGTCGCGGCAATGATGCGGGCGCGAATGGATCTGAACATAAGTGTAATACCTGCTGTGTTGTTTCCATGCCTATCGGCAACGGTGCAGGTAAACTTGATGCTGAAACCGCGTCCATAAGAAAATAATATTTTTAGCGGGTTATTATTAAAAAGTTAATACTTTATCGGCGGAAAGCGTCCATTCAGCCAGCTCCACCAGCGTACCAATTTCCACGCCATCAATCAGCGGCAGCCCGGTAATGCCGCGCCCGTCGGTACAGGTTTTGCACAGTTTGACCGGAACGTTTTGCGCGGTCAGGATCTCCAGCATTTGTTGAATGTTGTAGCCCTCTGCGGGTTTCTGCCCCTTCAGCCCGGCCGTGACGGCATCGGACATCAAAAAGAGGCGCAGCTCCAGCTCACTCTCCTTATCGCGCAGCGCGATTGCCAGGCGCAGGCTGTTAAAAAGGGATTCACTGCCGTAGGCCGCACCGTTGGCGACGATCACAATCTTCTGCATGTTGACTCCTGTTCTTTGAAAAGGCACGAATATTGCTTCTCGTACCGAAGAATACGTATCGGGGAGAGAAACGATGACGACAGTGGCTGGCAGTTCCCCTGGCGCAACCGAATGGTTCCAGCGTGCGAGAATGTTGCGCGAGGAACAGCTCGGCAGACTGGCGCAGCTGGGCGCACTGGTGAACGGCATCAGTCGACTGGTGCATATGCTACAGTGCGAGCGCGGTGCGTCAAATGTCTGGCTCTGCTCGCAGGGCAAATTGTACGCGCCTGAATGCAAGGCCAGCAGGGCCCTGGTGGATGAAAACCTCGCCGCATTGCACCTTCAGTTTAACGAACCGCTGCCGGGCAGCGCCCTGTGCGAACGTATTGCCAGCGCACTGCACGGCCTTGAGACGCTAACGGCGCTGCGTGATGGCGTTACAGGTCAATGCGTCACCGCGCCGCAGGCGATGGAACATTACAGCCGCATACTGCGTCATTTGCTCAGTATCGTACCCCAACTCAGCGACAGCATTGACGATCCGCACATCGCGGGCCGATTTGTGGCCCTTTACAGCCTGATGCAGGGCAAAGAACTTGTGGGACAAGAGCGGGCGCTGGGGGCTATTGGTTTCACCCAGGGATTCTTTGACGATGAAACCCGCCAGCGGCTGGTGGATCGCATTGATGGCCAGCAGGCCTGCTTTGAGGTTTTTATCTCCCATTGCACTCCAGACGTGCAGGAGTCATTTACCCTCAACTGCCTGCCGGGTCTGGAGACTGAAAAACTCAGGCGTGAAGCGTGCACCCGCCAGCCTCCGGCAGATAACGGCGATACCGCCCTCAAATGGTTTGCCCTGCAAACCGCGCGCCTTGAGCACCTGCGCACGCTGGAGGAGGTGGCAATTGCCGATCTGATGACGGCAGTTGAGGAGCGCCGCTATAGCGAAAACCTGCACGCAGACGATGAACACGACGATATCCTGGCGCGATTTCCGGATAAACCGCTGCTGCTGCTGGTGCGCCAGCAGGCGCGTGAAATTGAGCAACTCTCCCGTCAGCTTGCTTCCCTGCGCGACACGCTGGAGGAGCGTAAGACCATCGACAAAGCCAAAAGCGTGCTGATGACGCACCAGAACATGAGCGAGGAGCAGGCGTGGACCGCGCTGCGCAAAATGGCGATGGATAAAAACCAACGCATGGTAGATATCGCCCGTGCGCTGCTTATGGTGAAAAATCTTTGGAAGATACCCCCTGGGGAGTAGTTGCACAGCCAGTGGGCATTTTGTGCCTGATTGAGGTGCGTAAAACAGCGCTCTTCTTGCAGAAACCCCGTAACGCCGGGGATGAAAAGCTGGCATTACCTTTGCATTAACAGATTAACCATTTTCGACGATGCGCCAACGGCGGTGCATGCGTCTTCGGGATAAAGGCGTCCAGCGGTGCTTCAGCACCGTCGGGCGCTTTTTTTTGCCTTTTTTCAGGAGTAATTATGGCGGATTTGTCGAGACGGCGGTTATTGCAGGCCAGCATGCTGGCGAGTGGTGCGATGCTGTTGCCGGGTGTCATGCAGGCCGCATGGGCGGCGGGGTCAGATAAGCCGGAGCAGGATACCGTGCGTATCGGGTTTATCCCCCTGACCGACTGCGCGCCCGTGGTTATCGCGGCCCTGAAGGGGTTCGATAAAAAACACGGCATTACTATTGTGCCGACCAAAGAGGCGAGCTGGGCGGCAGTGCGCGACAAGCTGGTGGCGGGCGAGCTGGACGCTGCGCACATTCTTTACGGCCTGCTGTACGGTCTGGAGCTGGGTATCGCGGGCAAGCCGCAGCAGATGGCGAACCTGATGACCCTTAACCAGAACGGACAGGCCATTACGCTCTCCAGCGATCTGGCGGAGAAGGGCGTTCGTGACCTCGACGGGCTGAAAAAGCTGATTGCGCAGCAGGCGCCGGGAACCTACACCTTCGCGCATACCTTCCCGACGGGAACGCACGCCATGTGGCTCTACTACTGGCTGGCCAGCGCGGGGATTAACCCGTTTGACGACGTGCGCACCGTGGTGGTGCCGCCGCCGCAGATGGTGATGAACATGCGCATTGGCAACATGGTCGGGTTTTGCGTTGGCGAGCCGTGGAACGCGCGGGCGATTAACGACCGCATCGGATTTACCGCCGCCACGTCGCAGTCCATCTGGGCCGATCACCCGGAAAAGATCCTCGGCACCCGACGCGACTGGGTGGCGAAAAACCCGCACACCGCACGGGCGCTGGTGAGCGCCGTGATGGAAGCCGCGCGCTGGATCGAGGCGTCAGCGGAAAACAAACGCGAAACCGCGCAGATCCTTTCGCGCCGCGCCTGGCTCAACTGCAAGGAACAGTATCTCACCGGACGTATGCTTGGCGAGTACGACAACGGGGTCGGTCAGCGCTGGCAGGATGCGCACCCGATCCGTTTCTTCAACGAGGGTGCCGTGAGCTACCCGTATCTCTCCGACGGCATGTGGTTCTTAACCCAGTTCCGCCGCTGGGGCTTGCTCAACGCCGCGCCAGATTACGCGGGCATTGCACAGCGCATTAACCAGACCGCGGTCTGGCAGGATGCCGCGACTGCCGTGGGCGGCATGTCCACACCGTCATCACCGTATCGCAGCAGCACCCTGATGGACGGCACCGTCTGGAACGGCACCGATCCGGAAGGGTACGCCAACCGCTTCGCCATTCACCGTAAAGGGGCCTGAGTATGCAGCATCTGCAAAATACAAAACCACAAGAGACGTCAGAGAGCGGGGAAGTGATTGTCCTGCCTCCGCTACAGGTTCGCCGTCGTACGCCAGCGTTTACGCGTCGGATGAATGATTTTTTACAGCGCGTCATCCCGGCGCTGCTCGGTCTCGGCCTGCTGGTGGTGCTCTGGCAGCTGGCAGCGATAAACAGTAAAGGCTTTCCGACGCCGCTCAGCACGCTCGATTCGGCCATGACCCTGTTTGCCGATCCGTTTTATCGCGACGGGCCAAACGATATGGGCATTGGCTGGAACGTGCTGGCGTCGTTGCAGCGCGTCGCCATCGGCTTCGGTCTGGCAGCGATGGCGGGCATTCCGCTGGGCTTTTTGATTGGCCGCTTCACCTTTTTCTCGCGCATGTTCAACCCGCTGATCGTGCTCCTGCGTCCGGTCAGCCCGCTGGCCTGGCTGCCTATCGGCCTGCTGCTGTTCCAGAAAGCGGAGCCTGCATCGAGCTGGACCATTTTTATCTGCTCTATCTGGCCGATGGTGATCAACACCGCTGAAGGGGTACGCCGTATTCCGCAGGACTACCTCAACGTGGCCCGGGTGTTGCAACTCTCAGAGTGGACCATCATGCGTCGCATTCTTTTTCCCGCCGTACTGCCTGCGGTGCTGACCGGGGTACGCCTCTCCATTGGCATTGCCTGGCTGGTGATTGTCGCCGCCGAGATGCTCACCGGAGGTTTAGGCATTGGATTCTGGATCTGGAATGAGTGGAACAACCTCAACGTCGAAAACATTCTCATCGCCATCGTCATCATTGGCGTGGTCGGGTTGCTGCTGGAGCAGGGGCTGATGCTGATCGCCCGTCGCTTTAGCTGGCAGGAAAAATAAGGAGTGAAGATGAAACCGTTAATTCAGGTCCAGGCCGTGAGCCAGCGTTTTTCCACCGCCAGCGGCGAGTTTCTGGCGCTGCAAAACGTCTCTTTTGATATCCACGAGGGCGAAACCGTCAGTCTGATTGGTCACTCCGGCTGCGGCAAGTCGACGCTGTTAAACCTGATCGCCGGGATCACGCTGCCGACGGAAGGCGGGCTGATTTGCGACAACCGCGAAATCGCCGGGCCGGGGCCCGAGCGCGCGGTGGTGTTCCAGAACCATTCGCTGCTGCCGTGGCTGACCTGCTTCGACAACGTGGCGCTGGCGGTGGATCAGGTCTTCCGTCACACCATGAGTAAGGCCGAGCGCAAAGCGTGGATTGAGCACAACCTCGACCGGGTGCAGATGGGCCACGCGCTGCACAAGCGCCCTGGGGAGATCTCCGGCGGCATGAAGCAGCGCGTCGGGATTGCCCGGGCGCTGGCAATGAAGCCGAAAGTGCTGCTGATGGATGAGCCGTTTGGCGCGCTCGATGCGCTGACGCGTGCCCATCTTCAGGACTCGGTGATGCAGATCCAGCAGGCGTTGAACACCACCATCGTGCTCATCACCCACGACGTGGACGAGGCGGTACTGCTCTCTGACCGCGTACTGATGATGACCAACGGCCCGGCGGCCACCGTGGGTGAGATCCTGCGCGTCGATCTGCCGCGCCCGCGCAACAGGGTGCAGCTGGCGGATGACAGCCGCTATCACCACATGCGCCAGCAGATCCTCCATTTCCTCTACGAAAAACAGCCGAAAGCGGCGTAATGAGGGGGCACGATGCGACTGGTCATTATCGGTAATGGTATGGCGGCAGCCCGGCTGATTGCGTCGCTCACCGGGCGTGTTCCCGGTCGTTTCGCTGTCACCGTCATCGGTGACGAGCCTGAGCAGGCATACAACCGCATCCAGCTTTCGCCGGTGCTGGGTGGCGAAAAGCAGGCGGAGCACATCTGTCTGCACGATGAAGACTGGTACACGGCACGAGGCGTGACGGTGCTGCGAGGAGAAAAGACGCTCGCAGTAGACGTCAACGCGCGTGAAGTGCATACCTTTGCTCGCACGCTGGGCTGGGATGCGCTGGTGTTTGCCACCGGGTCTACCCCTGTAGTGCCGCCGATCCCCGGCGGCGATGCACCGCATGTGTTCACCTTTCGCACCCTGGCAGAGACCCGCGCCATCCAGAATATCTCCGGACCGGCGGTAGTGCTGGGCGGCGGCGTACTCGGCGTGGAGGCCGCGGCAGCGCTGGCGCGCAACGGTGACAACGTCACGCTCGTGCATCGCGGTCCGTGGCTGATGGAACAGCAGCTGGATCAGCAGGCGGGACTGCTGCTTGACGAGGCGCTGGCGGCGCGGGGCGTACGCTGTGAACTCGCCTCCGGCATCACCGCCATCGCTGACGATGCCGTGACGTTGACCGACGGACGCCGCATCGCCGCCACGCGCGTGGTGCTGGCCACGGGCGTGCAGCCCAACGTCGCGCTGGCAAAAGCCAGCGGCATTCGCTGCGCGCGCGGCATCGTGGTGGATCCGCAGATGCAAACCTCCGTGCCGGATATCTACGCCATCGGCGAGTGCTGCGAAATTGACGGCCAGACGTTTGGCCTGGTCGCCCCCTGTCTGGCGCAGGCGGATATTCTTGCCGCGCGGCTGGCCGGGGAGGTCACCGCGCCGTTTACCCTGACCGACAACGGCGTGCGCCTTAAGGTGACCGGCGTGGCGCTGTTCAGCCTCGGACGCGCGACGGCGCAGGCGGACGATGTGGTCTGGAGTTCATGGGATCCGCTGACCCGTCACTATCGACGTTTACTGATCCATCAGGGGGCGCTGGCTGGCGTGCTGCTGATGGGTGACTGCCGCAGCGCGGCAACCTTTACCGATTTACTGGCAACGGCTGCGCCCGCCCACGCGGACTGGCTGTTCGATCGTTTCACAACGCAACCGCAGGTTGCAGGACAGAACGCTATGACAAAACCTACTCTGGTGGTGGTTGGGCACGGTATGGTCGGCCATCATTTCCTCGAAGACTGCGTTAACCGCAATTTGCATCAGCAGTATCAGATTATTGTTTTTGGCGAAGAGCGCTATGCCGCCTATGACCGCGTGCATCTGTCGGAATATTTTGGCGGACGCAGCGCGGACTCGCTCTCGCTGGTGGCGGGGGCGTTCTTTGCCGATAACGGCATTGAGCTGCGCCTCTCGCAGCAGATCGTCGCTATCGATCGTGATGCACACGTAGTGCGTACCGCCAGTGGCCATGAGACTCACTGGGACAAGCTGGTGCTGGCGACCGGCTCGTACCCGTTCGTACCGCCCGTTCCGGGCAACGATCTGCCGGGGTGTTTTGTCTACCGCACCCTCGACGATCTGGACAACATTGCGGCCCATGCGGCAGGCTCTCGCCGCGGCGTGGTAATTGGCGGCGGCCTGCTGGGGCTGGAGGCGGCGAATGCGCTTAAGCAGCTCGGGCTGGAAACCCACGTGGTGGAGTTTGCGCCTAACCTGATGGCGGTGCAGCTCGACAGCGACGGCGCGGCAATGTTGCGCAAGAAAATTGAGGCGCTGGGCGTAGGGGTACACACCAGTAAATCGACGACGGAGATTGCCACCGCAGACGACGGGCTGGTGCTGCGCTTTGCCGATGGTGAACAGCTGGAAACGGACATGGTGGTCTTCTCTGCTGGTATTCGGCCGCAGGACGCGCTGGCGCGCAGCAGCGGGCTGGCTGTCGGCGAGCGCGGCGGGATCTGTATTGACGACGGCTGCCGGACCTCGGATCCGGATGTGCTTGCCATCGGGGAATGCGCGCTGTGGGAGGGGAAAATCTTTGGCCTGGTGGCACCGGGCTACCAGATGGCGCGCGTGGCCGCCGCTGTGCTGGCGGGTGAGGAGAAGCGCTTCACCGGCGCGGATATGAGTACCAAACTCAAGTTGCTGGGCGTGGATGTGGCGTCGTTTGGCGATGCCCACGGGCGCACGCCGGGCGCGCTGAGCTACCAGTGGACGCACGGGCCGCAGCAAATCTACAAAAAGATTGTGGTCAGCCACGACAGCAAAACCCTGCTGGGTGGCGTGCTGGTGGGCGATGCCAGCGAATACGCCACGCTGGTGCAGATGATGCTCAACGGCATCAGCCTGCCAAAAGAACCGGAAACGCTGATCTTACCCGTATCGTCAGGCAGCGCGCCGAAAGCGCTGGGCGTGGCGGCGCTGCCGGAAAGCGCGCAGATCTGTTCGTGTCATAACGTCAGCAAAGGGGATATCTGCCAGGCGGTAAGCGCGGGTGCGACGGATATCGGCGCCATTAAGCAGTGCACCAAAGCGGCGACCGGCTGCGGAGGCTGTAGCGCGCTGGTGAAGCAGGTGATGGAGTTCCAGCTTGCAGAGCAGGGCGTGGAGGTGAAAAAGGATATCTGCGAACACTTCCCGTACTCGCGTCAGGAGATTTATCACCTGGTGCGCGTCAACCATATCCGCACCTTCGACCAGCTTATCAGCCGCTACGGTCAGGGACACGGGTGCGAGATCTGTAAGCCGCTGGTGGGATCGGTATTGGCTTCCTGCTGGAACGAGTATCTGCTGAAACCGGCGCATCTGCCGTTGCAGGACACCAACGACCGCTATTTCGCCAACATCCAGAAGGACGGGACCTATTCCATCGTGCCGCGCATGCCCGCCGGGGAAGTGACGGCTGATGGGCTGATCGCCATCGGCCAGATCGCGAAACGCTATAGCCTTTACAGCAAAATTACCGGCGGGCAGCGTATTGACCTGTTTGGCGCCACGCTAGAACAGTTGCCGGAAATCTGGCAGGCGCTGGTGGAGGCCGGGTTTGAGACCGGACATGCTTACGGGAAATCCCTGCGCACGGTGAAATCCTGCGTCGGGTCGACCTGGTGCCGCTACGGCGTGCAGGATTCCACCGGCCTCGCGGTCAGGCTGGAACACCGCTACAAGGGCCTGCGCGCGCCGCACAAAATCAAAATGGCGGTCTCCGGCTGTACCCGTGAGTGCGCAGAGGCGCAGAGCAAAGACGTAGGGGTGATTGCCACGGACAAAGGCTGGAACCTCTATCTGTGCGGCAACGGCGGGATGAAGCCGCGCCACGCGGATCTCTTCGCCAGCGATCTGGACGACGAAACGCTGATCCGCACCGTTGACCGTTTCCTGATGTTCTACATTCGCACGGCAGATCGTCTGCAACGCACCAGTACCTGGATGGATAACCTGGAAGGCGGCCTCGACTATCTGCGCGAGGTGATCCTCAACGACAGCCTGGGGATCGCCCTTGAGCTGGAGCAGGAGATGGCCCGGGTGGTGGAGACCTACCAGTGCGAATGGCAAACCACCCTTAACGATCCTGACCGCCTGGCGCTGTTCCGCACCGCGGTGAACGTCCCCGCCGCGGAGGAGAACAAGCGCTGGCAGGAAATTTGTAATATCGACGAGATCCCGGAGCAGGCGGGCATTGGCGCGCATCTTGGGCGCAAACCGATTGCGCTGTTCCGCTTTGGCAAAACCGTTTATGCCCTCGACGATCGGGAGCCGGGCAGCCGCGCGAACGTGCTTTCACGCGGCATCCTCGGCGATGCGGCGGGGGAACCGGTGGTGATCTCGCCGCTCTACAAGCAACGTATTCGTCTGCGCGACGGGTGTCAGGCTGAGAGCGGGGCGCCTGCGGTGCGTGCCTGGCCGGTAAAAATCGAAAACGGCAAGGTGTGGGTTGGAAATGAAGAGCTGGTGATGCGCGCGGAGGCCTCATGACGGAAACCCGGACAACGTGCCCTTACTGCGGGGTGGGCTGCGGCGTGGTCGCCAGCGCAGACGGTGAAAAGGTGAGCATTCGGGGGGATGAAACTCATCCGGCGAATTTCGGTCGTCTGTGCGTAAAAGGATCTGCCCTTGGGGAAACCACAGGGCTACAGGGACGCCTGCTGCGCCCGGTTGTCGATGGCCGGGAGGTGGCATGGCCGCAGGCGCTGGGCGAAGCGGGCGAGCGGCTGCGGAACATTATCAACGAATGGGGGCCGCAGGCGGTGGCGTTTTATGCCTCCGGCCAGCTGTTGACCGAGGATTACTATGCCGCCAACAAGCTGATGAAAGGCTTTATCGGGGCGGCGAACATTGATACCAACTCGCGGCTGTGCATGTCATCGGCGGTGGTGGGCTACAAACGCGCCTTCGGTGAAGACGTGGTGCCGTGCAGCTACGAGGACGTGGAAAACAGCGATCTGGTGGTACTCGTTGGCTCGAACGCGGCCTGGACGCATCCGGTGCTGTATCAGCGGCTGGTGCAGGCAAAACACAACAATCCGCAGATGAAAGTGGTCGTGATCGATCCGCGTAAAACCGCCACCTGCGATATCGCCGATCTCCACCTCGCGCTCAGACCCGGCAGTGACGCCGGGCTGTTTGTGGGGTTGCTCAATCTGATTCAGGGGCGCGGCGAGTGGCCGATCCCTCGCGTGGCGGCGTTTTGCGATCTGCCTTCAGACGAGATTGGCACCTTCTACGACTGGTTTGTCACCGCGCCACGCGCGATCACGCTCTACACCATGGGGATCAACCAGTCCTCCAGCGGCAGCGACAAGTGCAACGCCATCATTAACGTGCATCTTGCCAGCGGGAAGTTCAACCGTCCTGGCTGCGGCCCGTTTTCGCTGACCGGACAGCCAAATGCCATGGGCGGGCGGGAAGTGGGCGGGTTGGCGAATCAGCTGGCGGCGCACATGAACTTCGAGCCGGACGATCTCTCGCGCGTGGCGCGTTTCTGGGGAACGGAACGGCTGGCGCAGACCCCGGGCCTGATGGCGGTGGAACTGTTTGACGCTATTGCCCGCGGCGAGGTGAAGGCGGTGTGGATCATGGGTACCAACCCTGCCGTGTCACTTCCCGACAGCCACGCGGTGTGCCAGGCGCTGGCGGCCTGCCCGCTGGTCATGGTATCTGAGGTGATGCAGGAGACGGACACCAGCCGGTTTGCCCATATCCGTTTTCCCGCCCTGGGCTGGGGCGAGAAAAACGGCACGGTGACCAATTCAGAACGCCGTATCTCCCGCCAGCGCGCCTTTCTGCCTGCGCCGGGCGAGGCCAGACCGGACTGGTGGATCATCGCCCGGATCGCAGACCAGCTCGGTTATGGCGATGCCTTCGCCTGGGAACACCCTCAGGAGATATTTTGTGAACATGCGGCGCTAACGGCGTTTGAAAATAACGGCGAACGGGCGCTAAACCTGCGCGAACTGGCGTCGCTGTCACGAGAGGCGTGGGACGAGCTGGCGCCGTATCAGTGGCATGCCGGTGATTTCCCGCAAAGAACGCTTGTTCCGGTTGACCCCTCCCCGCATGGGGCAGGCGTCGACGAATTGTACCCCTTGATACTGAATACCGGGCGGATCCGCGATCAGTGGCACACCATGACGCGCACGGGGTATGTTCCGCGTCTGATGCAGCATATCGATGAGCCTTTTGTTGAGATGAACGCAACCGATGCGGCGCGCGCCGGGCTGACTGACGGCCAGCTGGCGCGGGTAAGCTCCCCGCGCGGAGTGATGGTTGCCAGAGTACGTATCTCCACCGCGCAGCGTGCAGGCGAGCTGTTTGCGCCGATGCACTGGAACGCGCAATTTGCCCGGCAGGGTAAGGTCAATGCGCTGGTGGAAGGGCGGGTTGATGCCGGGTCCGGCCAGCCGGAGAGTAAACAAACCGCGGTGAGGATCCTGCCCTGGCTACCGGCCTGGCAGGGTGAACTGTATGCCCGCGAGCTGCCAGCGCTGCCGCCGTCGGTCTGCTGGTGGCGTAAAGCCTCACGTCTGACGGTGGCGGGGGAGCAGCCGTTGCTGTCGTGGATCATGGCGTACGCCAGCGGTCGGGGCTGGCAGTTACAGGTGGCACAGACGGGAGAACGCAGCAGCGTGCTCGCCTGGCATCACGGTGAGCTGATGCTGGGCTACTGGGAGGGCCATACGCTGCCGGCGCTGGCGCATGCGTTTATTGAAGAAGCCTTTGCTGCTGCGCCCGTCCAACTTGCTGAACGCCATGCGCTGCTGCACGGGCAACGGCCGGACGAAGATGCCGATCCCGGGCGAATTATCTGTAGCTGCTTCAGCGTGGGTGAAAATACGATACGTAAGGCAATAGCCGGAGGCTGTGATTCTGCCCCAGCGCTGGGCGTGAAGCTGCGCTGCGGCACGAACTGTGGTTCCTGCGTGCCGGAGCTGAAAGCGCTGTTGGGATAATAGTGTAAGGGCGTCGGGTGGCGGCTTCGCACCGGTACG
>NZ_JBSKJP010000010.1:0-153813 GCF_053709615.1 Enterobacter sp. UPMP2061
ATATCACTTCGAAAGCAATATGAAGTAATAGATGGTGCATCCGGGAGGATTCGAACCTCCGACCGCTCGGTTCGTAGCCGAGTACTCTATCCAGCTGAGCTACGGATGCAAAATGGCGGTGAGGCGGGGATTCGAACCCCGGATGCAGCTTTTGACCGCATACTCCCTTAGCAGGGGAGCGCCTTCAGCCTCTCGGCCACCTCACCACACAACGCCTCTTTCGAGTGCTTCGAGCAACTCGTTAAGAGCTTCTCGTCGCTGCGTGGCGCATATATTACTTTCTGGGACTTATAAGTCAAACAATTTTCCACATGCTTTTTTCGTTTGCACAATTCGCACGCAATTCGCATGTAAAAGCCGCAAAGAGAGTGTTTTATAAGCGGATTTTGCAGGCATCTTCACAGAATTGTGTTGAGAGAAGCGCGTCTTTTGGATGAGATAAGATTATGAGAGTGGTCAAAAACGAAGCGTTTGAAATAGAACGGTAACTTTATGCAGGAAAAATAGCAGGAGGGTTGCGTCTCGCCCGACAGCGAGACGCGACAATATCAGTAACTGGACTGCTGGGATTTTTCAGCCTGGATACGCTGGTAGATCTCTTCACGGTGGACAGATACTTCTTTAGGAGCGTTAACACCAATACGTACCTGGTTACCCTTTACCCCTAAAACTGTCACGGTGACCTCATCCCCAATCATGAGGGTCTCACCAACTCGACGAGTCAGAATCAGCATTCTTTGCTCCTTGAAAGATTAAAAGAGTCGGGTCTCTTGTATCCCGGCATTATCCATCATATAACGCCAAAAAGTAAGCGATGACAAACACGTAAAGTGTAAGCAGTCACGGCATCACATTCTGTTAAACGTAAGTTTAGCCGATATACACAAACTCAACCTGACTTTATCGTTATCGATAGCGCAGTGAGCAAGACGCCATAACGTTACCGCTATGGCGTCTGCTTGTGCTTTGTAGTTATTACAGTTTCGCGCTTACCCAGCTTTCAACGCTGGCTAATGCCGCGGGAAGTGCCGCCGCATCCGTACCACCGGCTTGCGCCATGTCCGGACGACCGCCACCTTTGCCACCCACCTGCTGGGCGACCATGCCAATCAGTTCCCCTGCTTTAACACGATCCGTCACATCCTTAGAGACGCCCGCAATCAGAGAAACCTTACCCTCTGCGACCGTTGCCAGCACGATAACCGTCGAACCAAGCTGGTTCTTCAGATCGTCGACCATGGTACGCAGCATCTTAGGCTCAACGCCCGCCAGATCGCTGACCAGCAGTTTGACGCCCTTAATGTCTACCGCTTTGCTGGAGAGGTTTGCGCTCTCCTGCGCCGCAGCCTGTTCTTTCAGCTGCTGGAGTTCTTTTTCCAGCTGACGGGTACGATCCAGCGCGACACGCACTTTTTCGCCCAGGTTCTGACTATCGCCTTTCAGCAACTGCGCGATCTCGTGCAGCTGGTCGCTCTGCGCATGCAGGCTGGCAATTGCGCCTTCCCCGGTCACCGCCTCAATACGACGCACGCCTGCCGCCGTCCCCGACTCGGAAACGATGCGGAACAAGCCGATGTCACCGGTGCGGGATGCGTGAGTACCGCCACACAGTTCGGTAGAGAAGTCGCCCATGCTCAGCACGCGAACGCGGTCGTCATATTTCTCGCCAAACAGCGCCATCGCACCTTTCTTCTTCGCTGCCTCGAGATCCATGATGTGGGTTTCGATTGGCAGGTTACGGCGGATCTGGGCATTCACCAGGTCTTCCACCGCACGAATTTCAGACGGCTTCATCGCTTCAAAATGCGAGAAGTCGAAACGCAGCACTTTGTCATTAACCAGAGAACCTTTCTGTGCAACGTGCGTACCCAGCACTTCGCGCAGGGCTGCGTGCATCAGGTGGGTTGCCGAGTGGTTCAGACGAATGCGCGCGCGGCGAGCCTCGTCAACGTTGGCCTGAACGCCCTCGCCCACTTTCAGAGAGCCGGAAACCAGTTTGCCCTGGTGACCAATTGCCTGACCGTATTTCTGGGTATCGCTTACGCTGAAGCTGAAGCCATTGCCTTTCAGTTCGCCTTTATCGCCAACCTGGCCGCCCGATTCCGCATAGAACGGCGTTTTATCCAGGATAACAACCGCTTCCTGGCCCGCGCTAATGCTGTCTACGGCTTTACCGTCAACAAACAGCGCGGTCACGTTGCTGGTCAGGGCCAGCTCTTCGTAGCCTTTAAATTCAGACGCGCTATCAACGCGGATCATCGCGTTGTAGTCCGCGCCAAAACCGCTGGATTCACGCGCACGACGACGCTGCTCTTCCATTGCGGCTTCAAAGCCTGCTTCGTCAACTTTGATGTTGCGCTCGCGGCAAACGTCCGCGGTCAGGTCAACCGGGAAGCCATAGGTGTCGTACAGGCGGAAAGCGGTTTCGCCATCCAGCGTGTCGCCCTTGAGTTTCGCCAGCTCGTCGTCCAGCAGCGCCAGACCGCGCTCCAGCGTACGGGCAAACTGCTCTTCTTCGGTTTTCAGAACCTGTTCAACCTGCGCCTGCTGGCGTTTCAGCTCGTCACCGGCAGAGCCCATCACGCCAATCAGTGGCCCAACGAGTTTATAGAAGAAGGTGTCCTTCGCGCCCAGCATGTTGCCATGGCGGATCGCACGACGAATGATACGACGCAGCACATAGCCACGGTTTTCATTCGACGGGGTAACGCCGTCAGCAATCAGGAACGCACAGGAACGAATATGGTCTGCGATAACGCGCAGTGATTTGTTGCTCAGATCGGTTGCGCCCGTTACCTCAGCAACGGCTTTGATCAGGGTGCTGAACAGGTCAATCTCATAGTTGGAGTTAACGTGTTGCAGAACGGCCGCGATACGCTCAAGGCCCATACCGGTATCTACGGACGGTTTTGGCAGCGGCTCCATGGTGCCGTCGGCCTGACGGTTGAACTGCATGAAGACGATGTTCCAGATCTCAATGTAGCGATCGCCATCTTCTTCCGCGCTTCCCGGAGGGCCACCCCAGATGTGGTCGCCATGATCGTAGAAGATCTCGGTGCACGGACCGCAAGGGCCGGTGTCGCCCATCTGCCAGAAGTTATCAGACGCGTAAGGCGCGCCTTTGTTGTCACCGATACGGATGATACGTTCGCGCGGGATACCCACTTCTTTTTCCCAGATGTCGAACGCTTCGTCATCGGTCTCATACACGGTCACCCACAGACGCTCTTTCGGCAGATTGAACCAGTTTTCACCGGTCAGCAGTTCCCACGCGTATTGAATGGCGTCGTGTTTGAAATAGTCGCCGAAGCTGAAGTTACCCAGCATTTCGAAGAAGGTGTGGTGGCGCGCGGTGTAACCGACGTTTTCCAGATCGTTGTGTTTACCGCCCGCACGCACGCAACGCTGTGAGGTTGTGGCGCGGGAATAATTACGCTTGTCGAGACCAAGGAACACATCCTTGAACTGGTTCATCCCGGCGTTGGTAAACAGCAGAGTCGGGTCATTGTTCGGTACCAGGGAGCTGCTGGCAACAACCTGGTGTCCCTTACTATGGAAAAAATCGAGAAACGCCTGACGGATCTCAGCGGTGCTCTTGCTCATAATTATCCTGAAATCAAGCTAACGAAATGTCGCAGCAGATCTGTATCTGTAAACAGTTGGACGGACCAGCTACTGGAAAAAGTGGGAATAAGATAAGTTTTCTTTAGTGGGAAGTAAAATCCCGCATGCGTTCAATCGGTAAAATTACGCCAGATATCCTGAATATCTTCCATCAGGAAGCCGCGGTAGAGCAAAAAGCGCTGGATTTTAACTTTTTCTGAAAATTCACGCGGCAGCGGCTCACTGTACTTTCGTACCGCCTGCTCGCGCGCCAGTTCGCACCAGTCAATTTCACTTTCGCGCATGGCTTTTTCAATCGATTCACGGGCTACCCCTTTCTGGTTCAGCTCCTGGCGGATACGCGCTGGCCCATAGCCTTTACGACCACGGCTGGCAAGAAAGCGAGCGGCAAAACGGCCGTCATCCAGATAGTGATGCTCGTAGCACCAGGCAACCACGCGGTCATAATCTTCCGCGGTGGCATCAATGTCTTCCGGACCGTTTTTGCTCATGACGGGCGCTGACAGTTTCCGCCGCAGCTCCTGTTCGCTATGGTCACGCACGGCAAGAATACGCACGGCCCGATCCAGCAAGCGTGAGTAGGCTGGTCGGCGTGATGTCGGTTCACTCATAAAAAACCTGTCGATTCAGAAATGCAAAAAGGGCCGCATCAGCAGCCCTTCATTTTTATCCGAGAGGATTAAAAGTCTTCGTTGGTTTCTTCAGCATCCGCGCCGTCGACCACGAAATCAGGTTTAGAGTCCTGGTTGTTCAGCAGGAGTTCACGCACCTTCTTCTCAATCTCTTTCGCCGCCGCCGGGTTCTCTTTCAGCCAGGAGATAGCATTCGCTTTACCCTGACCAATCTTGTCACCGTTGTAGCTGTACCATGCGCCCGCTTTTTCAATCAGCTTCTCTTTCACGCCCAGGTCAACCAGCTCGCCGAGGAAGTTGATACCTTCGCCGTAGAGGATCTGGAACTCAGCCTGTTTGAACGGTGCTGCGATTTTGTTCTTCACAACCTTCACGCGGGTTTCGCTACCGACTACGTTATCCCCTTCTTTCACCGCACCGATACGGCGGATATCCAGACGGACAGAAGCGTAGAATTTCAGAGCGTTACCGCCGGTGGTGGTTTCCGGGTTACCGAACATTACACCAATTTTCATACGGATCTGGTTGATGAAGATCAGCAGCGTATTGGACTGCTTCAGGTTACCCGCCAGCTTACGCATCGCCTGGCTCATCATACGTGCCGCGAGGCCCATGTGAGAGTCACCGATTTCACCTTCAATTTCCGCTTTTGGCGTCAGCGCCGCAACGGAGTCGACGATGATCACGTCAACCGCACCTGAGCGCGCCAGCGCGTCACAAATTTCCAGTGCCTGCTCGCCGGTGTCCGGCTGGGAGCACAGCAGGTTGTCGATATCAACGCCCAGTTTACGGGCATAGACCGGGTCCAGCGCGTGCTCGGCATCGATAAACGCACAGGTTTTACCTTCGCGCTGTGCCGCCGCAACAACCTGCAACGTCAGGGTAGTTTTACCCGAGGATTCCGGACCGTAGATTTCTACGATACGGCCCATCGGCAAACCGCCAGCGCCCAGTGCGATATCAAGAGAAAGCGAACCAGTGGAGATAGTTTCCACATCCATGGAACGGTCTTCACCCAGGCGCATGATGGAGCCTTTACCGAATTGCTTTTCGATCTGGCCCAGTGCTGCCGCCAACGCTTTCTGTTTGTTTTCGTCGATAGCCATTATTACTCCTGTCATGCCGGGAGAAGCAACTGCGCTTCACCATGGACTTCTGTTCTGTTGAGGCAATTATACTGTATAGTCATACAGTATCAAGTATTTTGTAGAAATTGTTGCCAGAGCGTTTTTAACGCGTATTCCGTTGCCTGACGACGCACGCTTTCGCGGTCGCCGCTGAAGCATTCCCGGCGGGTGATCCCTTCACCTTTTGAGGTGGCAAAGCCAAACCAGACGGTGCCGACAGGCTTCACGTCGCTGCCGCCGTCCGGCCCCGCGATACCGCTGATGGAGATAGCGTAATCTGCGCGCGCCTCTTTCAGCGCGCCAATCGCCATCTCGATCACCACCGGCTCGCTGACCGCGCCATGCTGCTCAAGCGTGGCTTCACGCACGCCGATCATCTGCGCTTTCGCCTCGTTACTGTAGGTCACAAAGCCGCGTTCAAACCAGGCGGAACTGCCAGCAATATCGGTAATTGCTTTCGCCACCCAGCCGCCGGTGCAGGATTCTGCGGTCGTGAGAGTCGCGCCGCGCTGTTTCAGCGCCAGCCCCACCACTTCGCTTAGCTGCATCAATTCATGGTCAGTCATTCTCGCTCCAGGCCTTAGAAAAACATGCAGCACAAGATAGCACTTTCTCATCAAATATGGGGATGCGCGTCGGGTTTTACGAGGGGGCTTCAGAAAAAAGCCGATGCGGGCGCATCGGCCAGAGAGACGCTTATTTCATGCTGTTAGCGAGGGTGTCCACATTGTGGCGAAATGCCTTGACGTAGGTGTCCGCCACGCCGCCCTTCGCGGACAGCGCTTCCGGGTAAAGTTCACCACCCGGCTGGGCGCCCGTGGCGGTCGCAATCTGCTTCACCAGGCGTGGGTCAAGCTGGTTTTCCATAAACCAGGTTTTCACGCCGTCAGCTTTAATCTGATTGATGATCTCCGCTACCTGCGCCGCGCTGGCTTCACTCTCAGACGACAGCCCCTGCGGCGCCATAAACGTCACGCCGTAGGCGCGGCTGAAATAGCCGAAGGCGTCGTGGCTGGTCAGCACTTTGCGCTTCGCCTGTGGGATGTCGCTGAAACGCTTTTTAGCCCAACCGTCCAGTTGAGAGAGCTGCGCAATATAGGGTTTACCGGTAGCTTCAAGCGCCGCCGTATCTTCAGGATCGGCCTTCACCAGCCCTGAGAGAATATTTTGCGCATACAGCGCGCCGTTCGCCGCGCTGTTCCACGCGTGCGGATCGGTCACGGTTTTACCGTCCTCTTCCAGCGTGTGCGTTTTCACGCCGTCCGAAGCAACCACCAGTTGGCCTTTGAATCCGGAGGCTTTCACCAGACGGTCGAGCCAACCCTCCAGCCCCAGCCCATTGACCACCACCACGTCAGCTTTACTCAGCGCCGCGCTGTCTTTGGGCGAGGGTTCGAAAGTATGGGGATCACCGTCCGGCCCCACCAGCGTCGTCACCTTCACACGATCGCCGCCAACCTGCTGCGTGATGTCTCCCAGGATGGAAAAGCTGGTCACCACATTAAGCGTTTTCGCCATTACGCCGTGCGTCATCATGCCGAGCGCGAGCGCCACGGCTAATCCTGTACGTTTCATCGTTTCCCCTTGCGTTAAAAAAGCGCCCGCAGGCTATCCGCCAGCCTGCTGCGCGTGCCAAATAAAACTGAAATAAAGAACAATGCGCTGGCGGTCAGCACAATGGAGGGCCCGGCGGGCAGACTCACTGCCCAGGAAAGGCTTAAGCCCAGCCACGCGCAAAAAATACCGCTGATACCCGCCATCAAAAGTAACCCTGACAGTGTGCGCACCCAGCAGCGTGCCGCCACGGCGGGTAACATCATCAGCCCGACGGCCATCAGCGTGCCGAGCACCTGAAAACCGGCTACCAGGTTGAGCACCAGCAGCGCCAGAAACAGACCGTGTAACATCCCGGGCAGCCAGCGCGCGTTCACCTGCAACCACGCGGTATCAAACGCTTCGCTGACCAGCCCCCGATAAAAAATCGCCAGCGTGAGGAGCGTGAACATGCAAACGCCCGTCACGAACAGGGCTGACGCGCTATCCACGGCGAGAATGGAGCCAAACAGAAGATGAAGCAGATCGACATTTGAACCGCGCAGCGACACCAGCGTGACGCCCAGCGCCAGCGAGCCCAGGTAAAACCCCGCGAAGCTGGCATCCTCTTTAAGCGGCGTGCGGCGGCTGACCAGCCCGGCCACCAGCGCAACGGCGATCCCGGCAATAAACCCGCCGACAGTCATTGCCAGCAGCGACATCCCGCTGAGCAGATAGCCCACCGCGACACCCGGCAAAATGGCGTGAGAAAGGGCGTCCCCCATCAGGCTCATCCGACGCAGCTGAAGAAATACGCCCAGCGCAGTGGTGCTGACGGAGAGCGCCAGGCAAACCACCAGCGCGCGCCGCATAAAGCCGTACTCAATAAACGGCTGGAAGAAGAGATGCCAGATCATGCCACCCTCACCCGCTCGGTTTTCCAGTGCGGCGTATCAGCATCCAGCCGCAGCGTTTGTGGGAAGTGGCGCGAGACGCGTTCGCTGTCGTGCAGTACCGCCAGCAGGGTCTGCCCCTGCATATACATCTCCAGCATCAGATCCATCAGCACGTTGCAGGTCGCTTCATCGACGCCGGTGAAAGGCTCATCCAGCATCACCAGCGGCGCCTGCTGCACCAAAACGCGGGCAAACAGCATGCGCTGAAACTGGCCGCCGGAAAGTTCATCTATGGTAGAGAACGCCATGGACTCCAGCCCCACGCGCTCCAGCGCGCCGGCAATGCGCATGCGGGTATTCCGACGAAAACCGGCAAACAGTGAGATTGCTGGCCAGCAGCCCATACTCACCACGTCCTGCACGGTCAGAGGAAATTGCGCCTCCAGCGCGTGACGCTGCGCCAGCCAGCCCACCACCGGACGTCTCCCCTGCCAGCGAAACGTACCGCTGACGGGCGGAATAAAGCCGGCGAGCGTTTTCAGCAGCGTGGATTTGCCGCAGCCGTTGGCCCCGACGATAGCGGTCATGCTCCCGCGTTCAATCACGCCGGACAGCGCGCGCGTAACGGGCTGGCGATCGTAACCCGCCACCAGGTCGTTCATCACGATCATGGCAACGCCACCGCCCAGCGCATGGCCAGGCCGAGAAACAGAATGAGCACCAGCGCCAGCAGCAGCCGAACCGGGGATGAGAGAGAAAACAGGGACATGGATATCTCAATTCAAAAATAATGTTATAACATAACAATAATGAAAGACGGTTAAGATGTAAACGGTGGGAGTGAAATGGGAGTGTGGCGAAATGTTTCTGCAAAATTCCCCTCTCCCGTGGGAGAGGGTCAGGGTGAGGGCATCAGGCCGCACCGTGCATGCAGCCATGCCGGGTGGCGGCGTTGCCTTACCCGGCCTTACCCGGCCTACCCGGCAGGGTAACTTACTGGCTAAACGGTGACGCTGCCGGCACACGCGCCTGAGACACCGCCAGCCCCAGCTGCCACACCGCCATCGCATAGTGCGTGCTGTGGTTGTAGCGGGTAATGGTGTAGAAGTTCGGCAGCCCGAACCAGTACTGATAACCGGTTCCGACATCCAGGCGCAGCAGGCTCACCTGGTCAACATTGCCCAGCGGCTGCGACGGCGTTAAGCCTGCCGCTGCCAGCTGCGCCACGCTGTATTTGGTTTTAAATCCGTTTTCCAGACCAAACGCCTCGCCGTTCGCCTGCACCGCCACCTGGCCGCCCGGCGTCCAGCCATGCGCTTTGAAGTAGTTGGCCACGCTGCCAATGGCGTCTTCGGGATCCCACAGGTTGATGTGACCATCCCCGTTAAAATCTACCGCGTACTGCTTATAGGAGGAGGGCATAAACTGGCCGTAGCCCATTGCCCCGGCGAACGACCCTTTCAGATCGAGCGGATCGTCCTGTTCGTCTCGCGCCATCAGCAGGAAGGTTTCCAGCTCGGAAGAGAAATACTCGGCGCGGCGCGGGTAGTTGAAGGAGAGCGTCGCCAGCGCATCAAGGATGCGGGTTTTACCCATAATGCGTCCCCAGCGGGTCTCGACCCCAATAATACCGACGATGATCTCCGGCGGCACGCCATAGACCTGCCACGCACGGTTCAGGGCGTCTTCATACTGATTCCAGAACACCACGCCATTCTGCACGTTGTCCGGGGTAATAAACTGTTTGCGATAGCGCAGCCACGCGCCGTTTGGCCCGGTCGGCACCTGGGCTGTCGGCGCCTGCCTGTCCATCAGACGCAGCACATAGTCCAGACGCTTCGCCTGAGACAAAATGGCATGCAGCTGCTGGCGGTCAAAACCGTGCTTGCTCACCATTTTATCGATGAACTGTTCGGCCGCAGGGTTATTCGCGAAGTCGCCGCCCATCTGCATCATATTGTGCTGCGGCTCCAGCAGGAATCCTCCGGAAGGCGCGCCCGCCGTTGGCTGAGCGGCTTCGGTCTTGGGTTTGCTACTACAGGCGGACAGGAGAATAAGCGCAGGCAACAGCGCTGCATAACGACGCTTGAACATGTGGCATCCATTTAACGAGTTCGGTAAGAACCCAGTATGGTAAAGCATCCCCAACTCCTCAAGGAAGTGGTACGCACCTCCCCAACGCAAATCCGTGCTTTTTTCCACCAAAAATTATTCACCTCACCAATAAACTTTCAAAATAATACATTTTTCTTTCATTGTGAGATCTGATTAACACTTTAAAACCTTTCAAAGTGATTATTATTAGCCGCAGATAGACAAAAACAAACGCCCTACAGGAGAGAAGAATGATAGAAACCATCACCCACGGCGCCGAGTGGTTCATCGGGCTGTTTCAGAAAGGCGGCGAGGTATTCACCGGCATGGTGACCGGGATCCTGCCCCTGCTGATCAGCCTGCTGGTGATCATGAACGCCCTGATTAACTTTATCGGCCAGCAGCGTATTGAACGCTTCGCCCAGCGCTGTGCCGGCAATCCGCTGTCCCGCTACCTGATCCTGCCCTTCATCGGCACCTTTGTGTTCTGCAACCCGATGACCTTAAGCCTCGGCCGCTTTATGCCAGAGAAGTACAAGCCGAGTTATTACGCCGCCGCCTCCTACAGCTGCCATTCAATGAACGGCCTGTTCCCGCACATTAACCCCGGCGAGCTGTTTGTTTACCTCGGGATTGCCAGCGGTCTCACTACGCTGGGACTGCCGCTCGGCCCGCTGGCGGTGAGCTATCTGCTGGTCGGCCTGGTCACCAACTTTTTCCGCGGCTGGGTGACGGACCTCACTACCGCCATTTTTGAGAAAAAAATGGGCATTCAGCTTGATGAGAAAGTCCAGCTTTCGGGAGCCACAGTATGAACCGGATCCGCATAGAGAAAGGCACGGGCGGCTGGGGCGGCCCGCTGGAGTTCGACGCCACCGAAGGCAAAAAGATCGTCTACATCACCGCGGGCACGCGCCCGGCGATCGTCGACACGCTGCGCGAGCTGACCGGCTGGGAAGCAGTCGACGGCTTCAAAGAGGGCGAGCCGCCGGAAGCGGAAATCGGCGTGGCGGTAATCGACTGCGGCGGCACCCTGCGCTGCGGCATCTACCCGAAGCGCCGCATTCCGACGGTGAATATTCACTCCACGGGCAAATCAGGCCCGCTGGCGCAGTACATCCTTGAGGACATTTATGTCTCGGGCGTGAAGGAGGACAACATCACGCTGGTAAATGGCACACCCGCGCCGCAAAAAGCATCCCCGCGCGACTACGACACCAGCAAAAAAATCACCGAGCAGAGCGACGGCCTGCTGGCGAAGGTCGGGATGGGGATGGGGTCCGCCGTGGCGGTGCTGTTTCAGTCCGGGCGCGACACCATCGACACGGTGCTGAAAACCATTCTGCCGTTTATGGCGTTCGTCTCGGCGCTGATCGGCATCATCATGGCCTCCGGCCTCGGCGACTGGATTGCCCACGGCCTCGCCCCGCTCGCCAGCCACCCGCTCGGCCTGGTGACGCTGGCGCTGATCTGCTCCTTCCCGCTGCTGTCGCCGTTTCTCGGCCCGGGCGCGGTGATTGCCCAGGTCATTGGCGTGCTGATTGGCGTGCAGATTGGTCTGGGGAATATTCCCCCGCACCTCGCCCTGCCCGCCCTGTTTGCCATTAACGCTCAGGCGGCGTGCGACTTCATCCCCGTCGGGCTGTCACTGGCGGAAGCGCGCCAGGAGACCGTGCGCGTGGGCGTCCCCTCCGTGCTGGTGAGCCGCTTCCTGACGGGCGCGCCAACGGTGCTAATTGCCTGGTTTGTCTCCGGCTTTATTTATCAATAAGAGGTTCCTGCCATGACCGTGATTTACCAGACCACCATTACCCGCATCGGCCAGAGCGCAGCCGATGCGCTGAGCGACCAGATGCTGATCACCTTCCGCGAAGGCGCCCCGGCAGATATCGAAGAGTTTTGCTTTATCCACTGCCACGGCGAGTTAAACGGCGAGCTGAAGGCCGGTGGCCAGCTGGAGCTGGGCAAGGCGCGCTATGCCGTAACCGCCGTCGGTGACGTCGCCGAGCAAAACCTGCGCGAGCTGGGGCACATCACCTTGCGTTTCGACGGCCAGCCGCGGGCGGAGTATCCCGGCACGGTTCACGTTGAGGGGCCGGTTCCGCAGGCCATCACCCCAGGCTGCACGTTAAAATTTATTTCGTAATAAAGGAGAGACACATGAGTCAGGTTGCCGTTGTCATTGGTGGGGGACAAACCTTAGGCGAGTTCCTCTGCCATGGGCTTGTCGCAGAGGGCTACCGCGTGGCGGTCGTGGATATTCAGAGTGAGAAAGCCGCCCGCGTAGCGGACGCCATCAACATCGAATTTGGCGAAGGGATGGCGTATGGATTTGGCGCCGACGCCACCAGCGAGCAGAGCGTGATGGCGCTGGCCCGCGGCGTGGATGAGATTTTTGGTCGCACCGATCTGCTGGTCTACAGCGCGGGGATTGCGAAAGCGGCCTTTATCAGCGATTTCGAACTGGGGGATTTTGACCGCTCGTTGCAGGTGAATCTGGTGGGCTATTTCCTCTGCGCCCGCGAATTTTCCCGTCTGATGATCCGCGACGGTATTCAGGGTCGCATCATTCAGATCAACTCAAAATCGGGGAAAGTGGGCAGCAAGCACAACTCCGGCTACAGCGCGGCGAAGTTTGGCGGCGTCGGGCTGACGCAGTCTCTGGCGCTGGATCTGGCCGAATACGGCATAACCGTTCACGCGTTGATGCTGGGTAACCTGCTGAAATCCCCGATGTTCCAGTCCCTGCTGCCGCAGTATGCCGCCAAACTTGGCATCAAAGCGGAGGACGTCGAACAGTACTACATCGACAAAGTGCCGCTGAAGCGCGGGTGCGATTATCAGGACGTGCTGAACATGCTGCTGTTTTACGCCAGCCCGAAAGCCTCGTACTGCACCGGGCAGTCGATTAACGTCACCGGTGGGCAGGTGATGTTCTGAGTTCATTCCCCGGTGGCGCTGCGCTTACCTGGGCTACAATCCCCGTAGGCCGGGTAAGGCGCAGCCGCCACCCGGCAGTTAAGGAGCCGATATGGTCACCGCACTCATCACCGTCGCCGCCCTCGCCTGGCTTTGCCAGATGGCGTTTGGCGGCTGGCAAATCCATCAGTTTAACCGCGCCTTTGACGCCCTGTGCCAGAAAGGCCGCGTGGGCGTTGGGCGTTCCGGCGGACGCTTTAAACCGCGGGTTGTCGTCGCTATTGCGCTGGATGAAAACAATATGGTTTGCGATTCCCTCATCATGCGCGGCGTAACGGTGTTTGCCCGTCCGACCAAAATCCAGGCGATCGACGGCATTTCGCTGCATGATTTACAACCTGATGTGATCTTCCCCCATGATTCACTCTGTCAGAATGCACTATCATTAGCGCTTAATCTGAAACATGGATAATTTCGTTGTGAAAGTTATAAACTTGCGGAATTATCATTTCGCAACGTAAGGAACGAAGCGCCTATGAAACCACGTCAGCGGCAGGCGGCCATACTTGAGCATCTGCAAAAGCAGGGAAAGTGCTCGGTAGAGGATCTGGCCCACTACTTTGACACCACCGGCACGACAATACGCAAGGACCTGGTGTTGCTCGAAAACTCCGGCGCCGTCATTCGTACCTACGGCGGCGTGGTGCTCAATAAAGACGAAGCCGACCCGCCTATCGACCACAAAACGCTGATCAATACTCACCAGAAAGCGCTGATTGCCGAAGCCGCCGTCAAATTTATCCAGGACGGCGATTCCATTATCCTCGACGCAGGCAGTACCGTCCTACAGATGATCCCGCTGCTCAGCCGCTTTAATAACATCACCGTGATGACCAACAGCCTGCACATCGTCAATGCCCTGTCAGAGTTCGACAGCGAGCAGACCATCCTGATGCCCGGCGGCACCTTTCGTAAAAAATCGGCGTCGTTTCACGGGCAGCTGGCGGAGAATGCCTTCGACCACTTCAGCTTCGATAAGCTGTTTATGGGCACGGACGGCATCGACCTCAACGCGGGCGTGACCACCTTCAACGAGGTGTTCAGCGTCAGCAAAGCGATGTGCAACGCCGCGCGGGAAGTGATTTTGATGGCGGACTCGTCGAAGTTTGGCCGTAAAAGCCCCAACATTGTCTGTAGCCTTGAAAGCGTCGATAAGCTGATTACCGACGCAGGTATCGATCCGGCATTTAAAAAAGCGCTGGAAGCGAAGGGCATCGACGTGATCGTAACCGGAGAGAAAAATGAGTGATTTTCTGTTAAACGCAGGCCGTCAGACCCTGCTGCTGGAGCTACAGGAAGCCAGCCGCCTGCCGGAACGTCTGGGTGAGGATTTTGTTCGTGCAGCCAACACCATTATCCACTGCGAGGGCAAAGTGATCGTGGCGGGTATCGGTAAATCCGGTCATATCGGCAAGAAGATTGCCGCGACGCTTGCCAGCACCGGCACCCCGGCGTTCTTCGTGCATCCTGCCGAAGCGCTGCACGGCGATCTGGGGATGATCGAAAGCCGCGACGTGATGCTGTTTATCTCCTACTCCGGTTCAGCCAAAGAGCTGGATCTCATCATCCCTCGCCTGCAAGAAAAATCGGTGGCCCTGTTAGCGATGACCGGCAAATCCCGTTCGCCGCTGGCGCTGGCCGCGAAAGCAACCCTGGATATTTCCGTTGAGCGCGAAGCCTGTCCGATGCACCTGGCACCGACCTCCAGCACCGTCAACACGCTGATGATGGGCGACGCCCTGGCGATGGCGGTGATGCAGGCGCGCGGTTTTAATGAGGAAGATTTCGCCCGCTCCCATCCTGCGGGCGCGCTTGGGGCTCGTCTGCTCAACAAAGTTCACCACCTGATGCGCACGGACGATGCCATTCCTCAGGTCAAACTCGACACCAGCGTGATGGACGCCATGCTGGAGCTGAGCCGCACCGGGCTGGGGCTGGTTGCGGTATGCGACAATGACCGCCAGGTGAAGGGCGTCTTCACCGACGGCGACCTGCGCCGCTGGCTGGTGGGCGGCGGCAAGCTGGAGGCGCGGGTATCCGAAGCAATGACCCAGGGCGGGCTGACGCTGAATGCCGACAGCCGCGCGATTGAAGCCAAAGAGGTGCTGATGAAGCGCAAAATCACCGCCGCGCCGGTGGTGGACGAGCACGGCAGGCTGTGCGGCGCGATCAACCTGCAAGACTTCTACCAGGCGGGGATTATTTAACCCTTCAGCCCCAGACGTTTCGCCAGCCTGTGAAGGTTGGCGACGTCCATCTCCAGCGCCCGCGCGCACGCCGCCCAGCTGCGGTTATTCTGCTCCAGCGCGCGGGCGATCATCTGACGCTGGAACGCATCCGTCGCCTCGCGCAGGTTTTCGTTCACGCTCTCAGGTATCACCGGCTTCACGGGCGGCATCGTTTCCTCATGCAGCGCGAAATGGCGCGCATGAATAACCACTTCATCCCCCGAACGCGTTGCCCGCGCCAGCACCACCGCGCGGTGGATCGCATGTTCCAGCTCACGCACGTTACCCGGCCAGCCGTAGCTCAGCAGGTGCGTCCTCGCGCCAGGACTTAGCACCACGCGGGAAAGCCCCATTTTGAGCCGACACTGTTCGCAGAAAAAGCCCGCCAGCAGAACCACATCCTCGCCCCGCTCGCGCAGCGGCGGCACCGTGAGCGGGAACACGCTCAGACGGTGGAACAGATCGGCGCGGAAATTCCCCGCCAGCACCTCTTCGCGCAGATCGCGGTTCGTCGCCGCCAGCACGCGCACATCCACGCGTAAGCTGCGATCGTCTCCCACGCGTTGAATATCGCCATACTGCAACACCCGCAGCAGTTTGGCCTGGAGCGAAAGGGAGAGTTCGCCAATTTCATCGAGGAACAGCGTGCCGTTATCAGCCATTTCGAACTTGCCGCTGCGGTTGCTGATCGCCCCGGTAAAGGCCCCTTTGACGTGTCCGAACAGCTCGCTTTCCGCCACGCTTTCCGGCAACGCCGCGCAGTTGAGATAGACCAGCGGATTCACCGCACGGGGCGAGGCTTCGTGGATCGCTTTTGCCACCAGCTCTTTACCGGTGCCGGTCTCCCCGAAGATCAGCACGTTCAAATCAGACGCGGCGACAATCTCAATCTCTTTTTTGAGCTGCGCCATGCCCGGCGAAAGGCCGATCATTTCGGTGTGCGCCACCTGCTCAAACGCCGTCGGGCTACCCGGAAGAATATTCTGGCTCTCCAGCTGTTCTATCAGCAGGGCGTTGTTCAGCGCCCCGGCCGCCAGCGCGGCAATCAGCCGTAGCTCTTCGTCGCTGAAGGTATCGAACTGATCAGGCGACATGCCGTCGAGGGTTAACGCGCCAATCAGGTTCTGCCCGGCAAACAGAGGCAGGCCGATACAGGCGTGCACCTTCAGGCTCTCCTGTCCGGGGATCAGGCCGTCGTAAGGATCGGGCAGATCGCTGTCTGCCGGGAAACGCACCACGTCACCCGCGCGGGCGATGGTTTCCAGACGCGGGTGGCCCTCCAGGGTAAAGCGCCGCCCGAGTACGTCCTTCGCCAGACCGTCGATAGCCAGCGGAATAAACTGCCGCCCTTCGTAACGCAGCAGCGCCGACGCATCGCAATCCAGCACGTGGCGCAACGTGGAGATCAGCCGCTGAAAGCGGTCCTGATGACCAATACCGGTTTGCAGTTCTATGGCGATCTTCGCCAGCACATCTACGGAAAAGCTCATCTCTGCCTCACTGTCATTTTGACAATACATAATGTCATATTGACAATTTTTAAGATAGTCAAAATGACTACCCACTAAGGAGCATCGAAACGAAAACACATTATTTTCAACAAATTAAAAAGTTGGCACGCAACTTGATATATGACAGTCATCTTATTTGAAAACGCCGTATTAAGTTGAGGTTGCTATGTCTATTCTGGTTAAAAATAACATTCATTGGGTGGGTCAACGTGACTGGGAAGTACGTGATTTTCACGGGACGGAATACAAAACGCTGCGTGGCAGCAGCTACAACAGCTATCTCATTCGTGAAGGTAAAAACGTCCTGATCGATACCGTCGATCACAAATTCAGCCGCGAGTTCGTGCAGAACCTGTGCAGCGAAATCGATCTGAATGACATCGACTACATCATCATCAACCACGCGGAAGAGGATCACGCCGGGGCGCTGACCGAGCTGATGTCCCACATTCCGGATACCCCGATCTACTGCACCACCAACGCCATTGACTCCATCAACGGCCACCACCACCATCCGGAGTGGAACTTCCACACCGTGAAAACCGGCGACACGCTGGATATCGGCAATGGCAAACAGCTGATCTTCGTGGAAACCCCAATGCTGCACTGGCCGGACAGCATGATGACCTACATGACCGGTGACGCGGTGCTGTTCAGTAACGACGCCTTCGGCCAGCACTACTGCGACGAACGTCTGTTCAACGACGAAGTGGATCAGACCGAGCTGTTCGAACAGTGCCAGCGCTACTACGCCAACATCCTGACCCCGTTCAGCCGTCTGGTCACGCCAAAAATCACCGAGATCCTCGGCTTCAACCTGCCGGTGGATATGATTGCCACCTCCCACGGCGTGGTATGGCGTGAAAATCCAACCCAGATTGTCGAACTGTACCTGAAGTGGGCGGCGGACTATCAGGAAGATCGCATCACCATCTTCTACGACACTATGTCCAACAACACCCGCATGATGGCGGACGCCATTGCCCAGGGCATCAACGAAGTGGACCCGAACGTGGCGGTGAAAATCTTCAACGTGGCGCGCAGCGATAAGAATGAGGTGTTGACCAACGTCTTCCGCTCCAAAGGCGTGCTGGTGGGTACCTCCACCATGAATAACGTGATGATGCCGAAAATTGCCGGACTGGTGGAAGAGATGACCGGCCTGCGCTTTCGTAACAAACGCGCCAGCGCCTTTGGTTCACACGGCTGGAGCGGCGGCGCGGTAGACCGTCTCTCCACCCGTTTACAGGATGCCGGTTTTGAGATGTCCCTGAGCCTGAAGGCGAAATGGCGTCCGGATCTCGACGCGCTGGAAATCTGTCGCCAGCACGGTCGCGACATTGCCCGCCAGTGGGCGCTTGCGCCGCTGCCGGAAACCGCACCCGCCGCGGCGGTTACGCCGGAAGCTGTAGCAGAAGCCGCTCCTGCCGCTGCCGACCTCGGCCCTTGCATGCAGTGCAGCGTCTGCCAGTGGATTTACGATCCTGAGCTGGGCGAGCCGTTGCAGGATGTCGCGCCGGGTACGCCGTGGAGCGAGGTGCCGGACAACTTCCTCTGCCCGGAATGTTCCCTCGGGAAAGACGTCTTTGATGAACTGGCAACGGAGGCAAAATGAGCCACGGCATCGTCATTATCGGCTCGGGCTTTGCCGCCCGCCAGCTGGTGAAAAATATCCGCAAACAGGATGCTAACGTGCCGTTGACGGTGATCGCCGCCGACAGCATGGATGAGTACAACAAGCCTGATTTAAGCCACGTCATTAGCCAGAATCAGCGCGCCGACGATCTCACCCGCCAGACGGCGGGGGAGTTCGCAGAACAGTTTAACCTGCGTCTGTTTCCGTACACCTGGGTCACCGATATCGACGCCGACGCCCACGTGGTGAACGCGAAAGATAAAACCTGGCAGTACGACAAACTGGTGCTGGCGACGGGGGCATCGGCGTTTGTGCCGCCGGTTGAGGGCCGCGAGCTGATGGTCACGCTCAACAGCCAGCAGGAGTATCAGGCCAGCGAGACCCTGTTACGCGACGCCACGCGGGTGATGATTGTCGGCGGCGGACTGATTGGCACCGAGCTGGCGATGGACTTCTGCCGGGCGGGAAAATCCGTCACCCTGGTTGACCACGCGGCCAGCATTCTGTCAGCGCTGATGCCAGCAGAAGTAAGCAGTCGCTTACAGCATCGTCTGACCGACATGGGCGTGCATCTGCTGCTGAAATCGCAGTTACAGAGCCTGAGCAAAACCGAAACCGGCATTTGTGCGACGCTCGACCGCAACCGCAGCGTTGAAGTGGATGTGGTTATTGCGGCGACGGGGTTGCGCCCGGAAACCGCGCTGGCGCACCGCGCGGGCGCAGAGATCAATCGCGGCGTGAAGGTGGACAGCTACCTGCAAACCACCCAGCCGGACATTTATGCCCTGGGCGACTGCGCGGAAATTAACGGCCAGGTGCTGCCGTTCCTGCAACCGATTCAGTTAAGCGCCATGTTCCTGGCGAAAAACCTGCTCGGCGGCAACGCCCCGGTGAAATTACCCGCCATGCTGGTGAAGGTAAAAACGCCGGAACTACCGCTGCATCTCGCAGGTGAAACGCAGCGTCAGGATCTGGACTGGGAGATTGTCCTTTCGCCTCAGGGCATGGTGGCGCGCGGCACCGATACCGACGGTCAGATGCGCGCCTTTGTCGTCAGCGAAGACAGAATGAAGGAGGCCTTCGCGCTGCTGAAATCGCTACCAGCTTAACCCTCGTCATGCCGGGTGGCGCTCCGCTTACCCGGCCTACAGTACTGCCACGCTTACTTAACCTTTGGATTTTGTTGTCCACCGCCCCGATGTCCCGGGGCTTTTTTTATCGCTACACTTTCAGCGTCAGGGGCGCACCACCAGCGCGTCATAACCGCGCCAGCGATAGTTCGCCATCGAGATCAGCCAGCAGGCGACAAACAGCCCGACCACCACAAATCCGGCGTCGCCCAGGTTATCGTTCACCGCGCCAATCAGATCCCACACGCCGCCGCTGAGGGCGAACTTGTCCATCAGCAGACCCAGCGCTTCCAGGCCGCCGATAAACAGCGCCACCACCACCGAAGTGCCGGTGATGGTCATGTTGTAGTAGAGCTTGCGCTGCGGCTTGTTAAACGCCCAGCCGTAGGCACCCACCATCAGCAGGTTATCGAGCGTATCGACCAGCGCCATGCCGCTGGCGAAGAGCGCCGGGAAGATCATGATCGACCACACCGACATCCCGCTGGAGGCGCTGGCGGCGGAGATCCCCAGCACGCCGATTTCGGTGGCGGTGTCGAACCCCAGGCCGAACAGGAAACCGACCAGGTACATCTGCCAGCTTTTATTGACGAGGCGGAAGGTTTTGCCGAACAGCCAGTTCATGACGCCGCCCTGTGCAGGCAGCGTGATGTCGCCCTGCACGGGATTGCCGTGTTTCAGCGCCTGAAAACTGCGCCAGACGCCGCGCAGGATCACCATATTCACCAGCGCCATCGCCAGCAGGAAGGTTGCCGACACCGCCGTGCCGATCAGGCTGCCGGTCTCGTGAAACCACGCCATATTCTTCTGAAATGCCGTGGCGGTCGCGGCGATGGCAATGGAGGCCAGCACCACGATGGTGGAGTGTCCGAGGGAAAACCATGCGCCCACGCCGGACGGGCGCTTGCCCTGCTGCATCATTTTACGCGTCACGGTATCAATCGCGGCGATATGGTCGGCATCCACCGCATGACGCAGTCCGTAACACCAGGCCAGCAGGCTGGCCGCCATCAGCGCCGTACTGCCGCTAAAGGTGTGCCACGCCAGCCCCCAGGCCAGCAGGTTAGCCATCCCGAGAGCCAGCAGCAGGCACGCTGCACGAGGTTCATTGCGTAAAAGTCGTAACATTTTAAATCCCTTGTGAACATGATCGGGCGGCAGCAACCACCGCCTGCCCGAAGGAGATCGCTCCGTCGCCTGCGGGCAGGCGCGAAGGAAAAAGAAGCGTGAAATCAGAAAGGTAATGACGAAGGCGCGCGCGCAGCAGGCGGTTGTGAAGGACGCCGCCGCTGAAACACACCGTCGTGAGCGACCGTCGGCGGGCATGCGTTGCCGCCAGTTCGCTCAGCCCTTTTGCCAGCGCATCGTGAAAAGCCCAGGCACGCTCGCCGGGTTCCGCCCGCCAGGTAAGCCACTGTTGCCAGAACAGCGCAAGGTTATCCGTCTGGAGCGTCACCGGATGATCAACCCCTGCGCAGCGTTCGGCCAGCGCCTCCAGCCGGCACGCGGCTTCGCCCTCATAGCGTTGCGTTTCAATGCCCAGCGCACAGGCCACGGCGTCGAACAGACGACCACAGGAGGAGGCCCGCGGCGCATTGATACCGCGCGACACAGCCGTTGCCAGCAGCGGCCAGTTTTGACGCTGTACCACCTCTGTTTCCGGGTACTGCTGCCAGTCAGGTACGAACGCCAGACAGTGGGCGAGCAAATTGCGCCACGGCTGTTTTGCCGCCAGATCGCCCCCCGGCAGCGCAACGGCTGGCAGACCGCCCAGCCGTTCGCAGTCGCGATAGTTCACCCGCAGGCACTCGCCGCCCCACAGCGCGCCGTTCTCGCCCATGCCGATCCCGTCCAGCGTCAGGGCAATAACATCCCCGCCGTTGAGCGGCCAGCCATTCTCCGCCAGACACGCTGCCGCATGCGCATGATGATGCAGCACGGTCTCAACGGGCAGCGCCTGCGTCCGGGCCCACAGTCGGGCGTGATAACCCGGATGGGCATCGCACACCACGCGCTCAGGCTGAAAGGCGTAGATGTCCTGCATCGTCGAGAGCGCACTGCGCCACTGCGCCTCTACCCCCTCGTCGCTCAGATCGCCAAAATGCTGGCTCAGCACCGCCTGGTTGCCACGCACCAGGCTGAAGGTGTTTTTCATCTCCGCGCCGGTGCATAACATGGGCGGGATGTCGCGGAATCCGGCGGGCAATGTGATGGCATCCGGCACAAAACCGCGTGCGCGACGCAGCATCGTGCCCTCCTGGTCCATCACTGAATCATCCATCCGTTGCAGGATGTCGCGGTTGTGCAGCAGGAAGCCGTCAGCGATGTCACTGAGTTCTTCCAGCGCCTGCTGGTTGCTTATGGCGGGTGGATGGCCGCTGAGGTTGCCGGAGGTCATCACCAGCGGGCGCTGGCAGTCCAGCATCAGCAAATGCTGGAGCGGGTTCGCAGGCAGCATCACGCCGACCGTATCCAGCCCCGGCGCAATCTCCTCAGGAAACGCAGGAAGGCAGGCTTTTGGCGTCAGCACAATCGGCGCAGCGGGTGAACGTAACAGCGTCTGGATGGCCTCCGGCAGATCGTCCGCATGCGGGATCATCACCGCCAGCGGCCTGGTCGGGCGCTGCTTGCGTGCCCGTAATTTCCGAACCGCCTGCGGGTTAAGCGCGTCGCAGACCAGGTGAAAACCGCCCAGCCCTTTGACCGCCACAATCCCGCCGCCTTCCAGCATCGCCACCGCCGCGCTTAACGCCGATTCGCGGGTGGCAGCAGCCTCCCCGGCTCGCCACTCCAGCTGCGGTCCGCAATCCGGGCAGGCCACCGGCTGGGCGTGAAAACGCCGGTCAGCCGGGTTGCGGTACTCCGTTTCACAGGGCACACAGAGCGGGAATGGCGCCATTGACGTGGCCGGGCGGTCATAGGGCATGGCGCGGATAATGGTAAACCGCGGCCCGCAGTGGGTGCAGTTGATAAACGGGTAGCGGTAGCGACGTTCGCGGGGATCGCGCATCTCCACCAGGCATGCGGGACAGGTGGCGGCATCCGGGACGATTTGCGTGTCCATCGCCCCGCTCTCGCTGTGGCGGATGACAAACTCATCCGGCAGCGTCGTCCAGCTGAACGGCTGCGTTTCAATGCGATCGATGCGCGCCAGCGGTGGGCAGTCCTGGCGCAGTCTCGCGGTAAAGTCACCCCCACTGCCCGCGAGACGCACCAGGACACCCTCTCCGTCGTTGCAGACGTCGCCTGCCAGCCCCAGCTGGTGCGCAAGCTGCCAGACGAAGGGACGAAATCCTACCCCCTGCACCTTGCCGCGCACCCGAAGCTGTACGCCGTTAACGCGCATCGCAATTTAAAACAGCAGCGATGATGAGGTGTCGAACGCCGCGCGGCGGCGTTTTTCGGCACTCATCTGTTCGAGCTTGTCGCGATCGACGCAGACCAGCGCATGCGTCGGACAGGCTTCCATACACGCCGGACCGGCATCGCGGTGGTAGCAGAGGTCACATTTATTGGCTTCGGCTTTCTCCGCGCGTACGCTCAGCCCGATACCGCTGTTGCGCACCACCGGGCGAACCACCACCTCCATCGCGCCATACGGACACGCCACCACACAGGTTTTGCACCCGATGCAGCGCTCCTGCATCACATGCACGAAGCCTTTCTCGCGCTTAATCGCCCCGTTCGGACAGACGTTGGCGCACGGCGCGTCTTCGCACTGGCGACAGATAGCGGCGGTAGAAATATTCACGCCTTTAATGACGTGGATGCGCGGCAGGAAGGTATCAGGGGTGAGAGAGGCGCAATCCTGCTCTGCCTGATGGGACACCACGCACGCCACTTCACAGGTACGGCAACCAATGCATTTGCTGGCATCGGCCATAATAAAACGGTTCATCTGCTTCTCCGGCATAACTGTTATGCGCGAAGCTATTCATAAACCGTGCCAATATTTAATGCTTTGATTTTATAGGGAAATTTAAAAGAGAAGGATCTGTCATCGTCATTAGTGACGATGACAGATGTCGACGTCAGCGATGCGGGCCGTCAATGACGGAGTCGCGCAGGATAAGCTCGCCGGAGAAGGTTTGCTGAGGCTTAAACTCACCGCCGTCGAGCATGAAAATCATACGGCTGATGGTCTCCTGAATCATCTCCGTTACCGGAATACGCACGCTGGAGAGGGACGGCACGATATAGGGCGCGATTGCCACGTCGTCAAAGCCGATGACGGACACTGCGCCCGGCGTGGCGACGCCGCTCTCGTGCAGCTGCCTGATGGCGCCAATCGCCATGTCGTCGTTACTCGCCACCAGCGCGGTAAACGTTTCGCCGCGGGTGAGCAACTGAGAGACCGCCGCCGCGCCGCTGGCCGGGTTCCACTTCCCTTCGGCGATCAGCGCGTCGCGAACTGCAATCCCGTGCTGCGCCAGCGCGTCCTTGTAGCCGGAAAGACGCTCCACCCCGGTGGGGGAATCCAGCGAACCGGTGATAAACGCAATCTCCCGGTGGCCTTTCGCGATCAGCTGCGATACTGCGTCCTGACACGACGCTTTATGATCGGACCAGACGCTGTGACTGCTGTTTTTCCGCAAACGGCGGTTGAGCACCATGATCGGCTGCTCGCATTTCTCAATGATCTCGTCCAGCGCTTCCACGCTCAGAAAACGCGGATAGATGATTACCGCGTCGCAGCGCATGTCGAGCAGGTACTGGATCGCCTCGCGCTCCTCTTCGGCGCTGTGCTTGCCGTCCGCCAGGATCAGCTGACGCCCCTTCTCTTCCGTCATCCGCGCGGCGTTAAACAGCAGCTCGCTAAAGTAGACCCCATGGTACAGGGTGTTCGTCACCACCAGCCCCAGGGTCTGGGTGCGTTTGGTCGCCAGGTTTCGCGCCAGCAGATTGGGGCGATACCCGCTCTCTTCGATGGCCTGAAACACGCGGTCTTTCGTCTCCTGGCTGACGTAACCGTTCCCCGACAGTACCCGGGAGACCGTCGCTTTTGATACGCCTGCCCGCTTCGCCACTTCCAGCATCGTGGTCATATTATTATTCCGTCTGAACCTGATGGGCGCAGTGTACTGCACCGCAGAAAAATTGTCCCAGCGGCGTTATCACGCTTTTTACGGCCACGAGTGATCGTCATCACGAAACGAAAAAATGCATAAAAAGTGGTCTTGTTTCATTAAAAGAAACTCATGATGATTATGTGAAACCGGTTTCCTACATTTCACACAACGATAACAGGATCACATCCGATGGCAAAAAATTACGCTGCGCTGGCAAACGACGTTGTCAGCGCGCTGGGCGGTAAAGAGAACATCGTCGCCGTCACCCACTGCATGACGCGCCTGCGCTTCGTTCTTAAAGACGAAAGCCTTACCGACGCCGCACGCCTGAAAAGCATCAGCGGCGTGCTCGGCGTGGTGCGCAACGACAACCAGTGCCAGGTGATTATTGGCAACACCGTGTCCCAGGCATACCGTGAAGTAGTGAGCCTGCTGCCCGCCAACCTGCAACCTGCCGTAGCGGAAGGTCCACAGAAGCTCACGCTGCGCCGGGTTGGCGCCGGGATCCTCGACGCGCTGATCGGCACCATGTCTCCGCTGATCCCGGCGATCATCGGCGGGTCGATGGTCAAGCTGCTGGCGATGATCCTTGAGATGACCGGCGTGCTGGGCAAAGGCGACCCGACGCTGACGATCCTGACCGTTATCGGCGACGGCGCGTTCTTCTTCCTGCCGCTGATGGTGGCGGCATCCGCGGCGGTGAAGTTCAAAACCAACATGTCGCTGGCGATTGCTATCGCGGGCGTACTGGTTCACCCGAGCTTTATCGAGCTGATGGCCAAGGCCGCGCAGGGCGAGCACGTTGAGTTCGCCTTCATTCCGGTGACGGCGGTGAAATACACCTACACGGTGATCCCCGCCCTGGTGATGACCTGGTGCCTGTCGTACATCGAACGCTGGGTGGATCGCATTACCCCGGCGGTGACCAAAAACTTCCTCAAGCCGATGCTGATCGTGCTGATTGCCGCCCCGCTCGCCATCGTACTGATTGGCCCGCTCGGGATCTGGATCGGCAGCGCCATCTCCGCGCTGGTCTACACCATTCACGGCTATCTGGGCTGGCTCTCCGTTGCCATTATGGGCGCGCTGTGGCCGCTGCTGGTGATGACCGGGATGCACCGCGTGTTTACGCCGACCATCATCCAGACCATTGCCGAAACGGGCAAAGAAGGGATGGTGATGCCGTCGGAAATCGGCGCCAACCTGTCGCTCGGCGGTTCGTCGCTGGCGGTGGCGTGGAAAACCAAAAACCCGGAACTGCGCCAGACGGCGCTGGCCGCGGCGGCCTCCGCCATCATGGCGGGGATCTCTGAACCGGCCCTGTACGGCGTGGCGGTACGCCTGAAGCGTCCGCTGATTGCGAGCCTGATCAGCGGTTTTATCTGCGGCGCGGTGGCGGGCATGGCCGGTCTTGCCAGCCACTCGATGGCGGCGCCGGGGCTGTTCACCAGCGTGCAGTTCTTCGACCCGGCCAACCCGATGACCATCGTCTGGGTGTTTGGCGTGATGGGTCTGGCGGTGGTGCTGTCGTTTGTGCTGACCCTGCTGTTAGGGTTTGAGGATATCCCGGTAGAAGACGAAGCCGAAAAAGCACGCGCCCTGCAAACCGCACCGGTACAGAACAAAGCAGCAGAAGCATAAACTGAAAGCGAGGTAAGAATGTCTGTTTTTCCACAAGGATTTTTATGGGGCGGCGCGCTTGCCGCCAACCAGAGTGAAGGGGCTTACCGTGAAGGCGGCAAAGGACTGACGACGGTCGATATGATCCCCCACGGCGCAAACCGTCTGGCGGTAAAAGTCGGCAAGGAAAAACGGTTTTCGTTGCGGGACGACGAATTCTACCCGAGCCACGAGGCGATTGATTTTTACCATCGCTACAAAGAAGACATCGCCCTGATGGCGGAGATGGGCTTTACGGTGTTCCGCACCTCGATTGCCTGGAGCCGCCTCTACCCGAACGGCGACGAACCGCTGCCGAATCAGGAAGGCATTGCCTTCTACCGCGCGGTGTTCGAGGAGTGCAAAAAGTACAACATCGAGCCGCTGGTCACGCTCTGCCACTTCGACGTGCCGATGCACCTGGTGACGGAGTACGGCTCCTGGCGCAACCGCAAAATGGTGGATTTCTTCGCCCGCTACGCCCGCACCTGCTTTGAAGCGTTTAACGGGCTGGTGAAATACTGGCTGACCTTCAACGAAATCAACATCATGCTGCACAGCCCGTTCTCCGGCGCGGGGCTGGTGTTTGAGGAAGGGGAAAACGAAGATCAGGTGAAATACCAGGCCGCGCACCACGAGCTGGTGGCGAGCGCGCTGGCGACCAAAATTGCCCACGAGGTGAACCCGGAAAACCAGGTCGGCTGCATGCTGGCGGGCGGCAATTTCTACCCGTACTCCTGCAAGCCGGAAGACGTGTGGATGGCGCTGGAGAAAGACCGCGAGAACCTGTTCTTTATCGACGTGCAGGCGCGCGGCAGCTATCCGGCCTACTCCGCCCGCGTGTTCCGCGAGAAAGGCGTGGTGATTGTGAAAGACCCGGGCGACGATGAACTGCTGAAAAACACCGTCGATTTTGTCTCGTTCAGCTATTACGCCTCGCGCTGCGCGTCGGCGGACATGAACGCGAGCAACACCAGCGCGGCGAACATCGTGAAGTCCCTGCGTAACCCACACATTCAGGTGAGCGAGTGGGGCTGGGGTATCGACCCGCTCGGCCTGCGCATCACCATGAACATGATGTACGACCGCTACCAGAAGCCGCTGTTCCTGGTGGAAAACGGCCTCGGGGCGAAGGACGTTATTGATGAAAACGGCGAGATCAACGACGACTACCGCATCAGCTACCTGCGCGAGCATATCCGCGCGATGGGCGACGCGATTGAGGACGGCGTACCGCTGCTGGGCTACACCACCTGGGGCTGCATTGATCTGGTATCGGCCTCAACGGGGGAAATGAGCAAGCGCTACGGGTTTGTGTACGTCGACCGGGACGACGCCGGAAACGGCACGCTGGACCGCAAGCGCAAGAAATCGTTCTGGTGGTATAAGAAGGTGATTGCGAGTAACGGGGGGGATCTGGCGTAGCCTGTTGCCCTCACCCCAGCCCTCTCCCACAGGGAGAGGGAGATGGGTTTGGTAGGCAGGGTAAGGCGAAGGCGCCACCCGGCACTGCTCAGAGCTGAGGAAATCCTCCATCCCCAACCCACCCGGTAAGCCGTGAATACACCACGTCCACCGCCTCTTTCACCGGCGGCGTCATCGGATAATAAAACCCGACGATGTCCGGCTGAATGCCCAGAAACAGCACCTCGCCCACGTCGTCTTTAATCTGATCCACCAGATAGTTGAGAGGCATGTTGTGGGTGGTCATCATAAACATCTCGGCGATGTCGTCCGGGTCAATCAGGCGGATCTCGCCGGGGTTGAGCCCCATATCGGTGGCATCGACGATTAACAGCCTGTCCGGGCGCAGTTCACGAATGGCCACCACGTCGTTTTCCGGCGCGCTGCCGCCGTCAATCACCACCCAACTGCCCGGCGGGTTCGCAGCGCACTTTTCCGCCAGCAGCGGGCCCGCGCCGTCGTCGCCCATCATGCTGTTGCCGACACACAGTAAAACGTCAGTCACGTAATCTCCTCACCATCAGGTAGATGGCGCTCTCCTGATGAATATCGTGCAGCATGCCGAGCAGCGTTTTGCTCCACGCCTGCTGCGCCGGGGTTTGTACGCTCAGCGCCGCGTCAAAGGCGTTAGCGAGCATCGTGATGTGGTTGGCGTCGATCACAATCTCGCCGTACTTCGGCACGCCCTCCATCTTGCGCCGCGCCGCGCTGCCCTCCTCCAGCGTGGCGATCCACGCCAGGTATTCCGGCCACGGGCAGCTCAGCGCCGTTTCAAGGCAGTCGATCACCCCGAGGTGGTGCCCAATCGCCAGGCTGTAATAGACCACCTGCTGCGCCGCATCCGGCGTGGCATCGTTCTCATCAATAAACTTACGGCTCAGCTGGCTGAACACCACCGTTTCACTCATCGGATACGCGCCTCATCCACAATGCTGTTCAGGTTCGCCACGATCTCATTGAGACGCGGATCGTTCTCGGCCTCCAGCCAGCGCGCTACCTGATGGTCGCCCTGGCCCAGCAGACGCAGGTAATCGTCGGCAATCTGGCGTCCGTAGCGGTAGCCCGCCAGCCTGCGCGCCGTGCGGTCGATCTTCACCCGCAGCGGCTGCACCATATCCGGGTGCAGGAGAGTGGCTGGCTGGTTGTCCAGCTCGCCCGGCTCACGAGCGTGGATCTTCTGCTCCAGCAGGCCGAGCGCCATGGCAAAACCGTACAGCGTGGCGGCGGGCGTCGGCGGGCAGCCCGGAATGTAGACGTCCACCGGCACGATTTTGTCGGTGCCGCCCCAGACGCAGTAAAGATCGTGGAAGATGCCGCCGCTGTTGCCGCAGGCGCCGTAGGAGATACAGATTTTCGGATCCGGCGCAGACTGCCAGGCGCGCAGCGCAGGCGAACGCATCGCGCGGGTGACCGCGCCGGTGAACAGCAGGATATCCGCATGGCGCGGGGACGGCACCACTTTGATGCCGAAGCGCTCGGCGTCAAACAGCGGTGACAGCGTGGCGAAGATCTCAATCTCGCAGCCGTTGCAGCCGCCGCAGTCCACGCGGTAGACGTAGGCCGAGCGTTTGATTTTTTTCAGCAGCGACGCCTTCATGCTGGCGATGGATTCGTCCACCGTCATCGGCACAGGAATGCCGTTAGCATCGCGCGGGCCCAGTAGGTTTTCCATCAGCTGGCCTCTCTCATATGGCGGGTGATATCAATACGGTCGGACGGCAGCAGGCACTTCTGACGCTTGCACTCCGGGCAGGTTTCGAAGTTTTCGCGGTGATGCTCCGCGCGGACGTCGCCGTTGTGCTTCAGCAGCGCGATGGCGTAGTCGATCTCTTTTTGCACGGCGAACGGACGCTTGCAGACGCGGCAGTTGCACAGCGCAAAGCGCGACTGCTGGAGGAAGTCCTCTTTTTTCCACACCGCCAGCTCGTACTCCTGAGACAGGCGAATGGCCACCGTCGGGCAGACCTCCTCGCAGCGGCCGCAGAAGATGCAGCGCCCGAGGTTAAACTGCCAGGCCAGCTCGCCGGTTTTCAGGTCCGTTTCCACCGTTAAGGCATTCGACGGGCAGGCGTTGACGCAGGCCGCGCAGCCGATGCACTGCTGCGGATTGTGCTCCGGCTTGCCGCGAAAGTTTTTATCCACCGGCATCGGCTCCAGCGGATAGCTGCTGGTCTGCGTGCCGGTTTTGATCACTTTTTTGATAAAGGTAAACATGGCGAGTCCTTATTTCAGCGGCGAGTTTTTACGCTCAATGCTGTAGCGCTCAAGCTCTTTGTACGGCACCACCTGGCTTTTCTTCTTGCGCACGTCCACGACGGTCATGCGGTCGGTGCAGGAGTAGCACGGGTCGAGGCTGCCGATGATCAGCGGCGCGTCAGAGACCGTATTGCCGCGCAGCATGTAGCGCAGGGTTGGCCAGTTGGCGTAGGTCGCCGCGCGGCAGCGCCAGCGGTAGAGCTTCTGGTTGTCGCCGGTCATGCTCCAGTGGATGTCGTCCCCGCGCGGCGCTTCGGCAAAGCCGAGGGCAAAGCGGTTTGGAATGTAGGTGAAGCCTTCCACCATCAGCGGGCCGCCCGGCAGATTATCGAGGCCGTAGTCGATCATGTTCAGCGCGGTGAATACCTCGTTGATGCGCACCTTCAGACGGGAGATGACGTCGCAGCCCTGCTCGCTGTGCACGGTCATCGGCAGCAGGCCGTAGCCGACGAACGGGTGATCGGCGCGGGTATCGCGGGCGTGGCCGCTGGCGCGCACCATCGGGCCGACGTTGCTGAAGTCGCGGGCGATTTCCGGGTCAAGACGACCAATCCCGACGGTGCGCTGCTCAATGTTTGGCGTGCTGAGCAGCATGTCCACCAGCTCCTGCACGTCCCGCCGCATCTGCTGCGCCAGCTGGCGGGTCTGGATCATGTCGTCTTTCAGCAGGTCGCGGCGGATCCCGCCGATCAGGTTCAGGCCGTAGGTTTTACGCGCCCCGGTAAGGATCTCCGCCATCTTCATCGACGCCTCGCGCACGCGGAAGAACTGCATAAACCCGGAGTCAAAGCCGACGAAGTGGCAGGCCAGGCCGAGGTTGAGCAGGTGCGAGTGCAGGCGCTCCACCTCCAGCAGAATGGCGCGGATCATCTGCGCGCGTTCCGGCACCACGATCCCCATGCCGTTTTCCACCGAGGTGGTGTAGGCGGTGCTGTGGGCAAAGCCGCAGATGCCGCACACGCGGTCAGAGAGGAACGTGACTTCGTTGTAGCCCATGCGGGTCTCCGCCAGCTTCTCCATGCCGCGGTGGACGTAGAACAGGCGGTAGTCGGCGTCGATAATGTTCTCGCCGTCGACGAACAGGCGGAAGTGGCCCGGTTCGTCGGAGGTAACGTGCAGCGGGCCAATCGGCACCACGTTATTCTTCTTGCTGCCCAGCTCGTTGATGAACTCGTAGGTTTCGCTGTCGGTGGTCGGGGCCGGGCGCTGGCGATAGTCCATGCTGTCCTTGCGCAGCGGATAGAGTTCATCCGGCCAGTCGTCCGGCAGCACCAGGCGACGCTCGTCAGGCAGGCCAACCGGCACCAGACCATACATGTCGCGCACTTCGCGCTCGCCCCAGACGGCGGCAGGCACGCGCGGCGTGACGGAGGGGTATTCCGGTTTAGCCGGATCGACCTCTACGCGCACGGTGAGCCAGCACTTCTCCCCCTGCTCCATCGACATCACGTAGTACACCGCATAGTTGCCACACAGCTGACGCTCGTCGTTGCCGAACAGCACTGACAGCCAGCCGCCCTGCTGGTAATAGAGAAACTCCACCACTTCCGGCAGATAGTTCACCTTAATGGTGACGGTGATCTGGTCTTTGGTTTGCCAGGACTCCTCCAGCACCACGCCCGGGAAAGCCTGATGCAACGCGGCGAGATACTGCTGACCTTTCTTTTCTTCAGACATAAACACTCTCTTTAATCACGCCACCAGCAAGGAGACGAACGCTAAAAATGCAAAACCAAAACCGGCCCAGGTGATGCGTGACGTTTCAACAAAACGCAGGCGCGCCATGCTGTTTTCAAACAGGGCAATCACCAGCACGCCGATAAGCAGCTTGAGCACAGCCACCACCACGGCCAGCAGCAGGCCGCCCGCAGAGAAGTGCGTCATCTGCCCCCACGGGAAGAAAACGCCGACGAACATCTGCAACACCACCAGCTGCTTGAGGCTGATGCCCCACTTCAGCACCGCAAAGCCGTAGCCGCTGTATTCGGTGAGCGGCCCCTCCTGTAATTCCTGCTCCGCTTCCGCGAGATCGAACGGCAACTTGCCCATCTCGATAAAGGTGGCGAACGCGCAGGCGCAGAGCGCCAGCACCAGCGGGAGAGAACGTGAAACCGGCCAGTGGTAAACGGTGTCGGTGATAAAACTGATATGGGTCGAGCCTGCAACCTGTGCGGCAACCCACAGCCCCAGCAGCAGAATTGGCTCAACCAGCACGCCGAGCATCGCCTCGCGGCTGGCGCCGATACCCGTAAACGGGCTGCCGGTATCCAGACCCGCAATCGCAAAGAAGAAACGCGCGATGGCGAAGAGGTAGATCAGCGTAATCAGATCGCCCAGCACCGGCAGCGGCGAGCCCACCGTCACTACCGGCAGCGCGGTGGCGATGGTCAGCATCACGCCCACCATCACAAACGGCGTCAGGCGGAACACCCAGCCTGCGGCGTCCGGCGCGACGCTCTGACGGGAAAGCAGTTTGAAGAGATCGCGGTACTCCTGGAGCACGCCAGGCCCGCGACGGTTGTGCAGCCGGGCGCGCGCCACGCGCGTGATGCCCGACAGCAGCGGCGCGGCGGCGAACAGCACCAGCGCCTGAAGAATTGCCAGTAACAGACTCATGTCAGGCTCCTCGTGAAATGACAATCACCACCAGCACCGCCAGCTCGATCAGCGCCAGGCGGCGGAACAGCACGGGCACGGCGGCACCCTGCCAGCCCGGCACCCAGCCCACCGGGTTCAGCCAATGGCGCAGCTTCAGCACGGCGGCGAAGTTCTCCTTCACCGGCATAGCGAAACCGTGGGCGGTGATGACCATCGACTGCTCATGTTCGTAGCCGCAGGCCCACGCCGCGCCGCGCGAGCGGGAGGCGAGACGGTCGCGTCTGAAGAACAGCATCAGCACGAACGGCAGGAGCGGCGCGGCAATCAGCAGCAGCGCCATCATCGGCTGGGAAACGACGGTATGCGCCGTGACCAGCGGCAGCGGAATGGCGTGGCCCAGCAGCGGCAGCAACCACGGCGCGGCGACGCCGCCCGCGATGCAGCACAGCGCCAGTGCGACCACGCTTACGCCCATCAGTAGCGGTGCGCAGCAGGCGTTTTCCGCTTCGCGGGTGCGCGGCGCGCCCAGGAAGGTGACGCCGTAAACCTTCGCCATACACATCACCGCCAGCGCGCCGGTGATCGCCAGGCCCACCGCCAGCAGCGGGCCGAGTAAACGCCCGATAAACGCCTCGCTCTGGCCGAGGGCGAAGAAGGACTGATAAATCACCCACTCGCCGGCAAAGCCGTTCAGCGGCGGCAGCGCAGCCATCGCCATCAGCCCGACCAGCATCGCCAGCGAAATGACGGGCATTTTTTTGCCAATCCCGCCGAGCTTTTCAATATCGCGGTGCCCGGTGCGGAACCAGACGCTGCCCGCACCGAGGAACAGGGTGCTTTTAAACAGACTGTGGTTGATAAGGTGATACAGACCGCCAATAAACCCGGCGGCAATCAGCGCCGGCTGGTTGAGCGCCAGCCCGGTGACGCCCGCGCCCATGCCGAGCAGGATAATCCCGATGTTCTCCAGGGTGTGGTACGCCAGCAGACGCTGGATGTTGTGCTCCATCAGCGCGTACAGCCCGCCGACGAACGCGGTGATCATCCCTGCAATCAGCAGCGCCACGCCCCACCACAGCGGCGGCTGACCGCCCGTCAGGGTTATCATCAGGATGCCGAACAGACCGACCTTCATCACCACGGTGGAGAACAGCGCAGCGGCCGGGGCTGAGGCATTGGCATGCGCCTGCGGCACCCAGCCGTGCAGCGGGATTATCCCGGCCAGCAGGCCAAAACCAACTACGCCCAACGTCCAGACGTCGTTGCCCAGCGGCTGGCCGTTAAGCATGGCAAAATCCAGCGTGCCGAAACGCTGCCACACCAGCCAGCAGGCCAGCGCCAGCAGCAGCGTGCCGAGACGTCCGAGCGCAAACCACAGCTTGCCGGAGGCGCTGCATCCGGTCAGGAACACGCCGCACAGGGCCATGATTTCTGCCATCACCACCAGCGCGCCGAGGTTGCTGGCGATAACGGTACAGACCGCGGCGGCCATCAACAGGTTAACCAGCAGGCCGTTGGCTTTGGTGTGCTGATGTCGGTGCCAGTCGATATTAAACAGGCTGATAAACAGCCCGCACAGGCCAAAGGTTATCAGCCAGATGGCGTTCAGCGGCGTAAGCTCAACGGCGTGGTGAATCAGCGGGATGAGGGTGTCAACAGACTGGCCGTCGATCAGGACAACCCCGCCCGCCGCCAGCGTCATCAGGCTGCCGACCGCCCCGCCGATACCGGCGATCACCCCGCTCAGCGTTTTATGGAAGGAGAGAAGCAGCGCCAGGACAGCGGCGGCGGCAAACCAGGCCACACCGCTGGTCATCATAACTATCGCGTTCATTTCGCCCCCTCGTTAAGCGCCCGCAGCAGCGAAAGATCGCCAACGTCGGTATTGATGGTCAGCTCGCGCTTGCGTTTGCTGGTGCGAGCGATGTCGCGGATGTTGACCAGGACCAGCGCCCGGGTCGGGCAGGTCCGCACGCAGGCCGGACCCTGCTCATCGAAGCTGCACAGATCGCACTTCACCGCAACGGCGCGAATGCCCGGCACCCAGTCCAGCAGCGTACTCACGCGTGCCGGAGCCGGTGGCGCAGGCGGCGCTTTCGCAGTATTAGCATTCGCCGGAATATGCAGCGGGCGGCTGCCTGAAAACTCAATGGCGCCGAACGGACAGGCGATGCCGCACAGCTTGCAGCTCACGCACAGGCTTTCGTTCAGCTGTACCGCGCCGTCAACGCGGGTGATGGCATTGACAGGACAGACGCCCGCGCACGGAGCGTCTTCACAGTGGTGACAGAGCTGCGGGGCAGACTCTTTCTCATTACGCATGACGCGCAGGCGCGGCATGGACTGTAGCCCGTGCAGGCGGTGCGTTTCCGAGCACGCCGCCTCACAGGTCCGACAGCCAATACAGACCGTCGAGTCAGCAATTACAAAACGGTTCACCGGGTCATCCTCTGGTGATAGTCATTTTTGACGAAAAAAACTGTCTTATCGACACTTCTCGACACTCGCTTTTCAGGCCACGTTCGCGGAGGATTTTCCGTCGATCAGCTGTTTCAGGTTGACTGGCCGATCGTGCTCAACGGCGGCGTAGAGGCCGTTATAAACCGGCGCGATTTTCTCCAGATAGTGCTCCAGCACCTGCTGGCGATCGCGGTTGCTGACATGACCGTCCACCATGCCGTCCGCCATCAGCTGCGCCCGGGCGATGCAGTGCCTGTCGCCCTCTTTCGTCTCGACGTAGTACTCAATCGTGTGGCTGTTGAAGGTCTCCGCCAGGGTGACGTAAATCGTAAAGTGACCGAACAGGACAAAACGCATATCCCCCTGCGCCGCACAGCTCATGGCGTGATGCAGATGGGCCTTCGACAGCGTAATCCCCTGGATCAGTGAATTGCAGTACAGGTGCCATTGCTCCTGGAGCTGCTGATGACGTTGCGCGATGTAATCCGCTTTTTCGCTAATTTCCCAAATAGTCATAAAAGGTATCCGGTTAATGGAGTTAGCGGCTGTTAAGCAGATTTCGTGCCAGTTTTTAATTTATTGATTTAAATGGATTTTAAAGAGAAGCGCACTGTCATCGCCGCGGTGTCGACGTGTCATTTCGACAGCGTTGACATCGTCACGCCATAACGCAAATCAAGCTGGCACCGTTATTGCATTGAAGGGGCAATTCATTAAGGAGGCGTCATGCACGAAATTACCCTCTGCCAGCGGGCACTGGAACTTATCGAACAGCAGGCAGTGCAAAACCACGCGAAACGCGTCACCGGCGTCTGGCTGAAGGTCGGGGCGTTTTCCTGCGTCGAGACCAGCGCCCTCACCTTCTGTTTTGAGCTGGTATGCCGCGGCACGCTGGCGGAAGGCTGCGAGCTGCATATTGAAGAGCAGCAGGCAGAGTGCTGGTGCGAGCAGTGTCAGGAGTACGTCACGCTGCTGTCATCGAAGGTGCAGCGCTGTCCGCAGTGCCAGAGCAGCGGGCTGCGCATCGTGGCGGATGACGGTATGCAGATCCAACGCCTCGAAATCGAGAAGGAGTAATGTATGTGTAGTACCTGCGGTTGCGCTGAAGGCAACCTGTATATAGAAGGGGATGAACACCGTCCCCACTCCGCGTTTCGCTCCGCGCCCTTTTCCCCTGCCCCGCGTCCCGCGGCGGCACTGACCGGCATCACCTTTGCCCCGCAGCGTTCCGACGCGGGCGACCTCCATTACGGCCATGGCGAAGCGGGTACGCACGCGCCGGGCATCAGCCAGCGCCAGATGCTGGAGGTGGAGATCAACGTGCTGGACAAGAATAACCAGCTCGCCGCCCGCAATCGCGCCCGCTTTGCCGCGCGCGAACAGCTGGTGCTGAACCTGGTCTCCAGCCCCGGCTCCGGTAAAACCACGCTGCTGACCGAAACCCTTAAACGTCTGAACGAACACGTCTCCTGCGCCGTAATCGAAGGCGACCAGCAAACGGTAAACGACGCCGCGCGCATCCGCGAAACCGGTACGCCTGCGATTCAGGTCAACACCGGGAAAGGGTGCCACCTGGACGCGCAGATGATTGCCGACGCCGCCCCGCGCCTGCCGCTGGCGGATAACGGTATCCTGTTTATTGAAAACGTCGGCAACCTGGTCTGTCCGGCAAGCTTCGACCTCGGCGAGCGGCATAAAGTGGCGGTGCTCTCCGTGACCGAAGGGGAAGACAAGCCGCTTAAATATCCGCATATGTTTGCCGCCGCCTCCCTCATGCTGCTGAACAAGGTCGACCTGCTGCCGTACCTGAATTTCGACGTGGATAAGTGCCTGGCTTACGCCCGGGAAGTGAACCCGGACATTGAGATCCTGCTGGTTTCCGCCACGCGCGGCGACGGGATGGACGCCTGGCTGAACTGGCTGGAGAACGAACGATGTGCATAGGCGTCCCCGGACAAATTCATTCCCTCGACGGCAATCAGGCCAAAGTGGAGGTCTGCGGCATCCTGCGCGATGTCGACCTGACGCTGGTAGGCAGCCACGATGAGACCGGCGCATCGCGTCTCGGCCAGTGGGTGCTGGTCCACGTGGGTTTTGCCATGAGCGTGATTAATGAGGAAGAAGCCCGCGACACGCTGGACGCGCTACAGAATATGTTCGATGTCGAGCCGGACGTGGGCGCCCTGTTGTATGGGGAGGAACGTTAACACATGCGTTACGTTGATGAATATCGCGCGCCTGAGCAGGTGTTGCAGCTTATCGATCGCCTGAAGACCCGCGCCTCGCTGCTGGACTACACGAAAGAAAAACCGCTGCGGATCATGGAGGTGTGCGGCGGACACACCCACGCCATCTTTAAATTTGGCCTCGACCAGCTGCTGCCGGAGAACATCGAGTTTATCCACGGCCCCGGCTGCCCGGTGTGCGTGCTGCCGATGGGGCGCATCGACAGCTGTATCGACATCGCCAGCCGCCCCGGTGTGATTTTTTGCACCTTTGGCGACGCCATGCGTGTACCGGGAAAAAATGGCTCGCTGCTCCAGGCGAAGGCGCGCGGCGCAGACGTGCGGATCGTCTACTCACCGATGGATGCCCTGACGCTGGCGATGGCTAATCCTGAGCGTAAGGTCGTCTTTTTCGGGCTGGGTTTTGAAACCACCATGCCCGCCACCGCCATTACCCTCCAGCAGGCTAAAGCCCGCAACGTCACAAACTTTTACTTTTTCTGCCAGCACATCACGCTTATTCCCACGCTGCGCAGCCTGCTTGAAGCGCCGGATAACGGTATCGACGCGTTTCTGGCGCCGGGCCACGTCAGCATGGTGATCGGCACAGAAGCCTACGGTTTTATCGCTGAACAGTACAATCGTCCGTTAGTGGTGGCTGGTTTCGAGCCACTTGATCTACTGCAAGGCGTGACCATGCTGGTTGAGCAGAAAATAGCGGCCCTGAGTGCGGTGGAAAATCAGTATCGTCGCGTGGTGCCCGATGCAGGTAACAGACGGGCACAGCAGGCCATAGCCGACGTGTTTAGCGTCGAAGGCGACAGCGAGTGGCGCGGACTGGGGCTGATTGCCGAATCCGGCGTGCACCTGACGCCCACGTATCGCGCCTTCGACGCCGAAGCGCATTTCCGCCCGCAGCCGCAGCAGGTGTGCGACGATCCCCGCGCCCGCTGTGGCGACGTACTCACCGGCAAATGCAAACCTCATCACTGCCCGTTATTTGGCAACGCCTGTAACCCGCAAACCGCGTTTGGCGCGCTGATGGTCTCTTCCGAAGGGGCATGCGCCGCGTGGTATCACTATCACAACCAGGAGTGTGAAGCATGAACACGGTGGAAATGGCGCACGGAAGCGGTGGACAGGCGATGCAGCAGTTGATTAACCGGCTGTTCATGGAGGCCTTTAATAACCCCTGGCTCGCCGAGCAGGAAGATCAGGCGCGTATTGACCTCGCGGCCCTGACCGCCCACGGTGACAGGCTGGCGTTCTCTACCGACAGCTACGTGATTGACCCGCTGTTCTTCCCGGGAGGCGATATCGGCAAGCTCGCCGTCTGCGGCACGGCAAACGACGTCGCCGTCAGCGGCGCGATCCCCCGCTACCTCTCCTGCGGGTTTATCCTCGAAGAAGGGTTACCGATGGAGACGCTCACGGCGGTGGTCAACAGCATGGCGCACACCGCCCGCGAGGCGGGGATCGCCATCGTCACCGGGGATACCAAGGTGGTACAGCGCGGCGCGGCGGATAAGCTCTTCATCAACACCGCCGGGATGGGGGCGATCCCTGCCGACATTCACTGGGGCGCGCAGCAGCTTTGCGCAGGCGACGTGCTGATTGTCAGCGGCACGCTGGGCTGCCACGGGGCAACCATCCTGAACCTGCGCGAAGGCCTGGGGCTGGATGGCGAGCTGCGCAGTGACTGCGCGGTACTCACGCCGCTGATCCAGACGCTGCGCGACATGCCGGGCGTAAAAGCCCTGCGCGACGCCACGCGGGGCGGCGTGAATGCCGTGGTGCACGAGTTCGCGGCAAGCTGCGGCTGCGGGATTGAGCTGACCGAGCGCGGCCTGCCCGTTAAGCCCGCCGTGCGCGGGCTGTGCGAGCTATTAGGGCTAGACCCGCTTAACTTTGCCAATGAGGGCAAGCTGGTGATCGGCGTGGAACGCGCGGCGGCGGAAGCCGTACTTGCACAGCTGCGCGCGCATCCTTTAGGGAAAGACGCGGCCATCATCGGCGACGTGGTTGAGCGCAAAGGGGTGCGCCTGACCGGGCTTTACGGCGTGAAGCGCACGCTGGATCTGCCGCACGCTGAACCGTTACCCCGAATTTGCTAGACCGCGCCAAAAGCGGTCAGCGCTGAATTTCTCTTTTTGCCAGTTTCTATTGGAAAGCAACAATGCCGTATACACCGATGAGCGATCTTGGACAGCAGGGCCTGTTTGACATCACGCGCACACTTTTACAACAGCCCGATCTCGGCGCGCTGAGCGATGCCCTGACGCGGCTGGTCAGGCAATCAGCGCTGGCGGACAGCGCCGCCATTGTGCTCTGGCATAGCGCAACCCACCGCGCGAGCTATTTCTCAACGCGTGATAACGGCAAAATCTTCGAATATGAAGATGAAACGTTTCTGGCCCACGGTCCGGTGCGGCGTATTCTCTCCCGCCCGGAAGCGCTGCACTGCAATTTTGACCAGTTTCGCCAGGCCTGGCCGAAGCTGGCAGAGAGCAATCTTTACCACCCGTTCGGCCACTACAGCATGCTGCCGCTGGCGGTGGAAGGGCAAATTTTTGGCGGCTGCGAGTTTATCCGCGATACCGACCAGCCCTGGAGCGAGGCGGAGTACGAACGCCTGCACACCTTTACCCAGATTGTGGCCGTTGTCGCGGAGCAGATCCAAAGCCGCGTCACCAATAACGTGGATTACGACCTGCTGAGCCGCGAGCGCGATAACTTCCGCATTCTGGTTGCCATCACCAACGCCGTGCTCTCCCGCCTGGACATGGATGAGTTGGTCAGCGAAGTGTCAAAAGAGATCCATCACTATTTTAAAATCGATGCCATCAGCATTGCGCTACGCGGCAACCGGAAAGGCAAGCTGAACATCTACTCCACCCACTACCTTGATGAAGCCAACCCGGCGCACGAGCAGAGCGAAGTGGACGAAGCGGGAACGCTGTCCGAGCGGGTATTTAAAAGCAAAGAGATCCTGCTGCTCAATCTCAATGAACAGGATCCGGTAGCCCCCTACGAGCGGATGTTGTTCAACACCTGGGGCAACAAGATCCAGACCCTGTGCCTGCTGCCGCTGATGTCCGGCAACACCATGCTCGGCGTGCTTAAACTGGCGCAGTGCGATGAGGCCGTATTTACCACCGCCAACCTGAAGCTGCTGCGCCAGATCGCCGAGCGTATCTCCATTGCGCTGGATAACGCCCTCGCCTATCAGGAGATCCACCGCCTGAAGGAGAGGCTGGTGGACGAAAACCTGGCGCTGACCGAGCAGCTCAACAACGTGGACAGCGAGTTTGGCGAAATCATCGGACGCAGCGATGCCATGTACAGCGTCCTTAAGCAGGTGGAAATGGTGGCGCAGAGCGACAGCACGGTGCTGATCCTCGGTGAAACCGGCACCGGGAAAGAGCTGATTGCCCGGGCGATCCACAACCTGAGCAACCGCAACAGCCGCCGGATGGTGAAGATGAACTGCGCGGCGATGCCTGCGGGCTTACTGGAAAGCGACCTGTTCGGCCACGAGCGCGGCGCCTTTACCGGCGCCAGCAGCCAGCGGCTGGGCCGTTTTGAACTGGCGGATAAAAGCTCGTTGTTCCTCGACGAAGTGGGCGATATGCCGCTGGAGCTTCAGCCCAAGCTGCTGCGCGTTTTGCAGGAGCAGGAGTTCGAGCGCCTCGGCAGCAACAAGCTGATCCAGACCGACGTGCGTCTGATTGCCGCCACCAATCGCGATCTGAAAAAAATGGTCGCCGACCGCGAGTTTCGCAGCGATCTTTACTATCGCCTGAACGTCTTCCCGATCTGCCTGCCGCCGCTGCGCGAGCGCCCGGAAGATATTCCGCTGCTGGTGAAAGCCTTTACCGCGAAGATTGCCCGCCGGATGGGGCGAAATATCGACAGTATTCCTGCCGAAACGCTACGCACACTCTCGGCGATGGAGTGGCCGGGGAACGTGCGCGAGCTGGAAAACGTCATTGAACGCGCGGTCCTGCTGACCCGCGGGAACGTGCTCCAGCTCTCCCTGCCAGAGGTTACTCCTTCTGAAACGACCGTGACCGCAACCGAGCTTGCGAAAGAGGGAGAAGATGAATATCAGCTCATTATGCGAGTGCTGAAGGAGACCAACGGCGTGGTAGCCGGACCGAAAGGTGCGGCGCAACGGCTGGGGCTGAAGCGTACCACCCTGCTCTCGCGCATGAAGCGTCTGGGAATCGATAAAGAGAGTCTGAATTAACCCGTCATTCCGGCGACGTCGCCCTGCGCGTAATTTGTCGCCCACTGCGGCGCGGAGCCGGTTATTTTTTGGGCCGATACTTTTCGGGTAATTCCGGAACCGGACGGCGATCGTCGATCAGATGACGGATGGTCAGAATCGGATGGCGCCATAACATACGTGGCCCTGCCCAGCGCATCACCTGCTTCATCTCTTCCCGTCGGGCGGGCTGATAACAGTGCACAGGGCACTGTTTGCAGGCAGGTTTTTCCTCACCAAACACGCATTTATCCAGCCGCTTATCGGCATAAGCCTTGAGCGCCGAATAGTGCCCCTCTTCTTTTATGGCGTGCGGACACCTGTTTTCGTACAGGGCGATCATTCTGGCGATCGTCTTTTTTTCTCGTGAAATACGTTTACCGGACATAACGTCGTCCTCAACAATAAAGTGCATTTATAATACCCTTTTATCCGCACATTTTCAGTCATTGCATTCCATTTTCTGAAGCGCCCTTCCAGAATTACCCCGCCCCCCGCTGCGTTTTACTGGTATTTTATACAGGCATAAATAACCACCTTTGACCGCATTCACCGGAGAGCTTATGCAAGAGATCACGATCGCCAAACCCTATCGTCACTTGAAAGTGGGTTACTTCAGAAAACGTCATGAAGACCGTAAAACGAAAATTCCAAAACGCTACAGCGTACACGCAGCGCTGAGCCTGAAAGGCGACTGGCTTGAGCAAGCGGGATTTACCACCAACTCGCAGGTTCGGGTGGGCGTCGAGCACGGGAAAATCATCATTGAATTAATGGTGGAAGATGCCTCGTAAAGTCGTGACTTTTTTCTGCGCCGCACCTTTTTTTCATGCGACAATAGAAGGAACAATCGGCCATTGAGCCGCTCAAAGCGTAATATTTTCAAAGAAATGGATATCATAACTCCATGAGCACAATCGACAATTTCGACGCGCATACGCCAATGATGCAGCAGTACCTGAAGCTGAAGGCACAGCATCCGGAAATTTTGCTGTTTTACCGTATGGGCGATTTTTACGAGCTTTTTTATGACGATGCGAAACGTGCGTCTCAGCTGCTCGACATTTCCCTGACGAAACGTGGCGCGTCAGCAGGCGAGCCCATCCCGATGGCAGGTATCCCGCATCACGCGGTTGAAAACTATCTGGCGAAGCTGGTGAACCAGGGTGAGTCTGTCGCTATCTGCGAACAAATTGGCGACCCGGCCACGTCGAAAGGCCCCGTTGAGCGCAAAGTCGTACGCATCGTGACGCCGGGAACCATCAGTGATGAGGCCCTGCTTCAGGAGCGCCAAGATAACCTGCTGGCGGCGATCTGGCAGGACGGTAAAGGGTTTGGCTACGCCACGCTGGATATCAGCTCCGGTCGTTTTCGCCTGAGTGAACCGGCTGACCGTGAAACCATGGCGGCTGAACTACAGCGCACCAATCCGGCAGAACTGCTTTATGCAGAGGATTTCGCCGAGACGGCGCTGATTGAAGGTCGCCGCGGCCTGCGTCGTCGTCCACTGTGGGAGTTCGAAATTGATACCGCGCGCCAGCAGCTGAACCTGCAATTTGGCACGCGAGATTTGATTGGCTTTGGCGTAGAAAACGCCCCGCGCGGGCTGTGTGCCGCAGGCTGCCTGTTGCAGTACGTTAAGGATACGCAGCGTACCGCCCTGCCCCATATCCGTTCCATTACCATGGAGCGTCAGCAGGACAGCATCATCATGGATGCCGCCACGCGCCGCAACCTGGAGATCACTCAGAACCTCGCTGGCGGCATGGAAAATACGCTGGCGTCGGTTCTCGACAGCACGGTTACCCCCATGGGCAGCCGTATGCTCAAACGCTGGCTGCATATGCCGATCCGCAATACCGACACGCTGATCGGCCGCCAGCAAACCATTGCCGCATTGCAGGATCGTTACACCGACTTGCAGCCGGTGCTGCGTCAGGTGGGTGATCTTGAGCGTATCCTGGCGCGCCTGGCACTGCGCACCGCGCGTCCACGCGATCTTGCCCGTATGCGTCACGCGTTCCAGCAGTTGCCGGAACTGCGTGCTCAGCTGGGAGAGATCGACAGCGCGCCAGTGCAGAAGCTGCGCGAAACCATGGGCGAATTTACCGAGCTTCGCGAACTGCTGGAACGCGCCATCATTGATGCGCCGCCTGTTCTGGTGCGGGATGGCGGGGTTATTGCTCCAGGTTATAACGAAGAGCTGGACGAATGGCGTGCGCTGGCCGATGGCGCGACGGATTATCTGGATAAGCTGGAAATCCGCGAGCGTGAACGTCTGGGGCTCGACACCCTGAAAGTCGGCTACAACGCGGTACACGGTTACTATATCCAGATCAGCCGTGGGCAGAGTCACCTGGCGCCGATTCACTACGTTCGCCGCCAGACGCTGAAAAATGCCGAGCGCTACATTATTCCCGAGCTGAAAGAGTACGAAGACAAAGTGCTCACGTCGAAAGGTAAAGCGCTGGCGCTGGAGAAACAGCTGTATGACGAGCTGTTTGACATCCTGATGCCGCACCTGGCTGACCTGCAACTGAGCGCCGCTGCGCTGGCCGAGCTGGATGTCCTGGTAAACCTGGCCGAGCGCGCCGATACGCTGAACTACACCTGTCCGACCTTTACTGACAAACCCGGCATTCGCATTACCGAAGGCCGCCACCCGGTGGTTGAGCAGGTGCTGAACGAGCCGTTTATTGCCAACCCGTTGAACCTGTCACCGCAGCGAAGAATGCTGATCATTACCGGTCCCAACATGGGCGGTAAAAGTACCTATATGCGCCAGACAGCCCTTATCGCGCTGCTCGCCTACATCGGCAGCTACGTTCCGGCGCAGAAGGTTGAGATTGGCCCTATCGACCGTATCTTCACCCGTGTGGGTGCGGCGGACGATCTGGCGAGCGGTCGCTCTACCTTTATGGTCGAGATGACCGAAACCGCCAACATTCTGCATAACGCGACAGAGAACAGTCTGGTGTTGATGGACGAAGTAGGACGCGGTACCTCCACCTATGACGGCCTGTCCCTGGCCTGGGCGTGCGCGGAAAGTCTGGCAAATAAAATCAAGGCGCTGACGCTGTTCGCAACGCACTATTTCGAACTGACACAGCTGCCAGAGAAAATGGAAGGCGTGGCTAACGTCCACCTTGATGCGCTTGAGCACGGCGACACCATCGCCTTTATGCACACGGTGCAGGACGGCGCGGCAAGCAAGAGTTATGGCCTGGCCGTCGCGGCGCTGGCGGGCGTGCCAAAAGAGGTGATCAAGCGCGCGCGTCAGAAACTGCGTGAACTGGAAAGTTTGTCACCGAATGCGGCGGCGACGCAGATAGATGGTACGCAGATGTCACTGCTGGCGGTCCCGGAAGAGACCTCTCCGGCCGTGGAAGCGCTGGAAAATCTCGACCCGGATACCCTGACGCCGCGACAGGCGCTGGAGTGGATTTATCGGTTGAAGAGTCTGGTTTAGTTCTCTGCGGTCTTTTTTGCCGGGTGGCGGCTTCGCCTTACCCGGCCTACAAAACCCGTAGGCCCGGTAAGCGTAGCGCCACCGGGCAAAGGACCGCACAATATTATCGCCCGGTAAGCGCAGCCGCCACCGGGCTTTTTTTACAGCAGCGGCGGGATCGTCGGCACCTGCGGCGCCTCATCAATATCCTTCTGCGTCATGCGGAACGCTTCCGGGTAATGCTCGCGGCTGGTACGGCGCAGCGGTTCGGTATCGCGCCAGGTATACAGACAGTGCTGACACTGGTATACCGTCCAGACACCTTTCACCGGTGATGTTGCCATCACTTCAATATGTTCATCGGCACAACGTGGACAAATCATTTTTTCCTCCTTATTGACGTGCCGCCAGCATCGCGGTCAGTTTTTCGGCCCAGGCTTTGGTTTCAGGGAGATCCTGTACCGGCTGGCTGTAGTGACCACGGTTGTCCGGGGCAACAGGGGTGGTGGCATCAATGATCAGCTTGTCAGTGATCCCCGCCGGGCTGGAGCCGGGGTCAAGCTCGAGCACAGACATATTCGGTAGCTGTACCAGATCGCCTGCCGGATTGACCTTCGATGACAGCGCCCACATCACCTGCGGCAGGTTAAACGGATCGACATCTTCATCCACCATAATCACCATCTTCACGTAACCCAGACCGTGTGGCGTGGTCATGGCGCGGAGCCCGACCGCACGGGCAAAACCGCCGTAACGCTTTTTAGTGGAGATAATCGCCAGCAGACCGTGGGTGTACATGGCGTTTACCGCCTGCACTTCCGGGAATTCAGCCTTCAGCTGCTGATAGAGCGGTACGCAGGTGGCGGGCCCCATCAGATAATCAATCTCGGTCCACGGCATGCCCAGGTAGAGAGATTCGAAAATCGGTTTAGTGCGGTAAGAAACTTTGTCGATACGCACAACCGTCATGTTGCGCCCGCCGGAGTAGTGACCGGTAAACTCACCGAAGGGCCCTTCAATTTCACGTTTCCGGCCTTCAATCACCCCTTCCAGGATCACTTCCGACCCCCACGGCACATCGAAACCGGTCAGCGGAGCCGTCGCAATCGGATACGGGCTTTCACGTAGCGCACCGGCCATCTCATACTCGGATTGATCGTATTTCAGCGGCGTGGCGCCCATCAGAGTGATGATCGGATCGTTACCCAGCGTAATGGCAATTGGCAGGTCTTCGCCGCGCTCTTCTGCCTTATGCAGATGCAACGCAATATCGTGCATCGGCACCGGTTGCAGGCCGAGCTTACGCTTGCCCTTCACTTCCATACGATAGATCCCGACGTTCTGCTTGCCGAAGTGATCGGGGTCGAGCGGATCGCGGGAGACAACGCATGCTTTATCGAGATAAAAGCCCCCGTCACCGTCGTTCAGGCGGAACAGCGGCAGAATGTCGAACAGGTTAATGTCTTCCCCGTCCACCGTGTTCTGCGCCCAGGCCGGGTTTGCACGACGCTCTGGCGCGACGGGAAATTTGTCCCAGCGACGAATAAACTCGTCGATCTGTTTTTTCACCGGGGTATTCGCCGGCAGCCCCATCGAAATAGCGTGGTTTTGCCACGAGCCGATAGTGTTCATCACCACACGGGCATCGGTGAAACCGCGAATATTATCGAACCACAGCGCAGGCGCGCCATCGCCAATGCGCCCGGTAGCGTTGGCGGCCGCCGCTAAATCCGGCTCAGCGTTTACCTCTTCCTCAATTTTCAGCAGCTGCCCTTGCTCATCGAGCGCCTGCAAGAAGCTTCTCAAATCATCAAATGCCATCTTTATTCTCCTGTGAAAAATGTTTCGCTGCCTGCAAACCTTCCCAGCGTCGGGCTTTTTTATGCTCCAGACCGAACTGGTCGAGAACGCGGGTCACGATATGATGGGTAATGTCATCGGCGGTTTGCGGGTGGTTGTAGTACGCAGGCATAGGCGGCACCATCGCCACGCCCATGCGGGAAAGGGCAAGCATGTTCTCGAGATGGATGGTGCTGAGCGGCGTCTCACGGGGAACCAGCACCAGCTTGCGTCCCTCTTTCAGCACCACGTCTGCCGCACGCCCTACCAGCCCTTCGGCGTAGCCCGCGCGGATACCCGCCAGCGTTTTCATGCTGCACGGGATGACGATCATGCCGTCGGTGCGAAACGAGCCGGAGGAGATGGTGGCAGCCTGATCGGCCGGGCTATGGACGACATCCGCCAGGGCAGCAACGTCATGCGCAGTGAAGGGCGTTTCCAGCTCAATCGTGGTTTTTGCCCACTTCGACATCACCAGATGCGTTTCCACCTCCGGCATTTCCCGCAGCGCCTGCAACAACGCCACGCCTAATGGCGCACCCGTTGCGCCCGTCATTCCCACAATCAATCTCATTCAGCACCTCAATTAGTTTGTTCGTATACGAACATATTAATTAAACTACGCCTTGATCCTGCTGCTGACAAGATCGTTCGTATACGATCACACTAATCACTAAAAAACTCTCGCGTTAAAATTCAGCCCGAGAGCGGCTATCATAGAGGGAGTATTTTTCCGTCGGAGTGTCCATGGAGTTAAGACAAGAAGCTTTCCACCTGCTACGTCAGCTTTTTCAACAGCATACCGCCCAGTGGCAGCACGCATTGCCCGAACTGACAAAGCCACAGTATGCGGTGATGCGGTCAATTGCTGAAAATCCTGGCATTGAGCAGGTTGCCCTGACTGAAGTCGCGGTGAGCACCAAAGCGACGCTGGCAGAAATGCTGAGCCGCATGGAAGCACGCGGCCTGGTCAGGCGCGAGCACGATCCGGCGGACAAGCGCCGTCGGTTTGTCTTTCTGACGGCCGAAGGTGAGGCCCTGCTTGAGAGCAGTAAACCGATTGGAAATGAGGTGGATGAGGCGTTTTTAGGGCGCCTTAACGGCGCGGAAAGAGAGCAATTTTCAGCGCTCATTAAAAAGATGATGCAGGATTAAGTAACCCTGACGCGCATAAAATCAATAAATGTTCGCACTTTCGCGGGCACATGCCGGGCATCAGGATAAACGGCATAGATGCCCTGCTGAGCGAACGTGTACGCCGGTAACAGCGAGACCAGTTCCCCTGCATCCAGTGCGTTTCGCACCAGCCACTCCGGCAGCAGCGCCACTCCACATCCCGCGAGGGCAAAAGCCATCAGCGCCTGGGCGCTGTCTGCATACAGGCGCGGCGCTCTCTTGATCTCAAAGGAAACCGGCTGCTCATCAACACCTCTCACCTGCCAGCGCAGCGGCGAGGTTAAACGCTCATGAATGATCCAGTCCGCTTCCGCCAGCTGCTCCAGCGAGTTAACCGGATGGTTTGCCAGCCAGCCTGGCGTTGCCACGGGCAGGATGGTGAAGGAGGTCATCAACGCGGCGTGGTAGCGCGAATCTGCAAGCGTGCCGAGCCGGATAGCGACATCGAAGCGCTCGGCGATAAGATCGGCATGCAAAGAGGACGAGACATGCCGCACGCGGAGATCCGGGTGCAGCTGGCTAAATTCAGCCAGCAAAGGCACCACAACCTGCGAGCCATATTCGGGCGTGGTGGTGATCCGCAGTTCTCCCGTCAGCCCGGCGTGGTTGGCGCGAACGTCATCCTGCAATCGCTCTGCATCCCGTAACAGCATCACGCTTCGTTGATGAAAGAGCTTCCCCGCCTCGGTCAGCGTCAGGCGTCGGGTGGTTCGCAGCAACAGGGTGACGCCCAGCTCCTCTTCAAGCTGACGAATATGAAAGCTGACCACCGCTTTTGTCAGCCCCATCGCCTCCGCCGCGGCGGTGAAACTGCCGGTGTCCGCTACGGCGATAAACATCGCCGTACGCTGTAAATTAAGCATCGCTTGCCTGGTTAACTGTCAAAATAATGTTGACAGTATATCGTGCTTTGTCGCGTTTATCCGTAACGCGCGGGCCGATACGATACGCCACCTCACCGGAGGAACTTCCATGACGTATCGCAGCAAAATCGCCGTCGTCTTTCTGCTCGGCTTTTTCCTTGATTTGATAAACATGTTTATTGCCAGTATCGCCTTTCCGGCGATGGCTCGTGCTTTCAATACCACACCTTCCGCGCTTGCCTGGGTAAGTAACGGATACATTGCCGGGCTGACGCTAGTCATCCCTTTCAGCAGTATCCTGACGCGCCGCGTCGGGCCGAAGCGCGTTATCCTGCTCTCACTGCTTCTCTTTAGCGCGGCCTCCGTTGCGGCGGGTCTCTCATCTTCGCTGGAAAGTCTGATTGCCTGGCGAGTCGTACAGGGCGCCGGAGGGGGTTTACTGATCCCGGTTGGTCAGGCGCTGACCTGGCAACAATTTAAGCCTCATGAGCGGGCCAGACTCTCCTCGGCGGTGATGCTGGTCGCACTGCTTGCCCCCGCGTGCTCACCGGCTGTGGGCGGTATGCTGGTTCAGACATTCAGCTGGCGCTGGATATTTTTTGCCACCCTGCCCGTCGCCATTGTCACCTTTGCTTTGGCCTGCGCGTGGCTTAAAACAGAACCGTCGCCGATAAACACCACCAGGACAGTAAACCTGTCTTTGCTGACGGATCCGCTGTTGCGCTTATCCATGCTTATCTATGTGTGCGTACCCGGCATTTTTATCGGCGTGAACGTAACGGGCATGTATTACCTCCAGAGCGAGGCCAATATGACACCCGCCGCAACGGGCATGCTTATGCTGCCGTGGTCTGTGGCTTCGTTTTTGGCTATCACCGCGACAGGACGCTATTTCAACCGTATCGGCCCCCGGCCGCTGGTGGTCATCGGTTGCCTTTTGCAGGCGACGGGCATTCTGCTTTTAGTTAACGTCGGCCCGGCAATGCTGCTACCTGCCGTTGCGTTTGCGCTGATGGGCGCGGGGGGAAGCCTTTGCAGCAGTACGGCTCAGAGCAGCGCGTTTTTGACGATGCGACCGGAAGATATGCCCGATGCCAGCGCGCTATGGAATCTGAATCGTCAGTTGAGCTTTTTTGCGGGCGCTCTGCTGCTGGCGCAGGCGCTGAGCTTCATGCAGGATTATCTCGCGCCGCTGGCCGCCTGGCACGGGATGTTTGTTTTTGCCGCAGTCATCACCCTGCTGCCCGTACTGTACGTCTACCGTCTTAACAACACGCAGTTACTTGCGCAACTGCAACAGGAGCAACCATGACCCATTTCGAACAAGAGATCCTCGACATTCACGTCGCCCTTGAAAACTGGTTAGGTGCAGGCGAAGGCGATCGGGACGCCCTGCTCGCCCGTTTCCGTCCGGATTTTCTGATGGTTCCACCGAGTGGCAACCCTTTAGATCATCACGCGCTTGCCCAATTTTTATATGCGCAGCGGGGAACCCGACCCGGGCTCAGGATCGACATTGATGCGTTAACAACGCTTCAGACATGGGACAACGGCGCAGTGCTCCATTACCGGGAGACGCAAACCCGGCCAGGCCAGCCCGTCAACGTGCGCTGGTCAACCGCAGTGCTTAATCAGGAAGGGGATAACATCACCTGGCGTTTGCTGCACGAAACGGCGCAGCCGTAAGGCATAAAAAAGGCCCGTCTCACGACGGGCCTTTTCTGACGAATGGTTGCTTACTCGCGGAACAGCGCTTCGATATTCAGACCTTGCCCTTGCAGGATTTCACGCAGGCGGCGTAGTCCTTCAACCTGAATCTGACGAACACGTTCACGGGTCAGGCCAATCTCACGGCCGACGTCTTCCAGTGTCGCAGCTTCATACCCCAGTAAACCGAAACGACGTGCCAGCACTTCACGCTGTTTGGCGTTCAGTTCGAACAGCCATTTGACGATGCTCTGTTTCATGTCATCGTCCTGCGTGGTGTCTTCCGGGCCGTTGTCTTTTTCATCGGCCAGGATGTCCAGCAGCGCTTTTTCGGAGTCGCCACCCAGCGGGGTGTCAACCGAGGTAATGCGCTCGTTGAGACGCAGCATACGGCTTACGTCATCAACCGGTTTGTCGAGTTGCTCTGCAATCTCTTCCGCACTTGGCTCGTGGTCCAGTTTATGGGACAACTCGCGCGCGGTACGCAGATAAACATTCAACTCTTTGACGATGTGGATCGGCAGTCGAATCGTACGGGTCTGGTTCATAATAGCCCGTTCGATGGTCTGACGAATCCACCAGGTCGCGTAGGTTGAGAAACGGAACCCGCGTTCCGGGTCAAACTTCTCAACTGCGCGGATGAGACCTAAGTTGCCCTCTTCAATCAGATCCAGCAGAGCCAGACCACGATTGCCATAACGGCGGGCAATTTTCACGACCAGTCGCAGGTTACTTTCGATCATGCGACGACGCGAGGCAACATCACCACGCAAAGCACGACGTGCGAAATAGACTTCTTCTTCGGCCGTTAGCAGTGGGGAGTAACCAATCTCCCCAAGGTAAAGCTGAGTCGCGTCCAGCACACGCTGTGTGGCACCCTGCGATAACAGCTCTTCTTCAGCCAAATCGTTATCACTGGGTTCCTCTTCTACTAAGGCTTTTTCGTCAAAAGCCTCTGCTCCGTTCTCATCAAATTCCGCGTCTTCATTTAAATCATGAACTTTCAGCGTATTCTGACTCATAAGGTGGCTCCTACCCGTGATCCCTGGACGAGACACCCTGGCTGGCATGCCCCGTCAATTTATCGCTGCGGTAAATATTGCAGCGGGTTTACGGATTTCCCCTTGTAACGAATTTCAAAATGCAAGCGTGTAGAACTGGTTCCGGTGCTACCCATGGTAGCGATTTTTTGCCCCGCCTTAACTTCTTGTTGTTCCCGGACCAGCATAGTGTCGTTATGGGCGTAGGCACTCAGGTAATCATCATTATGTTTGATGATAATAAGATTACCGTAACCGCGCAGTGCGTTACCGGCATAGACAACGCGCCCGTCTGCGGTCGCGATGATTGCCTGTCCTTTACTGCCTGCGATATCGATCCCTTTGTTGCCCCCCTCAGAGGTAGCGAAGTTCTCGATAATCTTGCCGTCAGTTGGCCAGCGCCAGGTGGTGATTGACGAGCTGGCATTCTGACTGCTTGCAGTCGGTACAGTAGAGCTAACCACAGGTGCCGTAGTCGGTGCTGTGACAACAGTCGCAGTACCTTTATTATTCGGCAACATTTTGTTAGCACTCTGATCACCTGAATCCTCAGAATACGTAATTACAGGTTGTGAAGCAACCACCGTGGTGGTTTTTTGTGCAGGGGTGACGCTGTTATTTTGCGCAGTTACGTCGGCCGCTGAAACGGTGTTGCCTGGCGTAAGCGGTGTCCCCGTCGCGTTGCCAACCTGAAGCGTTTGCCCGACTTCCAGAGCGTACGGGGCCTGGACGTTGTTTCGCTGTGCCAGATCGCGGAAATCGTTCCCGGTGATCCAGGCAATATAGAACAGCGTATCGCCGCGCTTCACGGTATAGGTGCTGCCGCCGGTATAGCTACCTTTCGGAATGTTCCCATACTTGCGGTTATACACTATGCGGCCATTTTCGGTCTGAACAGGCTGATCCACTGGCTGAATCTGCGAAGGCTGCGTAACTGGACGCTGAACCGGCTGGATCTGCGGAGTTTGCTGCGCCGTGGACGTGCCCATTTTAGGCGGAGGGGTAATCAACATTCCGCTGGACGTATTACCCGAGCCGCTGGTTCCATTGACGGAACTGACGGGCGCAGGTGCATTGTCAGAACTTGTACAGCCTGCCAGCCAGAGCGAAACCAGTGATAATGCCGCAACACGGCTGATGGTGAATTTTGGGCTTCCCGCGCTCATTTATCCCCCAGGAATGTGTTAACTACCAGTGACTTAAAAATAACCGTGATGGCACGAACCTATCGCGCCACACCATACGCTGAATTTGCCTCAATAACCCTGGAAAAATCCGAGTCTCAGGCCAGCTCGCCCTTAACCAGGGGCACAAAGCGCACGGCTTCCACGGTATCGATAATAAACTCGCCGCCGCGTCGACGAACGCGCTTTAAAAGCTGCTGCTCATCGCCGACGGGCAAAACTAGAATGCCGCCCTCGTCCAGCTGCGAGAGAAGTGCAGCGGGAATTTCAGGTGGCGCGGCCGTGACTATTATGGCGTCAAACGGGGCGCGAGCCTGCCAACCCTGCCATCCATCGCCGTGGCGTGTCGATACATTATGTAAATCAAGCTGTTTCAGGCGACGGCGCGCCTGCCACTGCAAGCCTTTAATCCGTTCCACGGAACAGACATGGTGCACAAGGTGGGCCAGGATCGCAGTCTGATACCCTGAACCGGTGCCAATTTCCAGCACCCGAGAGTCTGGCGTTAACTCCAGAAGCTCCGTCATACGCGCCACCATGTAAGGCTGCGAAATCGTCTGGCCTTGCCCGATGGGCAGCGCCACGTTTTCCCACGCTTTGTGTTCAAACGCCTCATCTACAAACTTCTCACGGGGAACCTGGGCAAGCGCATCCAGCACCTGCTCGTTGGCGATCCCCTGTGCGCGTAATTGTTCCAGAAGAGTTTGTACACGTTTACTTACCATTGCGCGTTCACTCCGACCCGATCTAACCAGTCCGACACCACATCATGCGCGCTATAAGCGGTTAAATCTACGTGCAACGGCGTAACGGAAACGTAACCCTCATCCACCGCAGCGAAGTCGGTGTCTGGCCCGGCATCGCATTTATCTCCCGGCGGGCCGATCCAGTACAGGGTATTGCCGCGCGGATCCTGCTGGGGAATAACCTGATCGGCCGGATGGCGACTGCCGCAGCGCGTCACGCGGATCCCTTTGATCTCGTCCAGCGGGAGATCCGGCACGTTAATATTGAGGATACGTCCGGTACGCAGCGGCTCGCGGCCAAGCGCACGGAGAATAGAGCAGGTTACCGCGGCGGCAGTGTCATAGTGGGTGTGGCCGTTTAACGAGACCGCCAGCGCCGGGAACCCCAGGTGACGCCCCTCCATCGCCGCGGCCACGGTGCCGGAGTAAATCACATCATCGCCAAGATTCGGCCCGGCATTGATGCCGGAGACCACAACATCCGGCCGCGGGCGCATCAGCGCATTTACGCCCAGAAACACGCAGTCGGTCGGCGTCCCCATCTGGACGGCAATATCGCCATTCTCAAAGGTAAAGGTGCGAAGTGAAGACTCCAGCGTCAATGAGTTAGACGCGCCACTGCGGTTACGATCGGGAGCCACGACCTGCACATCCGCAAATTCGCGGAGGTGTTTCGCCAGCGTCTGAATACCTGGCGCATGGATCCCGTCATCGTTACTCAGCAATATTCGCATAATCACCCGACGTGTTGATAAGTTCCCTGACAACACTGGTGGCAAAGCTACCTGCCGGCAGCCAGAAGCGTAACTCGACGGTTACGTCATCCCACCAGTTCCAGCTCAGCTGTTGCGGGTAGAGGAGCATCGCACGGCGCGCCGCCTCGACTTTTTCCCGCACCAGCAATGATTGTAATTCTGGCGCATCCGCCACCGCTGACTGCTCAGCGGCCAGCGCCTCGCCCTGGGTTCCCCAGTCGCCTGAGCCCGGCAAGGCGGCGGTAATCATCAGCGATTTAGCGTCCACGCGCGACTGGGCATCGGCCATCTCATCGGCCGTTGCCACAAACCAGCTTCCGCGTCCCGCTAATTGTAGCGCATCGCCGACAACAACTTGATTCGCGTCCGGTTTTTTCAGCCGTTCGCTCACAATCTGATTAAACAACGCACTGCGGGCTGCCGACAACCAAAAACTGCGTTTATTCCTGTCGCGCACCGGCGCGCTGCTTTGCGCCCAGCGCAGCGCGCCCAGCAGGTTGCTGCCACCAATGCCAAAGCGCTGTGCGCCAAAATAGTTTGGCACGCCGCGTTCGGTAATGGCCTTCAGGCGTTTTTCAACGTCATCGCGGTCGGTCACTTCACGCAGCACCAGCGTGAAATCGTTGCCTTTCAACGCTCCCGGACGCAATTTGCGTTTGTGGCGGGCATACTCCAGTACCTTACAGCCCTCAAGCTCAAATTTGCTTAAATCGGGCATGGCATTGCCGGGCACGCGGGCGCAAAGCCACTGTTCGGTCACGGCATGCTTATCCTTTTGACCGGCAAAGCTCACCTCGCGGGCGTGAATGTTGAGGAATTTTGCCAGCGCGTCCGCCACGAAGCGGGTGTTGCAGCCGTTTTTCAGAATGCGCACCAGGATGTGCTCGCCTTCGCCGTCCGGCTCAAAACCCAGATCTTCCACCACCACGAAATCTTCAGGGTTGGCTTTCAGCAGACCCTTGCCCTGCGGTTTACCGTGCAGATACGTCAGGTTGTCGAAATCCGTCATTTGACCGCCTTCACCAGCAGCGCCACGGCTTCACAGGCAATGCCTTCGCCACGACCGGTAAAGCCCAGCTTCTCCGTGGTGGTCGCTTTGACGTTGACGTCGTCCATATGGCAGCCCAGATCTTCAGCGATAAACACGCGCATCTGAGGGATGTGCGGCAGCATCTTCGGTGCCTGAGCAATGATCGTCACATCAACGTTGCCGAGGGTGTAGCCTTTGGCCTGAATACGACGCCAGGCTTCGCGCAGCAGTTCGCGGCTGTCTGCGCCTTTAAAAGCAGGATCGGTGTCCGGGAACAGTTTACCAATGTCGCCCAACGCGGCGGCACCCAGCAGCGCGTCGGTCAGCGCATGCAGCGCCACGTCGCCATCAGAATGCGCCAGCAAACCTTTTTCGTATGGAATGCGCACGCCGCCAATGATAATTGGGCCAACGCCGCCAAAGGCGTGTACATCAAAACCGTGTCCAATACGCATTATGCCTTCTCCTGAGGGGTCGTACGGGTAAGATAAAATTCCGCGAGCTGTAAGTCTTCCGGGCGCGTCACTTTTATATTATCAGCGCGCCCTTCAACAAGCGTTGGGTGGAAACCGCAATACTCCAGCGCCGAGGCTTCGTCCGTAATGGTCGCACCTTCTTTGAGCGCACGCGTTAAGCAGTCGTGAAGTAATTCGCGGGGAAAAAATTGTGGCGTCAGCGCGTGCCATAAATCCACGCGCTCGACGGTGTGGGCAATCGCCAGTTTACCCGGTTCGGCACGCTTCATGGTGTCACGCACCGGGGCGGCCAGAATGCCGCCCACGTTACTGGTTTCACTCAGGGCCAGCAGACGTGACAGATCGTCGTGATGCAGACAGGGACGCGCGGCATCGTGCACCAGCACCCACTGCGCGTTCCCGGCAGCCTGAATGCCCGCCAGAACAGAGTCGGCCCGCTCGGCGCCGCCGTCAACAACGGTAATCTGGGGATGATGTGCCAGCGGGAGTTGCGCAAAACGCGCATCGCCGGGGCTGATGGCAATAACCACGCGTTTCACCCGGGCATGCGCCAGCAGCGCTGCCACGGCGTGCTCGAGGATCGTTTTATCACCAATTGAGAGGTACTGCTTGGGACACTCTGTCTGCATGCGCCGGCCAAAACCTGCGGCCGGCACCACGGCACAGACGTCCGAAAAAGTTGCTGCCATGTCGTAATCCTGGGCCTGATTATCGATTGTTTTGTGCGGAGCCCTGATTGCGTTTAGACGCATCCGGAACCAGGCGATAAAACGTTTCGCCCGGCTTAGTCATACTGAGTTCATTGCGTGCGCGCTCCTCAATCGCCTCCTGGCCGCCATTGAGGTCATCAATTTCAGCAAAAAGTTGATCGTTACGCGCTTTAAGTTTGGCGTTTGTCGCCTGCTGTGCCGCGACGTCATCGCTCACCCGGCTGTAGTCGTGCAGTCCGTTTTTGCCGAACCACAGCGAATATTGCAGCCAGACCAGCAAAGCCAGCAACAGCAGCGTTAGTTTACCCATCCTGCCCCCTGAAAAAACGGCATCATCATCCCATAACTTTCCGCTGGACTCTACTGCGGGGTTTTAATTATGCCGTAAGTTAGCCCATCAGCCATAAAAACAGCAGGCCAAAGATGACCACAACGGTGGCGATAGTGATGAACGTACTATACAGGAGCTTGCCGTTGAAAAGGGAGTGCAGCGCCACGCCCACAACCACCGCAACGGGCATCAGCGCCAGAAAGAAAGGCCAGGTATAGAGGAAGAAAAAGAGAGTGTTACCACCATAGATCAAAAACGGGATACCCAGCGCCAGTAACCACGACACGAAGCCGACTATCGCCCCAGGGAAGGACCAGGTCGTCTCGTCGTCGGTCGTTAACGGTTCCGACCCGGTGGTAATCATGTAGTTTTCACTGTTGCGCATAGCTAATCCTGTGACCGTGACTCATCGCTCGGGAAGACAGCTCCCGAACGATACCGTCTCAGGATCTGATAATATCGTCCCGTCTGAGCAGGTCTAATAATTGGCTTACTAAATTTGTTACCAATTGTTGGCCTTCCAGATGAATCTCAGGGGATTCAGGCGCTTCGTAAACCGAGTCAATGCCGGTGAAGTTTCGCAGCTCTCCCGCGCGGGCTTTTTTGTACAGCCCTTTTGGATCGCGCGCTTCGCAGATTGCCAGCGGGGTATCCACAAACACTTCAATAAAGCGATTCTGCCCAACGCGCTCACGCACCATCTGACGTTCGGCGCGGTGCGGTGAGATAAACGCCGTTAGCACCACCAGCCCGGCATCCGCCATCAGGCTGGCGACTTCCCCTACCCGACGAATGTTCTCTTTACGGTCTTCATCGCTGAACCCTAAATCGCTGCACAGGCCGTGACGCACGTTGTCGCCGTCCAGCAGGTAGGTGCTCACCCCCTGCTGATGCAGCGCCTCTTCCAGTGCGCCTGCCACCGTGGATTTACCGGAGCCAGACAGCCCGGTAAACCACAGCACAACCCCACGGTGACCGTGGAGCTGTTCGCGCTGGGCGACGGTGACCGGATGAGGATGCCAGACGACGTTCTCATCATGGGCGGCCATCACTTGCCTCCCAGCAGATCGCGTGCGCCCCAGTGCGGGAAGTGCTTACGCACCAGCGCGTTCAGTTCCAGCTCGAAGGCGCTGAACTCAGACGTCACGCTCGCCTGCGCGTTAGGCTCGCGCACCATGCCGGCACCGACGGTGACGTTGGTCAGGCGGTCAATGAAGATCAGCCCGCCCGTCACCGGATTCTGCTGGTACGGATCCAGCACCAGCGGCTCGTCGAAGGTCAGATCCACCAGGCCGATGCCGTTCAGCGGCAGCTCGCTCACGTCACGGTGGGTCAGGTTGTTGATGTCCACCTGGAACTGAATGCCGTCCACGCGGGCGCGGGTTTTCTTGCCGGCGATTTTAATGTCATAGCTCTGGCCTGCGGTCAGCGGCTGTTCCGCCATCCACACTACATCCACGGATGCGCCCTGCACCGCCGCCAGCGTTTCCTGCGCGTCGACCAGCAGGTCGCCGCGGCTGATATCAATTTCGTCTTTCAGTACCAGGGTTACCGCTTCACCTGCCCCGGCTTCGTCCAGATCGCCATCAAAGGTGACGATACGGGCGATGGTCGATTCCACGCCGGATGGCAGCACCTTGACGCGCTGACCCACCTTCACGGAGCCTGAAGCGAGAGTACCGGAGAAGCCGCGGAAATCGAGGTTCGGACGGTTCACGTACTGCACCGGGAAGCGCATCGGCTGGGTATCGACCACGCGCTGAATTTCAACGGTTTCCAGCACTTCCAGCAGCGTCGGGCCGCTGTACCACGGCATGTTCGCGCTCTGAGAGGCGACGTTATCCCCTTCCAGCGCCGACAGCGGCACAAAGCGAATATCGAGGTTGCCCGGCAGCTGTTCAGCAAAGGTCAGGTAGCTCTGGCGGATCTCGTCGAAACGCGCTTCGCTGTAGTCCACCAGATCCATTTTGTTCACCGCCACCACCAGATGCTTGATCCCCAGCAGCGTAGAGATAAAGCTGTGACGACGAGTCTGATCCAGCACACCTTTACGGGCGTCGATCAGCAGGATCGCCAGGTCACAGGTGGACGCGCCGGTCGCCATGTTACGGGTGTACTGCTCGTGCCCCGGGGTGTCGGCGATAATAAATTTGCGCTTTTCGGTAGAGAAGTAGCGATAGGCGACATCAATGGTAATGCCCTGCTCGCGCTCCGCCTGCAAGCCGTCCACCAGCAGCGCCAGGTCGAGTTTTTCGCCCTGGGTGCCGTGGCGTTTGCTGTCATTGTGCAGGGAAGAGAGCTGATCTTCGTAGATCTGGCGCGTGTCGTGCAGCAGACGACCAATCAGGGTACTTTTCCCGTCATCCACGCTGCCGCAGGTCAGGAAACGCAGCAGGCTTTTGTACTGTTGGGCGTGCAGATAAGCTTCTACGCCGCCTTCATCGGCAATTTGTTGGGCAATAGTCGTATTCATGGCGGCTCCTTAGAAATAACCCTGACGTTTCTTCAGCTCCATGGAGCCTGCCTGGTCGCGGTCAATCACGCGGCCCTGTCGCTCACTGGTGGTCGACACCAGCATCTCCTCGATGATCTCGGGCAGCGTCTGCGCACTGGATTCCACCGCGCCGGTCAACGGCCAGCAGCCGAGAGTACGGAAACGGACCATCTGTTTTTTGATCACTTCGCCCGGCTGTAAATCAATGCGATCGTCGTCGATCATCATCAGCATGCCGTCGCGCTCCAGCACCGGGCGCTCGGCCGCCAGATACAGCGGAACGATCTCAATATTTTCCAGATAGATGTACTGCCAGATATCCAGCTCGGTCCAGTTGGAGAGCGGGAAGACGCGAATGCTTTCGCCCTTGTTGATCTGGCCGTTGTAGTTGTGCCACAGCTCCGGACGCTGGTTTTTCGGGTCCCAGCGGTGGAAGCGGTCGCGGAAAGAGTAGATACGCTCTTTGGCGCGGGATTTCTCTTCGTCACGTCGCGCGCCGCCGAAGGCCGCATCAAAACAGTATTTATTCAGCGCCTGCTTCAGCCCTTCGGTTTTCATGATGTCGGTATGCTTGGCGCTGCCGTGCACGAACGGGTTGATGCCCATCGCCACCCCTTCCGGGTTTTTGTGCACCAGCAGCTCGCAGCCGTAGGCTTTGGCGGTACGGTCACGAAACTCGTACATCTCGCGGAATTTCCAGCCGGTATCCACGTGTAACAGCGGGAACGGCAGCGTACCCGGATAAAACGCTTTGCGCGCCAGGTGCAGCATGACGCTGGAATCTTTACCGATGGAGTACATCATCACCGGGTTAGAAAACTCGGCGGCCACTTCGCGGATAATGTGGATACTTTCCGCTTCGAGCTGCCGCAGGTGAGTAAGTCGTTTTTGGTCCATAACCGTTCCTTAAGCCAAATTTATAACAGAAGCGCCAAAGCCTTCTGTGTCGGTTGTGTGTTGGAACCAGGCGAGCGTGCTGTGCAGCTGCACCACTTCGCCCACCACGATCAGGGCGGGCATTGGGGCGTCTTTCGCCAAGGTTGCAAGGTCTTGTAAGGTGCCGATGGCGACATGCTGATCGACGCGTGTCCCGCGGGAGATCACCGCTACCGGCGTCGTCGCATCGCGACCGTGCTGAATAAGCTGTTCGCTGATGTCAGCCGCTTTCATCGTGCCCATATAAATCGCCAGCGTTTGTCGGCTCTGGGCGAGATGCGACCAGTCAAACGGCGTGCTGTCGGCTTTATAGTGCCCGGTCACAAAGGTCACGCTCTGGGCGTAATCGCGATGGGTCAGCGGAATACCGGCGTAGGCCGTGACGGCAGACGCCGCCGTAATACCGGGAACCACCTGGAACGGGACGCCCGCTTCGGCTGCCGCCTGCAACTCCTCGCCACCACGACCGAAGATAAACGGGTCGCCCCCTTTCAGGCGCACCACGGTCTTGCCCGCTTTCGCAGCGGCAATCAGCATCTGGTTGGTGTCGTGCTGGGGCACGGAGTGCTCGCCGGCACGTTTGCCGACGCAAATTTGCTCCGCGTCACGGCGGATCAGCTCGCGAATACCGTCGGTGACCAGGTGGTCATAGAACACGACATCCGCATCCTGTAGAACCTGGAGGCCACGCAGCGTGAGCAGCCCGGCATCCCCCGGCCCGGCTCCCACCAGAATGATCTCTCCGCCCGTACTGCCGGGGTTATCCAGTTCGTCTTCGAGAATTTGTTGCGCCGCCGTCTCGTTACCGGCCTGCATCAGGCTGGCAAAGCGGCCGCGAAACACACGCTCCCAGAAGCGACGGCGTTCCGTCACGCTGGTCAGACGCGTTTTCAAATGGTTGCGCCAGTAGCTGGCCTTCTCCGCCATGCGTCCGAGGCTGGTCGGCAGCAGCGCTTCGATTTTTTCTCTCAGCACGCGCGCCAGCACCGGGGCGGTGCCGCCGGAGGAGATCGCCACCAGCAGCGGCGAGCGGTCGACAATCGACGGGAAGATAAATGAGCATAACGGCTGGTCGTCTACCACGTTCACCAGACGGTGACGGGCCTGGGCTGCGTCGGAGATGCGGCGGTTGAGCGCCCGATCTTCGGTTGCCGCAATCACCAGCACCACGCTGTCGATCTGAGACTCTTCAAAATCCGCCTCTGCAACGATCTGCACCTGCGCCCCGGCGCGTTGCAGGAAGGCGATTTTGCGATCGGCAATTTCACCCGTCCCGACAACCAGTACCGGTCGGTCTTTTAAGGCAGCAAAAAGGGGGAGATAGTCCACAGGCAACAACTCACTAACAACCACGAATAAAGGGACTATAGGGGGCGGCTTAGATCGAATGAAATTACGAATTGGAATGAGTAGTTACTCAATGGAATAACGCCGTGGAAAAGCAAATATCAAAAAGTGCTTAACACGCGAAATTTCGGGCATTTAGGAGCAATTCAAATTGTGTCTACCCGATCACAGTTTCATACTATGCGGGTTAAAATTTTGCTCTGTTTTTAAGGACTCACTATGTTTTCCGCAATGCGCCACCGATTCGTTGCCCTGGCGCTCGGCGTTTGCTTTATCCTTCCGGCTCAGGCAAAAAATCAATCTTACGGTGAAATAGCCAGTATGCAGGCGCGGCATATTGCGACGGTCTTTCCGGGCCGTATGACCGGAACCCCAGCCGAGATGCTCTCGGCAGACTATATCCGTCAGCAGTTTGCGGATATGGGCTATGAGAGCGACATTCGCGCTTTCCACAGCCGCTACATCTATACCACACGCAATAAAACGCAAAACTGGCATAACGTAACCGGCAGCACGGTCATTGCCGCGCACGAAGGAAAGGCGGCTGAGCAGATTATTATTATGGCGCACCTTGATACCTACACGCCGTTGAGCGACGCCGATGTCGATAATAACCTCGGCGGGCTGACGCTTCAGGGACTGGATGACAATGCGGCGGGTCTGGGCGTGATGCTTGAGCTGGCCGAACGCCTGAAGAATATTCCGACGAAATACAGCATTCGCTTTGTTGCGACCAGCGGCGAAGAAGAAGGAAAACTCGGCGCTGAGAATCTCCTTAAGCGCATGAGCGCTGAGGAGAAGAAAAATACGTTGCTGGTGATTAACCTCGATAATCTGATCGTGGGGGATAAGCTCTATTTTAATAGCGGACAGAGCACACCGAGCAGCGTACGTAAACTCACCCGCGACCGCGCGCTGGCGCTTGCCCGCACACATGGCGTCTATGCCGCGACAAATCCGGGCGGTAACCCGCAGTATCCTAAAGGCACAGGCTGCTGTAATGACGGTGAAGTGTTTGATAAGGCGGGCATTCCGGTGCTGTACGTCGAGGCGACGAACTGGGCGCTGGGCAAAAAAGATGGCTATCAGCAGCGCAGCAAATCGAAAGCCTTTCCGGACGGGACCAGCTGGCATGATGTGCGGCTGGATAATCAGCAGCACATTGATAAAGCGCTGCCGCAGCGGATTGAGCACCGCAGCCGGGATGTCGTGAAAGTGATGCTGCCGCTGGTGAAGGAGCTGGCGAAAGCGGGGAAAGCCTGATGTCGTTAAGCCCGGTGGCGGCTACGCCTTACCGGGCCTACGTTTCGTGCCGTTGCAGGCCCGGTAAGCGCAGCGCCACCGGGCGAAAAAACATTACCCTTCGTGCAATCCGCACTCGCGCTTCAGCCCAAAGAATCGCGTCTCTTCTTCCGCCATTCCCGGTTCCCATTTACGCGTGGTGTGGGTGTCGCCTACCGACAGGTAGCCTTGATCCCACAGCGGATGGTACTTCAGCCCGTGCTTTTGCAGATACTGGTACACCGTGCGGTTATCCCAGTCGATGATCGGCAGCACTTTGAACACGCCGCGCTGCACCGCCAGCACCGGCAGCGTTGCCCGGCTCCCGGACTGCTCGCGGCGCAGGCCCGCGAACCAGGTCTGAGCGTTCAACTCTTTCAGCGCCCGGTTCATCGGCTCGACCTTGTTGATCTCATTGTATTTCTCAATGCCCTCAACGCCCTGTTCCCACAGCTTGCCGTAGCGCGCCTCCTGCCAGGCCGCGCTTTCCGTCGCGCGGTAAACTTTGAGGTTCAGCTTGAGCTTGTCCGTCAGCTCGTCAATAAACTGGTAGGTCTCCGGGAACAGATAGCCGGTATCGGTGAGGATCACCGGAATGTCCGGGCGGATCCGATTCACCAAGTGCAGGCTGACCGCCGCCTGGATGCCAAAGCTTGACGACAGCACATAGTCACCCGGCAGGTTTTCCAGCGCCCACGCCACGCGCCCTTCGGCGTCGAGTTTTTCCAGCTGGGCGTTGGTTTCTGCCAGGGCCAGAATGCGTTCGACTTTTGGCAGGTCATTTAGGGCGTTTAGATCGAGTACGGACATAAGAACCTCGTTTGCCTGTTTTGCCGGGCGGCACTGCGTTTGCCCGGCCTACAAAACCCGTAGGCCCGGTAAGCGAAGCGCCACCGGGCAAAGGATGTGTTACTCCCAGAAATCCCTGGCGGGATCGAGCACCGGGCGAATGATGCCCGCACGCACCGTAAAGTCGCCGAAGCCTTCACCCGCTTCACGCTCTTTCGCCCAGCGCCCGACAAGCTCGTCGATGGAATCAAGAATTTCCGGTTCCGTAATATTTTCACGGTACATACGCGGAATGCGCGTCCCCATACGGTTGCCGCCAAGGTGCACGTTGTAACGACCCGGCGCTTTGCCCACCAGACCCAGCTCGGCCAGCATCGCGCGACCGCAGCCGTTCGGGCAGCCGGTGACGCGCATAACAATATGCTCGTCCGGAATACCGTGTTTTTCCAGAATCGCTTCCACTTTATCAGTGAAGGACGGCAGGAAACGTTCCGCTTCGGCCATCGCCAGCGGGCAGGTCGGGAACGACACGCAGGCCATCGAGTTTTCACGCTGCGGTTTAACCGCATTCATCAACCCATGATCGCGCGCCAGCTTCTCGATCTTCGCCTTCTGGCTTTCCGGCACGCCGGCAATAATCAGGTTCTGGTTGGCGGTAATGCGGAACTCGCCTTTATGGATCTTAGCAATTTCCAGCAGACCGGTTTTCAGCGGGCGGCCCGGATAATCCAGAATACGACCGTTTTCAATAAACAGCGTCAGGTGCCATTTATTATCGATACCTTTTACCCAGCCAATGCGATCGCCGCGACCGGTGAATTCGTAAGGGCGGATCGGCTCAAACTTGATCCCCGCGCGACGCTCCACTTCTTCTTTGAACGTCTCGACGCCTACACGCTCCAGGGTGTATTTGGTTTTCGCGTTTTTACGGTCGGTACGGTTGCCCCAGTCGCGCTGGGTAGTAACCACCGCCTCAGCCACGGCCAGCGTGTGCTCCAGCGGCAGGAAGCCGAACTCGCTCGCGGTGCGGGCGTAGGTTTTCTTGTTCCCATGCTCGATGGACAAACCGCCGCCCACCAGCAGGTTAAAGCCGACCAGCTTGCCATTTTCGGCAATCGCCACGAAGTTCATGTCGTTGGCGTGCAGGTCGATATCGTTCTGCGGCGGGATAACCACCGTGGTCTTGAATTTGCGCGGCAGGTAGGTCTGACCGAGGATCGGCTCTTCGTCCGTGGTCGCGACTTTCTCCTGATCGAGCCAGATCTCCGCATAGGCACGCGTGCGTGGCAGCAGGTGCTCGGAGATCTTCTTCGCCCACTCGTACGCTTCGGCGTGCAGCTCGGACTCATACGGGTTCGAGGTGCAAAGCACGTTACGGTTCATGTCGTTGGCGGTCGCCAGCGCGTCCAGCCCCACGGAGTGCAGCATCTGGTGCACCGGCTTGACGTTTTTCTTCAGAATGCCGTGGAACTGGAAGGTCTGACGGTTAGTCAGACGGATGCTGCCGTAAATCGTGTTTTCACCGGCAAACTTGTCGATCGCCTGCCACTGTTTGGTGGTGATGATGCCACCCGGCAGGCGGCAGCGCAGCAGCATCGCATGACGCGGCTCCAGCTTCTGTTCGGCACGTTCGGCGCGGATATCGCGGTCGTCCTGCTGGTACATACCGTGGAAACGGATCAGCAGGAAGTTGTCGCCTTTGAAACCGCCGGTCAGGCCGTCATTTAAATCTTCGGCAATGGTACCGCGCAGGTAGTTGCTCTCTACCTTCATGCGCTCGGCATCAGACAGTTTGCCTTCGACCACCAGTGGGCCAGGATGTTTTTCGCTCATTAGTAGACATCTCGCTGATAACGGCGCTCTACGCGCAGCTCACTTAAAAATTCATCCGCCGTTTCGGCATCCATACCGCCGAATTCGGCAATCACTTCCAGCAGTGCCTGCTCAACGTCTTTCGCCATGCGATTGGCGTCGCCGCAGACATAAATGTGGGCGCCGTCATTGATCCAGCGCCACAGCTCTGCGCCCTGTTCGCGCAGTTTGTCTTGTACGTATACTTTTTCTTTCTGATCGCGGGACCAGGCCAGATCGATGCGGGTCAGCACGCCCTCTTTGACGTAGCGCTGCCATTCAACCTGGTAGAGGAAATCTTCAGTAAAATGCGGGTTGCCGAAGAACAGCCAGTTTTTACCCGGCGCCTCGTCCGCTGCACGCTGCTGCATAAAGGCGCGGAACGGTGCGATGCCGGTGCCCGGGCCAATCATGATCACCGGCGTTTCCGGGTTTGCCGGCAGGCGGAAGTTGTCGTTGTGTTCGATAAAGACGCGCACCTCGCCCTCTTCTTCCACGCGGTCGGCCAGGAAGCCCGACGCCCCGCCCGCCCGCGCGCGGCCTTCGATGTCGTAACGCACCACGCCAACGGTGATGTGGACTTCGTTTTCCACTTCCGCCTGTGAGGAGGCGATGGAGTAAAGACGCGGCGTCAGCGGACGCAGCAGGCCGATCAGCGCGTCGGCATCCAGCTGTGCCGGGGAGAAACGCACCATGTCGACAATCGGCGTCGTCGCGGCGTAATGCTGTAACTTCACTTTGTCCCCCACCAGCGGCAGAAGGGACTCGCTGCGCGTTAAGGTGGCGTAGTTTTCAACGATATTGGCGGTGTTCACCGTCAGCTCGAAATGCCACTGAAGCGCCTCAGAGAGCGGTAAGGTTTTACCTTCCACCTGGACCGGCTCCGTGCCTTTCAGCCACAGCAGCTCGACCAGCTCTTTCACCAGCGCCGGATCGTTCTGATACCAGACGCCCAGCGCATCGCCAGGCTGATAACGCAGGCCGGAGTCACCGAGATCGATTTCGATATGGCGCACGTCTTTTTCCGAATCACGGCCCGTGATTTTCTGGTTTACCGACAGGCTCGCCGTCAGCGGCGCCTCTTTCGTGTAAGGGCTGGTGTGGATTTCGTTGACGGTGCCCGCTGCGGTAACGGCGGCTTGCGCTGGCGTCTCTTTCGGGACGCGGGCCTTCAGCACCTCAACGATGCGCGTCCGCCATTCGGCGGCGGCGGCCTGGTATTCGACATCAGCGTCTACGCGATCCAGCAGGCGCTCTGCACCCAGCTCCGCCAGCTTGCTGTCGAAGTCTTTACCGGACTGGCAGAAAAATTCATAGGACGTATCACCGAGGCCGAAGACGGCAAAGGCGGTGCCCTCCAGCCTGGGCGCTTTTTTCGAGAACAGGAACTTATGCAGCGCGACGGCTTCTTCCGCAGGCTCACCTTCCCCCTGCGTTGACGCCACCACCACCAGCAGTTTTTCTGACGCGATCTGTTTGAATTTATAATCCCCGGCGTTGACCAGGTTAACGTTCAGCTTCGCGGCGAGCAGGTCATCACGCAGCGCTTCGGCCACACGACGGGCATTACCCGTTTGCGAAGCGGAGATAAGCGTGATGGCAGGAATTTCAACGGCCGTTGGCGGGACGCCAGCCACAGCACCCGGCTGCTGATTGAGCATTCCCCAGAAATAGCCGGAGACCCAGGCGAGCTGGGTGGGTGAAAAATCGGAAGTCGCGGCCTGGAGGCGCGCCAGTTGCTCCGGGTTAAGGGGAAGCAAATTTGAAGGTGGGGCCTGTGTTGTCATGCGTCGTTATGTTCCAGTAGCAAAGCGGACTTTAAGCGAATAAATCCAAACTGAAGATAAGGTTAACGGCGGGGATAATAACAATTAAAGAAGGGATGGAAATAATAAATAACCAAATGGACTAACCTGTTTTAGTTATCGTTCTTAACGATAAAAGCGATTAAATAACTATTTGAAATAAAACAATAAAGGCCGATAAACACCATGAATACGAGGCGGTGACCGTTCAGAGCCGTTTTAGTTAATGATAAAAATTGTGCTTTCCGGTACTATGCGGCGGTTTTTTCCGCATTCCTGAGAGCTATGATGTCCACCACACTGTTTAAAGATTTCACCTTCGAAGCCGCACACCACCTTCCACACGTTCCTGCCGGACACAAATGTGGCCGCCTGCATGGACACTCGTTTATGGTGCGTCTTGAAATCACCGGTGAAGTCGATCCCCATACGGGCTGGATCATGGACTTTGCCGAACTGAAGGCTGCGTTTAAGCCGACCTACGATCGTCTCGATCACTACTATCTGAATGATATTCCGGGCCTTGAAAACCCGACCAGCGAAGTGCTGGCGAAATGGATTTGGGATCAGATGAAACCGCTGGTTCCGCTGCTGAGCGCGGTGATGATCAAAGAGACCTGCACGGCAGGCTGCGTCTACCGCGGGGAGTGAATCTCCTCCGTTGCGGTCTCACGAGGCACGAGCGGCGTAAACTCGTAGAGCACCAGCGCATTACTCTCCAGTGATTCACTCAGTTGCCAGCCGTCATAAAGGCGTTCATCGCGTACGGAAAGCGTTGGACGCGCTTTATGCGCTATCCAGCGCCACATCTCTTCATCAGGGCCGCTTTCGCTGCCAACCCCTTCGAGTAACGGATAGAGCGCGCCGTTGTGCTGATCAAACAGATGACATTTAATTCGCCATTTACCGCGCATTCCCTTCAGGTGTAAATGATACTGCTGGCGAAAACGCTGGATGAATGCTTCTTCACTGGAAAGGAGCGGATTAAAAACCACCACATTACGCAGCAACAGCTGATAACCATTGCGATGGCGCGTAAGCAGGACACGCTTATCATTGACCAGCACCTCGCCCCGCAGACGTTGCCAGAGCCAGAGTACCCAATAAACCGGACGCGGCAGACCATGGTTATACTGTAGCGCCAGGCTTGAGGTATCGATGGTGTTGTTCGCACGAGCTTCTCCCTGAAGGCCCGAATTAAGCCAGAATCCCGCCAGCCAGACCTGCTCCGAAAGCCCGAGCAGGTTCTGCATCAGCAGCGCCCCACGAAAAAACCAGCCGTTTGTCGCCCGTGTGTTGCCGGTGAGGGTATTCCAGGAGAGAAGCCAGACGGGAAGCGAACATTTACGCAGGCGAAGGGCAGCGAGGATCTGGCGGACCTTCAGTATCGGATAATTTTCCGTTGAAGAGAGAGGGGTTGCCTCCAGCTGCGCGGGATCGAGAAGTTCATTAGCATCGGCAGAACAGGCAAGAAAATCGGCCTGCATCAGGATGGCTGAACTGAACAGGGTATCGTCGCTTACGCCCGCGCTGACGGGGGCAAATCGGTGCCATAAACCAAACTTTGCCTGCGGAAGATAAGTTCGTATTGCCTTTTGCTGGGCCAGCCAGACCTGCTCCCGGGTCTCCTCACTTGCCTGTGTTGACCAGTGCATGACGAAGTGCCAGCCCGCGGTGATCTCTGGCGAAAAATGATTAACCGACTGTTGTAAAAAACGGGTAAGAAGATCGCGACGGGTCGTTACGCCGGTGTGCAGTAGCACCGTCCACTGCTTTTTTGCCAGCCAGGTGAAGAGCTGATGCAGATTGTACCAGCAGGCGTAGCCCGCCATCTGGGGGTCATCCCACCCGGTGGCAAACAGACGACTGCTGAGAAAAGGTTCGGCGATATCAATCCCCTCAATGGGAATGGCCTCATTTATCGCCTCCAGATTTTGTCGAACGTCCTCACGCAGCAAATCGTCGAGCTCACGCAGGGTAATGACCACCCGCATACGGCGCAGCGAGGCAGAAAGAGGATTAAGCTGCTCAAGATCCAGGCTCTGCTCCTGCTGCGGATGAACGATGAGCGGCGAGGCTCCCCAACCGCGCGCCACCGGTTCATTGAGCAGGCTAAACAGCTTGTCCACGGCGACCGGATAGCGCTGCTCACGCCTGTCCGTCCGAATACGTGCCGCCTCCGGGTGCTGGCGCCGGGCCTTACGAAACTCACCCGGAGACATATTGTGAACACGCCTGAACCGATCGCTCATCATACGCGTGCTGGCGAAACCCTGCTCAAGCGCAATCTGATGCAGCGGTCGGTTCGTCAGCCGGAGAGCGTCGGCCGCCTTTTCCAGCCGCAGGTGGGTGATGTACTGCATGAAACTGATCCCCACCTCCTTGCGAAAGAGACGAGAGAGCCAGGCTTCAGAGACATATTCACTCGCGGCGATTTCCGCAAGCGTAATACGGCGGGAATAACTGGCATTGATCCGCTCTATCACCCGGGCGATGCGTTTGCTGTGCGCTGAGGAAAGTTCCCGGGACAGCATACGGGCGGGCTGTTGAAAGCGGCTGGTCAGCAACAGCAATATCTCGCTCAGCCAGCGGTACGCCTCCAGCCGGTAGCGGTGCGGGTCGTTGATGAGGGTGACCACAAGAAGCTGGCGCAGCAGATCGCGAAGCGCATCGCATTGGGGCCAGACGCCTCCGGCTTCTGCCGGTACAGCATAATCATGGGCAAAAAAATCATTGCAGAGCTGGACGACCCAGCGCCCGGAAAGGGTTACGCGCAGGGTGACATTTGCCGTTTCGCTCGTGAACTGCCAGCGCCGATGACGGTTGATGATAGCAAGGGTATTGGCCTCCAGGATGTCATGTCCCACATCGGTGTTCAGCTCTGCCCGCCCTTCCAGCACCCAGAGCAACGTTAGCGTATCGCCTTCATCCTCCACGCAGTGGCGAATGTCCTGAATCTCTATCCAAAACTTATCTCCCCGTTGCGCCATCTTACCCCTCACCAAAGACAAAAAATGACCTGATCTTTTTTGTCATAACTGAATTGTATGAAAAACAATCAAAATAAAGCCGTCGCTTTACAACAAAAAAATGCATTTTCAGGCGGGACGATCGTCATAGACTCGAAATTATCATCGTTTGGCAGAAAAAGGATAACAAAAATGACACATCCAATTATCGAAGCTCTGCGTGGCAACGAAGCCCGGTTCACTGAATTACGTCACTATTTTCATCAGCATCCTGAAATTGGTTTTGAGGAGCACAACACGAGCGATCGCGTTGCAGCGCTGCTTCAGGAATGGGGATATGAGGTTCATCGCGGCCTGGCGAAAACCGGTGTGGTCGGCACACTGAAGGTGGGTAACGGGCATAAACGCCTGGGTCTGCGCGCCGATATGGATGCGCTGCCAATGCAGGAAAACAACGGCAAGGCGTGGAGCAGTACCGTTGAGGGTAAATTCCACGGCTGCGGTCATGACGGCCACACCACAACGCTCCTGTATGCAGCGGAGTACCTGGCACGCACCCGTAATTTTAACGGCACGCTGCACCTTATTTTTCAGCCCGCGGAAGAACTTCTGTATGGCGGACGCGTTATGGTAGAGGACGGTTTGTTTGACCTGTTCCCCTGCGACCACATCTTTGGTCTACACAATATGCCGTCACAGCCCCTCGGAAAAATTGGTCTGCGCGATGGCGCCATGATGGCCTCTTCCGACACCCTTCATATTGAGGTTAACGGCGTGGGTGGTCACGGCGCGGTGCCAGAACATACCGTTGACGCCACCCTGGTTGCCTGTCATATCACTATCGCGTTGCAGTCCATTGTTTCGCGCAACATTACCCCCTTCCAGCCAGCCGTCGTTACCGTAGGCAGCATTCAGGCCGGGCACGCCCCTAACATTATCAACGACAAAGTATTGATGAAACTTACCGTGCGCACGCTGGATGAAAGCGTGCGGCAAACCGTGCTACAGCGTATCCATGATATCGCCGTTGCACAGGCGGAAAGTTTCAATGCGACGGCCACCATTCGACACATTAACGGCAGCCCGGTGCTGAAAAACAATCCGCAAGCCAACGAGATGGTGCGCAGCGTCGCCACCGATCTGTTCGGTCAGGATGCCGTCGCGGAGGTCAATGCGTTTATGGGCAGCGAGGACTTTGCTTTCATGCTCGAGAAAAATCCCAATGGATGCTATTTCACGCTTGGCGCCGGGGATGAGCCTGACCGCTGCATGGTACATAACCCGGGCTACGACTTTAACGACAACATTCTCCTCACCGGCGCGGCGCTGTGGGCCGCACTGACCGAACACTATCTGCGCTGATTCGCACCTTCCCGGGAGGGCTGCACTATGAGTACCGTTTCCCTGACAGGCGCATCCGCCTACGCCGGTAACGATCGGCTGCTGGCGGGTATCGTCATGAGCGTTCTGACATTCTGGCTGTTTGCCCAGTCGGTTATCAACGTGGTTCCGGCCATGCAGAATAGCCTCGATATTGCCCTCGAAACCCTTACGCTGGCCGTCAGCCTGAGCGCGTTGTTCAGCGGCTGTTTTGTCGTCGCCTGCGGTGGGTTTGCCGATAAGTATGGGCGCATGCGCCTGACCATGATTGGCCTGATCCTGAGCATGATCGGGAGTGGTCTGCTGTTCATTTCATGGGAGCCCGTCCTGTTTCTGTTGGGACGAGCGATACAGGGGCTATCAGCGGCCTGCATTATGCCCGCCACGCTGGCGCTGATTAAAACCTGGTATGAAGGTAAAGCACGCCAGCGCGCAATTAGTTTCTGGGTTATCGGTTCATGGGGCGGGAGTGGCCTGAGCTCGTTTGTGGGAGGCGCCATCGCCACCACGCTGGGCTGGCGCTGGATTTTTATTCTGTCGATGGTGGTGGCTCTGGTCGCGCTATTGCTTATCCGCGCCACGCCGGAAAGCCGCAGCCCTGATGCGTGTCGACACAAACTGGATATCAGCGGCCTGGTGAGTTTTGTCCTTATGCTGGTGCTGTTCAATCTGTTTATCAGCAAAGGACACAGCTGGGGCTGGAGCAGCAGTTTATCGCTTCTTGTACTGTGTGGAGCCGTGATTGCACTGATGTGCTTTATCGTTACCGGGCGGCGGAAAGGCGATGCGGCGCTGATCGATTTCGCCCTGTTTAAAAACCGGGCCTATAGCGCCTCGGTATTCTCAAATTTCCTGCTCAACGGCTGCATTGGCACCATGATGATCGCCAGCATCTGGTTGCAGCAGGGCCATCATCTGTCACCGCTACAGACCGGCATGATGACGCTGGGGTATCTGGTTACCGTACTGGCGATGATCCGGGTGGGTGAAAAACTGCTTCAGCGCTATGGCGCCAGGCTGCCGATGATGACCGGCCCGCTGCTGACCGCAACAGGTATTTCGCTGATTTCATGCACCTTCTTAAGCAAAGAGGTCTACATTGTTACCGTTTTTCTGAGCAATATTTTATTTGGGCTGGGGCTCGGATGTTACGCCACGCCCTCAACGGACACGGCGGTAATGAATGCCCCTGAAAACAAAGTGGGGGTGGCTTCTGGGATCTATAAGATGGGCAGTTCCCTGGGCGGCGCAATGGGTATCGCGGTCACCGCATCGCTGTACGCGCTATGGCTGCCGATGGGAACGGCCAGTGCCGCGCAGTATGCCTTGCTTTTCAACAGTGCGATTTGCCTTGGGTCGGCAGTCGTGACCTGGGCTTTACTGCCAACAACAAAAGCCCCGCGTTAAGCGGGGCCACAAAAGTATCAGGCAATGTTCAGATATTTGTGCGTCTGCATCGACAGCCGCCAGTTGCGGGCGATACAGGTTTCAATGCACAGACGGGTCGCATCGTCTTTCTGGCTGATAGGCTGTAGCGCGATCACGCGCTGCTTTTCGTCCGTCAGCGTCGCCAGCAGTTCATCCAGCGCTTCGATGTCACGCACGCGCCCCACCGGATGTTTGATCTCATCAGCACGCTCAAGCGCCTGCGACAGTACGTCATACCCGCCGCGCATATTCACTTTTGGTGAAACCGTGACCCACGTTGAATGGGAGCAGCGCACTTCATGGGTGCCGCTGGTTTCGATCTGACAGCTATAGCCGTTCTTCTCGAGCAGTTCGGTGAGCGGCATCAGATCGTGAATGCAGGGTTCCCCGCCGGTGATCACCACATGCCGCGCCGTCCAGCCCTGACGACCAATAATGGCAAGCAGATCTTCCGCGCTGCCCGCGCCCCATTTATCGCTCTCTTTGGTTTTCGCCAGAATGCTGAACAGCGACACTTCCCGATCTGCGAGCTTATCCCACGTATGTTTGGTATCACACCAGGCGCAGCCAACCGGGCATCCCTGTAAACGAATAAAGATAGCGGGAACGCCGGTAAAGTAACCCTCGCCTTGCAGGGTCTGGAACATCTCGTTAATCGGGTACTGCATAGTCAACTCTGTTAAGGGGATAAACGATAAGTATCGCAGATCCCCGTCAGATGATCATGCTCCATCGGTGCTTTGCGCGCCAATTGCCGCCATAAACCGTTCCGTAATTTGCTGTGGTCGGGTGATCGCCCCGCCGACGACAACCGTGTGCCCCCCCAGCGCCAGACACCTGGCCGCGCGTTCAGGCGTATCCACGTTACCTTCAGCAATCACGGGGATCGTGACGGCAGACAGCACCTCTTTCAAAAACGCGCAGTCATTTTCCGGTAGCGAATGGCCCGCAGTCTCCGCCGTATAACCGTAAAGGGTGGTTCCGACGCAATCAAACCCCAGCGCCTGCGCGGCCACGGCCTCCTGCACGGTGGCAATATCCGCCATCAGCAGCAGCGAAGGGTAACGGGTGCGGATCTGCGCGATCAGCATGTCCAGCGATCCGCCACCGGGCCGTTTCCGGGCGGTCGCATCCAGCGCAACGATCTCCGGGCCGACCGCCATCAACTCATCCACTTCTTTGAGCGTTGCGGTGATGAACACCTCGCTGTCCGGATAGTCTCGTTTGATGATGCCGATTACCGGCAGTGAGACCAGCCCTTTGATAGCCTCAATATCCACCACGCTATTGGCGCGGATCGCAGCGGCACCGCCCTGGGCCGCCGCCAGCGCCATTCGCGACATAATAAACGGGCTGTGCAGCGGTTCGTTTTCCAGCGCCTGGCAGGAGACGACCAGTTTTCCTTTCAGGTTATCCAGTACAGTTTTCATTACGATAAGATCTCTTCTACTTCGTTTTTGATAATGGTGACGTGCGGTCCATAGATGACCTGGACACCGTTGCCGCGGACGATTACGCCGCGGGCGCCGGTCGCTTTCAGTGCAGATTCATTGACTTTGCTACCGTCTTTCACCGTGACGCGAAGGCGCGTGGCGCAGCAGTCAACGTCATCCAGATTGTCTTTTCCTCCCAGCCCGGCGATCACCGCCGCGGCGCGCTCGCTTTGCGGCAGGGTAGCCTCGTCAGCCAACGCCTCCTTTTCACGGCCCGGCGTGGCAAAATCAAAACGTTTGATCAGATAACGGAAGGTACAGTAGTAAAGGAAGAACCACGGTACGCCCACCAGCGGGACGAACATCCAGTTAGTTTTCGCTTCACCCTGCAAAATGCCGAACAGCACGAAATCAATAAACCCGCCGGAGAATGTTTGTCCGATGGTGATGTGCAGCATGTGCGCGAGCATGAACGCCAGCCCGTCGAACAGCGCATGAATGACGTACAGCACCGGGGCAATAAACAGGAATGAGAACTCTATGGGCTCGGTAATTCCCGTCAGGAATGAGGTTAATGCCGCAGAGAGCAGCAGCCCGGCAACCCGCTTTTTGTTCTCCGGCCTGGCCGTGTGGTACATCGCAAGGCAGGCGCCGAGCAGACCAAACATCATGGTAATAAAGCGCCCGGACATGAAGCGCGACGTGCCCTCATAGAAATGCTGCGTGTTCGGGTCGGCGAGCTGGGCGAAGAAGATCCGCTGCGTGCCCTCAACCAGGTGACCGTTAACAATTTCACTGCCGCCAAGCGCGGTGGTCCAGAACGGAAGATAGAAAATGTGGTGCAGACCAAACGGGCCAAGCATGCGCAGGATGAAGCCGTACAGCAACGTCCCCAGATAGCCGGTGGCATCCACCAGCCCGCCGAGGCCAAAGATCAGCTTCTGGAAATGCGGCCAGACCACGGTCATCAGCGCGCCGACGAGTATCGCTGCCAGTGAGCTGATAATGGGAACGAAGCGTGAGCCGCCAAAAAAGCCCATGAATTGCGGAAGCGCGATTTTATTAAATCGATGATGCAGTGCGCAGGTCACCAGCCCAATAACTACCCCACCAAACACGCCCGTTTCAAGCGTCTGAATACCCAGCGTCATGCCCTGCCCTACGGCGCCCGGGTTCTCATGCGCCAGTTTTCCGGTCAGGATCAGCAGCGCATTGATAGTGGCATTCATCACCAGATAAGCGAGCAACGCCGCCAGCCCTGCCGTGCCTTTATCATTTTTCGCCAGCCCAACGGCGACCCCAACAGCAAACAGTACCGACAGGTTTGCAAACACAATCGAGCCTGCGCTGCTCATGATGGTAAAGATGGCCTGTAGCCAGCCAACGTCTAAAAATGGATACGCAGTAAGCGTATTCGGATTCGATAGCGCCCCGCCGATCCCCAGCAACAGACCTGCTGCGGGCAGTATGGCGATGGGTAACATAAAGGATTTGCCGAAGCGCTGCGCTTTTTCAAACCATCCGCCGGAAGACGCTCCGCTGAACATTTGCATCATTTTTTTATCCCCCTGGTTATTGATGAAAATTTTTACCATATATATTTTTAACTGTGAAAATTACCACCAAAAACCAGGACACCGATCATACTTTTTCGAAATGACTGGCATCTCTCCCCCGCTTTCCGCCACACTAGTTGGCAGAGAAACGCATTAAGGATCTAGCATGTCGGACCATGAAAACCTGCTGCTGAAGCTACGCCAGGAGGCTTCCGGGTACAGCCCAACGCAACAAAAACTGGGGGAGTTTGTCCTCAACGATCCTGCCAGGGTGCTCTACCTGACGATCACCGAGCTGGCGCGTGAAAGCGGCACCAGCGAGGCCAGCGTCACACGCCTTTGCCGCACGCTGGGCTGTAAGGGATATAACGAATTTAAAATGGCGCTTGCGCTGGATATTCAGCAGGGTTTGCCGGAGCGTCAGGCAGGAGATGCAATAGATAACGTGGTGGATGAGTCTGTCCAGGCGCTGCAAGATACCGCAAAACTCCTCGACCGGGCCCAGCTTGAACAGGCGACACTGGCCCTGCATCAGGCGCAGTCAGTGCAAATTTACGGAGTGGCGGCCAGCGCGATTCTGGGGGAGTATTTGCATTACAAGCTGCTGCGACTCGGCAAACCTGCACAGCTGTTTAGCGATATGCATCGCGCCGCCATGAATGCGACGACGCTCTCGAAAGAGACGCTGGTGGTGGCCATCTCAAGTTCCGGCTCTACACGGGATCTGCTTCACGTGGTGAAACTCGCTCGCAAGCGCGGCGTTAAGGTACTGGCGCTCAGCAATACGCCCCGCAGCCCGCTGGCCTCCCTGAGCGATTTACAGCTGGTTGCAGCCAAACCCGAGGGACCGCTGAGCGCGGGTGCGCTCAATGCCAAGGTTGGCGTGATGCTGCTGGTTGAACTGCTAACCACTTCCCTTATTGCAGTAGACAGCCATTACGGTGACGTTAGCCAGCAAACGGCAAGCGCCACGTTGCCGCTTCTGCTATAGAAAACAAAAAACCCGCCGAAGCGGGTTTTTTCATAAGAACGAAGGTTCAGGCTTATGCCTGGCCTTTGATCTCTTTACGACCGTTGTAAGGTGCTTTTTCGCCCAGCGCTTCTTCGATACGAATCAGCTGGTTGTATTTAGCAACACGGTCAGAACGGCTCATAGAACCGGTTTTGATCTGGCCAGCAGCGGTACCAACAGCCAGGTCAGCGATGGTAGCGTCTTCAGTTTCGCCAGAACGGTGAGAGATAACCGCGGTGTAGCCAGCGTCTTTCGCCATTTTGATCGCAGCCAGCGTTTCGGTCAGAGAACCGATCTGGTTGAATTTGATCAGGATGGAGTTAACGATGCCTTTCTCGATGCCTTCTTTCAGGATCTTGGTGTTGGTTACGAACAGATCGTCACCAACCAGCTGGATTTTGTCGCCCAGTACTTTGGTCTGGTATGCGAAACCATCCCAGTCAGACTCGTCCAGACCGTCTTCGATAGAAACGATTGGGTACTGTTTGGTCAGGTCTTCCAGGAAGTGGGTGAACTCTTCAGAGGTGAACGCTTTGTTGCCTTCGCCAGCCAGAACGTATTTACCGTCTTTGTAGAATTCAGATGCTGCGCAGTCCATCGCCAGGGTGATGTCTTTGCCCAGCTCGTAGCCTGCTGCTTTAACTGCTTCAGCGATAACAGCCAGTGCTTCTGCGTTAGAACCCAGGTTTGGCGCGTAGCCGCCTTCGTCACCAACAGCCGTGTTCATGCCTTTAGCTTTCAGAACTTTAGCCAGGTTGTGGAACACTTCAGAACCCATACGTACCGCTTCTTTCAGGGTTTTCGCGCCAACTGGCTGAATCATGAATTCCTGAATATCAACGTTGTTGTCTGCGTGCTCACCACCGTTGATGATGTTCATCATTGGTACAGGCATGGAGTATTTGCCTGGGGTGCCGTTCAGTTCAGCGATGTGCTCGAACAGTGGCATGCCTTTAGCTGCCGCTGCCGCTTTGGCGTTCGCCAGGGAAACGGCCAGGATTGCGTTCGCACCGAAGTTAGATTTGTTTTCAGTACCGTCCAGATCGATCATGATCTTGTCGATGCCAGCCTGATCTTTAGCATCTTTGCCAACGATAGCCTGAGCAATAGGACCGTTAACAGCGCCAACCGCTTTCAGTACGCCTTTGCCCATGAAACGGGATTTGTCGCCATCACGCAGTTCCAGCGCTTCGCGGGAACCTGTAGAAGCACCTGATGGAGCCGCTGCCATACCGACGAAACCACCTTCCAGATGAACTTCAGCTTCAACGGTCGGGTTACCACGGGAGTCGATGATTTCACGACCGATGACTTTAACGATTTTGGACATTAGATTTTCCTCAGTACAAGTTAAACTAAAACTCCAGACAAACAACGCGTACCAAAGGTACGCGTTGCCGTTCTAACTTTTTTTACTTCGCCTGACGCTTCTGGTACTCGCTGGCGGCTTTCACGAAGCCTGCAAACAGCGGATGCCCGTCACGCGGCGTTGAAGTAAATTCCGGGTGGAATTGGCAGGCCACGAACCACGGATGGTTAGGCACTTCGATGATCTCGACTAACTGATCATCCCCGGAACGGCCCGCAACACGCAGACCCGCAGCTTCAATTTGTTTCAACAACATGTTGTTGACTTCATAGCGGTGACGATGGCGCTCGGTGATGACCGGCTCGCCGTACAGCTTGCGTACCACGCTATCGTCGGACAGCTGGCAGGCCTGTGCGCCAAGACGCATGGTGCCACCCAGATCGCTCTTCTCGGTACGGACTTCGACGTTACCGTCTTCGTCGCGCCATTCCGTAATCAGCGCCACAACAGGGTACTTACAGTCTGGCACAAATTCCGTAGAGTTCGCGTTTTCCATTCCCGCTACGTTGCGCGCAAATTCAATCAGCGCAACCTGCATACCCAGGCAGATACCGAGGTATGGAATATTGTTTTCACGCGCATAGCGTGCAGTGGCGATCTTGCCTTCAACACCACGGTAGCCGAAGCCGCCAGGGATGAGGATAGCATCCAGATCTTTAAGAATTTCAACGCCGCGCGTCTCCACATCCTGTGAATCAATCAGCTTGATGATCACAGAGACGCGATTCTTCAGACCACCGTGTTTCAGCGCTTCGATAACTGACTTATAGGCATCCGGCAGTTCGATGTACTTGCCGACCATACCGATAGTCACTTCGCCGCCCGGATTGGCTTCTTCGTAAATCACCTGCTCCCATTCAGACAGGTTAGCTTCCGGACAGTTCAAGCTGAATCGTTTACAAATATAATCGTCCAGACCCTGTGATTTCAACAGGCCCGGGATTTTATAAATGGAATCGACATCTTTCATTGAAATAACGGCTTTTTCAGGCACGTTACAGAACAATGCAATTTTCGCGCGTTCGTTCGCCGGAATCGCGCGATCGGAACGGCAAACCAGGATGTCAGGCTGAATACCGATGGAGAGCAGCTCTTTAACAGAGTGCTGAGTCGGTTTGGTTTTCACTTCACCTGCTGCCGCCATGTAAGGCACCAGCGTCAGGTGCATGAACAGCGCGTGCTCACGACCAATATCTACCGCCAGCTGACGAATCGCTTCGAGGAACGGCAGGGATTCGATATCCCCTACGGTACCGCCGATTTCAACCAGCACAACGTCATGCCCTTCGCCACCGGCAAGGACACGCTCTTTAATGGCGTTAGTGATGTGTGGGATGACCTGCACGGTCGCGCCCAGGTAGTCACCACGGCGCTCTTTACGCAGAACGTCAGAGTAGATACGGCCAGTCGTAAAGTTGTTACGACGGGTCATTTTGGTACGGATGAAACGCTCGTAGTGGCCAAGATCCAGATCGGTTTCAGCGCCGTCTTCAGTAACGAACACTTCCCCGTGTTGGGTTGGGCTCATGGTGCCAGGATCGACGTTGATGTACGGATCCAGTTTCATCATGGTCACATTGAGGCCACGGGCTTCAAGAATGGCTGCGAGGGAGGCTGCGGCAATGCCTTTACCCAGAGAGGATACGACCCCGCCGGTCACAAAAATATAGTTCGTTGTCATGCTGAACCTGAGAAGTTAGGGTGAAACGATGGAATAACCAGGACGGGAAAGTAGTATACCCGAACACGACGAGCGCCACAAACTTTCATTCTCCGTCTCCACTCCAGGCCATGACAAACATAAGGAGTGAGAAAATAGCCCCTTTTGGGTAAATGTTTTTGACGCAAATCAAGCGCTTGTCATTTAAAAAATCACACAAATTGCGCTTGATCGCAAAATCTCGTTAGAGATCATGTTCCTGGCGTTTTACTTCCTGCCAGACTTCTTCCATCGCGTCGAGGTCAATCCCGCTCATTTCCAGGCCGCGCGAGGCCACAATCCGCTCAACTTCGCGAAAGCGTCGTTCGAATTTAATGTTCGCTTTTTGCAGGGCGGTTTCCGCTTTTACACCGAGGTGGCGCGAAAGGTTGACGGTCGCAAACAGCAGATCGCCCATCTCCTCTTCCAGCTTTGCTTCATCCACAACGGCCTGCTGCGCTTCATGCATCACTTCGTCGATCTCTTCGTGCACTTTTTCCAGCACCGGGCCGAGAGAGTTCCAGTCAAACCCTACCGCCGAGCAGCGCTTTTGAATTTTGCGCGCGCGCATCAGCGCGGGAAGGTTCAGGGGAATGTCGTCCAGCGCCGAGTGCTGGGATTTTTCAGCGCGTTCGGCGCTTTTTATCTGCTCCCAGCGCGCCAGCACTTCCGCACTGTTGCCTGCGGAGGCATCGCCAAAAATATGCGGATGACGACGCTCCAGCTTGTCGCTGATAGCGGCGCAGATATCGTCAAAGTTAAAGCGCCCCTCTTCCTGCGCCATCTGCGCGTAGAACACAACCTGGAACAGCAGGTCGCCCAGCTCACCGCGCAGGTCGTCGAAATCTTCGCGCGAAATCGCGTCCAGCACTTCGTAGGTCTCTTCCAGCGTGTAAGGCGCAATGGTGGCGAAAGTCTGCTCTTTATCCCACGGGCAGCCGTTTTCCGGGTCGCGCAGGCGTTTCATGATGCCAAGCAGGCGGTCGATTTGAGTCATAACAGATTCCATTAAATGCCTGAGCCGGGTGGCGGCGTTGCCTTACCCGGCCTACAGAAGAGGATGTTTAGCCGCCGTGCAGACGACGCGCGTCAATCACATCCGGCACCTGATTCAGTTTGCCGAGTACGCGGCCCAGCACCTGAAGGTTATAGATTTCGATAGTCATATCGATGGTGGCAAGCTGCTCGCGGGTATCGCTGCGGCTGGCAACGCCCAGCACGTTGACCTTCTCGTTGGCGAGAATGGTGGTGATGTCGCGCAGCAGGCCGCTGCGGTCGTTGGCAGTGACGCGCACCACCAGCGAGTAACCCGCCGAGTAGCTCTCCCCCCAGACGGCTTCCACGATACGTTCCGGCGCATGCGATTGCAGCTCTGCAAGCTGATCGCAGTCGGAGCGGTGAATCGAGATCCCGCGCCCCTGGGTGATAAAGCCGACAATATCGTCTCCCGGGATCGGCTGGCAGCAGCGGGCAATATGGTGCATGAGGTTACCCACCCCTTCAACCACCACGCGGCCATTGTCCTTGCTGCGCTGCTGCGGAGCGTAGGTTTTCTGCTGGAGTTGTTTCAGCGCTGCCGCATCCTGCTCCGCTGCGCTTGGCTTGTTGAACTGCGCTTGCAGGAAGTTCACCATCTGGTTCAGGCGGATATCGCCGCCACCAATCGCCGCTAACAGTTCGTCGAGCTCGTTGAAGTTGTAGCGCGGCAGCAGGAATTTCTCCGCTTCTTTCAGGCTGATGCCAATATGTTCCAGCTCGTCGTCCAGGATCTGGCGACCGGCAAGGATGTTCTTGTCACGATCCTGCTTACGGAACCAGGCGTGAATTTTAGAGCGCCCACGGCTGGTGGTAACGTAACCGAGGTTCGGATTCAACCAGTCGCGGCTTGGGTTTGGCTGCTTCTGGGTGATGATTTCAATCTGATCGCCCATCTGGAGCTGGTAGGTAAACGGTACGATACGTCCGCCGATCTTCGCCCCGATGCAACGGTGTCCCACATCGCTGTGGATGTGGTAGGCAAAATCGAGCGGCGTAGAGCCTGCCGGCAAATCAACAACATCCCCTTTCGGGGTAAAGACGTAGACGCGATCGTCGAAGACCTGACTGCGCACTTCGTCGAGCATTTCGCCGGAGTCGGCCATCTCTTCCTGCCACGCAATCAGCTTACGCAGCCAGGCGATACGGTCCTCGTGACCGGAGCGACCGCCACCGGAGGTACCCTCTTTGTATTTCCAGTGCGCCGCCACGCCCAGCTCGGCGTCTTCGTGCATCTGTTTGGTACGGATCTGAATTTCCACCGTTTTGCCGCCAGGGCCGAGCACCACGGTATGAATAGACTGATAGCCGTTTGGTTTGGGGTTGGCGACGTAGTCATCGAACTCATCCGGCAGATGGCGGAAGTGAGTATGCACTATCCCCAGCGCGGCATAGCAGTCCTGAAGACGCTCCGCCACGATACGTACGGCGCGCACGTCAAACAGCTCGTCAAAGGCGAGGTGTTTCTTCTGCATTTTGCGCCAGATGCTGTAGATGTGCTTCGGACGCCCGTAAACCTCGGCGCGCACATTCTCCTCTTTCATCGACTGGCGCAGCCCGCCGACAAATTCCTCGATATAGTGCTCGCGGTCAATGCGGCGTTCGTGCAGCAATTTTGCAATGCGTTTGTATTCCGCCGGATGCAGGTAGCGGAAGCAGTAATCTTCCAGCTCCCACTTCAGTTGCCCGATACCGAGACGGTTCGCCAGCGGCGCATAGATATTCGTACACTCTTTAGCGGCCAGGACGCGCTCGTCTTCCGGCGCATCCTTCACTTCACGCAGATGGGCAACCCGTTCGGCCAGCTTGATAACCACGCAGCGGAAATCATCTACCATCGCCAGCAGCATGCGACGGACGTTATCCACCTGCTCGGAAGAGACAGAGTCCGTTTGCGCGGCTTTAAGCTGACGAATGGCTGCCATGTCACGCACGCCGTGGATGAGCGCCACGACGGACTGGCCGACGCTTTCACGCAGGACGTCTTCCGTCACCACGTCGGCGTCCGCCAGGGGGAACAGCAGTGCGGCCTGTAGCGTTTCGATGTCCATGTTCAGCATGGAGAGAATTTCAACCATCTCCACGCCGCGCCACAACAGCAGTTCAGCGTCCGGATGCCCCTGCGTTGTGCGTAAACAATAGGCCCAGGTTTCGGTTAAGCGTTCACACGACTGCTGGCTGGAAATCCCCAGACTTGCGATCCATTTTTGAGGGTCAAACTCACCAGCTTTATTTAAATGTGCACTTCTTACCGCAACCATCGTCCTCTCCTTTAGGGACAAGGGCCTGTCGAAGTCGACAAGCCAAACTCATTAGATGTGCTCGAACAACACCATCGATTCCAGATGACCAGTGTGCGGGAACATGTCCAGCATTGCCAGACGTCGAATCTGGTAACCCCCGCTCAATAATGCTTCGCTGTCACGGGCAAGCGTCGCCGGGTTACAGGAAACATAGACCACGCGTTCAGGCGCGAGTTTAATTATATGCTGCATCACGCCCGGCGCACCTGCGCGCGCCGGATCGAGCAGGATCTTATCAAAGCCCTGCTTAGCCCACGGTTGCTGAGTAACATCATCCTCAAGATTTTGATGAAAGAATGTCACATTTTGCAAGCCGTTCTGTTGGGCGTTTTCCTGGCCTTTCACCACCAGCGCCTCAACGCCTTCCACCCCGACCACGCTTGCTGCTTTGCGGGCCAGCGGCAGGGTAAAGTTCCCCATACCGCAGAACAGATCGAGCACCCGATCGGTGGGATGTACGTCCAGCCACGCCAGCGCGTTCGCTACCATCTGCTGGTTCACGCCGTCGTTAACCTGGATAAAATCCCGCGGGCTGAACGTTAAGCGTAGCCCGTCTGACGCATACCAGGGCGCTTCTCCGCTGACCTGCTCAAGTATCTCGCTTTGCGGCGCGAGGAAAAGCGCAAGCTCATGAGAATGCGAAAAGCGTTCCAGTTTTTCGCGATCTGCCTTTGACAGCGGCGCGGTGTGGCGCAGTACCATCAGCGGGCCACTGTTGGCCAGCACCAGTTCGACATGGCCCAGCGAACGCACGCCATCCAGCGATGCAAGACAGTGGTGCACGTCCGGGAGCAACGCCTCAAGATGGGGCACCAAAACAGGGCACTGCGTGACAGAGACGATATCGCTGGAGCCGGCTTTGCGAAAACCCATCTCCAGCCGCTCGGTTTTGGACTGGTAGCTGAGGCTCAGGCGAGCGCGGCGACGGTAGCCCCAGGGCCGATCGGCAATGATGTCATTCACGTCGTGTCCGACCAGGCGGGCCAGCGCGCTGCTTTTACTTTTTTGCTGTAATTCTGTGCTGGCATGCTGTTGCTGGCAGCCACCGCAGACGCCAAAATGGGGGCAGCGAGGCATCACGCGCTCCGGGCTATCATTAAGACGGCGCTTGACCTGACCGCGCGCATACTGACGTTTTTCTTCCGTCAGCGTAATATCTGCGCGTTCTCCTGGCAGCAAACCTGTGATAAACAGTGTCTTACCCTTGTGACGCGCCACCCCCTGTCCAAAAGGATCGAGGTCCGTGGCTTCAACAGTTATGATCTGACGCGTCGTCACGCGTCGTTTTGCAGAGTAGAATTGCGCCATCGCCGAGATTGTTCTCAAATAAACATAATTAGCCTGATTGTCCCATAACGGAACTCCATGACCAACTACAGCCTGCGCGCGCGCATGATGATTTTGATCCTCGCTCCTACCGTTCTCATCGGTTTGCTGCTGAGCATTTTCTTTGTGGTGCATCGCTATAACGATTTGCAGAGACAGCTTGAAGATGCCGGGGCCAGCATTATCGAACCGCTGGCCGTCTCCAGCGAGTACGGTATGAACCTGCAAAACCGTGAATCCATTGGTCAGTTAATCAGCGTGCTGCACCGCCGTCATTCAGAGATTGTGCGCGCCATTTCCGTTTACGATGAGCATAACCGTCTGTTCGTCACCTCGAATTTCCATCTGGATCCCACGTCGCTGAAAATCCCGGATGGTACCCCCTTCCCGCGTCACCTTACGGTGTTGCGGCGCGGCGATATCATGATCCTGCGCACGCCGATTATCTCCGAAAGCTATTCACCCGATGAATCCGCCCAGTCCGATGCGAAGTCCAGCAATAATATGCTGGGATATGTGGCGCTGGAGCTGGATCTTAAGTCGGTACGGCTCCAGCAGTACAAAGAAATATTCATCTCCGGCGTGATGATGCTGTTCTGTATCGGCATCGCGCTGATCTTCGGCTGGCGACTGATGCGCGACGTCACGGGGCCTATCCGCAACATGGTGAATACCGTTGACCGGATCCGCCGGGGTCAGCTCGACAGCCGCGTGGAAGGCTTTATGCTCGGCGAGCTGGATATGCTGAAAAATGGCATCAACTCAATGGCGATGTCGCTGGCGGCTTATCACGAAGAGATGCAGCACAACGTTGACCAGGCCACCTCTGACCTGCGCGAAACGCTGGAGCAGATGGAGATCCAGAACGTGGAGCTGGATCTGGCGAAAAAACGTGCGCAGGAGGCGGCACGTATTAAGTCTGAGTTCCTGGCGAACATGTCGCACGAGCTGCGCACGCCGCTGAACGGGGTGATTGGCTTCACCCGTCTGACGCTCAAAAGCGAGCTGAACCCGACCCAGCGTGACCATCTGCATACCATTGAACGCTCAGCCAACAACCTGCTGACCATTATTAACGACGTACTGGACTTCTCGAAGCTGGAAGCGGGCAAGCTGATTCTGGAGAGTATTCCCTTCCCGCTGCGCAGCACGCTGGATGACGTGGTCACGCTTCTTGCCCACTCATCGCATGATAAGGGTCTGGAACTGACGCTCAATATTAAAAATGATGTGCCGGATAACGTCATTGGCGACCCGCTGCGCCTGCAACAGGTCATTACCAATCTGGTGGGCAACGCGATTAAGTTCACCGAGAGCGGCAACATCGACATTCTGGTCGAAAAAAGGGCGCTCAGTAATAACAAAGTCCAGATTGAAGTGCAGATCCGGGATACCGGCATCGGTATTCCGGAGCGCGATCAGACGCGTCTGTTCCAGGCTTTCCGCCAGGCCGATGCGAGCATTTCCCGTCGTCACGGCGGAACGGGCCTGGGGCTGGTGATCACCCAAAAGCTGGTGAAAGAGATGGGAGGCGATATCTCCTTCCATAGCCAGCCTAACCGGGGCTCAACCTTCTGGTTCCATATCAACCTTGATCTTAACCCGAACGTGCAGACCGACGGCCCGGTCACCGGCTGCCTGAAAGGGATGCGTCTGGCCTATGTGGAACCGAACGCCGCGGCGGCGCAGTGTACGCTTGATGTATTAAGCAGCACGCCGCTGGAGGTCATCTACAGCCCGACCTTCTCCGCGCTGGCTAACGATCATTACGATATCCTGTTGTTGGGGATTCCGGTGACGTTTACCGGAGAACTGACCATGCAGCAGGAACGCCTGGCGAAGGCGGCCTCAATGACGGACTACCTGCTGCTGGCGCTGCCGTGCCACGCCCAAATCAACGCCGAAGAGCTGAAAAACGACGGAGCGGCGGCGTGTCTGCTGAAACCCCTCACCGCCACACGGCTGTTACCTGCGCTGACCGAATATTGCCGTCTGACGCATCAGTCCCTGCCGCTGGAAAACGACGAACATAAGCTGCCGATGACGGTGATGGCCGTGGACGACAACCCGGCGAACCTGAAGCTGATTGGCGTGCTGCTTGAGGATCAGGTTCAGCATGTTGAGCTGTGTACCAGCGGCGCCGAAGCCGTGGAACAAGCCAAACAGATGCAGTTCGACCTGATCCTGATGGATATTCAGATGCCGGGCATGGATGGCATCCGCGCCTGCGAGTTGATTCGCCAGCTTCCGCACCAGCAGCAGACGCCGGTGATTGCCGTGACGGCGCACGCGATGGCGGGGCAAAAGGAGAAACTGCTGGGTGCGGGCATGAACGATTATCTGGCGAAACCGATCGACGAAGAGAAGCTGCACAGCCTGCTGCTGCGCTACAAGCCGGGGCACATTGGCGGGACATACACCATTACAGCTGAATCGCCGGAGATCAGCGTTAACCAGAATGCCACGTTTGACTGGCAACTGGCGCTGCGCCAGGCGGCGGGCAAACCCGATCTGGCCCGCGATATGCTGCAAATGCTGGTGGACTTCCTGCCTGAGATCCGTAACAAGGTTGAAGAACAGCTGGTGGGTGAAAACCCCGAAGGACTGCTGGAAGCCATTCATAAACTGCATGGCAGCTGCGGCTACAGCGGCGTACCGCGGTTGAAAAATCTCTGCCAGTTGCTTGAACAGCAGCTCCGCGCGGGTACGCCAGAATCCGATCTCGAACCGGAGTTCCTGGAGCTGCTGGACGAGATGGACAACGTGACGCGGGAAGCAATGAAGGTGTTGGGGAGCTAAGACCAAAGCCCGGTGGCGCTTCGCTTACCGGGCCTACAGAAGCACGAACGTTAACGCGACATCCCCTGCCCCATCTTTATCACCGCCGCAATATTCCTTGCGGCCATCTGTACATTCTGTTGCGCATTTTCCAGCGCATCCTCCAGCGAGCAGATGGTGTAGATCACGCTGAATACGGCATCCAGTCCATGCTCATGCACCACGCCAACATCCGCCGTCAGGCTGCCGGCAATGCCGATAACCGGCTTGTTATAGCGTTTCGCGACTCTCGCCACGCCAACGGGCACTTTGCCGTGGATCGTCTGGCTGTCGATACGCCCTTCGCCCGTGATCACCAGATCGGCGTCCGCGACCTGTTCATCAAGATGCAGGGCATCGGTGACAATCTCAATCCCCTGACGGAGCTGTGCGCCGCAAAATGCATACAGCGCCGCCCCCATTCCGCCAGCCGCACCGCCGCCCGCCAGGTTTAAGACGTCAATATCCAGATCCCGGGCGATAATTTTTGCGTAATGCGCCAGCGCGTTGTCCAGCGTCCTGACCATCTCCGGCGTCGCCCCTTTCTGCGGACCAAATACCGCAGAAGCGCCAGCTTCGCCGATCAGGGGGTTGGTCACATCGCAGGCCACTTCAATTCGACAGTCTGCCAGCCGCTTATCCAGCCCGCTAAGATCGATATGCGCAAGGCTTGCCAGTTCGCCGCCGCCCGGCCCTACGGGCTGCGCTTTCGCATCCAGCAGTTTTACGCCCAGCGCCTGCACCATGCCTGCGCCACCGTCATTGGTCGCGCTGCCTCCAATGCCAATAATGATATGCTTAACGCCCGCATCCAGCGCATGACGGATCAGTTCCCCGGTTCCCCAGGAGGTGGTGATTAACGGGTTACGCTTTGCCGGAGCAACAAGCTCCAGACCGCTCGCTGCCGCCATCTCGATAAAGGCGCTTTTCCCGTCTCCGGATAACCCGAAAAACCCTTCCACGCGTTCACCCAAAGGCCCGGTAATGGGAACATGGACAAGACGCCCATGCGTGGCTGCCACCATCGCTTCCACCGTCCCTTCGCCACCATCGGCAACCGGTAATTTGACATAGTCCGCTGACGGGAAAATGTCGCGAAAACCGACCTCTATCGCTGTCGCCACCTCCAGCGCGCTCAAGCTTTCCTTATACGAGTCCGGAGCGATAACAATTTTCATAAGCCATCCTTACGCATGTTAGTTACGTTAAGCATACACCACGTAAGGGACCACTCATGGGAGCGGTCCCAATGTGCTTATCGTACCATGCACGGACGTTTATTGTCGAATGTCCACTCTGGGATCAGGTATTGCATCGCCAGCGCGTCATCACGCGCACCCAGGCCGTGTTTCTGGTACAGCTCATGTGCTTTCATGACCTGGTCCATATCCAGCTCTACGCCCAGACCCGGCGTAGCAGGAACCTGTACCATACCGCCTTTGATTTCAAACGGCTGTTTGGTCAGGCGCTGGTTGCCCTCCTGCCAGATCCAGTGGGTGTCGATGGCGGTAATGTTGCCCGGCGCGGCAGCCGCCACGTGGGTGAACATCGCCAGCGAGATGTCGAAGTGGTTGTTGGAGTGCGAGCCCCAGGTCAGGCCGAACTCATGGCACATCTGCGCCACGCGAACCGAGCCCTGCATCGTCCAGAAGTGCGGGTCTGCCAGCGGAATGTCCACCGATTGCAGCGAGAGCGTGTGCCCCATCTGACGCCAGTCGGTCGCGATCATGTTGGTGGCGGTTGGCAGCCCGGTGGCGCGACGGAACTCCGCCATCACTTCACGTCCGGAGAACCCCTGCTCTGCACCGCACGGATCTTCCGCATAGGCCAGCACGCCTTTAAGCTGCTTACCGATTTTTATCGCCTCATCAAGCGACCAGGCACCGTTCGGATCCAGCGTGACGCGCGCCTGCGGGAAGCGCTTCGCCAGCGCGGCGATCGCCTCTGCTTCTTCTTCACCCGCCAGTACACCGCCTTTCAGCTTGAAGTCATTAAAGCCATATTTTTCATACGCGGCTTCCGCCAGGCGCACTACCGCGTCCGGGGTCATCGCTTCATCGTGACGCACACGATACCAGTCGCATTTTTCGTCCGGCTGGCTCTGGTACGGCAGCGGGGTGAGTTTGCGGTTGCCGATAAAGAACAGGTAGCCGAGCATTTCCACTTCGCTGCGCTGTTGGCCGTCGCCCAGCAGGGAGGCGACATTGACGCCAAGATGCTGGCCCAGCAGATCCAGCATCGCGGCTTCAATGCCCGTGACCACATGGATAGTGGTGCGCAGATCAAACGTTTGCAGACCACGGCCACCCGCATCACGATCGGCAAAGGTCGTACGCACGCGAGTCAGCACATTTTTGTACTCGCCCAGCGTTTTACCCACCACCAGCGGAATGGCGTCCTCCAGCGTTTTAAGGATCTTCTCCCCGCCCGGGATTTCACCGACACCGGTATGCCCTGAGTTGTCCTTGATCACCACAATATTACGGGTGAAGAACGGCGCATGGGCGCCGCTCAGGTTCATCAGCATGCTGTCATGTCCCGCGACAGGAATGATCTGCATGGAGGTGACTACAGGGGTAGAAAATGTGCTCATCGTTCGATCCTTTTATCAGTGACGTCCAAATACAGGGCGCTTACGGTCAAATGTCCAGCCGGGGATAAGGTACTGCATCGGGCCTGCGTCGTTGCGCGCGCCGCCCGGCAGTTTTTTATACGCTTCATGCGCCTTGTGGATCTGATCCCAGTCAAGCTCCACGCCCAGCCCCGGCGCATCCGGTACGGCAATGGTGCCGTTTTTGATTTCAAGTGGATTTTTGGTCAGGCGCGCTTCGCCTTCCTGCCAGATCCAGTGCGTATCGATGGCGGTCGGGTTGCCCGGCGCCGCCGCGCCAACGTGGGTAAACATCGCCAGCGAAATGTCGAAATGGTTATTGGAGTGGCAGCCCCAGGTGAGCCCCCAGTCATCGCACAGCTGCGCCACGCGCACCGCGCCGGAAAGGGTCCAGAAGTGCGGGTCCGCCAGCGGTATGTCCACCGCATTCAGCATCACCGCATGACCCATTTCACGCCAGTTGGTGGCGATCATGTTGGTCGCAACCGGCAGCCCGGTAGCGCGGCGGAATTCGGCCATCACCTCGCGGCCAGAAAATCCCTGCTCGGCGCCGCACGGATCTTCCGCGTAGGTCAGCACGTCGCCCAGCCCTTTGCACAGCGCGATAGCTTCATCCAGTAGCCAGGCGCCGTTCGGATCGACGGTGATGCGTGCCTCCGGGAAGCCTTTTTTCAACGCGCGCACGCTGTCAATCTCCTGCTCGCCGGGCAGAACGCCGCCTTTCAGCTTGAAGTCTTTGAAGCCGTAGCGATCCTGCGCCGCCTCTGCAAGGCGTACCACCGCCTCGCCAGAGAGCGCCTCCTGATGACGCAGGTGATACCACTCGTGGCTGCCCGGCGAGCGTTCCAGATACGGCAGATCGGTTTTCGTCCGGTCGCCAACGTAGAAAAGATAGCCCAGCACCGTTACCGCATTACGCTGTTTGCCTGGCCCCAGCAGTTCGCAGACCGGCACGTTCAGCGCCTTGCCCAGTAAATCGAGGAGGGCCGCCTCTAGCGCCGCCACCGCGTTAACGCGCAGTTCAAACGTCCAGGCGCCTTTGCCGAAGGTATCAAAATCCGCCGACTGGTTACCCTTATGCACCCGCTGAACCACCTTGTTCAGGCGGGCGACCTCCTGCCCAACCACCTGCGGGATGGCGTCGACCAGCGTCTGGTAAATCACCTCTCCGCCAGGCGCTTCCCCGACGCCGGTATTCCCTGCGCTGTCGGTCAGCACCACAATGTTGCGGGTGAACCAGGCGTTATGCGCGCCACCAATGTTGAGCAGCATGCTGTCCTGCCCCGCCACCGGAATGACCTTCATCTCCGTCACGATCGGGCTTGATTGCGTTGTCATCATCCGCGCTCCCCAACAGGTTTCAGTTCGATTCGTTTGATGTCACCCACCAGCACCAGATAACTGAGCACCGCCACCAGAGCATGGACGCCTACATAAATCAGCGCGCCGTTGAAGGAGCCAGTGGTGCCGACGATGTAACCGATAGCGATTGGGGTGACAATGCCGGAAATGTTGCCAAACATGTTGAACATACCACCGCTCAGGCCGCTGATCTCTTTCGGCGCGGTATCTGCCATCACCGCCCAGCCCAGTGCGCCAATGCCTTTACCGAAGAAGGCCATCGCCATAAAGCCGATAATCATCCACTCCGCGCTGACGTAGTTACAGAACACCATGGTCATGGAGAGCAGCATGCCGAGTACGATTGGCGTTTTACGCGCAATATTCAGCGAACCGGTACGACGCATCAGCCAGTCGGAGATGACCCCGCCAAGCACCCCACCCACGAAGCCGCAGATGGCCGGCACGGAGGCGACAAACCCCGCCTTCAGAATCGACATCCCACGCGCCTGCACCAGGTAAACCGGGAACCAGGTGATAAAGAAGTAGGTTAAGGCGTTAATGCAGTACTGGCCGAGATAGATACCGATCATCATTCGTGAGCCGACGAGCTGTTTGATCTGCCCCCATTTCTGGCTGAACGGAACTTTAGCTTTCTGGGTTTTCTGATCCATGTTGATCAGCGCCCCACCTTCAGCAATGTAGTCCAGCTCTTTCTTGTTCACGCCCGGATGCTGGTTTGGTTCGTGGATCACTTTCAGCCAGATGAAGCTGATGACGATCCCCAGCCCGCCCATGAAGAAGAAGACGTGCGACCAGCCCACTTCGTGCGTCAGCCAGCCCATGATTGGCGCGAAAATAACCGTCGCAAAGTATTGCGCCGAGTTAAAGATGGCTACCGCCGTTCCCCTCTCCTGCGCCGGGAACCAGGCGGCCACAATACGGCTGTTGCCAGGGAACGATGGCGCTTCCGCTAAGCCCACCAGGAAGCGGAGGGTAAAGAGCGCAATGATAATGCCGAAGCCGCTGAAGATATCCACGAAGCCCTGTAACAGGGTAAACATCGACCAGATGAAAATGGACCAGAAATAGACCCGTTTTGAACCAAAGCGGTCCAGCAGCCAGCCGCCAGGGATTTGGCCGATTACGTAGGCCCATGAAAATGCGGAGAAAACATAACCCATACCTACCGGATCAAGTCCGATGTCCTTCGCCATCTCAGAGCCGGCAATGGATAACGTGGCACGGTCGCCGTAGTTGAAAGAGGTGACGATAAACAGCATCACCACTATCCAGTAGCGGGCGTTGGTGCGCTTCTCAGCGCTGCTCGCCGCGTGGCTTAATGTACTCATTGTTGCACTCCTGAAACATAGCTTTCGCCTGGTTCATTCTGTACAGCACCTGTAGGGTAATCAGAATGAGAGATTTGTGTTTGGTTTTGGTACGGCCAGAAGCCGTTTTATAGTGACGGGAAAAGTATATGAAGGAGTGCCTCTTCACCTCACCGTGCAAAAACACAGTATTGAAGGGCGTGAGGGAGGTTGTTTAGGGCATAAGCCCAGAGGAGTGGAAGGTGGTTCACGGAAATGGCGTTTGGGGCGGGGTGTAATGCCGGGTGGCGGCTACGCCTGACCCGGCCTACCATTGGTATAGCGCAGGGTTATTTAAGCAGCGTTGCCCAGTGCTCGACCCACGGGTTTGACTCGCTTTCTGGCTCAGGGTGTTCACCCGCATCAATCAGCAACATCTCTCCGACGCGCTGAGCGCTCTGTTCCTGCAACAGCGCGTCGAACTGTTTACCGCCACCGCAGAAATTAGCGTAAGAGCTATCGCCGAGGGCGATGATGCCATAGTGAACATCTGGCTGATAGCCGAGCTGGTCTTTAATGCCCTGGAAAAGCGGGACGATGCTGTCCGGCAGATCGCCCTGCCCGGTGGTGGAGGTCACCACCAGGATGTATTTATCTTTATACTTTTCCCAGTCCGCCAGCTCCGGATCTTCATAGACCGTTGCTTTATGGCCCTGGTTTACAAGGATTGCTTCCGCTTCCTCCGCCACCAGCAGCGAGTTGCCGTACATCGTGCCGACAAAAATGCCTACTTCAGCCATGCTTTGCTCCCGTAATTATTGCGCTTGCTGTTCATCCTGAACGTTGACTGCGGCAAACTCAACCCTTTCATTTTCGGGGAGTTGTCCCAGCCAGCCAAACTGTGACAGCGCCTGCATCCAGACCTCGTCCAGCCCCGCGCGAATAGTCAGCGGTTCGCCGGTAAACGGGTGCGCCAGGCGTAGCTCGCTGGCGTGCAGCATCAGCCGGTTACAGCCAAAGTGCTCGGCCGCGCTGCGGTTCTGGCGCAGATCGCCGTGCTTGCTGTCGCCGATAATTGGGTGGCGCAGATGTGCAAGATGGCGGCGAAGCTGGTGCTTGCGCCCGGTTTTGGGCAAAAGCTCAACCAGACTGTATCGCGTGGTCGGAAATTTGCTGGTCGCCACCGGCAGTTCTGTGGTCGCCATACCGCGATAGTCGGTCACCGCAGGCTGCGGGCCTTTATCTTCGCGGGCAAATTTATCGGCGATTTTATCCAGTTCCTCCACCAGCGGATAATCAAGCGTGGCGGAATCCGTCAGCCAGCCACGCACGATGGCGTGGTAGCGCTTTTGCATCTGGTGCTGCTCAAACTGCTGCGAAAGCAGTCGACCCGCCTCACTGGAAAGCCCCATCAGCAGAACGCCAGAGGTTGGCCGATCCAGACGATGAGCAGTAAAGACGTGCTGACCGATCTGATCGCGCACGGTTTGCATGACCACCACTTTCTCATCGCGATCGAGCCAGCTACGGTGCACCAGCCAGCCGGACGGTTTATTCACCGCCACTAACCACTCATCCTGATAAAGGATCTCAAGCGTCATGCATCGTCACCGGCGAAAAGCGCATCGAGCTTTTCCAGCTCCACCAGCATCATGGCACGCGCCGGGTGGGTCGCTTCCAGCGCCATTTCGTAATAGGGAGAGACGGCAAAAGACGCGGGCAACGCGTGACCACCTTCCAGCAGCGCGTGCATACGCGGAATTAAGACCCACTGGAGCCACTCGAACGGGGCCAGCGTATCCAGACAAAACGGTTGGGTGCTGGCGAACGCGTCTGGCTGCGGCGCGTTATCCTGCCACAGCTGATGCTGGCGCATAAGGGCTTCGATGGCGTGCAACTGCGCACGAACGTTGTCATGATGCGACATATATACCTCAACTGAAAAACGGAATGGCGCGAAGCATAGCATTGCGGAAGACAGAAATAAAAAAAGGGAGCACTGTAAAAACAGTGCTCCCGGTTCGTTTCGCAGCATTCCAGCTACAATACGTGCTCCCTGCTCATCCGTGACAACTTTTCCTGATGCCCGAAGGCCTGGTCATCCCTTTACCTTTTGCTTCCTGCTCACATCGTCCTGATGTGTAGGTTTCATCCTGAAACGTCCTGGCCATCCTGACCCACCGACCATCCTGACCGGCTCTCGTTCTCCTTCCTGGAGGTGTCCCTTACGCATCCTGCGTGATCCACTTTGCTTCATCCTGAAGCCTTCCTGCGGCGTCATCCTGACGTGTCCCTGGTAAGAAACGCCATCATCCTGATGTTCGTTTCTCGTGTCGGCATCCTGTCGACACAGATAGAATCCGCTATTCTGCTTCGTCTTACAACCCACCTTGTGAGCAATGTAAGCCAGGCGAAACGGGGGATTTCCTTTCAGAAAACCACTAACTTGTTGAAAGAGAAGTTAATATTAATCTGAAATCCCTAAGACAATGCTAATTGTTTCGGCGATGTCTCACAGAGCGTGTAAGAGATCTCTCACACGTCCAGTAGCATCATGGATTACAGAAGCGGCTCAATTCGGGTAAGAAAATCCGCAAGTGAAGGCGCGAGAACGTCGCGATTGCGGGTGCCGAGCGTCTCTTTGATGACCTCGCCAGACAGATTGCAGACTGAAATGACGTCCAGTTCACTGTCGAGCGTCGCAATAAAGAGAGTCGGAGAGAGCTTAAGGCGTTTTTGCGTGACCAGGTGACCAATGAGGTTTTCCTGAACGCGTTGCAGATCGTCTTCGCTCCAGGTTTGCAGCAGCGTCAGCGGCTGTCCTGCAAAACATGCAGTCATATCCCCGGCAAACTGCGTGGTATAAAATGTATGAAGCGCAGGTTGTATCACAAGGTCCATCGCGCGTTCAACCGCATTTACATTCTGCTCGCCCGTGAACGGTTTCGGTTGCCAGATAACGTAATCATCCTGCGAAGCGATAATGCACGGTGACGGCACGCCATATAAGTCAGCACTTTGCGGCCACGTCCCCCGCTTTTCATGCCAGGCATCGCAATAGCGGGTCGTGAAGGACGTCAGGGCATTTGCAGTTTCGATATCCACCGATTTCTCTCTTCTTGTAAGACAGGATAAACTCAGCCCATAAGTGTACCTGTAAAGTGGCTATGAAACATGTCTTACGAAAATCATCAGGCGTTAACGGGCTTAACGCTGGGTAAATCGACCGATTACCGCGACACCTACGATGCAAGCCTGTTGCAGGGCGTGCCGCGCAGTCTGAACCGCGATCCGCTCGGGCTGCACGCTGACGCGCTGCCGTTTGTCGGCGGCGACATCTGGACGCTGTACGAACTCTCCTGGCTGAATGCGCGCGGTCTGCCGCAGGTGGCCGTGGGCCACGTCGAGCTGGATTACGCCAGCGTAAACCTGGTCGAATCCAAGAGCTTTAAGCTCTATCTCAACAGCTTTAACCAGACCAAATTCAACAGCTGGGACGAGGTGCAACAGACGCTTGAGCGTGATTTAAGCGCGTGCGCGCAGGGGAACGTAACCGTCTCGTTATACCGTCTGCATGAGCTGGAAGGACAGCCTGTCGCCCATTTCCACGGCACCTGCATCGACGATCAGGACATTGAGGTGGAAAGCTATGAATTTAGCACCGACTACCTGGAAAATGCGGCGGGCGGAAAAGTGGTCAACGAGACGCTGGTCAGCCATCTGCTGAAATCCAACTGCCTTATCACCCATCAGCCGGACTGGGGCTCGGTACAGATCCAGTACCGCGGCCCGCAGATTGACCGTGAAAAGCTGCTGCGTTACCTGGTGTCATTCCGTCATCACAACGAATTCCACGAGCAGTGCGTGGAGCGCATCTTCAACGACATCCAGCGTTTCTGCCAGCCCGAAAAGCTGAGCGTTTACGCCCGCTACACCCGTCGCGGCGGTCTGGATATCAATCCGTGGCGCACCAATACCGATTTTGTGCCTGCCACCGGACGGCTGGTGCGCCAGTAAGATAAATATTTTCACAATATGCGGGCGGTATTCCGCCCGAAGTGTTGTGAAACGTCATAAGCCAGGGCTATTGTAATCAACAGGGAAAGACGATAATCGTCCCATAAGGAGCTCACTTGATTACACATATTAGCCCGCTTGGCTCTATGGATATGTTGTCGCAGCTGGAAGTGGACATGCTTAAACGCACCGCCAGTAGCGACCTTTATCAACTGTTTCGTAACTGTTCACTTGCCGTACTGAACTCCGGAAGCCTGACCGACAACAGTAAAGAGCTGCTGTCCCGCTTCGAAAGTTTTGATATCAACGTGCTGCGCCGCGAGCGCGGGGTGAAGCTGGAAGTGATCAACCCGCCGGAAGACGCTTTTGTCGACGGGCGTATTATTCGCTCACTTCAGGCCAACCTGTTTGCCGTGCTGCGCGACATTCTGTTTGTTAACGGACAGATCAGCAACGCCGGACGATTCCAGCATCTTGACCTGGAAAGTTCCGTTCATATCACTAACCTGGTCTTCTCTATTCTGCGTAACGCCCGCGCCCTGCACGTGGGCGAAGCGCCGAACATGGTCGTCTGCTGGGGTGGTCACTCTATTAACGAAACCGAATACCTGTATGCCCGCCGCGTGGGGACGCAGCTCGGCCTGCGCGAACTGAATATCTGTACCGGTTGCGGTCCTGGCGCGATGGAAGCACCAATGAAAGGCGCGGCAGTAGGTCACGCGCAGCAACGCTATAAAGAAGGCCGTTTTATCGGCATGACCGAGCCGTCGATCATCGCCGCTGAGCCGCCTAACCCGCTGGTTAACGAACTGATTATTATGCCGGATATCGAAAAACGTCTTGAGGCGTTTGTCCGTATCGCGCACGGCATTATTATCTTCCCGGGCGGCGTAGGTACGGCGGAAGAGCTGCTTTATCTGCTCGGGATCCTGATGAACCCGGCCAACAAAGATCAGGTTCTGCCGCTGATCCTGACCGGCCCGAAAGAGAGCGCCGACTACTTCCGCGTGCTGGACGAGTTTATCGTGCATACGCTGGGCGAAGACGCGCGCCGTCACTACCGCATTATTATTGACGATGCCGCAGAAGTGGCCCGTCAGATGAAAAAAGCAATGCCGCTGGTGAAAGAGAATCGTCGTGATACCGGGGATGCCTACAGCTTTAACTGGTCCATCCGTATCGCACCGGATCTTCAGATCCCCTTCGAGCCGTCGCATGAGAACATGGCGAACCTCAAACTCTATCCGGATCAGCCGGTGGAAGTGCTGGCTGCCGACCTGCGTCGCGCCTTCTCTGGCATCGTGGCGGGGAACGTGAAAGAGGTGGGGATACGCGCAATTGAAGAGTTTGGCCCGTATAAGATCCACGGTGATCCGGAGATGATGCGCCGCATGGATGATATGTTGCAGGGCTTTGTCGCTCAGCACCGCATGAAGCTTCCAGGCTCTGCCTATATTCCGTGTTACGAAATCATCAAGTAAAGCGACATTCCTCTCCTCTCAAGCCGGATCGTCATCCGGCTTTTTTATTCGTGTTGCAATTCATAGCGATCTTCAATGTTATTAACAAATCTGACGTCTGCGCAAACGATTACCTCGTTTTTGAAACCATAAATAATCAGCCTTAATCGAAATTACCCGCCAGAAAATCCTAAAATCCCATTTCTTTACAGCGAAAGACACCTATCTCGCGGGTCGACCTTTTCGAAAACATGTCGTTAATGGTAGCCTTCGCGCCCGTAAATTCTCTTTGATGTTTTTTTAACAGATAAATGGTCTAAAGATACCCACATCACAAGTGGATTATTGCATTTGGGATCGCGATCACTGATAGATTCATAACTAGAATGTATCTTTCCGCCCGCCAATAGTTACGGGCAAAAATTATTAAAAAACCGTCACTGAACGAATTTCATATTACCGTCAGGCGCTTTTTCATCGGATTTGACTAAAAACCTGACAATTTGCTTCCTCCAGGAGATACAGATGGAAACCACTCAAACCAGCACCGTTGCTTCGATTGAATCCCGAAGCGGTTGGCGCAAAACGGATACCATGTGGATGCTTGGCCTGTACGGCACAGCAATCGGCGCTGGTGTACTGTTCCTTCCTATCAACGCAGGTGTCGGCGGTATGATCCCGCTGATCATCATGGCTCTCATCGCCTTCCCGATGACCTTCTTTGCGCACCGAGGCCTGACCCGCTTCGTGCTGTCCGGTAAAAACCCGGGCGAAGATATCACTGAAGTCGTTGAAGAACACTTCGGCGTCGGCGCAGGTAAGCTGATTACCCTGCTCTACTTCTTCGCGATTTACCCGATTCTGCTGGTGTACAGCGTTGCTATCACCAACACCGTAGAAAGCTTTATGATGCACCAGCTTCAGATGACCCCGCCGCCGCGTGCGATTCTGTCCCTGATCCTGATCGTCGGTATGATGACCATCGTGCGCTTCGGCGAGCAGATGATTGTGAAAGCGATGAGCGTGCTGGTGTTCCCGTTTGTTGCGGCCCTGATGGTGCTGGCTCTGTACCTGATCCCACAGTGGAACGGCGCTGCGCTGGAAACCCTGTCTCTGAGCAGCGCATCCACGACCGGCAACGGTCTGCTGCTGACCCTGTGGCTGGCAATCCCGGTGATGGTGTTCTCCTTCAACCACTCGCCAATCATCTCTTCCTTCGCGGTAGCGAAGCGTGAAGAGTACGGCAATGGCGCAGAGAAGAAGTGCTCCAGCATCCTGGCTCGCGCGCACATCATGATGGTACTGACCGTAATGTTCTTCGTGTTCAGCTGCGTGCTGAGCCTCTCCCCGGCGGATCTGGCGGCGGCGAAAGAGCAGAACATCTCTATTCTGTCTTACCTGGCAAACCACTTTAACGCACCGCTGATTGCGTGGATGGCGCCGATCATCGCGATTATCGCCATCACCAAATCCTTCCTGGGCCACTACCTGGGCGCACGTGAAGGCTTCAACGGCATGGTGATTAAATCTCTGCGTGGTAAAGGCAAGACCATTGAAATCAACCGTCTGAACAAAATCACTGCGCTGTTCATGCTGGTGACCACCTGGGCGGTAGCCACCCTGAACCCAAGCATTCTGGGCATGATTGAAACCCTGGGCGGCCCGATTATCGCGATGATCCTGTTCCTGATGCCGATGTACGCGATTCAGAAAGTGCCTGCGATGCGTAAATACAGCGGCCATATCAGCAACGTGTTCGTTGTTGTGATGGGCCTGATTGCCATCTCCGCTATTTTCTACTCGCTGTTCAGCTAATACCTCCTGCGCCGTCTGCGGACGGCGCACTTCTCCCCTCTGACTGAAGCAATGGACGCATCATGATTAGCGTATTCGATATCTTCAAAATCGGTATTGGTCCTTCCAGCTCTCACACCGTCGGACCAATGAAAGCCGGTAAACAATTCACGGATGACTTGATTGCACGCGGCATTTTGCACGACATCACCCGCGTGGTTGTCGATGTATATGGTTCCCTTTCCCTGACCGGTAAAGGCCACCATACCGATATTGCCATTATCATGGGGCTGGCGGGTAATCTGCCGGATACCGTTGATATTGATGCAATACCTGGCTTTATCCAGGACGTGAACACCCACGGTCGTTTGCTGCTGGCGAACGGCGAGCATGAGGTTGAATTCCCGGTTGATCACTGCATGAATTTCCATGCGGATAACCTGTCGCTTCACGAAAACGGCATGCGCATTACCGCGCTGGCCGGCGACAAAGCGGTTTACAGCCAGACGTATTACTCCATCGGCGGCGGGTTTATCGTCGACGAGGACCATTTTGGTCAAAGCACCAATTCTGCCGTTGATGTGCCGTACCCTTATAAAAACGCGGCCGACTTACAGCGTCACTGCCAGGAGACAGGGCTTTCTCTCTCCGGCCTGATGATGAAAAACGAGCTGGCCCTGCACAGCAAAGAGGAGCTGGAACAGCACTTCGCTAACGTCTGGGAAGTGATGCGCAGCGGCATTGAGCGCGGGATCACCACCGAAGGCGTGCTGCCGGGTAAACTGCGTGTTCCGCGTCGTGCGGCTGCGCTGCGCCGCATGCTGGTCAGCACCGACAAAACCACCACCGACCCGATGGCCGTCGTCGACTGGATCAACATGTTCGCGCTGGCGGTGAACGAAGAGAACGCCGCGGGTGGCCGCGTCGTCACCGCGCCAACCAACGGGGCGTGCGGAATTGTTCCGGCGGTTCTGGCGTATTACGACAAGTTTATCCGTGAAGTGAATGCAAACTCACTCGCGCGGTATATGCTGGTCGCCAGTGCGATTGGCTCACTGTACAAGATGAACGCCTCGATTTCCGGCGCGGAAGTGGGCTGTCAGGGTGAAGTGGGCGTCGCCTGCTCTATGGCGGCGGCGGGTCTGGCCGAATTACTGGGCGCAAGTCCTGCGCAGGTTTGTATTGCGGCGGAAATCGGCATGGAACATAACCTGGGGCTGACCTGCGATCCGGTCGGCGGACAGGTCCAGGTGCCATGCATCGAGCGTAACGCCATCGCCTCTGTGAAAGCGGTGAACGCGGCCCGTATGGCGCTGCGTCGTACCAGCGAACCGCGCGTCTGCCTCGACAAGGTTATCGAAACCATGTACGAAACCGGTAAAGATATGAACGCCAAATACCGCGAAACTTCCCGCGGTGGCCTGGCGATGAAGATCGTCACCTGCGATTAAGCCTCTCAGGAAGCCTCGTTTTGCGAGGCTTCTTCCTGTTTTCGCCACCATTCATAGTTTCATGCTGCGCTCAGTGTTACCCTTCACCTATCAGACAGAAGGGAGATTATCTGTGGCCGTTCATTTGCTTATCGTCGATGCACTTAACCTGATTCGCCGTATTCATGCGGTACAGGGCCCCCCCTGCAAGGACACCTGTTTACACGCGCTGGAGCAGCTCATTCGCCATAGCGAACCCACCCACGCTGTTGCCGTATTCGACGATGAAGCACGCAATACCGGCTGGCGGCACCAGCGCCTGCCGGACTACAAAGCCGGACGTGCGCCGATGCCGGACGATCTGCACGCAGAAATGCCCGCTATCCGCGCGGCCTTTGAGCAGCGCGGCGTTCCGTGCTGGGGCGCCCACGGTAATGAGGCTGACGATTTAGCCGCAACGCTGGCGGTTAAAGTCGCGAGCGCCGGGCATCAGGCGACTATCGTTTCAACCGACAAAGGCTACTGCCAGCTGCTCTCTCCAACGATCCGCATCCGGGACTACTTTCAAAAACGCTGGCTGGACGCGCCATTCATTGCCAGCGAGTTTGGCGTATCGCCTGAGCAACTGCCGGATTACTGGGGGCTGGCGGGGATCAGCAGCTCTAAAGTGCCGGGTGTCGCCGGTATTGGACCCAAAAGCGCCGCACAGCTGCTGACGGAGTTTCAGAGTCTGGAAGGAATTTACGCCAGGCTTGATGAAGTGCCGGAAAAATGGCGCAAAAAGCTGGAGGCGCATAAAGAGATGGCGTTTATCTGCCGGGAGGTGGCGACGCTACAGACGGATTTACAGCTGGACGGGAATTTACAGCAGTTAAGGTTAGAACGTTAAAACAACTACACGATTTTGTAGGCCCGGTAAGCGCAGCGCCACCGGGCGTTACAAACGTTATCGCTCGTCGCGACGCCCACCCACTGCCGCCCACCAGCGACGGATATGGACCGTCACTTCTTCGCGGTCGTGATAAAGCTGACGCGCCTGGATTTCCGCGTTAATCCCGTGTTCGTCCAGCTGCTGCTGAATATAGGCCAGGTTCTGCGACACCTCTTCGTAGCGCTTTTTCATCGGCAGCTTGAGGTTGAAAATCGTCTCACGACACCAGCCGTTCACCAGCCATGAGGCCATCAGCGCCGCGACTTTCGCCGGTTTTTCTACCATGTCGCACACCATCCAGGAGATGTTGTTGCGGTTCGGGCGATAGCGGAAGCCGTCCTCACGCAGCCAGGTGACCTGCCCGGTATCCATCAGGCTTTGCGCCATAGGGCCGTTATCCACAGACGAAACCCACATATTGCGTTTCACCAGCTGATAGGTCCAGCCGCCCGGGCACGCGCCAAGGTCGATGGCATACATGCCGTTTGCCAGACGTTCGTCCCACTCGTCCGCCGGGATAAAGACGTGAAACGCCTCTTCCAGCTTCAGGGTTGAACGGCTCGGCGCATCTGCCGGGAAGCGCAGACGCGGGATCCCCATAAAGAACGGCGAATTATTGGTGGTATACGAGTAGCCGGCGTAGCAACATCCTGGCGCAATAAAGAAGATATGCACGACCGGGCGCTTTGGCGTTTCGTAGTTTGTCAGCACACCCGCATCACGCAGCGCCGCGCGCAGCGGCACGGTGAACTTACGGCAGAACTTCATCAGCTCTTTGCTTTCGTTGGTGTCGGCCACTTCCACGCGCAAATCGCCGCCCTTCTCCACCACACCCTGCAACAGGCCAACAATCGGCGTGATGCGATCTTCCGGCGGAAGATCTTTCAGCAGTTCGCCCGCGACAAACATCTGACGGGCGAAAATCAATGAGCTGAACGGCAGTTCGCGCGCCAGCTTGTCGGCATCATCAGGCTGATAGCATTCAAATACCACATAGCCCGCGTTCTCTTTGACGCGAGCGAATCCGAAGACTTCACGCTTCGCCGCTTTATCGGTGATTTCCGCGGCGCACTCTTTCTCAAACCCCGGGCGACAATATAAAACAACCTTATTCATGAACAACGCCCTTGCGTTTCAGACGGATAGCTCCGATAAACATTAACACCCAACCCGCCAGGAAGCTGACGCCGCCGACAGGTGTAACAAACGCCCACAGGCGTAAATGCGACAGCGCCAGACAGTAAAGACTGCCGCTGAACAGTACGGTACCCAGCGCCAGAAAGACGCTGCTCCAGTAAAACCAGATGCTGATGCGGCGCTGCATCGCCACCGCCAGCCCAAAAATTGCCAGCGTGTGGAACGCCTGATATTCAAGGCCGGTCTGGATCCAACCCATCTCCACAACGCCCAGAGATTTGCTTAAGACATGCGCGCCAAACGCGCCCAGAGCTACAAAAATAAAGCCACTCACCGCGGCGAAAATCAGCATGAATCGGCTGGTCATGTTTAAGTCCTGAATTGATGCGTGCCCGGCACACAAACGTTATTGTTCATACCTGAAGCGGAATTTTTCTTGCTCGCTTGCCGCTTTCGCCAGTATCCACTGCCGGAAAGCGGCTATTTTACCCAGTTCTGCCTGACTGTCATGACAAACCAGATAAAATGCATTCTTGCTGACCAGTACATCGTTAAATGGGCAAACCAGACGGCCTGCCTCAATTTCGGACTGCGCCATAACGTTGTTTGCCAACGCCACGCCCTGCCCGTGAATGGCAGCCTGTAGCACCATCGCGCTGTGGCTAAAAATGGGCCCCTGCTGCACGTTTATATGATTAAGACCTAACTGGCGGGTATAAGTTTGCCAGTCGCGACGCGAAGCATCGTGCAAAAGCGTATGTTGCGCCAGATCGGCGGGCGTTTTGAGCGCTTTATCCCCCGTCAGCAGCAGCGGTGAACAGACCGGCAACAGATATTCTGCGTATAATTTTTCCACACGCAAGCCCGGCCAGTTACCGCGACCGTAAAAAATCGCCACGTCCACATCATCTGCCAGCTTGTCTTCCTGACGGTCCACCGCCTGGATTCGGACATCGATTCCCGGATAAGTTGAGTTAAAGCTTGAGAGTCGCGGCACCAGCCACTGAATGGCAAAACTGGGCAATAAACTCACAGTCAGAGCGCCTTTTGCGCTCCGGGCCTGAAGCTTGCGAGTGGCTTCCGTCAGCTGGGAAAAAATCTCTTTAATATCCTGAAAATAGCTCTGCCCCTCTTCGGTCAACAGCAACGAACGGTTGCGTCGACGGAACAGCTTAAGCCCCAGAAAATCCTCCAGAGACTTGATTTGATGACTTACTGCGGCCTGTGTCACAAAAAGCTCATCGGCTGCGCGGGTGAAGCTGAGGTGGCGTGCTGCTGCATCAAAAACACGTAATGCATTAAGGGGTGGCAATCGCTTGGACATGGTTATCTGGCTTAGATGTTAACGAGATTTAACATATAGGAAACAACGTTTAACCTATTAGTTTTTTTTATCTGAGCCATTATAATTTGTCCGTTGAGGAACTACCAGCAAATACCTATAGTGGCGGCACTTCCTGAGCCGGAACGAAAAGCTTTTTTTGGAATGCGTGTTCTGAAGGGCTTTTGGCTTACGGTTGTGATGTTGTGTTGTTGTGTTTGCAATTGGTCTGCGATTCAGACCACGGTAGCAACGCTACCAATTTTTCACTTCCTGTACATTTACCCTGTCTGTCCATAGTGATTAATGTAGCACCGCCAACTTGCGGTGCTTTTTTTTCGCTTATCTAACTATTAATGCTCGATTTCCTTCATCTCTTTCACGTCAGTGCGATTGATCTGCTGTTTGTTCCCGTTAGCATCTTTGTATGAAATCATCCCGGTATCATTATCGGTTGTCGGTTTCCCTTCAGAGACGATAGATCGACCATCGTTGGTATGCATTACGTAGTTATTTCCAGAACAGGCGCTCAGGGCAAAGGTCAACGCACAGGCAGAAATGATTGCAGCTGTCTTTTTCATGTTTATCTCCTTTAGCAATTAATGCTATTCAAACCTCGATTTATAACAGGCTAAAACATCCGCCTAACACTATTTAGCATAACCTGCTTTTTCAGACTCGCCAGGATAAGCAGACAAATCTGATAGATATCAACTTCCTTGCCCTGCCGATGAATTTGCGCGACGATCGTAGAATCGATATGAGGAATTCCATGAACGCTTTCAGTCCTGCGCAGTTTCGCGCACAGTTTCCTGCGCTGGCCGATGCCGGCATTTATCTTGATAGCGCCGCCACGGCCCTTAAACCGCAGGCGGTGATTGAGGCAACCCGCCAGTTTTACAGCCTGAGCGCCGGGAACGTGCACCGCAGCCAGTATGCCGACGCGCAGCGCTTAACGGCGCAATACGAAGCCGCACGGGATCAGGTCGCGCGCCTGATCAATGCTGACAGCGGTAAGAACATCGTCTGGACGCGGGGCACCACAGAGGCCATTAACATGGTGGCGCAATGTTACGCGCGTCCGCTATTGCAGCCCGGGGATGAGATCATCGTCAGCGAGGCGGAACACCACGCCAACCTGGTACCCTGGCTGATGGTGGCCGAACAAACCGGGGCACGGGTTGTAAAGCTCCCGTTGGGTGCGGACTTCCTGCCTGACGTGGCGCGTCTGCCTGAGCTGATTACGCCGCGCAGCCGTATTCTGGCGCTGGGGCAGATGTCCAACGTCACCGGCGGCTGCCCGGATCTGGCGCGTGCCATTGAGATTGCCCATGCCAGCGGCGTGGTGGTGATGGTCGACGGTGCGCAGGGTGTGGTGCATTTTCCGGCTGACGTTCAGGCGCTGGATATCGACTTCTATGCCTTCTCAGGACACAAATTGTACGGGCCAACCGGTATCGGCGCGCTGTACGGCAAACCTGAACTGCTGGCCCGGATGACGCCGTGGCTCGGCGGCGGCAAGATGATTACCGAAGTCACCTTCGACGGTTTTAAAACGCAGGATGTGCCCTACCGCCTGGAAGCCGGTACCCCAAACGTGGCCGGGGTTATCGGTCTGAGCGCAGCGCTCGAATGGCTGGCAGAAACGGACGTGGTTCAAGCTGAAAGCTGGAGCCGGGGTCTGGCGACGCTGGCGGAAGAAGAACTGAAAAAACGTCCGGGTTTTCGCTCGTTCCGCGTCCAGGACTCCAGCCTGCTCGCCTTTGATTTCGCGGGCGTGCACCATAGCGACATGGTGACGTTGCTTGCCGGATACGGCATTGCCCTGCGTGCCGGACAGCACTGCGCCCAGCCGCTGCTGGCGGCTATTGGCGTGAGCGGTACCCTGCGCGCCTCGTTTGCACCGTACAATACAAAAAGTGACGTCGATGCGCTGGTTTCCGCCGTCGACCGCGCCCTGGAATTACTGGTGGATTAATGACAAGTTCAGCTTTAGCCGGGCACCCGTTCGGCACCGTTATTACTGAAGAGACGTTAAAACAGACCTTCGTCCCGCTCACGCAGTGGGAAGATAAATATCGTCAGCTGATCCTGCTGGGTAAACAGTTGCCCACGCTGTCAGACGAGCTGAAATCACAGGCGAAGGAGATCGCAGGCTGCGAGAACCGCGTCTGGCTTGGGTTTAGCGTATCCGGAGAGAAACTGCATTTCTTCGGCGACAGCGAGGGACGCATTGTTCGCGGTCTGCTGGCGGTGCTGTTGACCGCAATCGAAGGGAAAAGCGCCGCAGAGCTGCTGGCGCATTCTCCGCTGGCGCTGTTTGATGAGCTGGGACTTCGCGCGCAGCTTAGCGCCTCGCGCGGTCAGGGACTGATTGCGCTAAACGACGCGGTACTGGATGCCGCCCGTCAGGCTCAGGCCTGACGTTCCGCCTTCGCCATCATCTTCTTCAGGGCGTGAGAGACCGCCACAAAGCCGAAGGAGGCGGTCACCATGGTGGCCGCTCCAAACCCTGAGGCACAATCCATCCGCTTTGGCCCTTCCGCCGTGCTTTTCATTGCACAGACCGAACCATCCGCCTGCGGATAAACCAGCGCTTCTGTCGAGAACACACAGTCCACGCCCAGCTTGCCTTTGCTATTTTTCACCACGTTGAAGTCGCTTTTTAAGCGCTCGCGCAGCTTAGCGGCCAGCGGATCCTGAATGGTTTTCGCCAGATCCGCCACCTGGATCTGCGTCGGATCAATTTGTCCACCCGCGCCGCCCGTTGTCACCAGCGGCACCTTGTAACGACGACAGTAAGCGATCAGCGCCGCTTTTGGCCGCACGCTGTCGATGGCATCAATCACATAGCTGTAGCCTTTGCTCATGTACTCCGCGACGTTATCTGCCGTCACAAAGTCGTCGATCACCGTCACCCTACACTCCGGGTTGATGAGACGAATACGCTCCGCCATCACCTCGGACTTCGCCAGACCGACGTTATCACGCAGGGCGTGGATCTGACGGTTAGTGTTAGTGACGCAGACGTCATCCATATCAATCAACGTAATTGCGCCAATGCCGGTTCTCGCCAGCGCTTCTGCCGCCCACGAACCCACACCACCAATGCCCACCACGCAGACATGCGCATCCGCGAACAGTTGCAGGGCTTTTTCACCATATAACCGTGCCGTGCCGCCGAAACGCTGGCGCCAGGCATCGCTGATTACCACAGACATAAAACCTCAGATGTAAAAAGGGTGAGGTATTCCTCACCCTGAACCGTAATCCGTCTTGCCCTCAGAATACCACAATCAGCCGCTGAATACGTTTCCGGTACCCGGCGCTGCCTTCAGCACCCACACGCGTCCGTAGTGGTTATACCAGCCTGCACGATGGCCGGCATCCGGGCCGATGCCCTGATAAATGTCGAAGTGCTGGCCTTTGATCGCCCCACCCACGTCCAGCGCCACCATCAGGCGTAATTCATACTTGCCATTGAATTTGCCGTTGTTGTCGAGGAGTGGAACTTCCGCCAGCAGCGTAGTACCTGCCGGGATAATCGAACGATCCGATGCCACAGAAGCGCGGCCAATCAGCGGGACGGCGCTCGCCCCTTTCACCGGCGCAAAGTTCTGCGGTTTGAAGAAGACAAACGATGGGTTCTGCTCAAGCAGCTCACGCACTTCCGCTTCGCTGTGTTTTTCGCCCCACTCGCGGATCGCCTGCATCGACATATCTTCTCGTTTCACTTCGCCACGGTCGATGAGCACCTTACCGATGCTGCGATAGGCATGGCCATTTTTCCCGGCGTAGCTAAAGAAGTTCAGCGGCGAGCCGTCGCCAAAATCAATATAGCCGCTGCCCTGCACGTCCATAATGAAGTTGTCCATCAGGGAGTTGCTGTAGGCCAGCACGTAATTTTCGCTCAGCGCGCCAGCGTAGATCTCGGCGCGGGACGGCAGACGACCGCGTTTCGGCGGCATACGGTAAATGGGATACTGGAACTCGCCCTGGCGTGTGTGTCGCGCCTGGACAACCGGGGTGTAGTAACCGGTAAACTGGACGTTACCGTAGTTATCCGCCCCCTCCATCTGCCAGGCATCGATACCAAACTGGCGCATATTGCGGGTATCACCGCCTGCACGCAGCCAGTCCTGCACGGCGCTATAGACGTTGTTCTGCGAACCGTATAAACGCGGAGAAGCAGTGCGGATCTGGTAGACCTGCTCGGAGAAGTCTCCGGCATTGATCGGAGCGCCCACGGCGTCTGGCTGGTTAACTAAAGAGAAAGGCTGGGATAACTTCCCGTCTTTATACTGTTGACCGCGATCGGTCGGTTTGGAAGAGCAGGCCGCAAGAATCGCCACCATTGCGCCTGTCATCAGATACTTCGCCCAACGTCCTTTCATTATATCTCGTCTTTTAGTTGCCCAATTCCGCGAGATGAAGATAACAAACCCACCGTGTTAATGAAATGCAATCGCCTTCCCTTTGGCAAATTCTGCACAAAAAATAGTCCAAAGTGGCTTTTGCCGTTCATTTTGCATACAAAATAATGAATTATGTGAAAAAGGGGTTGCATCACAAACCTATCCGAGTATAGTGCGCTTCCACGGACGCGGGGTGGAGCAGCCTGGTAGCTCGTCGGGCTCATAACCCGAAGGTCGTCGGTTCAAATCCGGCCCCCGCAACCAATTAAAATTTGATGAAGTATCTTCTACGACTGTAGAAAGACGGACGCGGGGTGGAGCAGCCTGGTAGCTCGTCGGGCTCATAACCCGAAGGTCGTCGGTTCAAATCCGGCCCCCGCAACCAATCAAATTTGAAGAAGTAAGTTTCTACAAGTGTAGAAAGACGGACGCGGGGTGGAGCAGCCTGGTAGCTCGTCGGGCTCATAACCCGAAGGTCGTCGGTTCAAATCCGGCCCCCGCAACCAACACTTCTTAAAACAATAAACACCCTGAAGGGTGTTTTTTTGTATCTGGCGTTTGTGAAAATGCCGGGCATGATACCCGGCTTAATGCCCTACCCCCGCCGCGCCAGCGTTTCCCCGTCTGAGAAGTAGGCCCGGATCCCCGCCAGAATCGACTCCGCCACTTCCTGCTGGAATTTAGCCGTCTTGAGCTTACGTTCCTCTTCCACGTTACTGATAAACGCGGTTTCGACCAGAATGGATGGAATATCTGGCGCTTTCAGGACCGCAAATCCGGCCTGCTCGACGCTGTTTTTGTGCAGCTTGTTGACCCGGCCCAGCTTGCCCAGCACTGCTTTACCAAACTTCAGGCTGTCGGTAATGGTCAGCGACTGCACCATATCAAACATCGTATGGTCGACGTAACGGTCGCCACTTTTGCTCACGCCACCGATTAAATCCGAGGCGTTCTGCGTGTCCGCCAGGTATCTCGCGGCGGTACTGGTCGCCCCTTTCGTTGACAGGGCAAACACTGAAGATCCACTCGGCTGGCGGCTGGTGAAGGCATCCGCGTGAATAGAGACAAACAGATCCGCGCGCTGCTTTTGCGCTTTTGCCACGCGGACCTTCAGCGGGATAAAGACATCTTCGTTGCGCGTCATGTAGGCGCGCATATTGCCCTCTTTGTCGATCAAGGCCTTCAGACGACGGGCAATTTGCAGCACCACATCTTTTTCGCGGGTGCGATATTTCCCGACGGCGCCGGAATCTTCTCCGCCGTGGCCAGGATCGAGCATGATCACAATCGGGCGATCGCGCCCCGCCTTACCCGGCTGTGGGCCACTTTGCGCTGGCGGAACCTGGCTGTCGAGATCGCCTTTGTTGTAATCCTCAAGTAATGCCAGGAGCGGATCCTGAATATCCGTCGCATTCGCCGGATAGAGATCCATCACCAGACGCTCCTTAAAGGCGGCTACAGGCGCAAGGGCAAAGAGCTGAGGTTTCACGTTCTGCTTCAGCTCAAACACCATGCGCACGGTTTGCGGATCGAACTGCCCGACGCGCGCCGATTTGATAAACGGATCGTCGCCACGGATCTGAGCTGCCATGCCTTTAAGCACGGAGTTGAGGTTCACACCTTCGAGATCAACCACCACACGTTCAGGATTGCTGAGGGCAAATTGCTTGTATTTCAGCACGCGATTGGACTCGACCGTCACGCGCGTATAGGTCGACGACGGCCAGACGCGCACCGCGACTACCTGGCTTGTGGCGGCAAGACCCACCTGGCTGACGCTAAGCAACCACATCGCCCCGGCCCCTTTTAACAGGCGGCGGCGGCTTATTGCTGAATTGGATCCCGACATGCTTCTCCCGAGCAAGAAATCTGATTGATGAACAAAACGCCCAAATTGACCGAAAACTTTAACGAATGACGCATAAACTGTCATCTATAAAAGGGTAAACAATCATACGTTAACGCACGGATTACTTATTATTTTCTGTGGGTCGCAGAAAATTTAGGCTTGCACACGCGGCCACAATCGAATAAAAATACAGAAATTACGAATAAACATTCACAAAGGGTTGTGTCATGGTTAAGGAACGCAGAACCGAACTGGTCCAGGGATTCCGCCATTCTGTTCCCTATATCAACACCCATCGGGGAAAAACGTTTGTCATCATGCTTGGCGGCGAAGCCATTGAGCATGAAAACTTTTCCAGCATCGTCAATGATATCGGCCTGCTGCACAGCCTCGGCATCCGTCTGGTGGTGGTGTATGGCGCACGTCCGCAAATTGAAGCCAACCTGGCCGCCCATCACCATGAGCCGATCTACCACAAACACACGCGCGTGACGGATGCGAAAACCCTCGAGCTGGTCAAACAGGCGGCGGGTCTGTTGCAGCTCGATATCACCGCCCGCCTGTCGATGAGCCTGAACAATACGCCGTTGCAGGGCGCGCACATCAACGTGGTGAGCGGCAACTTTATCATCGCTCAGCCGCTCGGCGTGGACGATGGCGTGGACTACTGCCACAGCGGCCGCATCCGCCGTATTGATGAAGAAGCCATTCACCGCCAGTTAGACAATGGCGCGATCGTTCTGATGGGCCCTGTTGCCGTCTCCGTAACGGGTGAAAGTTTTAATCTGACCTCAGAAGAGATTGCCACCCAGTTGGCCATCAAGCTGAAAGCGGAAAAAATGATCGGCTTTTGCTCCTCACAGGGTGTCGTGAACGATGAGGGCGTGATTGTGCCAGAACTTTTTCCGAATGAAGCCCAGGCGCGCGTCGAAGCGCTGGAAGCAGAAGGCGATTACTATTCCGGTACCGTGCGTTTTCTGCGCGGCGCCGTTAAAGCGTGCCGTAGCGGGGTGCGCCGCAGCCACCTGATCAGCTATCAGGAAGACGGCGCGCTGTTGCAGGAGCTGTTCTCCCGTGACGGGATCGGTACGCAGATCGTCATGGAGAGCGCCGAGCAGATCCGCCGTGCCACCATCAACGATATCGGCGGCATTCTGGAGCTGATCCGTCCGCTGGAACAACAGGGCATTCTGGTTCGCCGATCCCGCGAGCAGCTGGAGATGGAGATCGACAAGTTCACCATCATTCAGCGGGATAACCTGACCATTGCCTGTGCGGCGCTTTATCCGTTCCCGGAAGAGCAGATTGGCGAAATGGCGTGCGTCGCCGTGCATCCTGATTACCGTAGCTCCTCACGGGGGGAGCTGCTGCTTGAACGCGTGGCGGCACAGGCGCGCCAGATGGGTCTGAGCAAGCTGTTCGTGCTTACCACGCGCAGCATTCACTGGTTCCAGGAGCGCGGCTTCACGCCGGTGGATATTGATTCCCTGCCGGAAAGTAAGAAAGAGATGTACAACTACCAGCGCCGCTCGAAGGTGTTAATGGCGGACCTGGGATAACAGTCACCCTCTCCTGCTGGAGAGGGCGTTCACTCAGACAGATTCAAATATCGCGCTTAATCCGCTTCTGCGCTCGGTACGAGTGGCAATCGCCTGACACAACACGCGCTCATCCGCATACAGTGAAAGACGCTGGCGCGCACGGGTAATGGCGGTGTAGACCAGCTCGCGGGTCACAACCGGCGACAGCTGTGTCGGCAGGATCAGCGCCGCATGGTTGAACTCGGAGCCCTGAGATTTATGTACCGTCATCGCCCATGCCGTTTCATGCTCTGGCAGGCGGCTGGGCTGGACGGACTTCACGCTACCGTCCGGTAGCTGGAACCAGACGCGCAGACCGTTACCGCGATCGAGCGCAATGCCGATATCCCCGTTGAACAGCCCCAGCGCACTGTCGTTGCGGGAGATCATCACTGGCCGGCCCTCATACCATCGCGAATGCAGCTGACGGTTAATTTTGCGTTTCTGCACCAGCAGCTGCTCCAGCCTGTCATTCAGGCCCGCGACGCCAAACGGCCCTTCCCGCAATGCGCACAGAAGCTGGTATTCGCCAAATGCGGCGATGACCTGCCCGGGCTGACTGCGCTGCTGCACGCAGCTCAGAAAATGCTGGTATCCCTGGAGAGCCTCCGCAAGCATAGCCTGATACTCTTCCCCGCTTTGCAGCGATTTCTTTTCAATGTCAGTGAAGGAACCGTCAAACACCGTGCGCGTGGCGTGCCTGTCGCCACGGTTGACCGCCGCAGCCAGTTGGCCGATGCCGGAGTCGCTACCGAAACGGTAGCTTTTTTGCAGCAGGCACAGGCTGTCACGCAGTGCGCCCGCGATCGGCGTGTGATCGGGTTCAAGCGAGCAACCGGTCAGACGGGCGAGCTCCTGCGCCCGCGCGGCGGTATAACCGTAACTGGCGTAGGTACAGATATCTCCCAGCACCGCCCCGGCTTCTACAGAGGCGAGCTGGTCGCGATCGCCCAGGAAAACCACGCGCGCATGGGGTGGTAGCGCATCGATCAGGCGCGACATCATGGTCAGGTCGATCATGGAGGCTTCATCCACCACCAGCACGTCCAGATGCAGCGGATTGCCCGCATGGTAGCGCAGCCGCTGGCTACCCGGCTGCGCGCCGAGCAGACGGTGCAGAGTACTTGCTTCACCCGGGAAAAGCGCAAGCTGCTCCTCGGTGAGCGGCAGCCGTTGCATCGCACCGCCCAGTGATTCGGTCAGACGCGCCGCGGCCTTCCCGGTGGGCGCCGCCAGACGAATACGGCATCGCTGCTCGCCTGAAAGCTGTATCAGGGCTGCCAGCAGCTTTGCGACGGTCGTTGTTTTCCCCGTTCCCGGGCCGCCGGATATCACCGAGATCCGCCGCGTCAGGGCGACGGCTGCCGCCACTTTCTGCCAGTCTGTGGCCTCACCGGAGTCAAACAGCCTGTCCAGCGTCTGGCGAAGCTGTGCTTCGTCGCAGGGAAGCGGCGCATTGGTCTCACTAAAGAAACGCGCTACCGTCAGTTCGTTTCGCCACAGGCGGTTCAGGTATAAGCGCTCCCCCGTCAGGATCAGCGGTGCCTGGTTGTCTCCCGGCCCGACGGCTGACGATTCACGCAAGATTTTCTGCCAGTCCACCCTTTCCCCCAGCAGCGCAAAGCAGGACTGGAGGACAGGCGGCATTTTCTCGTCAACCACCAGACGCGAGAGCGGCAGACACACATGCCCCTCTCCGGCGTCTTTACTCAACAGGGCAGCGGCAAGCATCACGGCGGGCTGGTCAGCGGCAATCATCATGGCAAACTGCACGTCCAGCTGACGCAGCACGCGTTGCTCTACCGCATCCAGCAATAAGTCCTGCATCGTCATGCCATCTCCTCCGTGTTTGCTGCAAACAGGTTATCCATTTTATTAATCAATTCCGCATCCGGACGAGTACTGAAGATCCCGGAGCGCGGATCGGCAGCGTCGACCCCGCGCAGGAACAGGTAGATGACGCCGCCAAAATGATCGTCGTAGCGGTAATCCGCAATACGGTGGCGCAAATAGCGGTGCAGCGCCAGGGTATAGAGCTGATATTGCAGATCGTAGCGATGCATTTGCATGGCGGCCGCCATCGCCTGCTGGGTATAGGCTTCGCTGTTCTCGCCCAGCCAGTTTGATTTGTAATCCAGCAGGTAGTACCGTCCTTCGTGACGGAAGACCAGGTCGATAAACCCTTTCAGCATGCCCTGCACCTGACGGAAGTTCAGCGGCGGGCAACCGGCTGAGAGCGGATCGTACTGACGGATAAGCGCATCGAGCGCGTCGGCCTTAAGCGGGCCTGCGACGGGCAGATAAAACTCCATCTCAACCTGCTTATTTTTGGCCGTTAACTGGCGAAGAGAGAAGCCCTGCGCCGTCAGCGGCGCCTGCAAAATGGCGTTGATCCAGTCAGTGAGAACGGGCTGCCAGTGCGCGTCATAGCCTCCGCTCTGCAACATCTTCAGCACCCACTCCTCACTGACAGGCTGGGTGAAATCAAGCTCTTCAAAAAGGCTGTGCAAAAAGGTGCCCGGCGACGCGCCGCGTGGGAACTGATGCGGAGTTAACGTCGGTTCAACCGGAACATCGCCCACCCCTGCGGCATCCACGTCCAGCTTCGGCATGAGATCCTGCGCAATACTTTGCCCGTGCTGTTGCAGGCCAGAATAGCTGGTGACGCGCCAGTCGTCGGCAAGCACCCGTGTGATCTGGCGCGCGTTAAGATCGGTCGCGGGCTCTTGCGCCATTTCCCAGCGGCTGTTGTCTGGCAGAGAAGGGATATGCAGGGCGATATCGTCTCCGCAAAGCGACTCAATACAGAGGCGCAACCCCGCCGCATCTTTCGGCTCACCACGCTGAATAAGCCGCCCTAACGCGCTTAAATGGAAATCGCTCTCCCCTGTTTTCTCCCCGCGACGGCGGAAAACCGGCGCGACGCCCAGGCTGCAATGCCAGACAGAACGGGTCAGCGCCACGTAAAGCAGGCGCAAATCCTCCGCCAGACGCTCCGCTTCCGCCAGCTCAACGCTGGTTTCCGCCTTGCTGAGATCGAGCACCGCATCGAAAGTCTCGCGATCATGATAATAGGCCTGATCCTGAACGCGGTAGTTGGCGATAAAGGGCAGCCAGACCAGCGGATACTCGAGACCTTTCGATTTGTGAATGGTGACGATTTGCACCAGATGCTTATCGCTCTCAAGACGCATCTGCTGGCTTGAGGCGTTACTGTTTGGATCCGCGATTTGCTGCGCCAGCCAGCGCACGAGGGCATGTTCACTTTCAAGCTGGGTGCCGGCTTCCTGCAACAGTTCGCTGATGTGTAAAATATCGGTAAGACGCCTTTCACCGCCGGATGACGCCAGCATATTTTCGGCAATCTGACGCCGCGTCATCAATTCGCGCAGCATCGCCATGACGCCGCGTTTTTGCCAGCGTTCACGGTAATGGACAAACTCTTCCACCACCGCATCCCATGCGTTTTCGTCATGGTTGAGCTCATCTATATCGCGCGCGTTCAACCCCAGCATAGAGCTGGCCAGCGCGCTTCGAAGCGTATTTTCGCGCTCCGGGGCCAGCACCGCCTGAAGCAGCCAGAGCATTTCCTGGGCTTCCAGCGTGTCGAACACGCTGTCGCGGTTAGAAAGATACACTGACGGAATATCCAGCAGCGTTAGCGCATCGCGGATTAGCGCCGCTTCCTGACGACTGCGCACCAGCACGGTAATATCAGAGGCTTTAACAGGATTCGCCTGTTCCCCCTTCCACAGCAGCGCCTCGCCGCGCGCGCCTGCGCTCAGCCAGTCACGGATTTGCGCGGCGCAGTGCTGGGCCATCGCCGCCTGATAGTCGGCAACCCCATAGCCTTCCCCTTCCAGCAGCCAGAAGGTCATGGCGGGTTGCACCGCGCTACTGACTTCGAAGCGCAGGGATGCGTTTTTTGGGGCGGATTTCACCGGCAGGAAAGGGATTTCATTGAACATGAACGCCGTCTCCATACGGCTGAACAGCGCATTGACGCTCTTAACCATCCCCGGCGCGGAACGCCAGTTAGTGTCTAACGTGTAATGCGCGACAACCTCACTACGGGCTTTCATATAAGTGAAGATATCTGCCCCACGGAAGGCGTAAATCGCCTGTTTAGGGTCGCCTATCAACAACAGGGCAGTGTCGGGCTGCTGTCGCCAGATGCGGCGAAAAATGCGGTACTGCTGAGGGTCGGTGTCCTGAAATTCGTCAATCATCGCCACCGGAAAACGGGTACGGATCGCGCTGGCGAGCGCTTCACCATTCTCGCTGGACAGCGCCTCGTCCAGGCGGCTCAGCATGTCATCAAACCCCAGCTCGCCCCGGCGACGTTTTTCGCGCGCGACGGCCTGGCGGATCTCCGTCATGGCGCGTGTGATCATCAGGTCATTGAGCGTTAATGGCTCCGCAAGCAGCGCATCAATCGCCACAAACAGGGAATGCTCAGGCACAATGCCGTCGGCTTTGGTTCGCTCAGTCAAAAAGCGCTGCGAAAATTTTTCCAGCGCGTCCGGAAGCTGGTAGCCCCGCGTCTCCTCCTGGGCCCAGGCGCTGATCTTTTCGATCCACTTCCCCTGGTTCCCACGGTTGAACTTGCGTCTGTCGATGCCTGAGTTTTCGATGATTGTATCGATTTCACCAACCGACTCATTCCACTTCTGCTTAAGCGCGGCAATTTTAGCGACGATCTTTTCATGGCGCGAGGCCAGCGTTTCATCGGCAGGCGGCGGAGATTTAATGACCGGCGCTTCGCCTTGCAGGTAACGGTCGATAGCGCGAAGAAGCTCTTCCGGACCTTTCCACAGGGCGTGAACAGCTTCGGCAATGTCGCGCTGCAACGGATAACAGTGACGACGCCAGAAATCCGCACAGGCCTGATAGCGAAGCTCGGATTCATCTTCAATAAGCTGCTGCTCAAAGAGCATGCCGGATTCAAACGCATTCAGGCTCAGCATGCGCTGACAAAAACCGTGAATGGTGAAAACGGACGCTTCATCCATTTGCCGCTCGGCCAGCAGCAGCCATTGCGCAGCCTGTTGCTTATCCGCAATCTCGTCCAGCAGGCTGGCATAGAGGGGGTTATCCGTCGTCTGACGCAGACAGGCGATGCGCAGCTCATGAATGTTGCTGCGAATACGGCCACGCAGCTCGGCAGTGGCCGCTTCGGTGAAGGTTACCACCAGCAGCTCTTCCACGCTTAACGGGCGCGAAAAAGCGGCGTTGCCGCCGAGCCCCAACAGCAGACGCAGATAGAGCGCGGCGATGGTATAGGTTTTTCCCGTTCCCGCTGAGGCTTCAATCAGTCGCTCACCCTGTAGAGGTAAACTTAGGGGATCAAGCGGCTCAGCGGTATGGGTCATTCTTTCTTACTCCAGGGCATAGTTTGTTGCAGCGCGCTGACGCTCTTCCAGACGGTCCACTCTTTTGATTTTACGTAGTCCGTTTTCCCGTTCTGGCTGCCAGAAACCTGAGACAGGATGGCCATACCCTGCGGTTTTACTACCGCCTGATGGAAGAAATCGGCAACCTTTTGTGGCGTCAGCTGTTTTATTTCGGCCACTATTTTATCACGCGAATCAAATTTCATATTACCGCGATCAAAATCTTTGCTCAGCTGCGAGGCCTCTTCACCCAGCGTCTGCGGCGGCTGCATCACCTGGGCGATAACCGCCTGCTGGATCTGGGCAAACTCTTCCGGCTTCATGGCGCGCAGTTTTGCTTCCGCCTGCGGGAAGAACGCCTGATAACGTTGCCACAGGTAAGCGGGTTGCTTGTCGCTGCTTTGCAGAAGGAAGCCCAGCCCCCACTGACGGCCCACATTCATGGAGAAAGCGAACACCGCATAGCCCAGCTGCTCTTCGGTGCGCAGCTGGTTGTAAAACCACGGCTGAATAATTTGACCAAGCACCGCACTCTGGGCTGAGCTTGTAAATTCGTCATAACCGACAGGGACAAACACCGCGGCCAGCGCGGAATCCGTGCTGCTTCCCGCTTTTTCGAAGATCACGTTCTGTTTTTTCTCTACCAGCACATCCTGGTTACGGCACCACTCATCGCCTTTTGAACCCAGTTGCTCACGGACGTTTTGCGCCAGCGTTTTAGCCTGATCTTCGCTCATATTCCCTACAATCAGGAACTCAGGACGGGTATTGGTTTTCAGCGCATCACGGTAAGCCAGCACCTCTTTTAAGGTGACTGAGGGCAATAACGCGCGGCGATCTTCGCGCTGGAAGTACGGAATTTGCGACAGCATCTGTGCTGGCATAATCGCCTGATCGTAGGCTTTACCCTTCTCGGCAGAATCCATCATCTGGGCATACCAGGACTTAGCCTGCTCGAGCTGTTCTTCCGTAGGCGTATAGCTGAAATAACCGTCCAGCAGCGCCTGGAACAGCTGCGGCAAACGCTGGGTGAAGCCGTTGGCATTCACCATCAGGCCGTTATTGGCGTTGGTGGAGAAACTGATACCACCAACGGCAGCCTGGTTGCTGAGCTGATCGAGAGCAATACCGGCCAGATAATCGTTAAGCGCAAACAGCACCTGGTTTCTGGCGCTGTCCATTGCTTTGGGGTTACGCAGCACCACGCTAACATCCGCTTTTGGCTCGTCGGCGAAATAGCGGCTTGGGGTGTAGACCACGCGCAGCGTCGGCTCATCAACAATCAGCTCCGGGTGCGGATACGCCTTTGCGGGTTTGATCAGCGAGAAATCGTCCGGGATGTAGGGGTTAAGTTCCGGTAACGTCAGCGCAATTTCCCCCGCCTTTTTCTGCCAGCCCGCGAAGGTCTGTTCGCTGATTTTTTCAACCTGATACGGGGCATCAACGAAGTAGGCCATTTTGTTATGCGGTTCGTTCGGGCTGATATACCAGACGCGGGCATTCTGCGGAGTCATCATCGCCAGACGCGCTTTGAGCGCTCCGGCGTCATACTGGTCGGCAATATTTACCGCATCCAGCGTATGTTCCACCGGCACGCGGATCATGGTATCTGCCAGCCACTCAACGTAGTCCATATCACGCGTGATAGAGGGATAGCGGAAATCGAGATCCAGCACGTGCGCCAGCTCGTCAAAGTAGCGTTTATCGACGCCTTTATCGCGCAGCAGAGAGAGGTAACTGAAAATGGCCGCAACGACGTCGTCCCGGTGAGCCAGCCCTTTATCGGTCAGCGTCGCGGAGATGGCCAGCACGCCGCTATTCCCATTTACAACGGGATCGGAGTCAGCGCGAATACCTTCCACCAGCCCCTGCTTTTGCAGCCAGTCGGAGAGCGTACCCGGGCTGCGGTTGCCGATAAGATACGTCACCAGCTCGTCGGTTTTGCTGCGGAACTGCGCCGTGTTGTTATCAATACGGAATTCAACGCGTAACACCTTGCGCGGCAAGGCCGGCACATAGTGAATAACAATGCCTTTTTGCGCGTCCGTGACAACCGGCACGTTAATCTGCGGCAGATCGATATTTTTATTTGGCACCCTGCCGTAGGTCTGCGCGGCCATGTTTGCCAGCGTCGGCAACGGTTTATTGCTGTAGATAACCGCTTTCATCAGATTGGCGGAATAGTATTTTTCACGAAACGCATGCAGCGCATCGAGCACCGGGCTACCTGGCTTGTCGCTCAGCGTTTCAAGGTTGCCGCCTGAGAAGCGCGAACCCGGGTGCGCCGGATTGATGGTTTCAGCGCTAACCTGCGCCATGCGCATACCGTCTCGCGTGCGCGCCATCGTCAGTTCGGCGTTCACGGCATTACGTTCACGGTCAGCGTATTTTTTATCCAGCAGCGGTGCGGCGATGGCATCCGCCAGACGGTCCACCGCCCCATCAAGCGCATCATTTTCCACTTCCAGGTAAAACGCGGTGCGATACGGCGCGGTACTGGCGTTGTGGCTGCCGCCATGCATTTTCAGAAATTCGGACAGGCTGTCAGGCTGTGGGTATTTTTTAGAGCCCATCAGCGTCATGTGCTCAAGGTAGTGCGCCAGTCCAGGATGGGCGTCAGGATCTTCCAGCGAACCCACCGGCACAACCAGCGCGGAGAGCGATTTCACCGCCTGAGGATCGGAAACCAGCAGCACGGTCATCCCGTTATCAAGACGAATCGCCTGATACTCACGGGTGTCCTTATCGCTCTTACGGATTGTTTCCTTGACAGGTTGCCAACCGGAATCGGCCTGAGTGACGGGAGCCCAAAGGGCGATAAACAAAACAAACGCTTTGAACAAGGTGCTGCCTGGCATTACGACCTCTTTATCACGGCTACATCATTAACAACGTGCGTGCTGGACACGCCAGCATCTCTTTCTTTGGGTACATCAGTCCGTGATAAGTGGTGCATCATAAATGAACACCTCATACTGCGCAATTTTTATACAGCACTCAGGACTGATTAAATTTGAACAACGGTAACAGGTAGCGTTGCGCCTCCTGGGTGATAATGTCGAAATATTCTGGCTCCAGCGTTCGCCATAAACGTTGATACCAGACATCATCACCTTCGCCACGTACCATCATGTTCCCTTCGTAGGCCTGCAAAAACTTGCTGCGCGCTTTCTGGAGCGAAGCCTCATCCGTTAACATGGCATCATTCTGCGCGTCGTAACAGGCTTTTATCCACGCCCCCCCACTTTCAGGCAGCAAAAGCAGAGGTTTGTTCATGCCCTGACGGTAACCTTCAATATAAAGCGACAGATACGTCAACGCCTGCTCAGGCTCCATCGGCGGGAAACGCCATTCGCCGTCCTTACGTACAAACAACCGGCTTTCACCTTCGTGACCACTCGCACTGTAGACAAGATGTTCGAGCCAGAGTTGCAGGCCATGTGAAACGCTGAGCATGGATGGCCGCCAGCGCAGCAGCCCGTCAGACTGCACGTGCGTGAGCCAGCCGCTGAGGTGCATACCGTTACAATCGAGATCGATTTCAATGCTGCTCGCCGGCTGCCGACACGCGATAACGCGGTCAGCAAGCGCTCGCATCTCCTCGCACTGGGCATCCCAGACGATTTCGCCGAATGCACCATACGGAAGTAATCCCGACGCCCTGTAACGTCGGAACAGTTTACTGGCGTCTTCTTCGTCAACCAGCGCATTCAGAAGCTGGGAATTAAGCTTAAAACGCTCCAGCCCATCAAGAATAAACGGTTCCGCATCGGGGATTTCGCTCTCTTCAGAGCGGAAATTCACCTGCAAGCGTTGCTGGAAAAAAGCCCGGACCGGGTGCGCCCAAAAACGCTGTAGCTGCTCAAACGAGAGGGTATCTATGACGCGCGGCTCGAGCGTCTGAATAAAATCGGTTTGCGGCGTCCCCGCTTTCTTCGCGGCGGGAAGCCACTCGCGGGCGTAGCTTTGCAGTTCATCAGGAACGTAATTGACAGGATCAAACGGCATACGGCTATGGTGACAGGTGATATGCGCTATCACCCGACGTTCGCTTTCGTCGCAGTTGCAGGCTTCATCGCCCGGCAGATAGTGACTCTGTCCGATGTAATCCACCAGCTCCTGCACCAGCACAGACGGGAAACGCTCGCTGTTGTCCTGAATTGAACGACCGATATAGCTGATATACAGCCTGCTTTGCGCAGACATCAGCGCCTCAAGAAAGAGATAACGGTCATCATCGCGGCGGCTGCGGTCGCCCCGCTTCGGTTGTGCGCTCATGAGATCAAAACCCAGAGGTGGAAGCGCACGCGGATAAATACCGTCGTTCATGCCAAGCAGACAGACCACTTTGAACGGGATTGAACGCATTGGCATCAGGGTACAAATATTCACCGGCCCCGCAAGGAAGCGCTGGCTGATGCGCTCCTGATCGAGACGTTGCGTCAGCTCATCACGCAGAAGCGAAAGAGGAACCGCCTCGTGATAGTGCGAATTAACCCCCTCATCAACGATGGCCTGCCACTGCTTCTCGATAAGCGCCATGGCGGCTTCAGTTTCGCTGTCCGGCAGGAAGAAATCATTCAGCATTTCACGGCAAACTGGCAGCCACTCTTCGAGCGGGCGGGGCTGCATCAACGCACGGCGCCAGCGGTTGAGCTGCATAAGCAGCGAGGCTAAGTGACCAACCAGTTCCGCGATCAACCCACTGGATTCATCGTACGGCAGCACGTCATTCCATTCGCCGTGGATGCTCTCCATCGCATACCCCAGCAGCATGCGCGTCAGGCCAAACTGCCAGGTATGCTGGCCGGTCGCAGGGAGTTCGAACTCCTGGACGTTATCATCGTCGATACCCCAGCGGACACCGGATTCGTTGACCCACTGGCGCAGATAGCGCAACCCCTCTTCGTTAATGTTGAAACGTGCGGCCAGAACTGGCACATCCAGCAGTGCCAGCACATCCTCAGAGATAAACCGGCTATCAGGCAGCGAAAGCAGGCTGATAAAGGCCTGTAGCGCCGGGTGTGACTGACGAGCGCGACGGTCAGAGATTGCGTAGGGCAGATAGCGGTCGCCCGTTGCGCTGCCAAATACCGCCTGAATAAACGGGCTGTAGCTGTCGATATCCGCCACCATCACCACGATATCGCGCGGTGTCAGGGTTGGATCGTCCTGTAACATGGCCAGCAGGCGGTCATGAAGAATTTCAACTTCACGCTGTGGGCTGTGGCAAACGTGGATCGCGATACTGCGATCGTCAGGATCCAGTTTTCGCTTCTTGTCGCTTCGCGCAAACTCTTCGGCAGTGATCCCGGCAACGGCACGGTTTTCCAAATCCAGAATATCAAGCTGAATATTGTGCAGCAGGCTGTCCGGCGTAATATCCGCAAACGCATCCACATCCCCTTCTCCCGAGGAGGTGATTTCAGAAAGCAGATAAATATAGTCGCGTCCGAGCTTGCCCCACGAGGCAAGCAGCGGGTTCGGCAGGTTCTGAATCCCTTCTTCATCAAAAAGCTGCGCCGCGTTTTCACTGTCTTTAAACAGCGGCACGGCGCGCTCTTCAAAGAGGCGCTTTCTCTGGCGGGTGACCAGCCGTGAAAGCCAGCGCGGATCCTGAATATCCCCCCAATAGTGTCGACACGGGTTGGTAAAGAGGATATGGATATCAGTGTGCTTACCGAGCGCTTTTAGCGCGTTCAGGTAGACAGGCGGCAGCGCGGAGATACCGCAAATGAACACGCGTGACGGCAAACGGGCTGGCCGTTCTGCGCTGTTCTCAAGTATTGAGATAAAGCGATCGTACAGGTTAGCACGGTGCCACTTAGGCTGACCGAGTTTCCCGGTATGCTCGACCAGCGCTTTCCAGAGCGGCGCCTGCCAGATTTGCGCTTCCGGTAACCCATCGACTAATTCTCCCGCTTCCCAGCGAATCAGCCAGTCTGCACGGTAAACCAGATACTGGTCATAAAGGTCGGCAGTACGTGAGGCCAGCTGGAAAAGTTTACGCTTGTCGGTGTCGTCATTCAGATAGTGCCGCAGCATGGCAAACTCATCATGCGCCAGCATGTCCGGCAGCAGCGTCATCAGTTTCCAGGCCATGCTTTGTTTGTTGAAGGCGCTCTGCTCAGGGATATCCGGCAGGACGCGAACAAACATCTCCCAGATAAAGCTCGCGGGCAGCGGAAAATCGATGTTCGCCGCAATGCCAAATTTCTGTGAAAGGGACATTTGCAGCCACTGCGCCATACCGGTGCTCTGCACCAGCACCATTTCTGGCTCAAACGGATCGTCAAGACGCTCTTGCTCAACGATATACTCCATCAGTGCTTCCAGCACATCCAGACGATTTGAGTGGTAAACCCTTAGCATAAACGCTCCCGACTAGCGGCTAACCGGGCAATGCAGACGCGTCAACGCGCCCTGCCGCCCCATAGGAGAAATAAGTGTGACCGTGATGCTGACACATCCGGACTGTGTTGTCTGCCCCCGACTGACCTGCCAGCCCGGCGGGAGCGTTAATGTTGAGATCTGCGACTGATTCCACGCATGATGCCATAGCTGACGATACTGGCTAAGCGCCGCATACCGGGCTGCCAGCGCGCGATGATAGCCGGATAACGCCATCACAACCACAACCAGCAACATCATTGCCAGCAAAACCTCAACCATGCTAAATCCTTTTTGTCTGCTCAGGGTAACTGACATAGCGTACTTTCCTTAAGGGGGCAGAAATCACTCCAGCCGTGGGCGGAAAAGCGTATCTGCCCCTCCGAGATGTCCCCGCCTCGCCATAGCAATAGATTGTCATTGCCGGCAATAAGCAACACACGCGCCCCAAACAGCCTTATACAGACCCGCAAACGTTGTGTCTGTTTGCACTGAACCTCTGGCTGTAAAGCCCATTCCTGAACGCGCCCCCACTCCAGTGCAGATTGCACGGCAGCCTGCTGGCGAACAGACAAACTCTCGCCACTTACCAGCGTGCTAAAGGTTTGCAGCTGCTGATTTAATCCGGTGAGGATCAGCGTGCCGAGCACCAGTAATAGCAGGACCAGCGCCAGCGATGACATGCCCCGCTGACGATTCACAGATTAAACCCTGTTACGGTGTGGCGGGCCGAAAAGGGTGCGGCCAGTTCACCTTTACGGCGGGCACGCAGCTCGATACTAATGACCGGCGCAAAGCCATCATGATCGGTTTTAGTGACCATAAATTGTTCTATCAGGACCCGTTCCGGGTCGGTGAGCTTATCCCATCCCTTACCGTCACAGGATGTGGCGCCCCGCAGCGTTTCAAGCGATCCGGACTCAAGCCGGAATCCCGTACTGTCGTTTTCTGACGCGGTGCTATCCCACTGGCCGTTGCTGTTCGCATCCCATAGCACAATCGCACATCGTCCTTGCCTGCCGATGATCATCCCCTGCCCCTGGCAATGCCCTGCACAATATCCTGCCCTCTGAAACTGTTTACCGATCGCGAACAGACGTTGCCAGACCTCATCCTCCAGCTCCTGCTGTCCGGATTGCACTAAAACACCCCGCTGTAGCCCCGGTAAAAAACGTGACGTGCTGAGTAACAGAATGCTGCTTATCGTCATCGCAATAAGCACTTCCAGCAGGGAAAACCCTTTTCGATTTACTGGCATGCACCTTCTCCTGCGGCATTACACAGCCTGATACGTCCGCCATTTGAGACAATAATCCACCACCCACCAGCGCGGCTCTGCACGCGGATATGTCCGGCCCATGCGGTATCCCTTAAACCGTAAAATCCCAGCGCAGGGGTTATGTCGCTTATCGTGACCTCGGGCCACATCGGCTTCATCACGAACGGTCCGCCGCTGTCACAACCGGTCACCGCTGAACTGGCCAGACAGTTCTTTTCACCGTCGTTATACAGCGCGATCCTGTGCTCGCTGTTGTGACGGTTGGCGTCATTGCGCAAAAACACCAGGTAATCCCGCACCTGGCAGGCAGTTTGCCAAAGCCGCTGCCGCTGCTGCCAACTGTCCCAGCCATAGAGCCCTGTGGCGCTGAGGATCACTGCCAGCGAAACGGCGATAAGGGTTTCGATAAGCGTAAAGCCTTGTTCGTTTTTCATGGCGGGAGTGTGGCGGAATAGCAGAAACGGTACGAGCGTCAAACCAGAACTTTACGAGCCGCTTTCCGGAGATTTTCACCCGTTGCAACGCGTTGCATCATCTCTGGAAACAGGCTCGAAAAACAAAACGGGCGTGAAAAAAAACCGGCGCTAAAGAGCACCGGTTGTGTCAGGATTTGCCGTATCAGATGGCGACAGGAGCTTTAATGCCGGGATGCGGGTCGTAACCCTCAATCTCGAAATCATCAAAACGGTAATCGAAGATCGACTCCGGTTTACGTTTGATCACCAGCTTCGGCAATGCACGCGGTTCGCGGGTCAGCTGGAGGTGCGTCTGTTCCATATGATTGCTGTAGAGGTGGGTATCACCGCCCGTCCAGACAAAATCGCCCACTTCAAGATCGCACTGCTGCGCCATCATGTGCACCAATAGCGCGTAGCTGGCGATGTTAAACGGCAGGCCGAGGAACACGTCGCATGAGCGTTGATAGAGCTGGCAGGAGAGCTTGCCGTCCGCCACGTAGAACTGGAAAAACGCGTGGCAAGGCGCCAGCGCCATTTTATCCAGTTCACCCACGTTCCAGGCAGAAACAATGATACGGCGCGAGTCCGGATCATTTTTCAGCTGGTTCATGACGGTCGTGATCTGGTCAATATGGCGGCCGTCCGGGGTAGGCCACGCACGCCATTGCTTGCCGTAGACCGGCCCCAGGTCGCCGTTCTCATCTGCCCATTCGTCCCAGATGGAGACATTGTTTTCATGTAGATAAGCAACGTTGGTATCGCCTTGCAGGAACCAGAGCAGTTCATGAATGATCGAGCGCAGATGGCAGCGCTTCGTTGTCACCAGAGGAAAGCCTTCTTGCAGATTGAAGCGCATCTGGTGGCCAAAAATGGAGAGCGTACCGGTGCCGGTACGGTCGTTTTTCGGCGTGCCCTCGTCGAGCACTTTTTTCATCAATTCAAGATACTGTTTCATGATTCCTCAGGAAAGTTGTTGCTGTGGACGACGACGATACGCCCAAATCATCATAATGGCACCCGCGACAATCATCGGGATGGAGAGGATCTGCCCCATGCTGATGTACTGTACCCATTCACCGGTAAACTGCGCATCCGGCTGGCGGAAGAACTCGACGATGATACGAAACGCGCCGTAGCCAATCAGGAACAGACCAGAGACAGCCCCCATTGGACGCGGTTTGCGGATATACAGATTCAGGATGATGAACAGCACCACGCCTTCCAGCGCCAGCTCATAGAGCTGTGACATATGGCGCGGCAGAACGCCGTAGGTATCGAAAATGGACTGCCACTCAGGATGCGAAGGCAGCAGCGCGATATCCTCCGCGCGGGAGCCCGGGAACAGCATGGTAAACGGCACGCTCGGATCGACACGCCCCCACAGTTCACCGTTGATGAAGTTGCCCAAACGCCCTGCGCCCAGCCCAAACGGGATTAACGGCGCAATAAAATCAGCCACCTGGAAGAAGTTGCGTTTGGTGCGTCTGGCGAAGATCACCATGACCAGGATCACACCAATCAGCCCGCCGTGGAAAGACATGCCACCGTCCCAGACGCGGAACAGATAGAGCGGGTCGTTCAGGAATACCGGGAAATTATAGAACAGGACATAACCGATGCGACCGCCCAGGAACACGCCGAGGAAGCCGGCATAAAGCAGGTTTTCCACTTCGTTCTTCGTCCAGCCGCTGCCTGGACGACTGGCGCGACGGCCAGCAAGCCACATGGCAAAGACGAAGCCCACCAGGTACATCAGACCGTACCAGTGCAGCGCTACAGGTCCTATTGAGAAAATAACCGGATCGAATTCCGGAAAATGCAGATAACCACTGTTCATCTGTCACCACAAGATGTTGTTATTCCGCTGAAAGTGGACAGCGGGTGAATTGCATTCCCGCCGTTGGCAGGTGCTCCAAAGTTGCGAATCATAGCATAAGGCAGGCGTGGAGGATGCGCCTGAGATGTAAAAGATGTGTATAGGGTTTCATGCGCGCTGTTCCCCCTCACCCCATCCCTCTCCCTCAAGGGAGAGGGGGTCGTCGGAGCCGTCATTATTTTGTGGGGATCAGCGGCCGCCCCGGATCAAACCGCCCATGCCGCGTCGCTCCATAAACGCAGCCACCTGATGGCGCACTTCGGCTGCCAGCTGTGCTTCCAGGCTACGCGCGGCCAGTTCGCGCGCCTCATCTTGTTCGATGTGACGTAACAGGTATTTCACACGCGCAACGGAACGTCCGTTCATTGACAGGTGACGGAAACCGAGACCAATCAGGATCGCCACGCACATCGGATCGCCGGCCATTTCACCGCACAGGCGCAGGTCGATATTATGCTGCTCGGCTTCGCGGGCGATCATCGCCAGGGCACGAAGCATCGCCGGATGCAGGCTGTCGTAGATGCTGGCAACGCGCGTATTGTTGCGATCGACCGCCAGAATGTATTGCGTTAAGTCGTTGGTGCCAACGGAGATAAAATCAACGCGGGTCGCCAGCTGCGGCAACATAAAGACCATCGAAGGCACTTCAAGCATCACGCCAATACGGGGTTTAGGGATCGCATAGCCGATCATCTCTTCCACTTCGCGCCCTGCACGTTCTATTAACCGCCGCGCTTCGTCGATCTCGTCAATACTGGTGACCATCGGCAGCAAAATGCTGAGATTCCCCGTGGCCGCGTTGGCACGCAGCATCGCACGAACCTGGATAAGGAAGATTTCCGGCTGATCGAGGGTTATGCGGATCCCACGCCAGCCGAGGCAGGGATTCTCTTCACTGATAGGCATATAGGGCAGTTGCTTATCCGCGCCGACGTCCAGGGTGCGCAACGTGACGGGTTTGTCGTTAAACATCTGCAACATGCCCTGATACTGCGCCACCTGCTCCTCTTCTGACGGGAAGCCGCTTTGCAGCATAAACGGTATTTCGGTGCGGTAGAGGCCGATGCCATCGATGCGGCTGCCGAGCTTCTCTTCATGCTCGGGGCTTAAGCCAGCATTGAGCATCACCTTCACCCGCTCACCGCTCTTGAGCTGCGCGGGCAGGTTGACGTCATCTTCCGCCAGCTTGCTTAATTCATTCTCTTCGCTGATAAGACGCTGGTACTCCTGAAGGAGAACCGGCTCAGGATCCACCAGCAACTCACCGCGGTATCCGTCCACCACCAGCGTACGGCGGTGCAGTACGGAGGGCTGAATATCCGCCCCCATCACGGTCGGAATACCGAGCGCGCGCACCATAATGGCGGCATGGGAGTTAGCTGCGCCATCGCGCACCACTACGCCCGCCAGCCTGTCCTGCGGTAATTCCGCCAGCGTCGTCGCCGAGAGTTCATCGGCCACCAGTACAAACCGGCTCGGCCAGGCATTCGCCCCCTGAATAGTATCATCAAGGTGGAACAGCAGACGTTGCCCAAGCGCGCGTAAATCGCCGGCGCGCTCTTTCAGATAACCGTCAGTCAGCACCGCAAACTGCTCGGCAAATTTTTCAATGACCTTTTTAACCGCCCACTCTGCCACCGAACCTTTATCGACCTCGGCAAATAACTCACGACGCAAACGCGCATCGGAAAGCAGGTGTGAGTAGAGGTCGAAAATGGCCGCCGTCTCTTTTTGCGCGCCAGCGGCAAAGCGTTTGCTGTAGCGACGAAACTCATTCGCCGCCTCTTCCAGCGCAGCGGTAAGCCGTTCGCGCTCAAGCGCTTCATCCAGCGTCGAGGCTTCATAGACCTGCTCCATCAGGGGGAGCGTGGCATCCATCCAGCCTTCGGCAATCGCGACGCCCGGCGAGGCCGGAAGCGCGCGGATGCGGGTATGACGATACTGCCCAAAAAGGGCTGCCAGCTGAGACTGGGAGAGGATCGCAGCCATCTGCGTTGCCAGCGTGACGAGGAAAGACTCCTCGCTTTCGTCGTACTGCCGCAACTCTCGTTGCTGGACAACAAGCACGCCAAGCAGTTGACGGCGCTGAATAATCGGCACGCCAAGGAAAGCGCGGAACCGCTCCTCTTTGACGGAAGGGATATATTTGAAGCTGGGATGTTTTTGCGCATCGGCAAGGTTGATTGGCTCCGCCAGTCGCCCGACCAGGCCAACAATACCTTCATCAAACGCGAGCGTGACGGTGCGTCCCCGTGGTTTTTTTAAACCGCGGGTTGCCATCAGGTAGTAGCAACGTCGGTCATGGTCGGCCAGGTAGACCGAACAGACCTCGGTTTCCATCGCAAGACAGATGTCCGTCACCAGAATATTCAGCGCCTCGTTGAGGCGAGGCGCACTGGCAACCTTTTCAACTATTTCTCGCAAGCGGGTGAGCATGATTTGCGTAGCTTAACCTCTTTTACGTCGCCAGGCAGGTGCGCTCTGTGGCTTCGGAGGCGTCTCCTGAAGCTGCATCACGACACTTGCGAACTCTTTCATCACCCTACGATATACATCGCGCTTAAATGACACGACCTGACGAACCGGATACCAGTAGCTTACCCAGCGCCAGCCATCAAACTCTGGCGTGCTGCTGGTTTGCATATTGATATCTGAATCGTTGCCCACCAACTGCAAAAGAAACCACTTCTGTTTCTGGCCGATACAAACCGGCTTTGTGTCCCAACGCACCAAACGTTTCGGTAACTTGTAACGCAACCAGTTGCGGGTCGAAGCCAGGATGCGAACATCTTTTCGGCTTAAACCAACCTCTTCAAACAGCTCCCGGTACATCGCTTGTTCTGGGGACTCTCCGGGATTGATCCCGCCTTGCGGGAACTGCCAGGAGTGCTGACCATATCGCCGGGCCCACATCACCTGGCCCTGACGATTACAAATTACTATTCCTACGTTTGGGCGGTAGCCATCGTCATCAATCACCGGACTACCCCAAACTAAATCTGATATATGAATGATTGTTTCACACTACAGGGAGGCGGTAAACCACTCTCTTACAGGCCTGCAACCTAATAACATTTGAATAACTCACAATTTAGTGCGGAGTTATAAACAGATGCGGGCGACAGAGACCATTTTTATTCACCTTTTCTGTGGATATAGTTGTGAAGAAGTGCGGAATTACCGATGAACAACCTTGTAGCCCGACGAGCCGCCAATTTACCCCGCTTATAATAAATCATTTAAATTCATATGATTATATTGAAATTAAGGGTATCCAGGGCGATAAACGTGACGATCATCACATCAAAGATCCTCCTGCTGATGAAAGATCGAACAGCGTCGGTTTTATCCACAGTTTGTGCCAATAAGTTAGGCACAATTTGTGTGAAAATTCGATTTTCATCGCACGTCAAGGCTGTAAATTGAAACAGTAGTGGCAGTTATTCCCAGTTATCCCATTTTTCTGTGGATAACATGGTGTAAGATCCTGTTTATTGTCAGTGACCAGAATTGCACAACCTGTTTTTTAGCCGCCGCGGGACGGATTATATTCTAAAAAAGATGATATAAATCATCCACATGGAATAGGTGCACAGAAAAAGGTAAACTCTGTCCACAAGGGATAAAATATCAGCTCATTTTTTAATCAAAAGGTCGTTAGCATGCATTCTCTCGCCCCACTGCTCTCTCCTCCCGTCAGTGAAGCCCAGTTGCTCCAGCAGGCACAACGCCTGGCAGGCTATTCACTGGGCGAGCTGGCCGTGATGGCGGGGTTGACGATACCTAACGATCTAAAGCGTGATAAGGGCTGGATCGGCGTGTTGCTGGAACGCTGGCTGGGCGCAAGCGCGGGCAGTAAACCCGAGCAAGATTTTGCGGCGCTGGGGGTGGAACTGAAGACGATCCCCATCGATAGCCAGGGACGGCCGCTGGAAACCACCTTTGTCTGCGTTGCGCCGCTCACGGGTAACAGCGGAGTGACATGGGAAACCAGCCACGTCAGGCATAAGCTGAAGCGGGTGTTGTGGGTACCCGTTGAGGGCGACAGGCAGATCCCGCTGGCTGAGCGTCGCGTTGGCGCCCCGCTGCTCTGGAGCCCGAATGAAGAAGAGGAGAGACAGCTTTCCCAGGACTGGGAAGAGCTGATGGACATGATTGTGCTGGGACAGGTTGAGCGTATCACCGCCCGGCATGGCGAAGTGCTGCAACTTCGTCCCAAAGCCGCCAACAGCAAAGCGCTCACTGAAGCGGTAGGCGCACAGGGCGAACCGATCCTGACGCTGCCGCGCGGTTTCTATCTTAAAAAGAATTTCACCGGGGCGCTGCTGGCACGCCACTTCCTGTTGAAAACATAGTTTTTTACCAATTTTGCGCTCCGGCTAACATAATCTCCTCCTTTTTAAGATTTCCCCCCTTTCACCTGTCGTAATATCAGGTTATTACTACACTATGATTTGATACGAGCCAGGTGAGGATGAGAACGATGAAAAAATGGGCAGTAATTATCTCAGCAGTCGGTTTAGCGTTTGCGGTATCGGGTTGCAGCAGCGACTATGTCATGTCAACGAAAGATGGTCGTATGATCCTGACCGATGGCAAACCCGAAGTCGACGACGATACCGGTCTGGTGAGTTACCGCGATCGCGAAGGCAATCAAATGCAGATTAATCGCGACGAAGTCTCCCAGATCATCGAGCGTTAAACAGATAAAGGTCAGTAGCTTGCTGGCCTTTTTGATTTTTTCCTTCCCCTTTTGCCTTCCCTCTGCCATGTTTATATTCCTTTGTCGGGAGGTTCCTGACGCAGTCTGTATGTCAAAAAAAGGAAACCGGCTATGCATTATCACCGTATCCCCCACAGCGCTCTGGAGATCAGCCAACTGGGGTTGGGCACCATGACATTTGGTGAACAAAACAGCGAAGCCGATGCCCATGCACAACTCGATTACGCCGTCAGCCAGGGCATTAACCTGATTGACGTGGCGGAGATGTACCCCGTTCCTCCCCGCCCGGAAACACAAGGTCTTACTGAAACGTATGTCGGCAACTGGCTGGCGAAACGCGGCAATCGCGAAAAGCTGGTCATCGCCTCCAAAGTCAGCGGCCCTTCCCGTAATAACGATGCCGGGATCCGCCCTAACCAGATCCTCGATCGCAAGAATATCCGTGCCGCGCTGGATGCCAGCCTCAAGCGCCTGCAAACCGACTATCTCGATCTTTATCAGGTGCACTGGCCGCAGCGTCCGACGAACTGCTTCGGTAAGCTTGGCTACACCTGGAACGAAAGTGCTCCGGCAGTTACCCTGCTGGAAACGCTGGAAGCGCTCACGGAGTGCCAGCGGGCGGGTAAGATCCGCTACATTGGCGTTTCCAACGAGACGGCGTTTGGCGTGATGCGCTATCTGCATTTGGCCGATAAACACGATCTGCCGCGCATAGTGACCATTCAGAACCCGTACAGCCTGCTGAACCGCAGTTATGAAGTGGGTCTGGCGGAGGTGACGCAGTACGAAGAGGTGGAGCTGCTCGCCTACTCTTGCCTGGGCTTCGGCACCCTGACGGGCAAATACCTGAACGGCGCGAAACCGGCTGGCGCGCGTAACACGCTTTTCAGCCGCTTCACCCGCTACAGCGGCGAGCAGACGCAAAAAGCCGTTGCGGCCTATGTGGATATCGCGAAACGTCACGGACTCGATCCGGCGCAGATGGCGCTGGCCTTCGTGCGTCGCCAGCCGTTTGTGGCGAGTACCCTGCTCGGCGCCACGACGATGGATCAGTTGAAAACCAATATTGAGAGTTTCCATCTGAACCTGAGTGAAGAGGTATTAGCGGAGATTGAAGCGGTGCATCAGGTATACACCTACCCGGCACCGTAATAAAAGCAAAACGGCAACGCACGTTGCCGTTTTTAGGGTTTTCACCCTCTCCCTGTGGGAGAGGGCCGGGGTGAGGGCATCAGGCCGCACAATTCAACGACGACGCTGCCAGACCCACAGACCGCTAATCGCCAGCGCGAACAGCGCGCCGAATCCTACCCCGATTGCCACGACCGGCGCACCTGCTTTTACCGCCAGCGAGTAAATCCCCAGCATCAGTAACATCGCCATGTTTTCACCAAGGTTTTGCACCGCAATGGCGTTACCCGCCCCAACGGTCTGCTTGCCGCGCTCCTGCAACAGCGCGTTTAGCGGCACCACAAAGAAACCGCCTAACATGCCGATCAGCAACAGCAGGGCATAGGCAGGCAATAGGGCATGTTGCAGGGCGAAGAACAGAACGCCGACGCCGATCAGGATCCCCGCAGGCATGCAGCGCCCGACGGTTTCCAGCGTCACCAGTTTTGCCGCAGCCCCGGCCCCGACAACAATCCCGACGGCGACCATGGCATTCAGGTAAGTCGGCGTGGCGTTGTCAGTAATGCCCAGCGCCACCGGCACCCACAGCACCAGCAGGAAACGCAGCGTAACGCCGGCCCCCCAGAACATGCTGGTGCCCATCAGCGAGAAGCGTGTTTCACCGTTACGCCACAGTACGCGGCAGGCGTTGAAGAAGCTGCCGGTCATTGGCCCGAAGCGCCAGGATTGCCCCGGACGCGCCACGGCCAGTTTGGGGATAAACAGGTTGGCGATCACCGCGCCACCGTACATCAGGGCGCAGATGCCAAGCGCGGCGAGCACATGCCAGTCTGCCAGTACGCCGCCCGCCACTGAGCCCAGCAAAATAGCCGCAATGGTGGAGGACTCCATCAGGCCGTTGGCCTTCACCAGCTTATCACCGGTGGTGAGTTCACCCAGAATGCCGTACTTCGCCGGAGAGTAGGCTGCCGCGCCAATGCCCACCAGCGTGTAGCCGACGAACGGATTGATACCAAAGCAGATACTTGCCGCGCCCAGAAGCTTAAGGCTGTTGGCAAACATCATGACCCGACCTTTCGGGAAGCTGTCCGCCACCTGGCCGACAAACGGCGCAAATACGATGTAAGCACCCACAAACACCATCTGAAGGATCGGCTGGCTCCAGTCGGGATAAAACTCAGCTTTCAGCAACGCCAGCGTGGCAAACAGCAACGCGTTATCGCCGAACGCGGAAAGAAACTGGGCGGCGATAACCGCCATCATGCCTTTCGACCAGATTGAAGTGTTAGTGTGCACTGACTCACGCATTTTGCTGTTCCGCCTCTTCAACCATGCCCTTCAGGGTCACGAAATCGGGTTTACCGCTGCCCAGCACCGGTAACTGTTTGAGGTAACGAATATCGCGGGGAACCGCCAGCTCGGGGATACCGTGTTCGCGTGCATACCTGAGCAGCGCGTCACGTTTCAGTTCACCGTCTGTCGTGAAGAGCACCAGCGCCTCGCCTTTACTGGCATCACTTTTCACCACGGTCGCATGCATTTTCTCCGCCGAGACTGCGGTCGCCAGCGTCTCGACCATTTCAAGAGAGACCATTTCCCCGGCGATCTTGGCGAAGCGTTTTGCACGTCCCTGGATCTGCACGAAGCCCTGATCGTCGAAGCGCACGATATCGCCCGTGTCGTACCAGCCCGTTTCAACCTCGCCATTGACGTTCTCGGCCGTCGGCGCCTCAAGCACGCCCGGGTTTTCCACACGCAGATAGCCGTTCATGACGTTCGGCCCTTTCAACTGAAGACGTCCGCCGTCTTCAATACCCGGCACCGCCAGCAGACGTGCGTCCAGCCCCGGCAGAATGCGGCCAACCGTTCCCGGTTTTGCCGCCATCGGAACGTTGATGGAGACCACCGGCGCGCACTCCGTCACGCCATAGCCTTCCAGAATGCGCAGGCCAAACTTGTCCTGCCAGATCTGGCGCGTGCTGTCCTGGAGTTTTTCCGCCCCCGCCACCACGTAGCGCACGCGGAAGAAATCATACGGGTTAGCGAAGCGCGCGTAGTTTCCGAGGAAGGTGGACGTCCCGAACAGCACCGTGCAGTTACGGTCATAGACCAGCTCCGGCACAATGCGGTAGTGCAGCGGGCTTGGGTAGAGGAACACCTCGGCACCGGTCAGCAGCGGCGTAAAGAGCCCCACGGTCAGGCCAAAGGAGTGGAATAGCGGCAGCGCCGACATAAAGCGATCGTTGGCGGTAAAGTCAGCGATGGTTTTAATCTGTTCGACGTTCGCCAGAATGCTTTTGTGACTGTGAACCACACCTTTCGGGTTACCTTCAGAGCCAGAGGTAAAGAGGATAATGGCATCATCTTCCGGCTGCTGCTTAACCTGCGCCAGACGCGGCATCAGCAGGTGTGCGAAAATCCACAGCTTGTCGGCGGTCGTGACGTCTGCTTTCAGATCTTCCAGGAACACCCAGCGCACCTGCGTCAGCTGTTCCGGCAGGTGCCACAGCTTGCCTTTATCCAGGAACTGGCGGGAGGTAAAGACGGTGTTGATTTGCGCCGCGGTAATCGCGCTGGAGAGCCCTTTCACGCCCGCCGTGTAGTTCATCATCGCCGGAATGCGGCCCCGGGAGACGGCACCAAAGATCACCGCCGCGCTGATACCCGCATTTGGCAGCATCAGGCCGATCTTTTCGCCCTGTTTGCTGTACTTCTCCAGGATACGCCCGACAAACAGCGTTTTGGTCAACAGTTTACGGTAGGTATCCGGCGTAAAGTTGATGTCTTCGATGCAGTTTTTCTTCGCACCGTAGCGATACTGCGCCGACAGCAACGATTCATACAGCGTTTCGCGCGGGCGAACGGCCATGCGCGCTTCCATCATAATCTGGTGCAGCATTTCCCCGGCGATTTTACGGCGGTCGCGCGCGCGCGGCGCCTCGGGCATCGGCAGTGACGTCGGCGGTAATATATGCAGCGTAATTTTCGGGAACAGACGCTGCTTCACCAGCCCTTTCAGACGGCTGAAAAAGGTCAGCTCAGCCCCGTCGATGCGTAGCGGCACGACGGTGGCCTGAGACTTCGCCGCGACAAAACCGGCCCCGTCGTAAATTTTCATCAGGGAGCCCGTCACTGAAATACGCCCTTCCGGGAAGATAACCACCGGGCGCCCCTGCCCAACCAGACGCACCAGATGTTTAATCATCATCGGTTTAGTTGGGTCGAGCGGGACAAAATCAATCAGCGGTTTGAGCCAGCGCATGTACCATTTTTCACTGATGGAGCTGTAAACCGCGAAGACGGGCCGCACGGGCAAAAACAGCGCCAGCAATACGCCATCAAGAAAAGAGACGTGATTCGGTGTGATAAGCACACGCTCGCCATAGAGTGCCTGCGTATCGCCAGTCACGCGGATGCGAAACAGGACACGAAACAGTGTGCGGAAGAACCCAAAAAGCATTTCAACTCCCTTTGCCAGCCAGTGTGAAAGGTATAAATGGTGGCAGATTACACGAGAAGTAGTGAGGGAGCGATAGCAAAAACAGAGGCGAAAAAAAACCTGCGCATCCGCGCAGGTTGGTGCAAGAGAAGAGTACGAAAACGTACCAGGAATTCTCACCAATCAATACCTCTGGGATCTTGATTGTGGCCTCCGGCGACAGGCTTCGCCAGCGGGAAAACGCAAGGGAATGAGCCGAAGTGCAACCAGGTGTGAATATTCTCTTTTGCTGTTACAGGTTGAACTTACAGGCAAAAAAAAACCTGCGTAAAACGCAGGTTGGTGTAAATCGTGTTAATCAACCGAAGTTGATTCCACCTATCAATACCTCTGGGATCTCGACTCTAGCAATTCACTACGCATCGTTGCTAACGGACAATCGCAACAGCCTGAGGCAAAGTGTAACTAAAGGTTCAGATTGACATTATTCAGACATGACTGGCCGTGTAACGATTACACCGCGAGGGATGTTCTGCTTCACGTTTGCAGAGGACGCTTACCCGCTCCCCTTGAATGCGCGCCGCTTTTCCGCAACACTAGTTAGTGTGTAAACGCTTACCCCTATAAGAAGGTATTGAATGGCGACAATTAAGGATGTGGCTCGTCTGGCCGGTGTTTCCGTCGCGACCGTCTCCCGCGTGATCAACAACTCCCCTAAAGCGAGTGATGCATCGCGCCAGGCCGTGCAGGACGCCATGGAAAACCTGAATTATCACCCTAACGCCAACGCGCGCGCCCTTGCCCAGCAGTCGACAGAAACCATCGGGCTGGTGGTCGGGGATGTATCCGATCCGTTTTTCGGTGCAATGGTCAAAGCCGTAGAACAAGTTTCTTATCACACCGGAAATTTCCTGCTGATTGGTAATGGCTACCACAATGAACAGAAAGAGCGCCAGGCCATTGAGCAGCTGATCCGTCATCGCTGTGCGGCGCTGGTGGTCCATGCAAAAATGATCCCCGACGCCGAGCTGATCCATCTGATGAAACAGATGCCGGGGATGGTGATTATCAACCGCATTATTCCCGGTTTTGAAACCCGCTGCGTGGCGCTCGACGACCGTTACGGCGCATGGCTCGCAACCCGTCATCTGATCCAGCAGGGCCATACCCGAATTGGTTATCTGTGCTCCAACCACCCAATTTCCGATGCGGAAGATCGCCTTCAGGGCTATTACGACGCGCTGCGCGAAGCCGGTCTGCCGTGCAACGATCGTCTTGTGGCGTACGGAGAACCGGATGAGAGTGGCGGCGAGCAGGCGATGACGGAGCTGCTGGGCCGCGGGCGGAATTTCACCGCCGTGGCCAGCTATAACGACTCCATGGCCGCCGGCGCAATGGGCGTGCTGAATGATAACGGGATTGACGTCCCGGCAGAAATTTCGCTGATTGGCTTTGATGATGTGCTGGTGTCGCGCTACGTGCGCCCTCGCCTGACCACCGTGCGCTACCCGATTGTGACCATGGCAACGCAGGCGGCAGAACTGGCGTTAGCGCTGGCCGAGCATCGCCCGCCACCGGAAATTACCCACCTGTTCAGCCCAACCTTAGTGCGCCGTCACTCGGTGGTATCGCCCGCGGAAGCCGTGAGCGAACAGCGATAGAGATGGACGGTTTTATCCGGGTATTCCAGCGCATCGCCGATGTAGTGCCAGCCGTAACGTTCGTAGAAGTCGCGGCAGGCAGACCAGAGATGAAGCTCGTGATACCCGGCGCGTCGCGCGTAGCCGATAACATGCTGCTGAAGTTTTCCCGCCAGCCCGTTTCCCCGGGCGGCTTCATCGACATACAGCGCAGCCAGCCAGGGGTGGAGATCCTGCCGGGAAATTAAATCGCAACGCCACAACCCAACGGTGCCCAGCAGCTGGTCATCCTCAACGGCAATAAAGGTGAGCGGTAACTCGCCCGGCGTCAGGCTGTGCTCAACAATGCTCTGGAAAAAGGCACGCGGCATACCTTCACCAAACGCGTTCCAGATCCAGTCGATCACCCGCTGTGTAAACTGCGGCGCAGCGTGAAGCGGCAGTATATTCACACCAGTTTCCCCTGGAAAAGGGGGACCGATTCAAAGAGATAGCCGTCAAAATCGGGCGCGTCTTCGTCTGACAGCTCAAGCAGGCTCTTTTTGACGTTTTCAAGATGCTGGAACATCGCCTGCCACGCCCCCATCACGTCGCGGCGGCGGAGCGCAGCGAGAATGGTTTGCCTGTCGCCGAGCCATTTCAGCCGCCATGCGCGGCTGGCGATGTGGCCGTTGAATTGCTGCCACAGTGGGCTGCTGTCCATGTGATGCCAGACGCTTTCAACGGTCGCCAGCAGCATCTGGTTTTGTGTGGCCCCCGCCAGTACCAGGTGGAACATTTTGTTGTTGTCCTGGCTGCGATCGTCGGCGGCAATAGCCCGTTGCTCCTGCTCGATGATGCGGCGCAGGTTGTCGATATCCGCCCGCGTCGCCATTTTTGCGGCAAAGGCGGCAATGTTGCTTTCAAGCAGCTGACGCGCCTGGAGAATTTCAAACGGACCCACGTCACTGTTCAGAAAACGTTCTTCCTCGTTTTCATGCTCCTCCGGAATGCGCATCACGTACACGCCAGACCCCTGGCGAATATCCACCGTCCCCTGTAGCTCAAGCATCAGCAGCGCCTCGCGCACGATAGTGCGGCTCACGCCATACGTCTCGGCGATGTTGCGCTCCGGCGGCAGACGCGATCCCACGGGATAATGCCCCTGGATAATCTGCGCCCGTAAATCCTCGCCAATCTCCTGGTACTGTTTTTTTTCCGGCAGGATGACAGCCTTATCCACGTTTTCACCTGTGTTTTTCAGTTAATGCGCGGGCCGGACGTCCTCCCGGCCAGTTTGTGCGCTATTTTACCAGAAGGCTTACTTCCATTCATCGTCAACCCTGAGCGTCATCACACGCTCATCGCGCAGCTGGCGAAACCAGGATGCCGATTTCTTTGCCCGCCGTGCGCGATGGTTTTCAAGGTCGATCTCAATAAGCCCGTAGCGGTTTTTAAACGCGTTCATCGGGGAGACGTTGTCGGTGAAGGCCCACAGCATATAGCCGTGGCAGTTAGCCCCCGCCTCCCGCGCCAGCAGCGTGTAATAAAGATGTTCGCTGATAAACGCGATGCGGTATGCGTCATCGATAATGCCGTCGCGATTGCGAAACTCCGCTTCGTTCTCCACGCCCATCCCGCTTTCCGCCACAAACCAGTCAATGTTGCGATACTCGTTTTTAATCCGCATCGCCATATCGTAAATAATGCGCGGGAAGATCTCCCAGCCGCGGGAGGTGTTCATCCTCCGCCCCGGCAGCTCGAACGGCTCGTAGTAGTACGCCGGGTGGAACGGCGTCTCCAGGTGCCAGGCGCGGGACGGGGCTTTGACGCGATGCGGGTAATAGAGGTTAATGCCCAGCTCGTCGACGGTGTTGTCGGCAATCAGCGCCAGCTCGTCAGCCGTGTATTCCCACTGCACCTGATGCTGCGCCAGCAGGGTAAAAAGCGCCTGCGGATAGCGCCCGTGCACCAGCGGGTCGAGAAAGACGCGGTTATAGAACAGATCGTACATCTCTGCCGCCCGCACGTCATGCGGCGCGCGCGAGCGCGGATAGGTCACTTCCGGGTTAAGAATACAGCCCACCGAGCCGTCATACCCTTTCTCGCGAAACAGCTTCACCACTTTCGCCGTCGCCAGCACCTTATGGTGGTTCCACTGCATCCAGGTGCTGGTGTTCTGCTCATAGGGCCAGCGCAGCGCGTCGAGGTAGACGCGCGTCTGGACCACAATCGGCTCGTTGAAGGTAAACCAGCGGGTGACTTTGCCGTGAAAGCGCTCAAACACCTTTTCCGCATAGCGAACGAACAGCTCGACGACGTGCTTCGACGCCCAGCCGCCGTAGGTCTCCAGCAGCACGCCCGGCAATTCGTAGTGTTCCAGGCAGATCATCGGCTCAATGCCCTGACGGTGCATTTCATCGAACAGCGCGTCGTAATAGGCGGCGTACTCTTCATCTACGGTGGCGTTTTCATAGTCGGTCAAAAAGCGCGACCAGTTGATCGAGGTGCGATAGTGCGTCAGTCCCGCCAGCTTCATCAGCGCCACGTCTTCGCGAAAGCGATTGATAAAGTCGGTTGCCACCGCCGGGCCGTAGCCGTTGTGCCAGACGTGACGATCGTTCTTGTACCAGAGATCGATCCACGAATCCTGCCCCGGCTTTTTGCCGCTCCAGCCCTCGGTCTGCCAGGCCGATGCCGCCGCGCCCAGCATAAAATCTGGCGGTATGGTTATCTGTTTTATGCTCATCCTGTCCTCATGCGTTATCGGTGGCTTGTTGCAGTGCGGCCTGATCTGCGCGGCGTGAGGCAATTTTCACAAACGGCAGATAGATAATCACCGCGGTCACGATGCAGATAAACTGGGTGATCACCGCCCCCATGGAGCCCGCGGTTGACAGCCAGGCGTTGATCAGCGGCGGCGTGGTCCAGGGCACCATCACCACGGCTTTCCCGGCAAATCCGGTCACGGTGGCAAAGTAGCCAATCGAGCCCGTCACCAGCGGCGTGATGATGAACGGGATAGCCAGGATCGGGTTGAGCATGACTGGCATCCCGAAGATCACCGGCTCGTTGATGTTAAAAATACCCGGGCCGATGGAGAGCTTGGCGATCTCCTTCATCTCTTTACGTTTGGTGGCAATCATGACGGCTATCAGCAGGCCGATGGTCAGGCCGGAGCCGCCGATGCTCATATAGACGTCCCAGAACGGCATGGTGATGATGTTTGGCACCTCTTTGCCCTGCTCGAACGCGCTCATGTTAACGGTGATTGCCCCCAGCAGCAGCGGCTCGCGGATCGGCTTGATCATCTGGTTGCCGTGGATACCAATCACCCAGAACAGCTGGGCGACAAACATCAGCAGCAGGATCCCCGGCAGGCTTTGCACCACCCGCTCCAGCGGCTGTTGCACCACCTGGTAAACCGCGTCGTAGAGATACATACCGGTAATCTGATGAAACACGAAGCCAAAGGTGGCGATGGCGGTGGTGGTGATAATGGCCGGGATCAGCGCAGAGAACGACGCGGCGACGTTCGGCGGCACCGTGTCCGGCATCCTGATTTTCAGCCCCTTACGGTTTTCCAGCCAGCAGTAAATCTCCACTGACAGGATGGCGATAAACATGCCGAGGAACAGGCTGCGGGTATCCGAGAACTGGCGCAGCAGCACGTCTTTCACCACGTGCATCTCGCCGTCCACCAGCATTTCCACCGTCGTCGGCGTTACGCAGATAAAGCAGATCACCGCCAGCAGGCCGGGGAACAGAGACTTAATGCCGTTAATACGCCCCAGTTCAATGCCGATTAAAAACACCGCGCCGATGTTAAGAAAGTTGAGCGTGGCATAGTTCAGCGCGCTGGTGATCGGCTTTAACGCCGCCAGAAACGACAGCGACTGAAAGCTCGCCAGGCCGTTTTTCGGATCCAGCACCATATTGGAGATCAGTACCGAGAACGCCCCCACAATGATGACCGGCATTAAGGTAATAAACGCAGACTTAATCGCCTGGATATAGCGATAGCTGTTGAAGGTGGTGGCAAAACTGCCCAGAGCGTCGATCAGTTTTTCCTGAAATGCCATAGGGTAATACCTCAGTAAAAGGGCTTTTATTGAATAAGATGGACAGCCGGATACTATTGGTATGCCAAAAATAGCGTCCACAGGCGCTTTGTTCTGTGATTAAGCTCTCAATGAGGTAAGAGGTATTCCAGATTGCGATTTATCACCATTTTGGCATGCCAATGACAGGCATTTATCCCGCGGGCGAGGATCGTTACCGAAAAGCGTGATCGTTATGGGGTTTTGCCCTTCCCACGTCGCTTATGCGCCGGATGGTCTGTGTTAAACTGCAAACCATTACGTGGAAACAGGAATTTCGAATGGCAACAATGCTGGATGTCTCACTGCGTGCGGGCGTGTCGAAGGCCACCGTTTCGCGCGTGCTGAACGGCACAGGTCAGGTTAAAGAGAGCACGCGTCAGCAGGTATTTCGCGCGATGGAGGAGCTGGGCTATCGTCCGAACTTTCTCGCGCGTTCGCTGGCTAACCAGACCAGCAACAGCATTGGTCTGGTCGTCTCGACGTTCGACGGTTTTTACTTTGGTCGTTTGCTACAGCAGGCGTCACGGCAGACCGAAAAGCACGGAAAACAGCTGATTGTTACCGACGGTCACGACGCCCCTGAACAGGAAGAACAGGCGGTGCAGATGCTCGCCGACCGCAAGTGCGACGCCATCGTGCTGTATACGCGTTACATGAGCGAAAAGACGATCCTGAAGCTGATCAACAGCGTGCAGACGCCGCTGGTGATCATTAACCGTGAAGTGAGCCAGGCGGCGGATCGCTGCGTCTTCTTTGAACAGCAGGACGCGGCCTTCAAAGCGGTGGATTACCTGATAAGCCAGGGCCACCGGGAGATCGCCTGTATCACCGTCCCGATCCACACGCCAACGGGTAAAGCGCGACTGATGGGCTACCGTAAGGCGCTGGAGAAGCACGGTATTCGTCTCGACGAGCGGCGGATTAAATACGGCGATGCAGGCATGACGCGGGGTTACGAGCTGTGCAAGGAGCTGATTGCGGAAAAGACATCGTTCAGCGCCCTGTTTGCCTGTAACGATGATATGGCCCTGGGTGCCTCCAAAGCATTACACCAGGCCGGGCTGAAGATCCCGCAGGATATTTCGCTGTTTGGTTTTGACGATGCCCCCAGCGCAAAGTGGCTGGAGCCTGCCCTGTCGTCGGTGTATCTGCCGATCGACAACATGATCATCACGGCGATCGATCAGGCGATCCGGCTGGCAAAAAACCAGCCGGTTGAAGCGATCCCGCCGTTCACCGGCACCCTGGTGTTACGCGATTCGGTGACAACAGGGCCCTGGTTTAATCAGACCAGCTCTAACGCCAGCAGCTCCTGAATGGTCTGGCGACGGCGAATCAGCCGCGCCACGCCGTTATCAAACAGCACTTCCGGCAGCAGCGGGCGGCTATTGTAGTTGGACGACATAGACGCCCCGTACGCGCCAGTATCATGCAGCACCAGATAATCTCCCGGTTTTACCTCTGGCAGCGAACGGGTTTCGACTTTCCCGCCTTCCTGCTGAGTAAAGACGTCACCGGATTCACACAGCGGGCCGGCAACAACGGTCTCGATGCGCGGGGCGTTGACCAGATCGCGGCCATCGGCGGCAAGCGCGGTGATGTGATGATAACTGCCGTACATGGACGGGCGCATCAGGTCGTTGAAGCCAGCATCAATCAGCACAAAGTGACGGCTTCCCATCTCCTTCACGCTCCGCACCTGCGCCACCAGCACGCCAGCTTCGGCGACCAGGAAACGACCCGGCTCAATCTCCAGCTTCACCGCATGGCCCAGATGGGCGGCGATGCTGTCACGCGCGGCGCTCCACAGGCCGTAATAGTGATCCGTGTCGATCGCCTCTTCCCCTTCGCGGTAAGGAATCGAAAGCCCTCCCCCGGCGGAGATCGCCTCCAGATCCTGACCAAAATCGATAACCTGACGCACCATGGCGCCACAGACCTGCTCAAGATGGCCGTAATCCACGCCGGACCCGATATGCATGTGAATGCCCACCAGCTTGAGGTTGTAGCGTTGTAAAACCTCCAGCGCCGCAGGCATATCGGCATACCAGATCCCGTGCTTGCTGTTTTCGCCCCCGGTGTTGGTTTTCTGACTGTGACCGTGACCAAAGCCCGGGTTGATGCGCAGCCAGACGCGATGGCCAGGAGAGACCTGCCCAAGCTGTTCCAGCATATCCACCGAACCGGCATTGACCGGGATTTGCAGCTCGTGCACGCGCGCCAGCGTGGCGTCGTCAATCAGGTCAGCGGTGAAGACGATCGCGTCGCTGTCGGCTTTCGGATCAAACCCGGCCGCCAGCGCACGTTCGATTTCACCCAGCGATACGGAGTCAACCTTCACGCCCTGCTCGCGCATCAGGCGCAGAATATGAATATTGGAGCAGGCCTTCTGCGCAAAACGCACCACATCAAACTGATGCAGCGCGGCGATCTTCTCGCGGACAATCTGCGCATCGTAGACCCACACCGGGCAGCCGAATTCGGCAGGCAGGCGCAGCAGGTTATCGGCGTTTAAATCGGTCTCAGTCTGGTTGAGTGGGCGTGGCATGGTCGTCTCCGGAAATCTGTTTTTTATCATTACGCCATAGCCTGAAGAGAATAAAAAATATCGTTTTATCTTGAGTCTATGCAAAAATGATATGGACTACGCTCAGCCATCAGGTGCCCTATGCCCGCCGTTAACCTACGCCATATCGAGATTTTTCATGCGGTAATGACCACCGGCAATCTCACTGAAGCCGCGCACATGCTGCACACTTCGCAGCCGACGGTCAGCCGCGAGCTGGCGCGTTTTGAGAAAGTGCTGGGGCTGAAGCTGTTTGAACGCACCCGCGGCAGGCTGCATCCAACGGTGCAGGGTTTACGTCTGTTTGAGGAGGTTCAGCGCTCCTGGTACGGGCTGGACAGGATCGTGAGCGCGGCAGAGAGCCTGAGGGAGTTCCGCCAGGGCGAGCTGTCCATCGTCTGCCTGCCGGTCTTTTCCCAGTCATTCCTGCCGGTACTGTTACAGCCGTTTCTGGCCCGCTATCCGGAGGTCAGCCTGACCATCGTGCCGCAGGAGTCGCCGCTGCTGGAGGAGTGGCTTTCGGCCCAGCGCCACGATCTGGGTCTGACCGAAACCCTCGTCACGCCAGCGGGAACGGAACGCACGGAGCTGCTGTCGCTGGATGAGGTCTGCGTGCTACCTGCCAGCCACCCGCTTGCCCACAAAGCGGAGCTGACGCCGGCGGATTTTCACGGTGAGAACTATATCAGCCTGTCGCAGACCGACAGCTACCGGCAGCTTCTGGATGGCCTGTTTGCCGAACATCAGGTGAAGCGGCGGATGGTAATGGAAACGCACAGTGCGGCGTCAATTTGCGCGATGGTGCGCGCGGGCGTGGGTATTTCGGTGGTGAACCCGCTCACGGCCATGGACTACGCCAGCAGCGGCGTGGTTCTGCGCCGTTTTAGCGTTTCCGTTCCCTTTACCGTGAGCCTGATCCGCCCGCTGCATCGGCCCGCCTCAGCGCTGGTTGATGCGTTTAGTGAACACCTGATTGCGCACGCGCGTCAGGTGGCGCTTCGCTTACCTGACCTGCAAAAACCACTATGACAGCATAAACTCCACCGCATCGGCGGCATGGATGGCGGCGGTATCGAAGACCGGTATCGGGCTTTGGTCTGCCGGCACCAGCAGGCCAATTTCGGTACAGCCGAAGATGACCCCTTCCGCCCCCTGCTGCGCCAGTTTCTCAATCACGCTGACATACCATGCGCGCGACGTTTCGCTGAAGGTGCCCAGACACAGCTCATCAAAAATAATCTGGTTAATGCGCGCCCGGTCGGCCTCTTCGGGGATCAGGCTTTCAATCCCGAACTGGCTGTTCAGCCGCCCGCGGTAAAAATCCTGCTCCATGGTGTAGCGCGTCCCCAGCAGCGCCACGCGCGTCATGCCGGCGGCACGTATGGCACGCCCGGTGGCATCCGCGATATGTAAGAACGGCAGCGAACAGCGGTCTTCAATGTGCGACGCCACCTTATGCATGGTGTTGGTACACAGCAGAATACCCTGCGCGCCCGCACGCTCCAGCCCGAGCGCGGCGTCCGCCAGCATCTGCCCGGCTTTGTCCCACTCCCCGCTCGACTGGCAGGCTTCTATTTCATGGAAATCCACGCTGTGCAGCAGCAGGCTGGCCGAATGCAGACCGCCCAGACGCTGTTTGACACCTTCATTAATCAGGCGGTAGTACGGGATCGTTGATTCCCAGCTCATGCCCCCTAACAGACCGATCGTTTTCATCTTTCCTCCTGTGCGTTTCACCCAGTGAAGCAAACTTGTGATCGCCTTTCCAGTTATTTGGCTAAACGTTTCCTTTTCGCCGCGGGTGAGATAAATTAATTGAAACAATGTTTCATTACATAACAGGGCGAAAATATGTTTATTTTCCATAAAGAGACCACGCTTGAGGATCTGGGCAACGGCGTGACGCGTCGTATTCTGGCGCACGACGGCAGGATGATGGCGGTGGAAGTGAATTTCGAGCAAGGCGCGATTGGCCCGATGCATAACCACCCGCATGAGCAGCTCACCTACGTTCTCTCGGGGGAGTTTGAGTTCACCATCGGCGAGGAGAAGCATGTGGTGATGGCGGGCGACACCCTTTATAAAGCGCCGCACGTGATGCACGGCTGCGTTTGCCTGAAACCCGGCACCCTGCTGGATACCTTTACGCCGGTTCGCGAAGATTTCCTGAAATAAAAAAAGGCGCTCAGTTGAGCGCCTTTTTTGAAGTTATTCCGTAACCGGCTCAGGAAGTTGTTCCGGCAGCGGGTTGCGGGTGCTCATTGCCTCGCGCAGCAGCACGCTGCCACAGGCGAACAGTCCACCCAGAATACACGCCAGCAGCACGATCAGGGCTTTGCCCGGGCCATCTTTTTTCACCGGCATAGAAGGTGAAAGCTGGTATTTGAACGGCTCCAGGCTCACATCTTCGAAGGAAAGTTTTTGCAGCTGTGCCAGATAGTATTCGCGGTTCTGGAAATCGGCGTTCAGCTCAGAAACATCCTTCAGATTTTTTTCAATCTGCAATTTCTGCGCAATCCCGTCCGCACCGAGGGCGACGGAATAATCCGGATCGTCTTTCACCGCCTGTCCATTGCTGTAGACCGGCTTTTTGATCCCTGCCGCGTTCGCCACTTCCAGCGAGTAGTTCAGGCGTTGCAGGTTGGTATTATGGATATTTGTCAGACGGACCCGATCCAGCTCCAGCTGCTGCTGAACCGTTTTGGTTCTCAGGATCAGCTGATCGCGAATGTTTTGCATGGTCTCCTGCTCGACGATGCGGGAGATGTACTGAATGTAACCATTCAACACTTTCTGCGCGTCCTCTGCCGTTGGGGCAGTGAAGCTTAACGTCCAGGAGAGGTACGGTGCTTTATCAGCGTTTTTTTCCTGCGTGTTATCAACAGCCTTCATCTTTTCGGCAATATTGACCACCGCGCGGTGCAGCTCCAGCGGGTCAACCTGAGCGCCATCGAGCTGAGCCATCACGTAAGGTGAGCTCTTCATGTACTCTTCAAGCAGAGACTGGGACTGAAACTTTTTGATAAACAGATTAAACACATCCGCACGGGTAATTTTCACGTCGACATCAAGCACCTGGAGCGCCACCATCATCTGGCGCAGCGAACTCCACTGCGTCTGTTCCGCGGGCGTAATGACCGCTTTACTGGTCCATTTTTGCGGTATCAGAAAAGCGATTGCCAGGCCGACCAGTGCAAATGCAAAGACAATGGTGATGATGCGTTTTTTTGCTGCCAGCAGGACGTCCAGCAGACCCAGAAGATCTATTTCTTTAGCGCTGACCGCCGGGGGAGCATAGTGAGGAAAATTGAGATCCGTATGTTTTTTGAAATCCATCGCTGACATAACTGTTCTTCTTTTAAGGATGCAGTGAAATTCTGCCTGACTGGTTCCGGTGTAACAAATCATACAAGAATGTAAGAATTATCTGAATGACGAATTGGTACATCTGTAGACCTGCTATCAGATCTGGTAGTTAGCCACGCTGCGTGACTATTGTTATTCCTGCTCCCCTTTTGCTTCATTATCTCTTCCTCATGGGCCGCGGCGAACGTCCATGGAAAGTCAAAAATGCCACCTCCCTCACTATATTGAAACAGCGTTTCGACGCCGATCACATTTCCACCATTAAGCGAATGACGCAGAAATAAATCGCAATAATATAAAATAAAACGATGTTTTAGTATCCAAGAACACCGGTTCAGCTCTTTTGAAACCAGAAGCGCTTACAGCATGAAGAAAGACAAAAAAGCGTTAAAAAACAAACGTAGGTTTTGCCGTTGCCAGACGTTGCACCCTGAATTTCAGCTCCCATGCCGCGCATCGCAGGCCCGGGAAAATGTAACAAAGCAGATTTCGTATTAAACCATTGATTGCCAGGTAGGTATGTATGAATGAAAACAAGCTGCTGGGGCTCGCATGGATATCACCCTATATCATCGGGCTGATAATCTTTACGGCATTCCCCTTCGTCTCATCGTTTTTCCTCAGCTTTACGGATTACGATTTGATGAGTCCGCCGGTGTTTAACGGCATCGAAAACTATCGCTACATGTTTACCGAAGACACGCTCTTCTGGAAATCCATGGGCGTGACCTTTGCCTATGTATTTTTAACCATCCCGTTAAAGCTCGCCTTTGCATTAGGAATTGCCTTTGTCCTGAACTTTAAATTACGCGGCATCGGCTTTTTCCGAACGGCCTACTATATTCCGTCGATCCTCGGCAGCTCCGTCGCCATTGCCGTACTGTGGCGCGCCTTATTTGCCATTGATGGTCTGCTGAACAGCTTTATCGGTGTATTTGGCTTTGATCCGGTGAACTGGCTGGGCGAGCCGTCGCTGGCGCTGATGTCCGTTACCCTGCTGCGCGTCTGGCAGTTCGGTTCCGCGATGGTCATCTTCCTGGCCGCGCTGCAAAACGTACCGCAGTCCCAGTATGAAGCGGCAATGATCGATGGCGCATCGAAATGGCAGATGTTCATGAAGGTGACCGTGCCGCTGATTACGCCGGTGATCTTCTTCAACTTCATCATGCAGACCACGCAGGCGTTCCAGGAATTTACCGGGCCGTACGTCATTACCGGCGGCGGGCCAACCTATTCGACCTATCTGTTCTCGCTCTACATCTACGACACCGCGTTCAAGTATTTCGATATGGGCTATGGCGCGGCGCTGGCGTGGATCCTGTTCCTGGTGGTGGCCGTCTTCGCCGGTATCGCCTTTAAGTCGTCGAAATACTGGGTGTTCTACTCCGCCGATAAAGGAGGCAAAAATGGCTGATATTCAACAACTCTCCACGGCAAGAAGCGTCGCCGAACGCGAAGTGGCCCGCACGCTGCGCAGAGAGAAAATCAACGCCTCCGTTCGCTATGTGATCCTGCTGGTTGTCGGCCTGCTGATGCTTTACCCGCTGGTGTGGATGTTCTCCGCGTCGTTCAAACCGAACCACGAGATCTTCACCACACTGAGCCTGTGGCCAGCCCACGCCACCTGGGATGGTTTCGTGAACGGCTGGAAAACCGGGACCGAGTACAACTTCGGCCATTACATGCTGAATACCTTTAAGTATGTGATCCCGAAAGTGATCCTGACCATTATCTCCTCCACCATCGTGGCGTACGGCTTTGCCCGCTTCGAGATCCCGTGGAAGAAGTTCTGGTTCGCCACGCTCATCACCACCATGCTGCTGCCCAGCACCGTGCTGCTGATCCCGCAGTACCTCATGTTCCGTGAAATGGGCATGCTCAACAGCTATATGCCGCTGTACCTGCCGCTGGCCTTCGCCACTCAGGGGTTCTTCGTCTTCATGCTGATCCAGTTCCTGCGCGGCGTCCCGCGTGACATGGAAGAGGCGGCGCAGATTGACGGCTGTAACTCCTTCCAGGTGCTGTGGTACGTGGTGGTACCGATCCTGAAACCGGCCATTATCTCCGTCGCCCTGTTCCAGTTCATGTGGTCCATGAACGACTTTATCGGGCCGCTGATTTACGTCTACAGCGTGGATAAATACCCCATCGCACTGGCGCTGAAAATGTCCATCGACGTCACCGAAGGCGCGCCGTGGAACGAAATTCTGGCAATGGCGAGCATCTCCATTCTGCCATCCATCATTGTCTTCTTCCTGGCACAGCGCTACTTCGTACAGGGCGTCACCAGCAGCGGAATTAAAGGTTAAGAGGGAAATACCATGGCTGAAGTTATTTTCAACAAGCTGGAAAAGGTCTACTCCAACGGCTTTAAAGCGGTACACGCTATCGATCTTAAAATTGCTGAAGGGGAATTCATGGTGATCGTCGGCCCATCCGGCTGCGCCAAATCCACGACCCTGCGCATGCTGGCGGGGCTGGAAACCATCAGCGGCGGCGAGGTGCGCATCGGCGACAAGATCGTGAACAACCTCGCGCCGAAGGAGCGCGGTATTGCAATGGTGTTCCAGAACTACGCCCTCTATCCGCACATGACGGTGCGCGAGAATCTGGCCTTTGGTCTCAAGCTGAGCAAACTGCCGAAAGATCAGATTGAGTCTCAGGTGAATGAAGCCGCCAAAATTCTTGAGCTGGAAGAGCTGCTCGACCGCCTGCCGCGCCAGCTTTCCGGCGGCCAGGCGCAGCGCGTGGCGGTAGGCCGTGCGATTGTGAAAAAACCGGATGTGTTCCTGTTCGATGAGCCGCTTTCAAACCTCGACGCCAAACTGCGCGCTTCGATGCGTATCCGTATTTCTGACCTGCACAAGCAGTTGAAGAAGTCAGGAAAACCGGCGACCACCGTTTACGTGACCCACGACCAGACCGAAGCGATGACCATGGGCGACCGCATCTGCGTGATGAAGCTCGGCCATATCATGCAGGTGGACACGCCGGACAACCTCTACCACAAGCCGAAGAACATGTTCGTGGCGGGCTTTATCGGCGCGCCGGAGATGAATATACGCAAAAGCGTGCTGGTCGAAAAAGCGGGCCAGCTGCACATCGCCATTGGCGATGAAACCATGCCGCTGAACGCGGAGAAGCAGGAGAAAGTCGCGGCTTACGCGGGTCAGGAGATCTTCTACGGCGTGCGCCCGGAATTTGTGTCGCTCTCTGATGAGCCCTTCCCGAATGGCGGCTGTAGCGGGGAGATGGTGCGCGTGGAGAACATGGGCCACGAATTCTTTGTGTACCTGAAGGTCGCGGACTACGAACTGACCGCCCGAATCCCGTCCGATGAAGCTAAGCCAATGATTGATAAAGGGCTTCATCGTAAGGTGTATTTCACGTTTGAGATGAACAAGTGTCATATTTTTGACGCAAAAACTGAACAGAACCTCTCTCTCTGATGGAGTGATAAAAATGAAAAAAGTGCTTTTAAGCGCAGCAATCTCCGCGACCCTGGGCCTTACCGCTTTGCCATCGATGGCGCAGAATGTGGATTTACGGATGTCCTGGTGGGGCGGCAATGGCCGTCACCAGGTCACTCTGAAAGCGCTGGAAGAGTTCCATAAGCAGAACCCGGACATCAACGTAAAAGCGGAATACACCGGCTGGGACGGTCACCTCTCCCGTCTGACCACCCAGATTGCGGGCGGCACCGAGCCGGACGTGATGCAGACCAACTGGAACTGGCTGCCGATCTTCTCCAAAACCGGTGACGGCTTCTACGATCTGAACAAGATGAAGGACGTGATCGACCTGTCGCAGTTCGATCCCAAAGAGCTGCAAACCACCACCGTGGACGGCAAGCTGAACGGCATTCCGATCTCGGTGACGGCGCGCGTGTTCTACTTCAATGACGAAACCTGGAAAAAAGCGGGTATTGCGTACCCGAAAACCTGGGACGAGCTGATGGCGGCCGGTAAAACCTTCGAGAGCAAGCTCGGCAAGCAATACTATCCGGTGATCCTGGAGCACCAGGATACGCTGGCGCTGCTGAATTCGTACATGATCCAGAAGTACAACATTCCTGCGGTGGATGAGAAAACCAAAAAGTTCAGCTACACAAAGGAACAGTGGGTGGAGTTTTTCCAGACCTACAAAAAGCTGATCGACAGCCACGTCATGCCGGACACCAAATACTATGCCTCGTTCGGTAAGAGCAACATGTATGAGATGAAGCCGTGGATCCAGGGTGAATGGGGCGGCACCTACATGTGGAACTCCACCATCAACAAATATTCCGACAACCTGAAGCCACCGGCGAAACTGGAGCTGGGCAGCTACCCAATGCTGCCGGGAGCCACCGACGCGGGTCTGTTCTTCAAACCGGCGCAGATGCTGTCGATTGGTAAGACAACCAAAAACCCGGAAGCGGCAGCGAAGCTGATTAACTTCCTGCTCAACAGCAAAGAAGGGGTCGATACGCTGGGTCTTGAGCGCGGCGTGCCGTTGAGCAAAGTGGCGGTGCAGTATCTGACCGAAGACGGCACCATTAAAGAGGACGATCCATCCGTGGCGGGCCTGCGCCTGGCGCAGTCGCTGCCGGCGAAACTCACCGTCTCGCCATACTTTGACGACCCACAGATTGTGGCGCAGTTCGGTACCTCTTTGCAGTATATCGACTACGGGCAGAAAACCGTGGAAGAGACGGCCGCTGACTTCCAGCGTCAGGCGGAGCGTATTTTGAGACGTGCGATGCGGTAAAC
>NZ_JBSKJP010000011.1:0-121019 GCF_053709615.1 Enterobacter sp. UPMP2061
AATGACATTACACGCCGATATTACGTAGTTTCTCCCCTCTCATCAGCTTGCGTTCAATATGCTCCAGGGTCACGCCTTTGGTTTCCGGAATCAGCCAGAAGGTCACGCCGATAAACGCCACGTTCAGCACCGTATAGAGCCAGAAGGTGCCTGCCGCGCCAATCGCATCCAGCAGCGTCAGGAAGGTCGCGCCAATGATCATGTTCGACACCCAGTTGGTGGTGGTGGAACAGGTGATACCAAAGTCACGGCATTTCAGCGGCTGAATTTCAGAGCACAGGATCCACACCACCGGCGCGGCGCTCATCGCGTAACCGGCGATGCACATCATGGTCATGCCGACGGAGAGCCAGGAGAGGCCGCTGGACGCCGTGCCGTTATCGAACTGCATCAGGCAGTAGCCGAGTATTAAGGTGCCGAGCGCCATCACGCTAAAGCCAATTTTCAGGGCGGGTTTACGTCCGGCCTTATCAACGGTGAACACCGCGATAAAGGTGGCGAACATAAAGGTCAGCCCTACCACCAGCGTGGCGATCATCTGCTGTTCGGTGGTGGTAAAACCGGCCATTTTAAAGATGCGTGGGGCGTAATACATGATGATGTTCATCCCCGTGAACTGCTGCATCGCCTGTAACAGCATGCCGAGGAACACCGCGCGGCGCACGTTGCGGTTTGCCTTAAACAGCGACCAGCCGCCCTGCTTCAGCTTCAGGCTCTCGCGGATTTCGTTCAGCTCTTCACGCGCTTTTTCAGACGTGTCGCGCAGCATGCGCAGCACCTCTTCCGCCTCCACGTGACGCCCTTTTTGCGCCAGCCAGCGCGGGCTGTTCGGCAGGAAAATGACTAACACAATCAGCAGCACCGCAGGCAGCGCCAACACGCCAAGCATTGCCCGCCAGTTGCCGCTGTAGCTGAAGTATGTATCCGACAGGAACGCCAGCACGATACCGAGCGTCACCATCAGCTGGTACATGCTGATCATCTTCCCGCGCACGTTTTCACTCGCCATTTCGGAGAGGTAAAGCGGCGCGGTGTAGGACGCGATACCCACCGCCACGCCCAGCAGCACGCGGGAGAGCAGCAGCACTTCAACGTTGGTTGCAAACGCTGAACCAAGAGAGCCGGCAACAAACAGGATCGCCCCGACCATCAGGCTGTATTTGCGCCCGAGACGGAACGACAGCCAGCCGTTAAAGAGCGCGCCGATGGCCGCGCCGAGCATCATGCTGCTCACCACCCACTCTTGCAGGCGGTTGCTTAACGTAAAGTGGTCGGTAATAAAGGGCAGTGCGCCAGCGATAACGCCGATATCCAGACCAAACAGTAAACCGGCTACGGCGGCCGCAACAGAAACAAACTGGTTCATGCGTCGGGTATCGCGCAGCGCAGCGGGCATAAGGGTAGAGTCATTTACAGATGTCATAGTTTCCTGCCTCAACAGCGAAATTCGTTAAGTGAAATTACGAGATACCGGAAGAAAGTGTCAGGCCGGAACTGGTGAAGATATGGATTATTTCGCTACGACATACCGATCTGTGATGGACATTACAATTTCAAATCAGGGTGGTTTAACCTTATTTTTTATTAATTAGTTAATATTTAAGCAATAAATGTGTGACACCCGTCATTCATTCCTTTTCAGTATGGATTTTTCATCTTTAAGGATATGGATAAAGCCAATTTTGGCGCAAAAAAAACCTCCACCCGAGGGCAGAGGTTCTTTATTCGGGGTGAATTATCGTGCCAGCCAGCCGCCGTCAACGGCAACGGTGTAGCCGTTAATATAATCCGAAGCCGGGGACGCCAGGAACACAACCGGGCCCATCAGATCGCTCGGCAGACCCCAGCGACCCGCTGGAATACGCTCCAGGATTGCCGCGCTGCGCTCTTCATCCGCACGCAGCTGCTGGGTATTGTTGGTGGCCATGTAGCCCGGCGCAATCGCGTTGACGTTGATGTTGTGCTGCGCCCACTCGTTCGCCAGCAGACGGGTCACGCCCATCACGGCACTCTTCGATGCGGTGTAAGACGGCACGCGGATGCCGCCCTGGAAAGAGAGCATGGAGGCAATATTGATGATCTTGCCCCCTTTCCCCTGGGCGATGAAGTGCTTCGCAGCCGCCTGGGACATAAAGAACACGCTCTTGATGTTCAGATTCATCACGTCGTCCCAGTCCGTTTCGCTGAAGTTAATCGCGTCTTCACGACGGATCAGGCCGGCGTTGTTGACCAGAATATCGATATGCCCAAACTCCGCCACCGCGCGATCCAGCAGCTCAGGGATCGCATCGATTTTGCGCAGGTCCGCGGTCAGGCTCAGGAAACGGCGGCCCAGTGCGGTAACGCGCTCGATGGTTTCCGTTGGCTCAACGATGTTAATCCCGACGATATCGCAGCCCGCTTCAGCCAGACCTAACGCCATACCCTGCCCCAGCCCGGTGTCACAACCGGAAACCACAGCCACTTTACCTTGCAGAGAAAATGCATCCAGAATCATGTTTATTCCTTAATCGTTCAGCGCCTGTCAGCAACAGGCAGATATATACTTAACTGCCTGCGACTAGCGTAGATCCTTAACAGCGACGTGGTCCATGTCATCGAAGACCTGGTTTTCACCGACCATACCCCAGATAAAGGTATAGGCTTTCGTTCCCACGCCAGAGTGGATGGACCAGCTCGGCGAAATGACCGCCTGCTCGTTGTGCATAACGATATGGCGCGTCTCCTGCGGCTGTCCCATCATGTGGAACACGCAGGCGTCTTCATCCATGTTGAAATAGAAGTAGACCTCCATGCGGCGCTCGTGGGTATGGCACGGCATGGTGTTCCACAGGTTGCCCGGCGCAAGTTCGGTCAGCCCCATGCTGAGCTGACAGGTTTCCAGCACATCCGGAACAAAGTATTTGTTGATGGTGCGACGGTTGCTGGTGAGGTTATCGCCAAGGGTCACCGGGGCAACATCCGCTGGCGTGACTTTTTTGGTAGGGTAAGTCGTATGAGCCGGGGCGCAGTTGTAGTAAAACTTCGCCGGTTTGCTGCCATCAATGCTGGCGAACACCACTTCTTTCGCCCCTTTGCCGACGTACAGCGCGTCGCGGTGACCAATTTCGTAGCACTGGCCATCAACGGTAATGGTGCCCGGCCCGCCGATGTTAATCACGCCCAGTTCACGGCGTTCGAGGAAGTAGCTCACGCCCAGCTGTTTGCCCACTTCACCGCCCACGGAGACGGTTTTCGCCACCGGCATAATCCCGCCCACAATAATGCGGTCAATATGGCTGTAGAGCATGGTGTACTTGTCGGCTTCGAACACTTGCTCAACTAAAAACTCACTGCGCAGCCCCTGAGTATCCAGCGTTTTAGCGTGCGCACTGTGGATGCTTTGTCTGACGTCCACGTAAACCTCCAGAATTGATCGTGCCCGAAGGCAAAGATAATTAACGAAACAACGTTCCGTTTTCGTGATGAACACATATTATCCCCTGATCACGGGGTTTTCAATTGCATTTAAAACAACGTTTCATTTTTTCTGCTTGTTTATGCCAGAAATGGTGTTTCGATCACGATAAATCTTTAAGACCCTCAATCTGGTTAATGAAACTGAGAAAGTGCGCTGTCAGTCACACATAATGAAACAACGTTTTGATAATTTATCACCTAGTTTTCAACCTACATTACGCGTTCAAAGGAGTGCATTATGGCTAAAGGTATGCGGGTCAAGCTGAACTATGAGGTCAGCCGCGATCCGGATACAGGCGTGGAAGTCACCCGCCTGACCCCACCGGAAGTAACCTGTCATCGCAACTACTTTTACCAGAAGTGCTTCTTTAACGATGGCAGCCACCTGCTGTTCGCCGGGGAGTTCGACGGTCACTGGAACTATTACCTGTTGGATCTGAAAAAAGCCGAAGCGGTACAGTTGACCGAAGGCGCGGGCGATAACACCTTTGGCGGTTTCCTCTCTCCGGATGATAAATCCCTCTACTATGTGAAGAACGATCGCACCCTGCTGGAGGTGAATTTACAGACGCTGGCAGAGCGCGAAGTGTACCGCGTCCCGGAAGAGTGGGTCGGCTACGGCACCTGGGTCGCGAACAGCGACTGCACCAAACTGGTGGGTATTGAGATTGCCAGACGTGACTGGACGCCACTCAACGACTGGAAAATTTTCCACGACTTCTTCCACAAAGGGCCGCACTGCCGCCTGCTGCGCGTTGATCTGAAAACGGGTGAAAGCACCACCATTCATGACGAGAAGATCTGGCTGGGACATCCGATATATCGCCCGTTCGATGACAATACCGTGGCCTTCTGTCATGAAGGGCCGCACGACCTGGTCGACGCCCGCATGTGGCTGGTCAACGAAGATGGCAGCAACGTGCGGAAAGTGAAAACGCACGCGGAAGGTGAAAGCTGTACACATGAATTTTGGGTGCCGGACGGGTCCGCGCTGATCTACGTTTCTTACCTGAAAGGTCAGCAAGGGCGCACAATCTCCCGCTTCAACCCGGACACCGGCGTGAATGAAGCGGTAATGAATATGCCCGCCTGTTCGCACCTGATGAGCAACGTCGACGGCACCCTGCTGGTTGGCGACGGCTCCGGTACGCCTGTCGATGTGAAAGACACCGGCGGCTACACCATTGATAACGATCCTTATCTGTATGCCTTTGACGTGGCGAAGAAAGCCTGTTACCGCATCGCCCGTCATGACACCTCATGGGCTACGGTGGCGAACAGCCGCCAGGTAACCCACCCGCATCCGTCCTTCACGCCGGACGAAAAAGCGGTGCTGTACAGTTCCGATAAAGACGGCAAACCGGCCCTCTATATCGCGAAACTCCCCGAGCAACCTGAAATGTTGCATGTCTGATTTGAGTTAGTGTTTCTGTAACTGGCCTTGCCCTCCGATTCGGAGGGCTTTTTTTTGGGTGATTGCGCGGCGCTTTTTGCCGGGTGGCGCTTCGCTTACCCGGCCTACGAAACGACGGAGTGGAAGGAAGGTGTAGGCCGGGTAAGCGAAGCGCCACCCGGCGGTTTTAGCGAAGAAGATAAATTATCAGAAGGAGTACGCCACGCCTAAACGGAACCGGGTCTGGCGTTCGTCCGTGTCTTTAACCCCCACGTTGCCCACCTCCACATACGGCGCCCAGTTTTTATCCCATTTGTAGGCCAGCTTGGCGTTATATTCGTTGGAATAATCTTTATTGTTATTTCGGGCCACGCCTTCAGAACTTTTCGCGTAAACATAGTTCAGCTCGGTACGCCAGTCACCTAATACCCAACCGACCCACGCATCGCCACGGTTAACTTTATCATCGTCCTTATTTGAGCTTGACGGGTAGCGGGTATATTCGTAACGGTAACGCGCAGCCACGTAGAAGCCATTATCGAAGCTATATTGCACATGCAGATTCGGTTTATAAATGGTGCGACTGTCTGTGCTTTCAATCGTAAACGCAGGGGTCAGGGCAATATTGTCTGTCGCTTTCCAGCGCCAGCTAATCTGATCTTCGTGACCGTTCCCCACTACATCCGCGAATGGCTGATCTGCCTTGTCCCCGCCTGATTTCCACTTCGCCTCGACTGAAAAACCGAAGCCATTATCAAAGCGGTGCGAGACGGCAACACGGTCGGCATTCGAGCCGCTGTCAATATATTCGTGACGCAGATCGATGGTAACGGCGCTAGCCGCAAAAGAGGCACTAATAAGGGAAGCAAGGAGCAGAGATTTCTTAAACATGAAAAAACCCTCAATTAAAATAACGTTTCGTTTTTATGAAACTTGAGTTTATTTTTTATGCACCGTTATTTTAGTGACAAGGATCGAAATTATTTGTTTCATTTTTTTTGGCAAAGATTGACGTGAACCCCATCAACAAAAAAAGGGTATTAACCGTAAATTTCAGGCGTGAGATCACATTAAGCACTTCACAAAGCAAATAATTAACCGCGCAATAATTATTGCGGGCTTCAGAAAGAACGCATAAGTGTTAAAAAAGGATTCTGCGGACACAAAAAAACCTCCCGTGGGAGGTTTCTGTGCGCAGAGGGAGAAATTACCGTTCGATAGCCAGGGCCACCCCCTGCCCCCCGCCAATACATAGCGTTGCGATCCCTTTTCGGGCGTTACGCTTTTTCATTTCGTGGACCAGCGACACCAGAATGCGGCAGCCGGAGGCGCCAATGGGATGGCCCAGCGCGATGGCTCCGCCGTTGACGTTGACCCGCAGCGGATCCCATTCCAGCATTTTCCCGACCGAGATCGCCTGTGCAGCAAAAGCTTCGTTGACCTCAATCAGATCCACATCGTTCAGCTCCCAGCCCGCCCGCTCCAGGCAGCGGCGCGTGGCATAGACCGGGGCGATCCCCATTAACGCGGGATCAACGCCCACGCTGGCAAACGCTTTGATCCGCGCCAGCACCGGCAGCGCCAGCTCCTGGGCTTTGCTTTCACTCATCATCATCACCGCCGCCGCACCGTCGTTAATGGATGAGGCGTTGCCTGCCGTTACGGAACCGAGCGTTTCAAAGGCCGGATCGAGTTTTGCCAGCCCTTCTGCGCTGGCATCGGTGCGCGGCTGCTCGTCGGTATCGACGATGAGCGCTTCACCGTTCTGGCGCTGGGTACTGACCGGGACAATTTCATCGCGAAAACGCCCGGAGTCGATCGCTGCACGCGCTTTTTGCTGTGAGCTGAGGGCATATGCATCCTGAAGCTCGCGGCTGATACCGTATTCCCGCGCCAGGTTTTCCGCCGTTACGCCCATATGGTAGTCGTTGAAGGCGTCCCACAGCCCGTCGTGAACCAGGCTGTCAAGCAGCTGACTATTCCCGAGCTGCGCGCCGGTCCGGCTGTCGGTCAGGACATGCGGGGCGCGGCTCATATTCTCCTGCCCGCCAGCAATGACCACGTCCGCTTCACCGCACTGGATGGCCTGCGTCGCAAGATGGAGCGCTTTCAAACCTGAACCACAGACGTCGTTGATGGTAATTGCCGAAACGGTATTAGGCAGGCCGCCCTTCAGCGCCGCCTGGCGCGCAGGGTTTTGTCCCGCGCCAGCGGTCAGCACCTGGCCCAGGATCACCTCATCAATTTCATGTGCGGCAATCCCGCTGCGTTCCACCAGCGCTCTTACCACCACGCTGCCAAGATCAACCGCAGAGTGACGCGCAAGCGCTCCCTGAAAACAGCCGATAGCCGTACGTAACGCACCCACTATAACGACATCTTTCATCACGACCTCTGTGCAAAATGACATGACGATAGTAGAGGATTGTTATCAACAATTGACCCAAATGTTTAAAAATAGTGAGTTTAGTCACAGGATTATCGTGCGTCCTGTAAGTACTGGCGCAGCCAGCTTCCGGCGACGCCGGGCGGGGTTCGTTTGTTCCATACCAGATCGATGGCAATCGACCTCGGCCAGCCCGGCACGTTCAGCTGAACCAGCGATTTCGACGCGGCAAATTCGTCGACCAGCGCGCAGGGTAACGCGCACCAGCCAAAGCCCTGTACCGCCATGCTCAGCAGTAACAGATAATTCGGCGCAGACCAGACCGGCCCGCGCGAAAGGGGCGCTTCCCGTTCAAGATAGGTGCTCAACCGCAGCTCGCGCCAGCCATGCAGCTCGTCCGCCTGCGTCTCATGTTGCCCTGCCAGAGGATGTCCGGCAGAAACGTAGATGGCCATCCGCGTCTGCATAGGCAGACGGGTCGCGCCAATATCGGTCGGGTAGCTGTCGCGCGCTTCCGTCAGGCCAATTTGCGCCCGCTCCTTTTGCAGCAGATCGATCACGTCCTCCTCTTCTCCAATCAGGCACTCAAATTCCGTGTGCGGAAAACGCTGGTCGAACTGGCTCATCATCTCTTCCAGCACGGCCGGGTTAAGCGTATCGGAGAGAACAAAGGTAAAACGCGCCTCCGTTTGCGCGGTTAACGATACGGCCAGCTCATCCAGGCGCGCGCTGGCGGCGAGTATCGACTGGACATAGCCCAGCACCTGTTCACCCTGGGCGGTTAATACCGGGTGACGCGCCGAGCGATCGAACAGCTCAAAGCCAAGGTCAGCTTCAAGGTTGGCGATGGAGGTGCTGATGGTGGACTGGCTTTTACGCAGCCGCCGTGCCGCAGCAGAAAACGAACCTGCGGCGACAGTTTCAACAAACGCGGTCAGTGCTTCGGGAGAGTAACGCATGATGTATCTACTTTATCGATGGATACCATCTTTTATATATCACCTTAAACGATAAGAATAGGCCGCATCAACGCCCATACTGGCGTCAATATGAGGTAAATATGCAACATCAGGATGCACTCCAACGTAAATTGCCGGAGCGGATCTTCCATGCCGTCTGTTTTGAAGGCATTGCTACGGCGATCCTCGCCCCGACGGCCGCGTGGCTAATGCAGCGCTCGGTGGTAGAAATGGGGGGTCTCACCATTATTCTGGCGACCACGGCAATGCTCTGGAACATTATCTATAACTTTGGCTTCGACCGTTTCTGGCCCGTCCAGCGGGTGAAGCGCACGGCGAAAGTGCGCGCCCTGCATGCCCTGGGTTTTGAATGCGGCTTTATTGTGATTGGCGTAACCATCGTTGCCGCCGTGCTGGGCGTGACGCTGCTACAGGCTTTTACCCTGGAAATTGGTTTCTTCCTGTTCTTCCTGCCGTACACCATGCTCTACAACTGGGCGTACGACACCCTGCGGGAGAAAATCATCAAGCGCCGCCAGCAACGACGCGCCCTGGCAAGCGAATAACCTTCCGGCCGGAGACCTGCTCCGGCCCACCCCCTGCGAAGCAACGGCGACCTCAACGCATAATTATGGTAAATTGCACTCCTTTTTGTTCGTTTTATAGTTGATACGTTGCTCTAATGTCGAAAATTTGGTCAAAAGAAGAGACTCTCTGGAGTTTCGCCCTCTACGGCACTGCCGTGGGCGCAGGAACCCTGTTCTTGCCCATTCAGCTCGGCTCTGCTGGCGCGATTGTCCTGCTGATCACCGCCCTTGTGGCGTATCCCTTAACCTACTGGCCGCATAAAGCGCTGGCGCAATTTATTCTGTCGTCGAAGACGAAAGGCAACGAAGGGATCACCGGTGCCGTTTCGCATTACTACGGCAAAAAGATCGGCAACCTGATCACCACACTCTATTTTGTGGCCTTCTTTGTGGTAGTTCTGATTTACGCGGTGGCGATAACCAACTCACTCACTGAACAGCTGGCGAAACGGATGACGGTGGATACCGGCATGCGGATGCTGGTGAGCTTTGGCGTAGTGCTGATTTTGAATCTGATCTTCCTGATGGGGCGGCACATCACCATTAAGGTGATGGGTTTCCTTGTCTTTCCGCTGATCGCCTATTTCCTGTTTGTCTCGCTGTATCTGACGGGCAGCTGGCAGCCGTCGCTGCTGACCAGCCAGATGGCCTTCGACCAGCATACGCTGCACCAGGTGTGGATTTCGATCCCGGTGATGGTTTTCGCTTTTAGCCATACTCCGATCATCTCGACCTTCGCCGTAGACCGTCGCGAGAAATACGGTGAAGAGGCGATGGGTAAATGCAAAAAAATCATGAAAGTGGCGTACCTGATCATCTGCCTCAGCGTGCTGTTCTTTGTGTTCAGCTGCCTGCTTTCGATTCCACCGTCGTATATCGTGGCGGCAAAAGAGGAAGGGGTGACGATCCTGTCCGCTCTTTCGATGATGCCATCGTCCCCGGCATGGCTGGTCATTTCCGGCATTATCGTGGCGATTATTGCGATGTCGAAATCGTTCCTCGGCACCTATTTTGGCGTGATTGAAGGGGCAACGGAAATTGTGAAATCGTCGCTGAATCAGGTGGGTGTGAAGAAAAGCCGCGCCTTTAACCGCGCGATTTCGATTCTCGGCGTGTCGCTGATTACCTTTGCGGTCTGCTGCATCAACCCGAATGCGATCTCAATGATTTATGCCATCAGCGGTCCGCTTATCGCCATGATCCTGTTCATCATGCCGACGCTGTCGACGTACCTGATCCCGTCATTAAAACCGTACCGCTCCTTCGGTAACCTGCTGACGCTGATTGTGGGTGTGCTGTGTGTGTCGGTGATGTTTGTGGGTTGAGTATGCTGCCCGGCGCAATGCCGGGCATCTGTTTTACGCCCGAATATCGTCATACTCCCGCGTATTATCAAACTCATGCTTCGCAAATGGACACAGCGGGATAATTTTACGATTCTCACCGCGCATCTTCTCTACCACCTTCGCCACCAGCTGTTTACCCACACCCTGCCCTTTCAGGCTCGGATCCACATCGGTGTGCTCAATGATGCTCAGATGCTCGCCGGTCGGGACAAAGACGATCTCCGCTACCTGATTGCCTTCGGCGTTGTTGACGTAAAACTTGTTATGGCCTTCAAGAATTTCCATGGTTCCTCGCTTATTTTTGGCGGTACTTCAGCGCACCGCTCGGGCAGGTATCAATTACGCGCATAACCGTTTCTGCATCTACTTCATCCGGCGCGATCCATGGTTTACGCTTCAGATCGAACAGCTTCGCGCTGCCGCGCACGCAGTTGCCCGAGTGTTTGCAGATCCCGGTGTTGAAGTAGACATCGATTTTCTCACCGGTATAGGCCCGGTACCCCGCATCCAGTAGCTCCTGATCCATGACATTGCCTCTGTAATTATTGTGGTGACAAAAGAAGCATACCCTCACCCGATCCGCCTGACCACGTCAAAAACGAGGTTTAGCCACACTCTTTTCAGCGCATGACTTCTTCACGTTCATAGGATTATTCCGAATACAAGAACACCCGTTGCGAAGATATATTTTTGCGCTGTGTCAATTCTTGTAATAATTCACGCCACGTTCACATTAGGATTATTAGCTAAGCGCAATCTTAACCTCCGGATTTATTTTCATCTAACTGATGGATTTCCCATCCGTTTTTAAAACTCGTAACGAAGCGGTATTTCTTCACTCCCTGCAAAATTACCGCAAAACAACCCAGACAAGAAATTTGACTCTTCTCACATAACGACTAATGTTAATTTCTGAACGACAACTGATACGAATTACTTATCGTATCTCCTGACATAAACGCAACATGAGGGTTGATATATGGCAGAGCAACATCGTGGTGGTTCCGGTAATTTCGCTGAAGACCGTGAAAAGGCATCAGAAGCTGGACGTAAAGGCGGCCAGCACAGCGGCGGTAATTTCAAAAACGATCCGCAACGCGCATCTGAAGCGGGTAAGAAAGGGGGACAGAGTAGTCACGGCGGAGGCCGTAAATCTGATAACTCCTGATCTTATTTAAAGCTCTTATAAATATACCGAGAGCATGCTGCGGGCCCGTCGGCTCGCAGTACCTTCCCTTTATTTCACTGGAGCGAAAATATGAATATGAAAACTGTTGAAGATGTATTTATTCACCTGTTATCCGACACCTACAGCGCTGAGAAGCAGCTGACCCGCGCGCTAAGCAAATTAGCTCGCGCCGCATCCAGCGAGAAGCTGAGTGCCGCGTTCACGGCTCACCTCGAAGAGACGCAGGGACAGATCGAACGTATCGATCAGATTATTGAGCAGGAATCCGGTCTCAAACTGAAGCGCATGAAATGCGTTGCGATGGAAGGCTTAATTGAAGAAGCCAACGAAGTTATTGAGAGCACTGAGAAAAATGAAGTGCGTGACGCTGCATTAATTGCCGCAGCTCAGAAAGTTGAACATTACGAAATTGCCAGCTATGGCACCCTGGCCACCCTGGCTGAACAATTAGGCTATAAAAAAGCCGTTAAACTTCTTGCCGAAACGCTGGAAGAAGAAAAAGAAACCGATCTCAAATTAACCGATCTGGCTGTCGGTAATATTAATCAAAAAGCCCAGAAAGGATAATTAATATCTGATGAGCATCAGCACCAAAAATTAACCAGAAAATAAATCACAGGAGTTAATTATGAATCATGTAGAACACTACCATGATTGGCTACGCGATGCCCATGCGATGGAAAAGCAAGCCGAATCCATGCTGGAATCAATGGCCAGCCGTATTGATAATTATCCCGACTTACGTGCACGAATTGAACAACATGTTAATGAAACTAAACACCAAATTACCGTGCTGGAAGAAATTCTCGACCGCAATGATATTTCCCGTTCGGTCATAAAAGATTCCATGAGTAAAATGGCGGCGCTCGGCCAGTCCATTGGCGGCATGTTCCCTTCCGACGAAATTGTTAAAGGCTCTATCAGCGGCTACGTTTTTGAGCAGTTTGAAATTGCCTGCTACACCTCTCTGCTGGCTGCGGCCAAACAAGCGGGCGATACCGCCTCCATTCCAGCCCTTGAATCCATTCTGGAAGAAGAGCGCCAGATGGCAGACTGGCTGCTCCAGCATATTCCACAGACGACGGAACAGTTCCTGCTGCGCTCCGACGCGGACGGCGTTGAAGCTAAAAAATAACGAAATAGGGAGAATGTATGTTTCGACACGTAAAACAGCTGCAATACACGGTACGCGTAGCCGAACCGAATCCGGGCCTGGCCAATCTTCTGCTTGAGCAGTTTGGCGGGCCACAGGGCGAACTTGCCGCGGCATGTCGTTACTTTACGCAAGGATTAAGCGACGACGATCCCGGTCGTAAAGATATGCTGATGGATATCGCGACCGAGGAGTTAAGTCACCTGGAAATTATCGGCACCCTGGTGGGTATGCTCAATAAGGGTGCGAAAGGCGAACTGGCGGAAGGCGTTGAAAATGAAGCGGAACTGTACCGCTCCATGACCGAGAACGGCAACGACAGTCATATCACCTCCCTGCTCTACGGCGGCGGTACTCCGCTTACTAACTCCGCAGGCGTACCGTGGACGGCGGCGTACGTGGATACCATTGGCGAACCGACCGCGGATCTGCGCTCTAACATAGCGGCCGAGGCGCGCGCCAAAATTATCTACGAACGGCTTATTAACGTAACGGACGATCCGGGTGTTAAAGATGCGCTGGCGTTTTTAATGACGCGTGAGGCAGCACACCAGCTCTCGTTTGAGAAGGCACTCCAGTCGATCCGTAACAATTTCCCACCGGGTAAATTGCCGCCAATCGAAGAGTACACCAACAAGTACTACAATATGTCTGAGGGGGGAGAAGTTCGCGGCAGCTGGAACAGCGATAAGCACTTCGACTACGTGGAATCTCCTCAGCCAGCGGTCGATGGCGGTGACGGCGGCGCAAGCGTAACGCTCACTACAGAGCAGGAAACGCTGGTCAAAGCGATGTGCGCACGCACGAAATCCGACCCTAATGCCGATCCGCTTACCGGTGCCGAGCTTGGCGCAGGTAAGAAAAAACCGTAACCGGTTTTGCCAGGCAGCCTGAGGCTGTCTGGCAATGCCTTGTGCGCTATCAGTTCCAGAGGTACGGAGCATGTTCGAGCTTGATGCGTTTCATCTGGCCAGGATACAGTTCGCCTTTACCGTCTCTTTTCATATTCTCTTCCCGGCGATCACCATCGGGCTTGCGAGCTATCTGGTGGTTCTCGAAGGCATGTGGCTTCGCACCAAAAATGATGTCTGGCGCTCGCTATACCATTTCTGGCTGAAAATTTTCGCCGTCAACTTTGGTATGGGCGTGGTTTCCGGGCTGGTCATGGCTTACCAGTTTGGGACTAACTGGAGCGGCTTTTCCCAGTTCGCAGGCAGCATAACCGGCCCTCTGCTCACCTATGAAGTACTAACCGCCTTCTTCCTGGAAGCTGGTTTCTTAGGCGTGATGCTGTTCGGCTGGAACAAGGTCGGCCCCGGCCTGCACTTCTTTGCCACCTGCATGGTGGCGCTGGGCACGCTGATGTCCACTTTCTGGATCCTCGCCTCCAACAGCTGGATGCACACCCCGCAGGGCTTCAGTATTCAGAACGGTCAGGTCATTCCCGAAGACTGGCTGGCCATTATCTTTAACCCCTCATTCCCTTACCGCCTGATCCATATGTCCATCGCCGCCTTCCTGTGCAGCGCCTTGTTTGTGGGCGCGTCCGGGGCATGGCATCTGCTGCGCGGTAACGATACGCCCGCTATTCGCACAATGTTCTCCATGGCCATGTGGATGGCGCTGCTGGTCGCGCCCATTCAGGCCGTGGTTGGGGATATGCACGGCCTGAATACGCTTGAGCACCAGCCTGCCAAAATCGCCGCGATTGAAGGCCACTGGGAAAACCCGCCCGGCGAGGCCACCCCGCTGCTGCTGTTTGGCGTACCGGATATGGAAGAGGAGCGCACCAAATACGGGCTTGAAATTCCCGCGCTCGGCAGCCTGATCCTGACGCACAGCCTGGATAAACAGGTCCCGGCGCTGAAGGATTTCCCGAAAGAGGACCGCCCTAACTCGCTCATCGTCTTCTGGTCCTTCCGCATTATGGTCGGCATGGGGCTGCTGATGATTACCCTTGGCGTGCTGAGCGTCTGGCTGCGCTATCGCCGTCGACTCTATCACTCGCGGCCATTCCACTGGTTTGCCCTCTGTATGGGGCCTGCCGGACTGCTCGCGCTGCTCGCCGGGTGGGTCACCACCGAAGTGGGCCGCCAGCCGTGGGTCGTTTACGGCTATCTGCGCACGATAGATGCGGTGTCTCTGCACAGTACGTTGCAGATGAGCATCAGCCTGCTGGCCTTTATCGTGGTCTACTGTTCGGTATTTGGCGTGGGTTATGTGTATCTCGCCCGGTTGATTAAGAAAGGTCCGCAGCCTGTGGGCACGCTAACGTCTAATACATCGGGCACCCCTGCCCGTCCGCTGTCCGCCGCCGAGTCTGTTCCGGAAGAGGAGAAGATCTGATGGGCGTCGATATCCCGGTCATCTGGTTTGCCATTATTGTCTTCGCCACGCTGATGTACATCATCATGGACGGTTTCGATCTCGGTATCGGCATGCTGTTCAGCTTTGTGGGCGATGCCAAAGAGCGCGACGTGATGGTGAACAGCGTCGCCCCGGTCTGGGACGGAAATGAAACCTGGCTGGTCCTCGGCGGCGCAGGGTTGTTCGGCGCGTTTCCGCTGGCCTACGCGGTAATAATCGATGCCCTGACCATCCCGCTGACGGCCATGCTGATCGGGCTTATTTTCCGCGGCGTGGCGTTTGAGTTTCGCTTTAAGGCGACCCCTTCACACCGCAAATTCTGGGACTACTCCTTTGCCGGCGGTTCCCTGCTGGCAACCTTCAGCCAGGGGATCGTGGTTGGCGCGATGATCAACGGCTTTGACGTGGAAGGGCGTCGCTTTGTGGGCTCCTCGCTGGACTGGTTCACCCCGTTTAATCTGTTCTGCGGGCTGGGCTTAAGTGTCGCCTATACCCTGCTGGCTACCACGTGGCTGATCATGAAAAGCGAAGGCGCGCTGCAATATCGGATGCGCGAGCTGACCCGCCACGTGCTGCTGGCGCTGATTGCCGTTATTGCGGTGGTAAGTATCTGGACCCCGCTCGGCTGGCAGTTTGTCGCCGAGCGCTGGTTTACTCTGCCTAACTTCTTCTGGTTCCTGCCAGTTCCGGTTCTGGTGGCGGTATTCAGCCTGTGGATCTGGCGGCTGACGCGCAATCCCGACAGCCATGCCCGTCCGTTCCTGTTAACGCTGGGCCTGATCTTCCTCGGCTTTAGCGGCCTGGGCATCAGCCTGTGGCCACACATTATTCCGCCGCACATCACCCTGTGGGAAGCCGCCGCGCCGCCTGCCAGCCAGCTGTTTATGCTGATTGGTACACTGTTAATCATCCCGGTGATCCTGGTTTATACCGCCTGGAGCTACTACGTCTTCCGGGGCAAAGTGTCTGATACCGAAGGTTATCATTAAGGATTGCTATGGCAGGCTGGCATACACGCGCCATTATTTACCAGATTGATACCGCCCTGTTTTACGATCTTAACGGCGATGGCTGTGGCGACATCGCCGGAATCACCGCGAAGCTGCGCTACATCCGCCGGATGGGCGCGACGGTTATCTGGATCACCCCGTTTTACCTCACGCCTTTTCTCGATGAAGGTTATGACGTGAGCGACCATTTGCAGGTCGATCCCCGCTTCGGCAAGCTCAACGATATCATCGCCTTTATTGAACAGGCGCGGGAGCTGGGGATGCAGGTCATTATTGAGCTGCTGATCCAGCATACCTCGGATGCGCATCCCTGGTTTCAACAGGCCCGCCGCAACCCCCAGTCACCCTACCGTGACTATTACCTGTGGTCCGACACGGACGACGACGATACGCCACCGATGTTCCCCGGCGTGGAGAAGAGCATCTGGACATGGGACGACGAGGCGGGGCAATACTACCGGCATATGTTTTATCACCACGAGCCGGATCTCAATCTGGCCTCCCCTGCGGTGCTAAAGGAGATTGAGAACATCATCATCTTCTGGCTAAAGCTCGGGGTGTCGGGCTTTCGCCTGGATGCGGCATCGCACCTGACAAAACAGGCCGGACGTGGGGATGAAAAACGCGGCCTGTGGATCCTGGAGCATCTGCGCCGTCTTATCGGGCAGCGTAACCCGGACGCGATCCTGCTCGGCGAAGTCGACGTGGAGGTCGAGGCCTACAAAGATTATTTTGGTCAGAACGACCGGCTCAACCTGGTGCTGAATTTCTGGCTCAATAAGTACTTTTACGTCAGCCTGGCAGAGAAGAGCGCACGACCGCTGCGCAACGCGGTGAAGAAGATGATTGTGCCGCCGGACTCCTGCTGCTTCGCCAACTGGCTGCGCAATCATGATGAGCTGGATCTGGAAGGGATAGGAAAAAAAGCGAAGCAGACCGTCATCGATACCTTTGCCCCTGACGAAGAGATGAGTGTGTATCAGCGAGGTATCCGCCGCCGTCTGGCGCCGATGCTTAATGGCGATCGAAAGCGGCTGGCCTTTTGCCATGCGGTCTTGTTTTCGCTACCGGGCGTACCGGTCATGCGCTACGGGGATGAGATTGGCATGGGGGATGATTTGGATCTTGAGGAGCGTTACGCCGTACGCACCCCGATGCAGTGGGCCGGATCGCAAGGCGGCGGTTTCTCAGATGCCGACCCGGAAACTTTTGTCGCCCCGATGATTGACCACGGCCCGTACCGCTATCAAAAAATCAACGTGGCGGATTCGCTGTTGCACCGCAACTCACTCCTGCACTGCATTATCGATATCGCCAATACGCGCTCGGAGTTCCCTGAGATCGGCGTCGCGCCGTTTCGTCTTATTAATATCGACAGCGATGCGGTACTGGGGATCTATTACGAAACCGACACGCGCAGCATTCTGACCTTCGTTAACTTCAGCGATAAGCCCGTTAATTTTACCGCCAGAGGGATCCGGCATGCGACCTGGACCGCCTGCCTGGCGGACAAACGCTACGACGACGCGCTGGTGTGCGGCAAAACCGTCGCGCTTAACCTCAGCGGCTATGGCTACCGCTGGTTCTGGACCGATCGTACCGCACTGCGCTGATTATCGTCTCCGCGAGAGCAGCAGACGGGCCACGATCGCGCCCGTGACGGCAAGGGAGCCGAGCAGCACTTTCCCCGGCATGCCGGAGGTGACGCTGATAGCGCGCTCTTTTGCTTCGTCGGTGAAGTGCCCGTGGATTTTATGCAGGTCGTTGACCGGCTGATCCAGATAGTCCTGACGGTCATCCGCATTTAACGTATCGGTCATCTGCCCTTCCCAGGCCTTTTTAACCATCAGCCGATCCAGAAAGCCGGGGAAAAGAAATTGCCCGACAATCGACTGGACGGTGCTGCTGCCCACCCACAGTTCCCGCACCGGTTTCTGCGCCACCTTAAAAATAGCGCTGGCAGCTACTTCCGGCTGAAAAACGGGAGGAACCGGGCGCATCGCCCAGGCAAATTTATTCCTCGCCCACTCGAACTGCGGCGTATTGAGGCCTGGCATCTGTACCATTGCGATCTGCACCCGGCTGTTTTCATGCATCAGTTCGGTGCGCACGGCATCGGTAAATCCGCGGATTGCGGCTTTCGCCCCGCAGTAGGCTGACTGCAAGGGAATGGAGCGGTAGGCCAGCGCGGAGCCAACCTGAATAATCGTTCCGCGATCGCGTGGGGTCATTAACTCCAGCGCGGCGCGGGTGCCGTTAACATACCCCAGATAGGTCACCTCGGTGACGCGGCGAAACTCCTCAGGCGACATGGTGCGAAACGGCGCCAGCATCCCGCCCATGGCGTTATTCACCCACACATCGATGGCCCCAAGCCGGTATTCAATCTCGTTAGCAGCATCGGTCACCGCCTTGCTGTCCGCCACGTCGGCCTGAACGGCGCAGGCGTTGATCCCGAAACGGCGCAACTCCTCTTCTGTGGAGCGCAGGCTCTGCTCGTCGCGGGCAATGATGCCCACATCGTAGCCCGCCTTGGCAAAGTGCAGCGCCGTGGCTTTCCCCACGCCCGCCGTACCGCCGGTAATAACGATCACAGCCATAGCCTTTCCCCTTGTTTCAGACGTTATCCCAGCCGGAGAGTATTTCGATCAGTTCAGACAGGGAATAACGCACCGCTTTATCCACCACATCCTGACATTCACCGGAAAACAGCACGGTGCGGGTTTCCGTCTGCCCGCGAATATTCCAGCCGAAGCAGACCGTACCGGCTGCGGTGCCATCGTCTCCGCCTTCCGGTCCCGCATACCCGCTGATGGCAAGGCCGATATCCGCCTCGGCAATTTCGCGAATTTTAGCGGCCATCTCGGTCACCGTTTGTTCACTGACGGCGGTGAAGCGCTCAATGGTTTCGTGCCGCACGCCGAGGATCCTCTCCTTCGCCGCATCGCTGAACACCACCATGCCAACGTCATAAAATTCCGCCGTGTTCTCTTCGGCACAAAGCGCAACCGCGAGGTTGCCCCCGGTACAGGACTCTGCGGTAGTTAACCGCAAACCTCTGTCCGTAAGCTGAGTGGCGAGCTTTTTCGTCAGCTCGCTGATGGTGCTGTTGCTGTCGTGAATAAGATTGCTCATCGCATTGCCCCTTAATTTTCGTCAGGAATAATAGAAATATGACCATTACGCTCAAGAATAGCGTATTTAATCTCCTTCAATTCTGTAATACCGTGATTCTGGCGGGCTGATACCAATATATCATCACAGGATACATCGACCTTTTTCAGTTTATCGGCAAGGGGAACACCGTTCTCCACCAATATCACCGGCGTGCCATCAAGAATATTCTCAACGGTGGAAAAATATTTCTTCAGCAGGCCAAAAATAATATCAACCACCACCAGCGTTGTTATTGTAATCATCGCACCGGTGACGGAGAAATCTTCACCAAGCAGCGCCTGTTGTGTCGCCTCACTGATAATTAAGAGCAAAATAAGGTCAAAACTGGTCATTTGTAGCAGGGCGCGTCGCCCGGCAACTTTAAACACAATGACCAGAAACAGGTAAATTGCCAGGGCACGAAAAACCATGTCCATATTCGACTCCTAGGGGTAAATAAACTGCCAGAAATGGATATCTGGCTCGTTGTTTACGCGGATGCTGTTTGTCCACTTCCCTGCTTTTGACGGCGTGATAAATAACAAAACGGTAAATTTATCGGTCTGTTGTAAACGATCGTAGACGAGAAACAGGGTATTCCCCCGGCTGTACATACTGTCCGGCTGTGGCCAGACGCTGCCGGGCTCATATGCGTCGCTGCTTTCGCTGGTCAGGCTGAGGGTATATTTCCCCTCAGACGTCACCGGAAACGTCACCGCCATCCGCGATTCGGTCTGGCGGCGACCGAAGCGCTCATAGTTCAGGGTCAGGGATTTTGCATCGTTTGTTTTCTCCACGTCGCTGACCACGCCGCTTGAAAACAGCCCGGCAATTGCCGCCACGATAATAGCTAACAGCACAATAAAACCCACCTGGCGAAATGCGTACTCAAACGTCAGTAAACGGCTACTCTCTTTTATCCCAGGCACTTTTTCATTTTTTGGTTCCATGGCTGTCGTCACCGTTTCGCTTAATTGCCGAAATTTTTGATTTTTCTGTGTAAATGCTTTTAAGACTTATCACATTTGCCACATAAAGGAATAGCAACAATACTTAATAAGTCAAGACATCCAAAATGAAGGATATCAGATGAAATTATCAGTGATTTCAGCCTTGTTAATATTAATTATCCCTTCTGCATGGGCAGATAATAACGGCGGGTTACAAAAGGGTGACGCGCCGCCACCGCCACATGCGCTGGACAGCGGTTATCGTGGTACCGATGATGCGCGCATTATGACCATTACTCAGGCGAAAGAGATGCATGATGGCGCCTCTATTTCACTGCGCGGCAATCTTATTGACGGCAATGGCGATAAATACGTATTCCAGGATAAAACAGGGAAAATCGACGTTATTATCCCGAAAGCCGTATTTGACGACAGAACCGTGGAACCTGACAACATGATCAGTATTAGCGGCTCGCTCGATAAAAAATCCTCCCCACCCGTAGTGCGGGTCAGCCACTTGCAAAAATAATTCAGCGAAGCGTTAACGCTGTAACTATCCATCAAATCTCACCCCTAACAAGGAGTTAGCTATGAGTGATAATGAACAACGTACGAACGCTTACCCAACGCCACCTTTCCCGGAGCAGCCTCAGACGCCACCGGGCCTGGCCTCTGAGATGGAACCCGTACCCGACCACGGCGAGAAGAGCTACAAAGGGCACGGTCGTCTTGCAGGTAAGAAGGCGCTAATTACCGGGGGCGATTCCGGCATCGGACGCGCGGTAGCCATTGCCTATGCCCGCGAAGGGGCAGACGTCGCCATTAACTATTTGCCGGAAGAGGAAGAAGACGCAGCGGAAGTCATCGCCCTGATTAAAGCGGAAGGACGGAACGCCGTCGCGCTTCCGGGCGATGTGCGGGATGAAACTTTTTGTCAGAACCTGGTAGAGCAGGCCGTCTCAAAACTGGGCGGGCTGGATATCCTGGTGAATAACGCAGGCCGCCAGCAGTATCGTGAGTCGCTGGAAGAACTGACCACGGAAGATTTTGACGCGACCTTTAAGACCAACGTCTATGCGCCTTTCTGGATCACAAAGGCGGCGTTGCACCACATCAAAGCCCCTGCTTCCATCATTAACACCTCATCTGTACAGGCGGTGAAACCGAGCGCCGTACTGCTTGACTATGCGCAGACCAAAGCCTGTCTCGCGGTGTTCACCAAAGCGCTGGCGAAACAACTGGGACCGAAGGGAATCCGCGTGAATGCGGTAGCGCCGGGACCTTACTGGACCGTGCTTCAGCCCAGCGGTGGGCAGCCACAGGAAAAAGTGAAACACTTTGGCGAGAGTACCCCTCTGGGACGCCCGGGACAGCCCGTGGAGATCGCACCGCTGTATGTCACCCTGGCCTCGGATGAGTGTTCATACACCTCCGGGCAGGTGTGGTGTTCAGACGGCGGGGATGGCGTCATCTAGCGCTCAAGGCGCGCAGAGTGTAGGCCGGGTAAGGCGAAGCCGCCACACCCGGCAAACTGTTGCAGGCGAATGCTAAAGGGCTGCGAAAGCAGCCTTTTTTACGTTTAAGGGGTGACGACAGGAAACCAGAAGCTGAAGCTCTCCATGCAGCGCAGCATTTCGTTCACCTTCGCGGCATTGCCGACGACCGTCACCTCTCCTGCCTGTTGCGCCTTTTTCAGCGTGGTCTCTTTGAGGATGATTTTATTCAGCGTTTCGCGGCTGAGCGTGATGGTTGCATCCGGATCTTGTGCCTGAGCGTTGGCGCTATGGTTCAGCACGCCATTCTCCAGCTCCAGCTTGTACCTGCCGCCCTCGCGGCCCAGATCAACGTTAAAAATCCCTCTGGCAGTCGCGGCTATGACGCCATTAAGGTGAACGCCGAAGTAGTCAAAAATCATCTCAGTCGACATGGCACGGACCGCATCCGGGCTGGCGGTATTGGGTGTCGGCATCCTCTTCACGCCGTTACGCAACTCCTGCGCACCGGTGAGGTAGGCGTTACGCCAGGGTCCTGACTCAGCCTGGTATCCCAGCTGTTCAAACGCGTCCGCTTCCAGTTCGCGCGCCGCCTTATTATTGGGATCGGCAAAAACGACTTTATTCATCACCTGCGCCACCCAGCGGTAATTTCCCCGGGCATAATCAACCCGGGCTTTTTCAAGGATCGCGCGGGCTCCGCCCATGTAATCGACATATTTTTTCGCCGCCTCGACCGGAGGCAGTTCATTGAGCGTCGCCGGATTGCCGTCGAACCAGCCAAGATAGTAGACATAGGTGGCTTTGACATTGTTGCTTACCGAGCCGTAATAGCCACGGCCTGCCCAGGATTTCGCCAGCCCGTAAGGCAGGGCGAAATTAGCGGCTATCTCATCCCTCGTCAGCCCTTTATTCGCCAGCCTCAGCGTCTGGTCGTTGATATAGCGGTAGATATCACGCTGGCTTTTCATCAGCTTCACCACTTTCTTATTACCCCATGTGGGCCAGTGGTGCTGCGCGATAATAATTTCCGCTTTATCCCCCCAACGATCGAGGGCGTTATTGATGTATTTTGACCATGCCAGCGGATCGTGTATTTTCGCCCCGCGCAGCGAGTAAGTATTGTGCAGGGTGTGAGTGACGTTCTCTGCTGCTTCAATCAGCTTTTTCTCTACCACATACCAGAGCATTTCAGACGGCGCTTCCGACCCCGGCGCCAGCATAAAATCATAGGTGAGACCGTCGATGATCTCTTTCTGCCCGTCTTTGGTAATGGCGTGAGTGGGCGCGATAAGCGTGACCGTCCCGGCTGAGGTGGTCGTTCCCAGCCCCGCCCCTACCTGACCTTTTACATTGGCCTTTAACAGGTTTCCGTAGATATAACTGGCACGGCGGCTCATGGCATTTCCGGCCATGATATTTTCCGATACCGCCTCTTCCATAAAATCTGCTGGAGCATAGACTTTCACTTTGCCGGTCATCACTCCCGCTTCATCGACTACGCCACGCACGCCGCCATAATGATCGACATGACTATGGGTATAAATAACGGCAACAACCGGGCGTTTGCCACGATGTTGAACGTAAAGATCTATGCCCGCTTTGGCCGTTTCCGCAGACACCAGCGGATCGATAACCGTGATCCCCTCTTTGCCCTCTATAATCGTCATATTCGACAGATCGAGGTTGCGGATCTGGTAGACGCCTTCCGTGACCTCAAACAGACCGCCAATATTATTCAGCTGCGCCTGACGCCACAGGCTCGGGTTGACGGTATCCGGCGCTTTTTGCCCTTCTTTGATAAAAGCGTATTTCTGGGGGTTCCAGATAACGGCGCCTTTTTCGCCTTTAATCACCGCGGGTGGCAGCGGGGCAATAAAGCCTTTGTGCGCATTCCGGAAATCGGTCTTATCAAAGAAGGGCAGTTGACCATAAAGTGCATCATTCATCTCTTTCGTATGGGCAGTGGCTCCCTTCCCTTCCTTTTGTGCCAGGACAGGCAATGAGGTCAACGAGACTAATAGCAGACCAGCAACGGCCATCGCACTAACGAGCGTTTTAAATTTCATACTTCCTCGAGGAGTTATATTCACGCTGGCGGTACATGGGGGGAAAGGAGGCTATCACCAGGCTTATCTTTAACCTATGAAAATAACGTTTATAAATAAATAAGTTTATTCTTTCGTCGCTGCGTCCTTAAGGGATAATGCTGAGTCCAGTTATTTCCCCGGAGTAATTCGATGAAGAGCCTGCCGTTCTTTTTCGCTGTATTAACCCTCAGCACATTAACAGCCTGTAGTTCTCCCCAACCAGACAATGTTGAAAAAATTAATCATCTGCAAATTCCACTGGTGTTGCCGGGGGAAAAACCGCCGCAGGCACAGATATCGCATATCGCGTCTCTTTATCAGGAAAATAAACAGCAGATCGAGACCTTAACGCGTAGCGTAAAATCACAGTATCTTCAGGACACCACCGCAAAAGAAATTTTTGTTGCGGACAGTGACGTTCAACGCGTCTATGCCTCGCTGACCAAACTGGAACAGTTAGATATGGTTAATCAGCAATACCTGAAAGATAATAATGTCACGGGCCTGCAAAATATTCATATCATTCTTGAACCGTTATTCACCAGCTGAAAATAAAAAACCCGGCAATATAAGCAGCCGGGTTTTTATTAATGGGCATATCACGGGCATCAGTCGTACTGACCAAAGCGATAGCTAAGCCCTGCGGTGACGGAACTCAGGTCGCTGCTTACGCCAATCTGGTTAACATTGCCCACGTTGCTTACCCACTGATACTCCAGGCGACCCGCCCAGTTTTTATTGAAAGCGTATTCAGTACCCACGGCTGCAAGCGGGCGCACACCAGTTTCAAAACGATTGTGACCACTTACATCGGATTCAGCGCGATAGCCCATTGCACCGGCACGGCCGTAAATATCCCAGTCATTGGTCAGGGCATAACTGGCCTTCAGAGACATTTGCAGGCCCTGCGTCTTCATTTGCGCCCCGGCGCCATGCTGACCTTTAATCTGCATGTTGCCTAAATAATCATAACCGCCTTCTACCGCAAGCCATGGGGTAATCTGATAACCCGTATAACCCCCCCCGCCGACATTATCATGGTCAAAATCGAAATGATCGGAATGCGTGTTCTCAAACGCTTTTGAACCCATATTGGTATCAAAATAGTGAGACCAGCCGAATTTCGCCCCGCTATACCAGGTGCCCGCATCAGCGGCGGCGAACGCGGAAGTGGCGGTAAATGCATTAGCCATAATCAATGCGATAACTGTCTTTTTCATAAAATTACCGTTTACTTGATAAAGTTAAATCTGAGAAAGCAAACGATATAGAAAATTAACGGTGGCGTTAATTCCATTTCTGTTTAATTTTAAACTTTCGCTAGAATGACTCGGGTAAATGTCTGACCTCAAGCAGATATCCACCGCGCTTAAAGGCGATATATTCCCCCTGCTTAAGGGCGGATAATACATTGAGTATACTGCTGCGAGAGAGCAGCGTACGATCCTGGATATATTCCAGAATCGTGGTACGCAGACGCGTCTCTTCCGGGAGCAAAATCATTTCCTGAAGGTGGTTACGAATAACGGAATAGGTACGCTGCTGGAGTACCTGGGCATCACGGAATATTAAATAGGCCGTATGGTATGAGAGCAGCGCGGCGACATCCTCCCAGACGCCCTCGGCGCGAAACAACTCAGCCGCCTTGTCCGCATCGAGACGTAAAATAGTCGACTCCCTTTCCGCACGGAGAAGGTGCCCCTGCGTAGGCTGGATCATCTCTGCAATACCAAACAAATGCGGCTCGTAAACGGTCACTACCACCAGTCCATCCGAAGCCCGCAGCAGGGACAACTCCCCTTCCAGAAAGAGGTACATCTGCTGTTTCCCCTTCCGTAACCAGGTAAGTCGCTTACGCGGAACAACGTGCACTTTCTCCGCTATCGGCTCAAGGATGGCGGTCAGTCGTTCGATGGATTTTTCGGGTCGAACAGGCGGTAAAATATGCATGGTACAACCTTCTGACATTGAATATCTGCCATTATAGACCATATATTTTAAGCGGTTAGCCGATCAAAACTGATAGCTGTAGTTGACGCTGGCAAACCAAAGATAAGGATGATCGTAACTTCCGGCAAACGCCGTCGGCGATTTCACATGCGACGACTGCATATGAAGATACGACACGGCAATACCTATATTGCTGGCCGGGGTGATCTGATACTGGGCTCCCGTGCCAAATCGCCACTCATCGCCGGTGGGTAAGGTCAAGGCCACATCACTCTGACTTTCATACGGCGAACTGTCGAACGCCACACCGGCATTCAGTCGCCACTGAGGTGTTGGACGATACTGCACGCCCACCGCACCGTGCCACGTATCTTTCAGGCGGCTGACGTTGTTCAGTTGCTTATCCCCAACGACGATTTGCGGCGCACCGAACTGGCTCCAGTCCTGCCAGCCGAGATCGCCCATAACCGACCACCGCGGGTTAATATCATGCACAAGACTGAGCATGATTTGCTGCGGCGCGCTGATTTGTGCCGACACCGGCAGGTCGTAGGCGCCATTCTGAATGCGAGCTTTGCCGTTAACAGAATAGCGATAGTTCGTCTCGCTGTTCCATATAATACCGGCTCGCGTCTGGTCGGTCAGTTGCATGAGTAACCCAAGCCGATAGCTCATGGCCCAGTCCTCATCATGCTGTCGATAGTCTTTATCATTAACGTTGCGGGTCAGCGAGAAATAACCGTAATTAACGTTGGCGGACGCCCCTATTGAGAGGCGGTCGTTGAGCTTGTATGCCAGTGACGGACTGAGCGTCATTGCGACCAGGGTGCTCTTTTTAATCAGCCTGTCGCCCGCCCAGCTACCGTAATCGATCCCCAGACCGTAATTACCGTAAAGCCCGATCCCGGCATAAAGATCATCGTTTATTTTCTGGCTATAAAAGGCGCTGGCATTCGGGATGGTTTTCATCACGTCGCCGGGGCTTTGATGGGCATCGTTATCCAGCTGGTTATCGATGGAGCCATCCATAACCTGTAACCCACCGGTGACCATATGATCCGGCAGGCGCGTCATGCCAGCAGGGTTGGTCATGATTGTCGAGGCGTCCTGCGCACGAGCCGCCTGCCCTGCTCCGGCAAGCGCGGTATCTTCGGTGCCGACTTCATAAAAATAGAGGGCGCTGGCATGGGTACTGGAGGCGGCAAATAAGCCCGCGCACAGGAGGAGTCGTGTTTTCATCTGCGATCCGGGAAATAAAAAATTTGCCGACAGATATAACAGGGGCGTCTGATGACGTAAAAAGAAAGAGGGTTTAATTTTAAATTATGCGCGGTTCAGCCCCTCTTAATATCTCTGACAGTTCAGCGACGTCCAGAATAAGGCGCCGCTACGTCCTGCACCTGTAATACACTCAGGTACAGGACGATAAAATCCAGGAATTTTGTTCAGGTTTATCCGGCCTTACTTATAATGCTCCAGATTGGTTTCCGGGCCCGTTCTGGCAATTTCCTGAGCTTTGCCGAAACTTTCAATCAGGCACTTATATTCCGGACAGACATGCTCTGCCAGGATCTCAGCAAAGCGTGAGCCTTCCGCGCGGTTCCAGGTTCTCATTAATTCAGCGACAATGGCAAACGTATCGGTAGGGATCGCCCCCGCCTGAGCCACACGCGCGATGGTGGTATCGGTCGCGATTTTGGACCAGTTCCCCGAGGCATCCACAACACAGTAAACCTTGTACCCTTCCTGGACAGCGCTAACCGCAGGGAACGCCATGCAGACGCTAGTGAGCGTGCCGGCAATAATCAGGGTCTTTCTGCCCGTCTTTTCCACTTCCTTCACAAACGCCGGATTATCCCAGGTATTAATCTGCCCGGTGCGCGGAACATACACGGCATGGGGTGCATATTTGTGAATTTCCGGGATGAGCGGGCCATTGGGACCGTCAGGGACAGAGGCCGTGGTGATCACCGGGATATTTAAAAGCGTGGCAACCTTGGCTATCGCTGTCACGTAATTACGAAGGTCTGGTACAGGCACATCACGTACCGTGTTGAATAAGCCACTCTGATGGTCGATGAGTAAAATTACAGCGTCATCAGTATCAATCATACCGTTTGTAGCAGCCATATTTCTTTCCTCATGATTTCTTTTACATTGCCGTCAACTCTCCCGGCTCCGCGATTTTACATGCACCTGGTCAGGCTATAATGCATTGATAAATCATAATGAATAGTAGTCCGATCCGGTCTGAATACCGCATCATTTCAGGACAATTTCTGGCACGGTACGCTGAGCCATCGACGCTGACGGAAAGTCATAGTGAGGAGAAGAGATCCTTACAATGCCGTTATGCGGCCATTCGTATTCGTTCGGCTGAAGGCAAGCGTTACTCCTCACAGGGATCCCCCTTATCCTCCCGCATGGATTCAATAAACTCCCGTTGCTCCTCTGTGAGTTCAAGCGCATCCAGCAAGCGATCTAACTCTTCTTCAGGTGATTCCTTTTGGTTCTTTCTCTTCCCGGTAGCCATACTCACCCTTGAGTTATTAGGATTAATCTCAGGGTATCCAGGGTACAGGAAATGTGCAACTTAGCGTGTTATGCCATGGGTGATTCGTAGTTTAGGAGAAGAAGGCTTTTTACTACGAAAAGAGAGCTTTTTGCCTGTTGCAATAAAGCGAGGCAAATTGCAACGTAAGCAAAGCGGTGTGACGCAGTGGCAACACCAGGATATTTCATACAAACCCCAGAAAAATAGTTAGCGTCATAATTAGTTGCCTGACCGTGCTCCAACAGAGCCGGGGATATTTTAAGCAGGAGGATGTAAACCGGGAGGATAAAGAGACGGGACACCCACGGGGGCGGGTTGTGAAAATACTTCCTGTTGCCTTCGACCTTATTGCACGTAAAATGACCAGACACATTTTGGGAAGGAGTCTTTAATGGATATTGCGTTGCTCAACAGGGGCTGGAACAGAACATGGTCAGATACCATGGTGAATCTTGAAGCCCGGAAACTCGTCGAAACAGCAAATCGGCTGTCAGCATTCTATTTGCAAGATGGTCTTACACGAATCAAGTTTGTCGAAGAAATAAAACAGGTTGTAGATAAAGAATTTGAAACTGCACGACGGGCCAAAACCGATGAAGAATGCATTGCATGCATCAAAAATCTGCGTGCCGAAACAGATAATCTACACGAACAAGAACGCCTGTTAAGAACCAGAGCCGCACAGCTTTACGCGAAGGTCGAATTTGTTAAGGAAAATAATAAAATCGTCGGTTATGTTATATCCGCTGTAAATGTGGTGCTATCAGGCGTGGTTCTCTTTGGTGGCTTTATGATGTTATCCACTATGGGGCCGATTGGTATGCTGGCTGGGGCAGTCCTGATTGCCGATGGAATGAACGGATTAACGAAAGAAGTGCTCAACTTTGATCAGCCAGAAGGAAATAAACCCTCGCAAGGTATCATTGCTGACTCCGCGATGCATACGGCCCAGTTCATGGGATTTAATCCTAACACGGGCTTGGCTCTCTATAATGGTGTTACTCTTGGTGCCAGTGTGTACAGCATTGTAGGACTCGCTCGAAAAACTGGAGCCTGGAGATTATTTCGCTGGCTTCCACACGATTACTATCGCAAAGTCAGCACAATGAGCACTCCTAAGCTAACAATGAAGATTGTCGGTTATGGTGTTAAAGCAAAAGTGATTTTCGATCTATTGACAACCGAAAATGGAACCAGTTAATCCTTGATAGTTTTTCGGTAACGCCAGGATTTATAGGAAATTATCGGCGGCTGCGCGAAGGACATAATGGCAACCCCAAAGATCATCGCCAGCCCCCATGCAACTGCTCTATCAGGTGAGCTGAAGACGATAAGTAGCAGTAGGATTAAGGCACACACAGCCACCACTCCCGCCAAGGTAACAAATCGCCTGGCGAGGTCATTTATGGCCTCTCCAAGCGTTCCTCCATATTTTTCAATGTTACTTTTTATTTTCTGCAATTCGGGCTGCGTAAACCCTGAACGTAACAAAGCCTCATCAGTCACTTTCATATCGTCTCGTCCCTTATCTCCCAGAAGTGTTTTCCCAATCGCTGATTGTGCAAGCAATCATACTGATGAACTTTACAGCATTCCACATGATGTTTGTCCATTGAATCAGATTTCAGACAATAGCAGCCATAAAGCCCCGTTAGTGATACAAGCAACAAGCGGAGCGTAGCGACTTCATCAGGACAACCTAGTTGGTTTCGCTTTGCGAAAGTCACCAGTGACCAAATCAGATTGTCAGAGAGATCACACCTTATCAGGGTGCTCGTGTACCTTTCGGAGCGTGAGCGAAGCGCTGGCAGAGCCTGCATGTCGTGTGCAGGTACGTTTACCACTATTCACCTGTTTACGTGGCTCATGGGGCCACACATCGGGCTTAAATGCGTGTGATCACTCTGTTTCGGGAATTATGCCAGGTACGCGGCTTTTTGTTCGTTGTTGTACTGTCGCGGTAAGAACCTGGAACCACCGCCAGCGTGGATGATATGTTCCCTTGTACTACAGACCCTGTCACGCGACGACAGGTACGGGCATAGAATATTGAGTAGTTTTAGTTGTACCTGCTAAAGCGGAGCAACGTAACTAACTGAAAATTTATAACTTTTTGATTTATGAGGAGACTCGAGCGGGTGAAGGGATTAGAACAAGCCACTCAATAAATTGAAAAATATGAAATTTTCAAGTTATATATTTACTTATACCCCCAAAGATACCACCAAAGCACAGAGGCTTTGAATTCAAGCAATTACCTTTGTCGATAAATCAGCAGGAAGCGAGATGATACCAAATGACAAGGCATACTCAAAAGCAGCGATACCGTTAGCATCAGACTAATTACGATTCATTAAACCCAGATCGCGGCGGGCCCTCATGAAATCGGTAATCGTGAGATATGGCGTTTGTTCTTGCCAGCTAAACCCTCTGCGATCGATACGGACCAGTTCGTACTTTTCCACCAGAAAGTTAACGGCATTAGCAAGAGTAATACCGGCATCGATATGTTCCTTTATAACGGTTTCATCACTAAAAGGTGTATCGTTTAGCGTCAGGCCATAATGTTGTTCCAGCAGCCGTGTAAGTAGCATTTGCCAGACAGCTACGGGCGACAGACAGGGCTTCGCCGCCCGCATATTTGTTGCAGGTAGAAATTTCATTTTTTCTCTCGTGAAAGTAATTAACGTTGAGTGGGATAAACAGCGATGTATACGTAGCCGAAACTATCCACTCCGGCCTTACGCAGACGTCGTTCATCGAGATATCCCAGAGCGATATTGAGCAGTAGTGTGATAAACCAGTACCGTCCGCCCGAGACGGCCTCATATGCCTCGTCAAATGACATCCCGCTCAATCCTGCCGTCCACAACTCCAGCGCATAGCCAATAAAAGGCGCAAATGCCAGTGTCCATACCACTCCGCCTGGAATGCGGTGCCCCGGCAGCGCTGGTGGTGTGGTGCTGTGGAGCAGCGCCGAAGCCAGCGGGGTGGTGGAGACCGGTTGCCAATCCGTCATACCCTGTCGCCATACCAGCGTGGTTGCCGTCAGTTCACCGCGCATAATCAGGCCAGTGATGTCGTCTTCGGTCACATTGTCGTGACGTATGCCATTTTTCTCGTAATGCCAGGTCATTGTTTTTCCTTCTTAACAGAGGCAATTAAATCAGTGTGTTGCCCTGCTCCTCCTCAGAGGGCCCAGGAGACAGGACTTCGCGAATACAGCTGAAGTGCGGAAGCCGGGTTGTGATAAATAGTGATGTTATTCATATCAGTATCTCATTACAAAGTGAAAGAGAGACGTAGCGCCAGCGCGGCCAGCGTTACAAACAACACAGGCAGAGTCATGACGATCCCGGTGCGGAAATAGTACCCCCAGGTGATGGTCATGTTCTTGTGTGAAGGAACATTTAGCCAGAGCAGCGCTGCCAAGATACCAATAGGTGTAATTTTCGGTCCCAGATCGCACGTTGGCAGAGATCATCGCCACTTTGATAACGTCGGTTGCGGTGTTTCTTGCGGTGGGAGTTCTGGATCAGAAGACTATTCGACAGTGGCTAATGAACCACTCACATTGTCCCTTCGGAAGAATTATTGCTAAAAAACAAGATATTCACTTTATGAAATTTTAAACACTCATGAATATTTCTTATAAAAGTAAAATTGAATAATTAAGTTCAACCATTTATACAATAATTGATTTAATTGAATTGTAATGTTAACATATGTAGACATGGTTATCATTTCATAAAATCCCATCAGGCCTCCCTGAGGGCGGTAGCGTTTCTTGATTAAACCTCTCTGACAAGGACTATCTAAGTGACAAAGAAAAGAAAAAAAGGATTGAGTCTTGCGACTAAAATAAAACAACATGCAACCGCTCTAATTAAAAGAAACATCAATAATCGCTCAGTCATAAAAAAAGACAGAAAGGGCCGCTTAATTATCCCCAAAAAAGGTATTAATGGTGCGGGTTTACTTTCAGGTCTAAGGGATAAGGACTACAACGAATCGCTACACGAGTTGAAAAATACTTTAGCAAATAAGGATGTACGAAATTCAATTATTCCATATGCCTTTCCTCATACTGTTGAAATAAAAGAAAGCGTGAGGTATAAAGATTCATTTCATGGGTTATTTTACGACCTTGAATTTGAAATTATCATCCTCAATGCCTTTTCAGATGAAATAAAATATTTTCTAGAGTTACAACATGAGTTTGATTGCTTGCTACTGAATAGTAGATTAGGAGAAGCGTCAGAAACTCTCCAAAAAATATTTGATACTTTTGGGTATAGCAATTGGTATATTTCTTCAAAGCTAAATTTGTTTTTTGAAATGGGGAATTCAAAAGGTTTCTTAGAATACCATAAAAAAATAACATCCATATTCAAAGAAAACCAATACAATAATTTATCAGAAGTTCATCTGAGTTACCCGTTCATAAGATGCGATAAAGGCGTTTCATTCGAAAGATATACATTTGCGATTCAGCATCAATCTGAAGAGTTCAAGATTTCGCGTAACGACACAGCCATAGAACAAATTGATTTTTCACATTGCTACTCCCCGGAAAAAAATTATAACCACCTTTCTAAAATAATATGCGAGAATTCATCGAGTAATATAATAGATCGCTATTTGAATTTCAGAAGAATAATAATAAGTTGCCAACTTCATAATCGACTTGATGGATTCAATTTTTCTAGTATCAGAGATTTATATTATAATATCAACGATTCAATTCTGCGAAATATTCTATGTGCGAATAAAGTACTGGAGTTCAAGTATAATGTAAACGATGAGCGAATTGCTAAGGTTGGAGAACTCTATTTCAAAGGCCATTATAATGACGCAGCCATCTTATGTGAAAAAATACTTGATGAAAACCCGCTGTCGACTTCAATCATAGAAATCTTTGTAAAATCATTAATCAGGTGCGGCCGTCGTTGTGAAAAAAAATCACTTCTAAATGATATAATTAATAAAATTATTGATTTATACACTGAAAGTTATAAAAGTGAGTTAATTAAATTACTAATGAAGGACTTTTTACGTTTATATCATTGTAATTGGGCTTTTTTTATAAAACTCCAGTGTGAGAAATTTACAGTTACTTCTGAAAGCGATCCTAGCGAGTATTTATATAGCTTTTTAGATTTCCATACTTCACTCGCTAATTTATTTAGCAACGAGAATATAGAAATCAATCATTGTGGACAAGAAATTATATACAAAAGAATTTTGTCGCTAAATGATGATGAGATAAATAATGATACATTCATTGATAAAGGTCGAAAATTAAAAACCCTCGGCGACAAATATTTTCAACAAAGAGAATATAACACTGCGTATCAATACTACAATGAACTAGCCAACATTGAAGATCCATTATATAGTGAACACGCACTATCACGCTTGGCTATGTGCCTTTTTAAGGAGAACCATATAGATCAAGCGTTTAATCGCATAGCAAATCTCATAAAAACGTCCTCCAATGCCATTTACTCTTGCCTTAAAGAATTCTCAATATTCATAATTGATAGTAACAATAATGATGTGAATTTAGAGCAGTTAATGGATAGGGTAATTATATTAAACACCTTTAACAATCTAAAAAACAATGAATATTCGTATATTTTAACTTTAATCTGTGAAGATATCCTTGAACGATTGGATATCTCACGCGCTGAAGAAATATATATTGACATTAATAATTCCTACTTCTTCGAAAACGTGCTCAATGAAGATATAATGGAGACGTTTGATATCTTCGAAAACAATAAAGAAATATTACTTTTCAGGATGGTTACATTACAAAAATTAGTTTCTTTTAATAATAAAAGCGATGAAGAAATAGATATATTAAGAGTAGAGATGTTTCGAACCTTGGAGAAACTTGTTAAAGAAATATGCGTAACTGATTGCGGTACAGGAAGAATTGAAGTTGACACAATATCAGTGAAAATAAATGCCATCAGTAAATTCTCTGATGATTTTGAATCAATAAAAAAATCAGAAAAAATCCCATTTAGGGACTCAGATTACACCGAGATAACTAAGGATTACGAAAGTTTCAGCTACAGTTCCAATAATTACTATTCGAAAGTGTTAGATCTATTCTATAAAATCAGAGATGAATATACTATCAGCCCTCTTTATGGGTTAGATAATTTTCTCAATCTTAACATCCGGCATGGTGGAATAATAAACCTACTCTTAGGTCCAATTAAAGCTCACAAGTTATTCTATCTCAAAAATGACAAAGGTATTTATGAAAGAGAAAACTATTGGTTTGAACAGTATGTATATTTGAGCAAAGTTAATCGTGAGTTAATTGATGATGCCTTTAGACAATTCTCAAGATCTATTGATAAAGAAGTGCAAACTGCCAAGGGATGGATTCATATAAATACTGGTGAGTTTAATGAAGGTGAAAAAGTATTCAACTTTTTCTCCGATCCAGGTGTCATAGAAAAACTAGGCGGAAATATAGATGACCAATCGAACTTCGAGGATTTTGTTAATTTAATTATAGATTACTTAGTATCACAAACAAATGATGCACTTGAAATCTTAAAAAATAAAGTCGATACAGTTCTTAGAAAAAATATAAATAATTGCTTTGAGGTTTTATCTGACGATATCACAAATATATCTAGACTTGATGAACTCAAAAGAAAAATTCGGCTATCACAGCGAGAAGTTAATGAAAAAATCAATGAGCTAATATCTTGGTTAGATTGGAAAAATGAGACAAACAATCCATTCTTAATAGGCTCAAGCTTTGATGCTGCGTTAGATATGACTAAGAGCTTGCATCCAAATGTTAGTCTAGAAACTAATCTCATTGATGACACACATATAACAATTAAAGGTGATTACTTTAGACGATTCGTAACTATATTCTTAATATTGATTGAAAACTCAATAAATCATTCCTGCATGAAAGATACAATCGCCATAAATATTGCTGTGACAAATCATGACTCAGAAAATATACTTATTAGATTTTCTAACAAAGCATCTTTAGAAGCATTGCAAAAAATAAAAGACAAAATTGAAAAACTTAAATCCCTAATAAATAGCAACTACATCATCGGAGCCAACGGTGAATCCGGAAGTGGATTATATAAAATAAAAAAACTGTTTTCTTACGATATGAGAGTTAAAAACTACCTAGATATATCTCTTGACTTCGATAATGAATCGTTCAACCTATCAATTTATTTAATTCAGGGGCAAATTAATGCAAATCAAAATATTGTTAGCTGATGACAGCCCTGAAAAAGTAACCTACATAAAAGAAGCCTTAGATAAAAATATTACTTATGATTCATTGGATATTACTAAGTCTTACAAAAGCACAATGATGGCTATCAAGGATAATACATACGATCTACTCATTTTAGATATGTCAATGCCGACTTTTGAATCTAGAGACGATAAGACGATACTAACGCCTAGACCACTTGCAGGGAAAGATGTGTTAAGCAAGTTGCATTATAGGAAAGTTAAAATCCCTGTCATCGTTCTAACTCAGTTTGATGTATTTGGAAGGTTAGTTGATGCCATAGGCTTAAGTGATTTAACAGAAGATTTGTCAAAATCATTTCCCAACAATTTTAAAGGATGCGTATTTTACGATCCACAAAGTTCCAAATGGGTAAATGAACTTATTTCAATAATAAATGGAATTGAATTCAGTGAGTAAATATCTGATTATTGAAGATGAGAAAAATAAGGCTGACGTAATTAAAGCTGAACTTTTAGATTTTGGCATTCACGAAACATCAATTAATCATGTAAAATCTATAAAGAGTGGTTTAGAATGTTTAAGGACTACTAAATATCGATTAGTCATTCTAGACTTGAACATTCCTGCAAAAGATGATGAAACCCCCAAAGAAAATGGTGGAGTTATTTTTTTAGGGAAGCTAATTCGAGATAAGAGTCGATATATAAGACCTAATCAGATTATTGGTCTGACGGCTTATCCAAAACTTATATCCCTTTACGAAACAAAATTTTCGGAGCTGGATTTCTCACTAAAAGATTTTTCATCATCCTCATGGAAAACAACGATTAGAAATCGCATTGAATGGAGCGCAGAATCTTTAATTGGAAAGGAAAGATCTCCTGGTAAAAATATTGTAGTGTCTATACATGGCATCCGAACTTTAGGGAAATGGCAGAATAAATTTGAGAGTGAAGTAGCAAGTAAGTTACCTGAATTTATAATAAAAACTTATCGTTATAATTATTTTTCTTGCATTCAGCTATTATTACCCTTTGCCAGAAATAGGATTATAAAACATTTTAGAGAGGAGCTAATTCATATCATCAATAGCTATCCAAATGCAGAATTTCATTTTATTTCTCATAGCTTTGGTACATACGTTTTAGCCAATGGGATTATAACCCTTCCTATAGATACGGAATTAAAAATTAAAAACATTATTTTAGCTGGTAGTGTTTTAAAAGAAAACTTTCAATGGACATTATTAAAAAACAAGTTTGACATAGAGAACATAATTAATGAATGTGGTTATAACGATAATGTATTACTTTTATCAAAAATCGCATGTATTGGCATGGGGATGGCGGGACGCCGAGGGTTCATGGGTTGCGATGAAGTAGTTAACAGATTCTATCATGGAGGACATGATTTTTTTGATCGGGAACCAAATTTCATGAGCAAATATTGGCTTCCTTTTTTTGGTGGAGATGTGACTGCTCACGATGAACGGGATTTCGGAAATTTTCGCGAGAACATTGAGATACTTCTATCAACCAGAATAAATATTCTCTTAATTATACTGGTGATATGTCTTTTATTTTTTTTCATCTAACCTCAATCCTTCATCAATGTTAGTGAGTGTACTATTTTGAATTATTCCTTAAGCTAATCCTTTGTAAAGTTGTTTTTTGTATTCGCCTCCTAGTTAAAGAAGGTCCTTCAGCACAATAACACTGAAACTGACTAAACATCTAAGTACATTATGCCGGTGATGTTATCGTGCGCTCTGACTAAAAAAGCGAAAATAACCACTTTTCATAAAAAATGAAATTATCTGTACTTTATCTAACAAATGGATAAAAATTATATCTGCAGGATAATAATGTTCTACTCAAGATAAAAATCTGCAACCAATGCTGCCATTTTGGATAACCTCAATGGCGGCATTGTTTTATAGAACTAAGTGTTTAAAAGTGATTACATCCGTTCAGAGCGATTGGATTTAGCTCTAGATATTCATTAAACACTACAAAATTGATGTACCTGTAAAAATTGACATCAATGGCGAAAGATTAAATAATTTAAATACAATAAATCACCTGACAAAAAGAGTCTAATTACAGTCAAAAAGAGTTAGAAATTGTTATTGGAGGTGATACGCCCCTACATACTTGGAGCACAAAAAAACACCTGCAATTAGTCAATTAAATAAATAGCTTATAAAAACTAGAATATTTTTACTTTCGCTTAAATTCGTTAACCTTTGCAGCCAGAGATTAAATAGTCGGAATACCACTGCATCATCTCCCTTCTCCCTTCAAGATACTGAGCGTGGTTATATGTCCCGCGAATTGAGTTCTTATCGACGTGAGCCAGTTGTAACTCAATCCAGGCCGAGTTGAATCCCTGCTCATGCAAAATGGTACTCATCGTGTGGCGGAATCCATGCCCTGTGACGCGACCTGCATAGCCGATACGCCTTACCAACACAGTCAAAGCCATATTGCTCATAGGTTTCTTAGGATCATTACGTCCAGGGAACAACAACGCTCCTGCTCCCGTCATGGGTTTAAGCTGATTAAGCAGGTCAATTGCCTTGCTTGATAATGGAACCAGATGAGGGCGGCGCATTTTCATACGTTCCGCTGGAACATTCCAAACCTTTTTCTCAAAATCAAATTCCTGCCACTCCGCTTGCCTCAACTCCCCAGGCCTTACTCCTGTTAAAATAAGCAATTGCATCGCAATCTTAACAAGCACACTACCAGCATAGGTGTTCAGAGTCCGAAGAAACTCTGGCAATTCATCCTGGGTTAAAAAAGCATAGTGCTCTTTCTCATGAGGAGTAACGGCGCTGGCTAGGTCAGGTGCTGGATTGTACTCGGCCCTGCCAGTCACAACGGCATACTTCCAGACCTCACCACAACGCTGGCGAACCTTACGGACCTTCTCAGTTGCTCCTCGTGCTTCTATTTTTGAAAGAACAGTAAGCAACTCCATCGGCTTGATATCTTTGATTGGCCGGTGACCGATATAAGGAAACACATCCTTTTCAAAGGTTCTCAGCATCTCTTCACGGTAAGAGACAGACCAGCGGTCATAGCGCCGCTGATACCACTCTCGCGTGATAGCCTCAAAAGAGTTTTCTGTGTCTTGTTGACGACTAAGTTTCTCAATTTTCCGTTCAAGCGAAGGATCATTGCCAGCCGCTAATGTTCTTTTTGCATCCTCACGCTTACTTCTGGCTTCAGCTAAAGAAACATCAGGGTAAACGCCAATAGCAAGTAGCTTCTCTTTACCTAGCGAACGGTATTTGAGGCGCCAGTATCTCTTACCGTTAGGATTAACCAGCAGGGTAAAGCCCACCACCATCGGCCAGTTTGTAGGGCTTCTCTTTGGGTTTCGCAGTTTCAACCTGCCGAGCAGTCAGCTTCATTGGGGGTACCTCTCTGCAGGGGGTACAATTATACCCCCATCTATACCCCCACATTAGGGTTGACCCAGGGAGAGTACAATTGAGTTCAATAGACTAATTGAATGCTATAACTGCTGATTTATCAAAGTAAAATTGAGTTTGGTAGACTTCAGGAGACTTGAGTTTGGAGCGGGCGAAGGGAATCGAACCCTCGTATAGAGCTTGGGAAGCTCTCGTTCTACCATTGAACTACGCCCGCTTTGAGGTGCGTAAGGCATTATAGACCTTACGCCTCTTCATACAAGCCTTTACCCCACTAAGTGGCGATTAAATAATCACTTAGCACTTCGGCTTACTGCCCTGCGCGGGAAGATAACGCTGCGGATCGATGGCCGTGGCCTTATAGCGGATCTGGAAGTGCAGCTTCACCGTATCCGTCCCGGTACTGCCCATGGTCGCAATCTTCTGCCCCGCCTTCACGTTCTGGCCGTTATTGACCAGCATCGTGTCGTTATGCGCATACGCCGTAATGTAGTCCTCACCATGCTTAATCATGATCAGGTTACCGTATCCACGAAGCTGGTTACCGACATAGACCACCTTCCCGGCCCCTGAAGCGTAAACCGGTGTGCCGCGTGCGGCAGCGATATCAATACCTTTATTGCCACCTTCCGAGAGCGAGTACGGCGCAACCACTTTTCCGCTTGCAGGCCAGATCCAGCAGCGCTGACCGACCGGCGGCCAGGATGATTTAGGCACCTGATAGGATGGCGTGACTTTGGCTGTTTTACGCGTTGAGGACTTTTTCCCTGAGGAGGAACCGCCGTTAACCTTGAGCTTCTGCCCTACCTCAATAGTATACGGTGGAGAAATATTATTCAGGCGCGCCAGCTCCTTCACGCTGGTTCCCGTGGCGCGTGAGATGCGGTAGAGCGTGTCCCCGCGCTTAACGGTATAGACTGCACCGGAATAACTGCCCATATCCGAAGATTTACTCCCCGAGCATCCTGCTACAAGTAGCGTCAGCGTCAGGCAGAAAACGGCAATGATCGGGTTTCTCGTCAGGCTTCCTGCAAACAAAACAGCTCCTCGGTCAGCGTGAATGGCGCACTATGATAGCAGCCCAAACTGATGCGGGTCATGCCCTTTTCCGCTCTGTGGGCCAAACCGTTCGCATAAGAATGCAGTATAATAATTCCGCTGGTGGTGCTGAACCATTAAGCATTTTGGCACTGGAGCATCAATGAGTATTCAAGAACACGTTATTTTGGTAAATGACCAGGGAAAGGTGATTGGCACTCAGGAGAAGTACGCCGCGCACACGTCACACACCCCGCTACACCTGGCCTTCTCTTCATGGCTGTTTAACGCTAACGGAGAATGTCTGATCACCCGGCGCGCATTAAGTAAAAAAGCCTGGCCCGGCGTATGGACCAACTCCGTTTGCGGCCATCCACAGGCCGACGAAGCGACAGAGCAGGCGATTATCCGCCGCTGCCGCTTTGAAGTCGGCGCCGAAATCACAGACATCACCCCCATTGCCCCGGAGTTCCGCTACCGTGAAGCCGACCCGTCAGGGATCGTTGAAAACGAAATCTGCCCGGTCTATGCCGCCCGCGTAACGAATACCCTCGCAATCAATGACGATGAAGTGATGGAGTATCAGTGGGTGGAGCTGGACGCGCTATTCCGCGCGCTGGACGCCACACCGTGGGCATTTAGCCCGTGGATGGTGCAGGAAGCGAACACCGCGCGTGAAAAACTCAGCGCCTTCGCGGCGCAATAAAAAAGCCCCGGCGATAAACGCACGGGGCTTTTTTTACGTCTTAACGGCTTATTTCACCGGACGCATCGCCGGGAACAGGATCACGTCGCGGATGGTGTGGCTGTTGGTGAACAGCATCACCATACGGTCGATACCAATACCCAGGCCAGCCGTCGGCGGCAGACCGTGCTCCAGCGCGGTCACGTAGTCTTCGTCGAAGAACATCGCTTCGTCGTCGCCTGCCGCTTTCGCGTTAACCTGATCCTGGAAGCGCTGCGCCTGATCTTCTGCATCGTTCAGCTCGCTAAAGCCGTTACCGATTTCGCGGCCACCGATGAAGAATTCGAAGCGATCGGTGATTTCCGGGTTCTCGTCATTACGACGCGCCAGGGGAGACACCTCCGCCGGGTATTCGGTGATGAAGGTCGGCTGAATCAGGTGCGCTTCGGCCACTTCTTCGAAGATCTCGGTCACGATACGGCCCAAGCCCCAGCTCTTCTCAACCTTAATACCGATGCTTTCAGCGATCGCTTTCGCAGAGTCGAAGTTATCCAGATCCGCCATGTTGGTTTCCGGACGGTATTTCTTGATCGCTTCGCGCATGGTCAGTTTTTCGAACGGCTTGCCGAAGTCGAACACCTCTTCACCGTAAGGCACCTGGGTGGTGCCCAGAATGTCCTGCGCCAGGGTGCGGAACAGGGATTCGGTCAGCTCGATCAGATCTTTGTAATCCGCATACGCCATATAGAGTTCCATCATGGTGAACTCTGGGTTATGACGTACGGAGATACCTTCGTTACGGAAGTTACGGTTGATCTCAAACACGCGGTCGAAACCGCCGACCACCAGACGCTTCAGATACAGTTCCGGCGCGATACGCAGGTACATGTCCAGGTCCAGGGCGTTGTGATGGGTGATGAACGGACGGGCTGAGGCACCGCCTGGGATCACCTGCATCATCGGGGTTTCTACTTCCATAAAATCGCGGTTAACCATGAACTGGCGAATACCGGCCATGATCTGGGAGCGAATTTTGAAGGTCTTACGGGATTCATCGTTAGAGATGAGATCCAGGTAACGCTGACGATAGCGCGCTTCCTGATCCTGCAAACCGTGGAACTTGTCCGGCAGCGGGCGCAGGGCTTTGGTCAGCAGACGCAGTTCGGTGCAGTGGATAGACAGTTCACCGGTCTTGGTTTTGAACAGTTTACCTTTCGCGCCCAGGATATCGCCCAGGTCCCACTTTTTGAACTGCTCGTTGTAGATGCCTTCCGGCAGGTCGTCACGAGAGACGTACAGCTGAATGCGGCCGCCAACGTCCTGTAAGGTCACGAAGGACGCTTTACCCATGATACGACGGGTCATCATGCGGCCCGCCACGGACACTTCAACGTTCAGCGCTTCCAGCTCTTCGTTCTCTTTACCGTCGAAGTCTGCGTGCAGTTGGTCTGAGGTGTGGTCACGACGAAAATCGTTCGGGAACGGCACGCCCTGCTCACGCAGCGCTGCCAGCTTCTCGCGGCGGGTTTTCAGTTCGTTGTTAAGATCGACTACCGCGTCAGCGCCCTGTGCTTGTTGTTCAGACATGTTGGTTCCTCATAACCCTGCTTTCAAACTTGCTTCGATAAATTGGTCCAGGCTGCCGTCCAGCACCGCCTGCGTGTTGCGGGTTTCAACCCCGGTACGCAGGTCTTTGATGCGGGAGTCATCAAGGACGTAAGAACGGATCTGGCTGCCCCAGCCGATATCGGACTTGTTGTCTTCCATCGCCTGCTTCTCAGCATTTTTCTTCTGCATCTCCAGCTCATAAAGCTTCGCTTTCATCTGCTTCATGGCCTGGTCTTTGTTCTTATGCTGGGAACGGTCGTTCTGGCACTGTGTTACCAGCCCGGTTGGAATGTGGGTAATACGCACCGCAGATTCCGTACGGTTAACGTGCTGACCACCCGCGCCGGATGCGCGGTAAACGTCGATACGCAGGTCCGCCGGGTTGATGTCGATATCGATATCTTCATCCACTTCCGGGTAGACAAACGCGGAGCTGAAGGAGGTGTGACGACGGCCGCCGGAATCGAACGGGCTCTTACGCACCAGGCGGTGAACGCCGGTCTCGGTACGCAGCCAGCCGTAAGCGTAATCGCCAATAATCTTGATGGTGACGGATTTGATACCCGCCACTTCACCTTCGGACTCTTCGATAATCTCGGTTTTGAAACCGCGCGCTTCCGCCCAGCGCAGGTACATGCGCATCAGCATGCTCGCCCAGTCCTGCGCTTCGGTACCGCCAGAACCTGCCTGAATATCGAGATAGCAGTCAGCGCTATCGTATTCGCCGGAGAACATGCGACGGAATTCCAGCTGCGCCAGCTTCTCTTCCAGCACGTCGAGCTCTGCCACGGCTTCGTTAAAGGTTTCTTCGTCGTCGGCTTCGACAGCCAGCTCCAGCAGCCCAGAAACATCTTCCAGACCCTGCGCCATTTGATCCAGCGTATCTACGATGGCTTCGAGGGAGGAACGCTCTTTACCCAGCGCCTGAGCGCGCTCAGGTTCGTTCCAGACGTCCGGCTGTTCCAGCTCGGCGTTTACTTCTTCGAGACGCTCTTTCTTGGCATCGTAGTCAAAGATACCCCCTAAGAACGTCAGAGCGCTCCGTGAGGTCCTGAATGCGGTTTTTTACCGGATTAATTTCAAACATGGTCTGTTTTCTTTTATGAGCTTGTCAAAATGCGGTGATAAGAGCGGGATTGTACCGAATCCACGCCCTTTTTTATAGAGATTACTGACGCTAAATTGGCCAGATATTGTCGATGATGATCTGAAGGGAGCGGTTACCGCGGAACTCGTTAATATCCAGCTTATAGGCCAGCTCAACCTCGCGCACGCCGTTGTCCGGCCAGATGGAGGTATCAACGTTAAAGGCGATGCCATCGAGCAGCGGTCCGCCGCCGACCGGTTCCACCATCACTTTGAGATGGCGTTCGCCCACGATGCGCTGTTGCAGCAAACGAAAACGTCCGTCGAAAAGCGGTTCCGGGAACATCTGCCCCCACGGGCCGGCATCGCGCAGCATCTGCGCCACCTCCATGGTCATTTCAGCCGGTGAAAGCTCACCGTCAGAAACCACTTCACCCTGCAACAGAGCCGGATCGATCCACTCGGTGACCAGTTCGCCAAACAGACGCTGGAATTCGTCGAACTTCGCCTCTTCCAGCGACAGGCCTGCCGCCATCGCGTGACCGCCGAACTTAATCATCAGGTTCGGATGCAGCGTATCCAGACGCTCCAGCGCATCGCGCATATGCAGACCCTGAATGGAACGACCGGAGCCTTTCAGCGTGCCGTCCCCGGCGGGGGCGAACGCAATCACCGGGCGGTGGAAACGCTCTTTAATGCGCGACGCCAGAATGCCCACCACGCCCTGGTGCCATTCAGGGTGATACATCGCCAGCCCGCCCGGCAGGGTATCGCCGCTGCGCTCCAGCTTTTCGCACAGGGTCAGCGCTTCGGCCTGCATCCCCTGCTCAATCTCTTTACGGGTCTGGTTGAGTGCGTCCAGCTCACTGGCCAGCACGCGCGCTTCGCCGATGTTGTCGCACAGCAGCAGCGCGACGCCAACCGACATATCATCCAGCCGCCCCGCCGCGTTCAGGCGCGGGCCGAGGGCAAAGCCTAAATCGCTTGCCGCAAGCTTCAGCGGATCGCGGTTGGCAATTTCCAGCAGCGCCTTAATTCCCGGACGGCATTTACCTGCCCGAATGCGGCTTAAGCCCTGCCAGGTGAGAATACGGTTATTGGTATCGAGCGGCACCACGTCCGCCACGGTTCCCAGCGCCACCAGATCGAGATACTCCGCGAGGTTCGGCACGGCAATTCCGCGCGATTCGAACCAGCCCTTATCTCGCAGCAACGTGCGTAACGCCAGCATCAGATAAAACGCCACCCCTACTCCGGCCAGCGATTTCGACGGGAAATCGCAGTCGCGCAGGTTCGGGTTAATGATGGCTTCGGCGGCAGGCAGAGTTTCGCCTGGCAGGTGGTGATCGGTGACCAGTACGGGGATCCCCAACGCATGGGCATGATCGACCCCCGCATGAGAGGAGATCCCGTTATCCACGGTCATGATCATCTGTGCGCCACGGGCGTGGGCTTGATCGACCACTTCCGGGCTGAGGCCGTAGCCGTCTTCAAACCGGTTCGGCACCAGGTAAGTCACGTTCTCGCAGCCCAGCGCACGCAGGCTGAGCACGCTCAGCGCGGTACTGGTTGCGCCGTCGGCATCGAAATCGCCCACCACGACAATCCGCGTGCCTTCCCGGAACGCGTCGTAGAGCATTTCAGTCGCTTTTTCGATGCCACTCAGCGCTTGCCAGGGCAGCATGCCTTTGACGCTGCGCTCAAGATCGCTTGCCGTACGCACGCCACGGCTGGCGTACAGCCGCTTTAACAGCAGCGGAAGCGTGTCTGGTAAATCCGCGGTTTCACCCGCATCGCGGCGGCGCAGTTTTATCGGGGCTTTCACGCGAATTATTTACCACCCATCTGTTTCTGGTGCTCGTCGAGGAACGCTTTCATCTCTTTTGGACCCTGGTAGCCCGGTACCACGTAGCCGTTACTCAGCACAATGGCTGGCGTACCGCTCACGCCAAACTGTACGCCCAGCGCGTAGTGGTTAGCGATGTCGATATCGCAGGACGCGGGCTTCACGCCTTTGCCGTTCATCGCGTCATCAAAGGCCTTGTTGCGGTCTTTCGCACACCAGATCGCTTTCATATCCTGCTCAGGCTGGCTCTGCACGCCGGCGCGTGGGAAAGCCAGGTAACGCACGGTAATGCCCAGCGCGTTGTAGTCTTTCATCTCTTCATGCAGCTTGTGGCAGTAGCCGCAGGTGATGTCGGTGAAGACGGTAATAACGTGCTTTTCCTGCGCCGCTTTGTAGACAATCATCTCTTTTTCGAGCGCGTTCAGGTTTTTCATCAGCAGCTGGTTAGTGACGTTCACCGGCTGCGCGCCACTCACGTCGTACATAGGCCCCTGAATGATGTGCTTGCCGTCTTCGGTCACGTACAGCACGCCGCTGTTGGTCAGCACCGTTTTCATGCCAGCCACCGGCGCTGGCTGGATCTCGCTGCTGGCGACGCCGAGTTTCGTCAGAGACTGTTTAATGGCGGCATCGTCCGCATGGGCAATACCGGAAATCGAAGCTGCCAGCAGGGTGAGCAGCGCTAAAGACTTTTTCATATTTGTTCCTGTAACAATTCGTCGGCACTCACGCGCGAGGGTGGTGCTGTTGGTGTAGCTGCCGCAGGCGTTCCGTCGCGACATGGGTGTATATTTGCGTCGTTGAAAGATCGCTGTGTCCAAGCAACATCTGCACCACGCGTAAATCAGCGCCGTGGTTTAACAGATGCGTCGCGAAGGCGTGACGCAAAACGTGCGGCGACAGCTTCTCACTGTCAATACCCGCCAGTGTGGCGTAATGTTTAATGCGATGCCAGAACGTTTGTCGCGTCATCTGCTGCGCGCGCTGGCTCGGGAACAATACATCTATGGAGACGCCGTTCAGCAGCCACGGACGCCCGTGTTCCAGATACGTCTCCAGCCAGTAGACCGCCTCTTCACCCAGCGGCACCAGCCGTTCTTTGTTCCCTTTACCGATAACGCGCACCACGCCCTGACGCAGGCTGATATCGCTCATCGTCAGGCCCACCAGCTCGGAAACGCGCAAGCCCGTGGCATACAATAGTTCAAGCATGGCTTTATCGCGTAACTCCAGCGGAAGGTCAACTGCGGGCGACTGTAATAATCTCTCAACTTGTGCTTCGCTGAGATCTTTTGGCAGCCGCTGAGGCAGTTTAGGCGATGCCAGCAGTGCGCTGGGGTCATCCGCGCGGATCTTCTCGCGGTACAGGTGCTGGAACAGGCGGCGCATGGCGCTCAGCAGACGTGCGGAGCTGGTGGCTTTGTACCCCCCTTCCATCCGCTCGGCCAGTAACCCTTGCAGGTCATCGCTTTGCGCGCTTTCAAGCGTCAGCCCACGATGCGCCAGCCACTCGACCAGCAGCGTGAGATCCCGACGATAGGCGCTGAGCGTATTTTCAGCGAGGTTTTTCTCCAGCCACAGCGCGTCGAGAAACTGTTCGATGAGTGCGAGATCCTTTTCCACATCAGCCCCTTTGGTTCTGCAATCTGGCCATTATGCCTGATTGCCATCGGTTTCTGGTACACTACGCGCAAAGTCATAGCAAGAATTGAGATAGTTACGCGATGAATATTGGTCTGTTCTATGGTTCCAGCACCTGCTACACCGAAATGGCGGCGGAGAAAATTCGTGACATCATTGGCCCGGAACTGGTGACGCTGCATAACCTGAAAGATGACGCGGTTGCCTTGATGGAGCAGTACGATGTGCTCATTCTGGGTATCCCTACCTGGGACTTTGGTGAGATTCAGGAAGACTGGGAAGCCATCTGGGATCAGCTCGATTCAGTCAATTTTGAAGGCAAAATCATTGCGATGTACGGCATGGGCGACCAGTTGGGCTACGGGGAGTGGTTCCTTGACGCACTCGGCATGCTGCACGACAAACTGGCGCCAAAGGGCGCGACCTTTATCGGCTACTGGCCTACGGAAGGCTATGAGTTCACCAGTCAAAAACCGATTATTGCCGACGGTCAGCTGTTTGTCGGGCTCGCGCTGGATGAAACCAACCAGTACGATCTTAGCGACGAGCGCCTCCAGAGCTGGTGCGAGCAGATTCTGGGTGAGATGGCCGAGCAGTTCAGCTGATTTACTCCTGCGTCGGCTGTTGCACGATCAACCGGCGCAGATCTCGCCACTCCGCGGGATCCATACTGTCTGCGGCCAGCCACAGGTGCTGGCGACGGTTATCCTCGACCCGACGCAGCCGTAGCATCATCCCGGTGTTAAGCATCCACGGCGTCCCCATCATCTCCCACTCTTTTCCCTGCCAGCGCAGGCGAGAATCCATCAGCAACTTAATTTCACCCTGACGGGCGTTGATTCGACGCTGGCTGCGCACGCTGTCAAACACCACAAACGACAGCAATAGCAACCACAGAGGGGTATAGCTAAGCGGCCACGGCACCAATAACACCAGTGCCGCCACCAGCCCGTGGAGCAGTAAGGACATCCACTGTGAGCGCCACGAGACGCGAAGATCAGATTGCCACAGGACCACGTTCCTGATTCCGTGTTTGAATTAATTGCACCATCCGTTGCAACTCGGTGTCGGCGGGCTTGCCGTGATTCATCAGCCAGTTGAATAAATCCGGATCGTCAGACTCAAGCAGACGGACAAACAGGCGCTTATCGTCATCGCTTAAGCTGTCGTACTCATACTCGAAGAAAGGCATGATGGAGATATCAAGTTCACGCATGCCGCGACGGCACGCCCAGTGAATACGGGCCTTGTTGTTAATATCCATGTTCTGTTTCCTGCATTACGTTTGGCACAGTCGGTATCCCGCTTGGTATTCATTATTGCTCTCCGGGAACACCTGCTAGTGTAACGTGTTTTTGACCGTTTCTTTACTGGAATATTGCGAACCTCGAGCAGGCTCCCTGAATAATCCTTATAAAGACAGCGGATTACACTATTTTGCGTAGCGCCACGCATAACCGCGTAATGGCACGAATGGCCTGCTGAAAGCGCTTGCATTGAATACAGTCTCTTTTACCATTAGGTATTATCAAAGCGTTAAGCAATTCAGGACATCACTATGGCATTTACACCATTTTCTCCTCGCCAGCCCGCCGCCTCTGCGCGTCTGCCGCTGACGCTGATTACTCTTGATGACTGGGCACTGGCGACACTGACTGGTACGGACAGTGAAAAATACCTGCAAGGCCAGGTCACGGCGGACGTGGCGCAGTTGACTGAGCACCAGCATCTGCTGGCCGCGCATTGCGATCCAAAAGGCAAAATGTGGAGCAACCTGCGTCTGTTCCGCCGTCAGGACGGATTCGCCTTTATTGAGCGCCGCAGCCTGCGTGACGCCCAGCTTAAAGAGCTGAAAAAATACGCGGTCTTTTCTAAAGTCACCATCGCCCCGGACGATGAACACGTTCTGCTGGGGGTCGCGGGTTTCCAGGCGCGTGCAGCGCTGAAAAACCTGTTTGCCGAGCTGCCGGATGCTGAAAAACAGCTGGTCAGCGAGGGAGCGACCTCCATTCTGTGGTTCGAACACCCGGCGGAGCGCTTCCTGCTGGTAACCGACGAAGCAACGGCGGAACGCGTCACTGACGCCCTGCGCGGTGAAGCACAGCTCAACAACAGCCAGCAGTGGCTGGCGCTGAACATCGAAGCGGGCCTGCCGGTGATTGACGCGGCAAACAGCGCGCAGTTTATCCCGCAGGCGACAAACATCCAGGCGCTGGGTGGTATCAGCTTTAAGAAGGGCTGCTACACCGGTCAGGAAATGGTGGCGCGTGCGAAATTCCGCGGCGCGAACAAACGCGCCCTGTGGACGCTGGCTGGTCACGCCAGCCGTGTGCCGGAAGCGGGTGAAGATCTTGAGATGAAGATGGGCGAAAACTGGCGCCGTACCGGCACCGTGTTAGCCGCCGTCCAGCTCGATGATGGCCGCCTGCTGGTGCAGGTTGTCATGAATAATGATATGGAGCCCGACAGCGTGTTCCGCGTGCGGGATGATGCAAACACGCTCAGCATTGAGCCGCTACCGTATTCTCTGGAAGATTGATGCTGTATCGCCCGGTGGCGCTGCGCTTACCGGGCCTACGGTGTTGATATTCTCCCTCTCCCTGTGGGAGAGGGTCGGGGTGAGGGCATCAGACCGCACCTTACAAAAAAACTACACCTGCCCAACATACAGATAAATTGCCAGGAAGTGGCACACGCTGCCGCCCAGCACAAAGCCGTGCCAGATGGCATGGTTATACGGGATACGCTTGCAGACGTAGAAAATCACGCCCAGCGAGTAGACCACCCCGCCCACCGCCAGAAGCGTCACGCCCCCCACCGCCAGCTTAATGGCTAACTGATACACCACAATCAGCGACAGCCAGCCCATTGTCAGATAGGTAACCAGCGACAACACTTTAAACCGGTGCGCAATGGTCAGCTTAAACAGGATCCCCAGCAGCGCCAGGCTCCAGATCACAATCATCAGGCCACGCGACAGCGGTGAGTTGAGCCCCACCAGCAAAAACGGCGTATAGGTACCCGCAATAAGAAGATAGATAGCGCAGTGGTCAAATTTCTTGAGCCATATCTTCGCCCGTTGATGCGGAATAGCGTGATACAGCGTTGAGGCCAGGAAAAGCAGGATCATACTCCCGCCATACAGACTGTAGCTGGTAATGGCCATCGCGCTGGCGTTGGTATCCACTGCCTGTACCAGCAATAACACTAAGCCGACAATCCCAAAAACCAGGCCAATGCCGTGGCTTATACTGTTGGCTACTTCCTCAGCCAGCGAATATCCCTGTGCGATTAATGGTCTGCTCACCATACTTAACTCCGGGAAAACAAAAGATGATTATTCATCGCCAGTCTATGCTAACTGAGAATGATTCCAGTGAACACCTGTTAGCTAAAATAAATCCACATTCAAGATTTATCCTTATAAATCAGCATAATGTAAAAACAATCCACCGCACAGGTGTAAATGATTTCATTAACATCTAAGTAATCAAGGAGATAAATCCGTCTCCCGCCCTTCGTCATCATGGTATGCTTCAGGAATAGTGTCCGACAGCGAGTTTAGCCATTGTGAGTATGTTCAGCCATTCCGCCATTGCCAGCCTCAACAATCTGGAAATGATGGTCTACAACTATGTCATTAAGAACCGCGATAAAGTGATGTACATGACCATCCGCGAGCTGGCGGATGCGGCGGGCGTTTCCACTACCACTATCCTGCGCTTCTGCCGCAAGCTCAACTGCGATGGTTACTCGGAATTTCGGGTGCGCTTTAAACTCTATCTGGAGCAGAACGAGCCGCAGCAGGCGAATTTTGGTGCCAGTGAAATTATCAGCTTCTTTAAAAGCGTAAATAACGAAGAGTTTGATGCGCTATTAGATAACGCGGTCGATATTATTTTATCATCTGAACGAATTATTTTTGTCGGTGCGGGCACCTCCGGATCGCTGGCAAAATATGGCGCACGTTTCTTTTCAAATATCGGGAAATTCAGCAACCATATCGACGATCCTTATTTCCCGGTCACTAACGATATGGCTAAAAATGCGCTGGCTATTGTACTCTCCGTCTCCGGCGAAACCGAGGAGATCCTGCGCTTCGCCAGCCAGTTCAGCCTGCACCACTGCAAGGTGCTCTCAGTCACCAGCCACGAACATTCACGTCTCGCAAAGCTGGCGGACTTTAACCTCTCCTGGCACGTACCGCAAACGCGCATTGGCGGCGTTTACGATATCACCACGCAAATTCCCGTCATCTATATTCTGGAATCATTAGGCCGGAAACTGGCGAAGAAATTAACAGAATAAAACATCCTGTTTTTTTGATGTGACAAATTACAATTTCCGCAAAATGTTATATCGTGACATTTAATTCCGCTTTGCTAGACTCGAAATCAATAAGTCCTGAATTGAGAATAGCAAAGATGAAAAAACTCACCTTACCGAAAGATTTTTTATGGGGCGGCGCGGTAGCGGCGCACCAGGTTGAAGGCGGCTGGAACAAAGGCGGCAAAGGGCCAAGCATCTGCGACGTGCTCACCGGCGGCGCACACGGCGTTCCGCGAGAAATCACGCAGGAAGTGATTGAAGGCAAATATTACCCGAACCACGAAGCCGTCGACTTTTACGGCCATTACAAAGAAGACATTAAGCTGTTTGCCGAGATGGGCTTCAAATGTTTCCGTACCTCCATCGCCTGGACGCGCATCTTCCCGAAAGGCGACGAAACTCAGCCAAACGAAGAGGGGCTGAAGTTTTACGACGACATGTTCGATGAACTGCTGAAGTACAACATCGAGCCGGTTATCACCCTCTCCCACTTTGAAATGCCGCTGCACCTCGTTCAGGAATATGGCGGATGGACCAACCGTAAAGTGGTCGATTTCTTTGTGCGCTTCTCGGAAGTGGTATTTGAGCGCTACAAAAATAAGGTCAAATACTGGATGACCTTCAACGAAATCAACAACCAGCGCAACTGGCGTGCGCCGCTGTTCGGCTACTGCTGCTCTGGCGTGGTCTATACCGAGCACGACAACCCGGAAGAGACCATGTACCAGGTGCTGCACCACCAGTTCGTGGCCAGCGCGCTGGCGGTGAAAGCCGCACGCCGCATTAACCCGGAAATGAAAGTCGGCTGCATGCTGGCGATGGTGGCGCTCTATCCGTACTCCTGCAAGCCAGAAGATGTCATGTTCGCTCAGGAATCCATGCGCGAGCGCTACGTCTTCACCGACGTGCAGCTGCGCGGCTACTACCCGTCTTACGTGCTGAACGAGTGGGAACGCCGTGGCTTCTCCATCAAAATGGAAGCGGGCGACGAGCAGATCCTGCGTGAAGGCACCTGCGATTACTTAGGTTTCAGCTACTACATGACCAACGCGGTCAAAGCGGAAGGCGGTACCGGTGACGCCATTTCCGGCTTCGAGGGCAGCGTGCCGAACCCACACGTCAAGGCGTCCGACTGGGGCTGGCAGATTGATCCGGTAGGCCTGCGCTATTCGCTGTGTGAACTGTACGAACGTTATCAGAAGCCGCTGTTTATCGTGGAAAATGGTTTCGGCGCCTACGACACCGTGGAAGAGGACGGCAGCATCAACGATGACTATCGCATCGACTACCTGCGCGCCCACGTGGAAGAGATGATGAAGGCGGTGACCTGGGATGGCGTGGATCTGATGGGCTACACGCCGTGGGGCTGCATCGACTGCGTCTCCTTCACCACCGGCCAGTACAGTAAGCGCTACGGCTTTATCTACGTCAACAAGCACGACGACGGTACCGGCGACATGTCCCGCTCCCGTAAGAAGAGCTTTGAGTGGTATAAAACCGTCATTGCCAGCAACGGCGAAACGCTGTAATGGCTCGCCCTCTCTGCAAGCGGAGAGGGCAAACCGCTTATCTTCCAGACACTTCTTTACAGCTTTTGCGTTGCCAAAATATGTTCGCCCGATAATATAGGCGTCCTGAATATTTGAGGCGAACATGATCAAGCGACAACGCAACGCTATCCTGCTTGTAGCCCTGGCCTGCCTGGTGGTGCTGATATGCACCGCCCAGCGGATGGCCGGGATGCACGCGCTTGTCATGAACGTCACCGCCACGAGCCAGTCTGTCCAGCAGGGGCAGGAGAGTACCGACGCACCGGTAACCCCGTGTGAGCTTAGCGCCAAGTCGCTGATGTCGGTCCCGCCTGTTTTATTTGAAGGCGCCCTGATTGCCGTCACCCTGCTGCTGGCGTTGCTGGCAGCCAGTCCACCGCGCCGCGAACGGCAGTGGCCTCCCCGCGTTATCTCCCCGCCCCGGTTAAGGGTGCATCTGCGATTATGCGTCTTCCGTGAATGAGCCTTCGCCTGTTACTTCAGGTTAATTCATCATTTACGGAGAAAATTTATGTTTACTGTATTCAGGCGACTGCTGGTCTGCCTGCTTTGGCTATGGCTGCCCCTCAGCCAGGGTGCCGACAGCGGCTGGCTGCGCGCCGCCGATAATCAGCACGCCAGCGTCAGGCTGCGTGCGCAACCCGAAAGCACTGGCGAAACCCGCCTGCTGCTGGACGTCGCCCTGCAAAAAGGCTGGAAAACCTACTGGCGCTCGCCGGGCGAAGGCGGCGTCGCCCCCGCGATTAAATGGCATCAGCCCGTCGAGGCGATCTGGCGCTGGCCTGTGCCGCAGCGTTTCGACGTCGCGGGCATCACCACGCAGGGCTACCACGGCGATGTCAGCTTTCCCATCACTCTGAGGGGCGACGTCCCGAAGATCCTGAGCGGCGTGCTGACGCTCTCCACCTGTAGCAACGTCTGTATTCTTACCGACTACCCGTTTTCGCTGAACATGACAGCATCCGCAGGCGCCGGTTTTGATTACGATTTCAGTCGGGCCATGGGCACCCTTCCGCTCAGCGGCGGGTTGACCTCAACGCTTAACGCCACCTATGCCCCCGGCAAGCTGACCGTAACGGCGCAGCGTGACGCAGGCTGGCAGGCGCCGTCCCTGTTTATCGACGGTATGGATGATGTTGATTTCGGCAAACCGGCCCTCACCGTGCGCGGTGATTCGCTGGTCGCCACCGTGCCCGTGACGGACAGCTGGGGCGAGGCCGCGCCCAACCTCAGCGGCAAAACCCTGTCGCTGGTTCTGGCCGATAGCGGCCAGGCGCAGGAGTCCAGCCTGAGCATTCAGCCGGGGAACGCCGCGCCGACGCTCTCGTTAGGCTGGGTGCTGCTGATGGCGCTGGCGGGCGGTCTGATCCTTAACGTCATGCCCTGCGTACTGCCCGTGCTGGCCATGAAGCTGGGCACGCTGATGCAAACCGAACGGCAGGCGCGGGGTCAGGTACGCCGACAGTTTCTTGCGTCGGTAGCCGGGATCGTGATCTCGTTCCTCGCGCTGGCGCTGATGATGACGGTTTTACGCTTAGGCAATCAGGCGCTCGGCTGGGGGATCCAGTTCCAGAACCCGTGGTTTATTGGCGCGATGACGCTGGTGATGGTGCTTTTCAGCGCCAGCCTGCTGGGGTTGTTTGAAATCCGTCTCCCTTCCGGCGCCAGTACCTTCCTTGCCACGCGCGGCGGCAACGGGCTTGCGGGTCATTTCTGGCAGGGCGCGTTTGCCACGTTGCTGGCGACGCCCTGCACCGCGCCGTTCCTGGGGACGGCGGTCTCGGTCGCGCTGGCGGCGCCGCTTCCCCTGCTGTGGGGGATCTTCCTGGCGATGGGTATCGGTATGAGCCTGCCGTGGCTGCTGGTGGCGGCCTGGCCGGGGCTGGCCCAGCGCTTGCCGCGTCCGGGACGCTGGATGAACGTCGTACGCGTAGTGCTGGGGATGATGATGCTCGGCTCATCGCTGTGGCTGCTGAGCCTGCTGACGGTGCACATTGGCAGCCTGCCCGTCATCACGCTGGGCGTGCTCCTGATCCTTACGCTGCTGCTGGTCACCGCCTGGCGCTACCGCTGGCAAACGGCACTGCGCGCCGGGGTATTAGCTGTAGTGGTGGCCGGGGCGGTCGCGTTTGTATCCGGTTCCGGCGGCGAGGGTTCCCGCCGCGATCGTATTCACTGGCAGCCGCTCAGCGAGCAGGCCATTGCCCGCGCGCTGGCGGAGAACAAACGGGTGTTCGTCGACGTGACCGCCGACTGGTGCGTGACCTGTAAAGCCAATAAATACAACGTGCTGCTGCGCGACGACGTGCAGGATGCGCTCTCCGCCCCGGACGTTGTCGCCCTGCGCGGCGACTGGAGCCGCCCCTCAGATACCATCAGCCAGTTCTTAACCACGCGCGGCAGCGCCGCCGTGCCGTTTAACCAGATCTACGGACCGGGATTACCGCAGGGCCAGGTGCTGCCTGCGTTGTTAAGCCGCGAAGCGGTGCTGAGCACCCTGTCCGATGCAAAAGGAAAATAACATGAGAGCCTTCGTTGCCTTACTTCTGCTGTCGTTATCAACGTTCGGTTTCGCCGCACCTTCTGATGACGCTTCCAGCGACCAGCTGGCAAAACTTCTGTTTAACGACCCCAACAGCCCGCGAACCGGCGCGACATCGCCGAAGCTGACCATCGTCTCCTTCACGGACTACAACTGCCCGTATTGCAAGCAGTTCGACCCAATGCTTGAGAAAATCGTGCAGGAAAATCCCGACGTGCAGCTCATCGTCAAACTGCTGCCGTTCAAGGGACAAAGCTCGGTAAATGCCGCGAAAGCGGCACTCTCAACGTGGCAGCAGGCGCCGGATAAATTCTGGGCGCTGCACCAGCGGCTGATGATGAAAAAGGGCTATCACGATGACGCCAGCATCGCCGCCGCGAAGGTAAAGACCGGAACGGACAGCATTAAAACGGATGATAAAACCATGGACAGCCTAAAGATGAACCTCATCCTGGCGCAGGTGCTGAATATTCAGGGTACCCCGGCGACCATTATCGGCGACCAGATGGTGGCGGGCGCAATTCCGTATGACGACCTGGAGGGGCTGGTCAAAGAACAGCTGGCAAACGCCCGTGGCAAGTAAGCTTCCGCGCCTTCTGCGCGAGCTGGGCGTATGGCTGCTGATTGGCGTAGCCGTGAGCCTGGCGGTGGACTATTTCCGCCAGCCCGCGCTGCCGCAGAATTTCTCCGCGACGGCACTGCACACCCTCGACGGTCAGCCCGTCGATCTTATCGCCATGAGTAAGGAGCGACCGCTGCTGGTCTACGTCTGGGCGACATGGTGCGGCGTCTGCCGCTACACCACGCCGTCGGTGGCGGCGCTTGCCGCGGACGGGGGTAACGTGATGTCGGTTGCGCTGCGCTCGGGCGATAACGCGACGCTCGAAACCTGGATGAGGAAGAAGAAGGCGACGATGCCCACGGTCAACGACGCCAGCGGAGAGCTGGCGCGTGAGTGGGACGTTAAGGTTACGCCAACGCTGGTGGTGATCTCTCACGGTGAAGTGAAGTCGATCACCACCGGCTGGACCAGCGGCTGGGGAATGCGCCTGCGGCTGTGGCTGGCGTCGTAGCGTTACTTCCCGCCAGCCAGCTCCAGGAAGCTACCGGTGACATAGGAGGCTTTGTCGCTCAGCAGCCAGACAATGGCCTGGGCGACCTCCTCCGGCTGACCGCCACGCTGCATCGGTAACGTCGACTTCACCCGATCCACACGCCCCGGCTCGCCGCCGGAGGCGTGAATATCGGTATAAATCAGGCCTGGCCGCACGCCGTTAACGCGAATGCCCTGCGCCGCCACCTCCAGCGCGAGGCCGGTGGTCAGGGAATCCACCGCCCCTTTTGAGGCGGCATAATCCACATATTCCCCCGGCGCGCCCAGCCGTGATGCCGCCGAGGAGACATTCACAATCGCGCCGCCCTTGCCGCCGTGTTTATGCGACATGCGCTTAACCGCTTCACGGCAGCAGAGAAAATAGCCGGTGACGTTGGTAGCCAGCACGCGGTTAATACGTTCAGCGGAGAGATTTTCGATGGTGGATTGTTCAAACAAAATCCCGGCGTTGTTCACCAGCGCGGCGAGCGGCTCACCTTCGCGATCGATGCTGTCGAACATCGCCATCACCTGCGCTTCATCGCTGATGTCCGCGCGTACGGCAAAGGCTTTACCGCCCGCGTCCACGATCTGATTAATGACGTCCGTCGCGGCTTTGATGTTGTGATGAAAATTCACCGCAACGGTGTAGCCTTCGCTTGCCAGCTGTAGCGCGGTGGCTTTACCAATACCCCGGCTGGCGCCGGTGACCAGTGCAATTGCCATTCTTTTCTCCCAATAAAAAAGCCGGGTAGCGGCTTCGCCTTACCCGGCCTACGTTACTACAGGAACAACGTTACTGGTATTCGCTCATCGGTACGCAGGAGCAGAACAGGTTACGGTCGCCGTAAACATCATCAAGACGTTTCACGGTTGGCCAGTATTTGTTTGCCACACCTGCCGGGAAGACAGCCAGCTCGCGGGTATAACCGTGGTTCCACTCTGCCACCAGTTCGTTCTGTGTATGCGGCGCGTTCACCAGCGGGTTATCTTCCAGCGTCCACTCCCCGCCTTTCACGCGGTCGATTTCGCTGCGGATAGCCAGCATGGCGTCGATAAAGCGATCCAGCTCCACCTTGCTTTCAGATTCGGTCGGCTCAACCATCAGCGTACCCGCTACCGGGAACGACATGGTTGGCGCGTGGAAGCCGTAGTCGATCAGACGCTTGGCGATATCCAGCTCGCTGATGCCCGTCTCTTCTTTCAGAGGACGAATATCGAGGATGCATTCGTGCGCCACGCGACCGTCGCGACCGGTATAAAGCACCGGATAGGCGTCCTTCAGACGCGTTGCGATGTAGTTGGCGTTGAGGATCGCCACCTGGCTGGCCTGCTTCAGCCCTTCCGCGCCCATCATGCGGATGTACATCCAGCTGATTGGCAGGATAGAGGCGCTGCCGAACGGTGCCGCGGAGACCGCGCCCTGACGGGTCAGCATGCCTTCAATCTGCACCACGCTGTGGCCCGGCACAAACGGTGCCAGGTGCGCTTTCACGCCGATAGGACCCATCCCCGGGCCGCCACCGCCGTGCGGAATGCAGAACGTTTTATGCAGGTTCAGGTGCGACACATCCGCGCCAATAAAGCCCGGAGAGGTGATGCCCACCTGGGCGTTCATGTTTGCGCCGTCGAGGTAAACCTGGCCGCCGAACTTATGCACCACTTCACACACTTCACGGATAGTTTCTTCGTACACGCCGTGGGTGGACGGGTAGGTCACCATGATGCAGGAGAGTTTGTCGCCCGCCTGCTCGGCTTTGGCGCGCAGGTCGGCCAGATCGATGTTGCCGTTTTTGTCGCACGCCACAACCACCACTTCCATTCCTGCCATCTGGGCAGAAGCCGGGTTGGTACCGTGGGCAGAGCTTGGGATCAGGCAGATATCACGGTGGCCTTCGTTGCGGCTTTCGTGATAGTGACGGATCGCCAGCAGACCAGCGTATTCACCCTGCGCACCGGAGTTCGGCTGCATGCAGAGCGCGTCGTACCCGGTCAGCTTCACCAGCCAGTCGGAGAGCTGGTTGATCATCATGTGATACCCTTCCGCCTGCTCAGCCGGGCAGAACGGGTGCAGCTCAGAGAATTCAGGCCAGGTAATTGGGATCATCTCAGCCGCGGCGTTCAGCTTCATGGTGCAGGAGCCCAGCGGGATCATCGCCTGGTTTAGCGCCAGATCTTTACGTTCCAGAGAGTGCATGTAACGCATCATCTCGGTTTCGCTGTGATAGCGGTTGAACACCGGGTGAGTCAGGATCGCGTCGTCGCGCAGCATGCTTTCCTGAATGGAGCGGCTGTCGAGCGCAACCTCTTTGTCGAGCGTATCAACGTCCAGACCGTGTGCGTCACCCAGCAATACGTTGAACAGGGTCAGGATATCGTCACGGGTGGTGCTTTCGTCCAGCGTAATGCCGACCGCATTGTGAATGTCGCTGCGCAGGTTGATTTGCGCTGCCTCGGCGCGCGCCAGCACGGCCGCTTTGTCTGCCACCTCGACGCACAGGGTATCGAAATAGTGTTCATGACGCAGTCTGAGACCTTTCTGTTGCAGACCGCAGGCCAGGATATCGGCCAGACGGTGGATGCGGCTGGCAATACGTTTCAGGCCAGCCGGACCGTGGAACACCGCGTACAGGCTGGCAATGTTAGCCAGCAGCACCTGCGAGGTACAGATGTTGGAGTTCGCTTTCTCGCGGCGGATATGCTGCTCGCGGGTCTGCATCGCCATGCGCAGCGCGGTGTTACCGGCGGCATCTTTCGATACGCCGATAATACGGCCTGGCATGGAACGTTTAAATTCATCTTTCGCGCCAAAGAACGCCGCGTGCGGGCCGCCGTAGCCCATCGGCACGCCGAAACGCTGAGCTGAGCCGAAGACAATATCCGAGCCCTGTTTGCCTGGCGCCGTCAGCAGCACCAGCGCCATAAAATCAGCGGCGACGCTAACAATAACCTTACGGGATTTCAGCTCGGCGATCAGTGCGCCGTAGTCGTGCACTTCCCCGGTGGTGCCCACCTGCTGCAACAGCACGCCGAAGACGTCCTGGTGATCCAGCACTTTTTCAGCGTCGTCGACAATCACCTCAAAGCCGAAGGTTTCCGCACGGGTGCGCACCACGTCCAGCGTCTGGGGATGCACGTCCGCCGCCACGAAGAAGCGGTTGGCGTTTTTCAGCTTGCTCACGCGCTTCGCCATCGCCATCGCTTCGGCGGCGGCGGTCGCTTCATCCAGCAGCGAGGCAGAGGCGATATCCATACCGGTCAGATCCAGCGTCACCTGCTGGAAGTTCAGCAGCGCTTCCAGACGGCCCTGGGAGACTTCTGGCTGATACGGGGTGTAAGCGGTGTACCAGCCCGGGTTTTCCAGCATGTTACGCAGGATCACCGGCGGTAACTGCACGTTGGTGTAGCCCATGCCAATGTAAGACTTATAGCGCTTGTTAAGGCCGGCGATGGCCTTCAGCTCCGCCAGCGCGGCGAACTCCGTCGTGGACTCGCCTACCTGCGGCGGCGTAGCAAGCTGGATGTCTTTTGGCACGATCTGGCCGATCAGTGCGTTTAATGAATCCGCGCCAACTGTCTTCAGCATCTCCTGCTGTTGCTGAGCATCCGGCCCAATGTGACGTTCAATGAAGGCGCCACGGTTTTCAAGCTGGCTTAAAGTCTGTGTCATGAGCGATGGTTCCTGAAACGTGCAGTGAATTTAAGTTCCCTCTCCCTTTGGGAGAGGGTTAGGGTGAGGGGAAGATTGGCACCCTCACCCCTGCCCTCTCCCAAAGGGAGAGGGGGATTACTGATTACTCGTCTTCTAACAGTGCTTCGTACGCGGTCGCATCCAGCAGCGCGGCAACCTGCGCTTCGTCGCTGGCTTTGATCTTGAAGATCCAGCCGCCTTCATACGGTTCGCTGTTGACCAGCTCCGGGGAGTCGCTCAGCGCGTCGTTCACGGCAACAATTTCACCGCTCACCGGGGCGTAGATGTCAGAGGCCGCTTTAACGGATTCCGCCACCGCACAGTCGTCGCCTGCGCTCACGGTTGCGCCCACTTCCGGCAGATCAACAAACACCATGTCGCCCAGCAGCTCCTGCGCGTGCTCGGTGATCCCAACGGTGTAAGTGCCGTCCGCCTCTTTGCGCAGCCACTCGTGTTCTTTGCTGTATTTCAGTTCTGCTGGCACATTGCTCATTGAAGTTCTCCTGATAAAAATAGTTAGGCGACCGGCTTACCGGCGCGAACAAAAATCGGTTTGGTCACGTTGACCGGCATTTCGCGGTTGCGGATCTGCACCACCGCCGTTTCGCCAATCCCCGCCGGCACGCGTGCCAGGGCAATACTGTAGCCGAGCGTCGGGGAGAACGTTCCGCTGGTGATCACGCCTTCGCGATGATTGCCATCGGCATCGGTGAAGCGTACAGGCAGCTCGCCGCGCAGAACGCCTTTTTCTTTCATCACCAGGCCTACCAGCTGTTCAGTGCCCTTCTCGCGCTGCATCTCCAGCGCTTCACGGCCAATAAAATCACGGTCAGCCGGTTCCCACGCAATGGTCCAGCCCATGTTGGCCGCCAGCGGAGAGACGCCTTCGTCCATCTCCTGACCGTAGAGGTTCATCCCTGCTTCCAGACGCAGCGTATCGCGCGCGCCCAGGCCCGCAGGCTTCACGCCCGCCTCCACCAGCGCACGCCAGAAATCAGCGGCCTTCTCGTTTGGCATCGCAATTTCGTAGCCCGCTTCACCGGTGTAGCCGGTGGTGGCGATAAACAGATCGCCCGCCTGCACGCCGAAGAACGGCTTCATGCCTTCGGTGGCTTTGCGCTGCTCGTCGCTGAACAGAGAGGCGGCTTTCGCCTGGGCGTTTGGCCCCTGCACGGCAATCAGCGACAGATCGTCACGGACGGTGATGTCTATGGCGTAAGGTTCAGCGTGTTGGGAAATCCAGGAGAGATCTTTTTCGCGGGTGGCGGAGTTTACAACGAGGCGGAAGAAATCTTCGGTGAAGTAGTAGACGATGAGGTCGTCAATCACGCCGCCAGAGGCATTGAGCATGCCGGTATAGAGCGCTTTGCCCGGCGTTTTCAGTTTGGCGACGTCGTTTGCCAGCAGATAACGCAAAAACTCCCGGGTGCGGCTACCGCGCAGGTCGACAATCGTCATATGAGACACGTCGAACATACCGGCATCGGTGCGCACCGCGTGGTGCTCATCAATCTGCGAGCCGTAGTGCAGCGGCATCATCCAGCCGTGGAAGTCCACCATGCGGGCGCCGCACAACACGTGCTGTTCGTACAAAGGAGTCTGTTGAGCCATCTTTTCCTCGTTGAAAAATTCACCGTGAAACCCGGTGTCGGCCTCGCGATCGGGGGCCGACGCAAACGTTCTCTTTTACCTGAACTTACCACCGAAACCGGCGGTTAACCATAAGGTAAAACGGGTCATCACATTAGCTTATGACCAAAAATCGCTGAAAAGCCTACAGAGTTATTCACTGGGAAAATGCGATTAAACCCGCATAAAATTAACAATGATCTAACAGAATTTAGCAGATGGTGATATTTCGTGCGGAAAAACGGGCCGAATTTCCGTAACATAAAAATAGTAAGATTAGATTTTCTAATGCGAAAAATGACGTGAAATTAGATTATTTCAAACAAGGAAATTTCCCCGGCGCGGAGGCCGGGAAAATAAAGTGTGACGGGGATCGAGATTAACGTAACCAGTCGGGAAGATCGTTGAGGCCCATTGCCTGACGAAGAAGCTGCGGTTTTACGCCGGGAAGAGTGTCGGCCAGCTTGAGGCCAATATCGCGCAGCAGTTTTTTCGCCGGATTCGCTCCGGCAAACAGCTCGCGGAAACCCTGCATCCCCGCCAGCATCATCGCCGCACTGTGTTTGCGGCTGCGCTCGTAGCGACGCAGATACAGATGCTGGCCAATATCTTTGCCTTCCCGATGCAGGCGACGCAGCTCTTCAACCAGCTCAGCCGCGTCCATAAAGCCGAGGTTCACCCCCTGCCCGGCCAGCGGATGAATGGTATGCGCCGCATCCCCCACCAGCGCCAGACGGTGCGCGGCAAACTGACGCGCGTAGCGACCGGTTAACGGAAACGTCTGGCGTTCGCTTTCAAGCATGCACAGGCCCAGACGGTTATCAAACGCCACGCATAGCGCCTGACTGAAGGCATCCGGCGTCGCCTCCTGCATCTGCTGCGCTTTCTCCGGCTCTAAGGACCAGACGATGGAGCAGAGATGCGGATCGGCAAGCGGCAGGAAGGCCAGAATGCCGTCATTATGGAAAATCTGGCGCGCCACGCCGCCGTGCGGCTCTTCGGTGCGGATTGTGGCCACCAACGCGTGATGGCGGTAATCCCAGAAGGTCAGCGGAATATCCGCTTTGTTACGCAGCCAGGAATTGGCGCCGTCGGCACCCACCACCAGACGCGCGGTCAGCATGTCGCCACTTTCAAGAGTGATAAACGCGTCGTTTTCGCCCCACGCCACCTGCTGGAGTTTCGCCGGTGCGATCAGCGTGACGTCGCTGCACTGCTGTGCTTTCTGCCACAGCGCGTGGTGGATCACCGCGTTTTCAACGATGTGTCCAAGGTGGCTATAGCCCATGCTTTCATCGTCAAACGCGATATGGCCGAAGCTGTCTTTGTCCCACACTTCCATGCCATGGTAACAGCTGGCACGCAGCGCCACGATTTCAGACCAGACGCCAAGGTGCGTCAGTAGCTTTTCGCTGGCGGCATTGATCGCCGAGACGCGCAGCTCCGGCGGTGCATCCTGCGCCACAGGCTGCGGCGCTTTTTGCTCAAGCACGGCCACGCGCAGGCCGCTGCCCTGTAAACCACAGGCCAGCGCCAGTCCTACCATTCCGCCACCCACAATGGCGACATCAACATTTTGCACGGTCAATACTCCTTAACGCGCGACCCAACCCAGGGTCCGCTGCGCCAGCACGTCACGTGCCGGAATGAACAGTTCCATCGCCATCAGCCCAAGGTTGCGACCCGCAACCAGCGGTGCCCAGCGATTGGCAAACAGGTGGACTAAACCGTCGGTGACGCCAATGGTCGCCGCTTTGTCCGCCTGGCGTCGTTTCTGGTAATGGCTTAGCACCGAGTATGCGCCACAATCCTGTTGTTCGCTCCACGTCCGGGCCAGTAGCTCTGCCAGGCTTATCACGTCACGGAGGCCAAGGTTGAAGCCTTGCCCGGCGATGGGGTGCAGCGTCTGCGCGGCGTTGCCGACCAGGGCGACGCGATGGGAGACAGTCTGCGATGCGGTCGTCAGCGCGAGCGGATAGGCCACGCGTTTTCCGGCATGGGTGATGCGCCCAAGCCGCCAGCCGAAGGCTTTTTGCAGCTCGGAACAAAAACGTTCGTCGGACCAGGAGAGAACCTCATCGGCCCGATCCTGCGCATGGCACCATACCAGCGAGCAGCGCCCGTTCGACATCGGCAGCATGGCCAGCGGGCCGTGCTCCGTGAAGCGCTCAAATGCCCTGCCGTTATGCGCGCCAGCCGTAGAGACGTTAGCGATGACCGCCGCCTGCCCATAGGGTTCAGAGCGCCATTCGACGCCGCACTGCGTGGCGATCGCGGAGCGTGAACCATCTGCCGCCACCAGCAGTTGCCCCTCCAGCGTGGTGCCGTTGTCCAGCGTCACGCTGACGGCCTCGTCACGACGGCTAAAGCTGGCGACGCGCGCCGGACAGTGCAGCGTGACGCCAGGCGCGTCCTGTAACAGACGGAACAGCCGCAGCCCTACGTTATGCAGCTCGACAACCTGCCCCAGCGCCTCGATCCGGTAATCGTGGGCATCCAGCGTCACAAACCCGGCATGCCCGCGATCGCTGACGTGAACGGTGCCGATCGCCGTTGCGCAATCCGCTATCGCCTGCCAGATCCCAATACGCGCAAGCTGCTGACAGGTTCCCTGCGCCAGCGCGATAGCGCGGGCGTCGAAACCGGGATGATCGGCCGCCTGCGGCGCGACCGCCTCGACGAGATGCACCGGAAGCTGGCCCTGGGTTAACTGCGAAATAGCCAGCGCCAGAGTAGCGCCGGTCATGCCTCCGCCAACGATGATTACGCTCATCCGCGTGCCGCCGCCATCAGCGCCTCGATGTCGTCAGCTTTTTTCACCACGGTCGCGGTCAGGTTTTCGTTACCGGTTTCGGTGATGACGATATCATCTTCAATACGAATGCCGATCCCGCGGTACTGTTCCGGCACGTCGGCATCCGGCGCGATGTACAGCCCCGGCTCAACGGTCAGCACCATGCCAGGCTCCAGCACGCGCGAACGTTCCGGACCGTATGCCCCGACGTCATGCACATCCAGCCCCAGCCAGTGGCTCAGGCCGTGCATAAAGTACGGACGATGGGCGTTTTCGGTTATAAGGGTGTCCACATCGCCTTTCAGAATGCCGAGCTTCACCAGCCCGGTAATCATGATGCGCACCACCTCGCCCGTAACCTCCTGGATGGAGGTGCCAGGACGGAACAGCGTCAGCGCGGTCTCCAGAGACTCAAGCACGATGTCATAGATTTCACGCTGCGCGGTGGTGAATTTACCGTTCACCGGGAAGGTACGGGTGATGTCGCCCGCGTAACCCTGATATTCACAGCCGGCGTCAATCAGCACCAGATCGCCGTCGCGCAGTTCACTTTCGTTTTCGGTGTAGTGCAGAATGCAGCCATTTTCCCCGCCGCCTACGATGGTGTTATAGGACGGGAAGCGCGCGCCGTGACGGTTAAATTCATGGTGAATTTCGCCTTCAAGCTGGTACTCGAACATACCGGGACGGCACTTTTCCATGGCGCGGGTATGCGCCAGGGCGCTGATTTCGCCCGCGCGGCGCATCACGTTCAGCTCTTCGTCAGACTTAAACAGGCGCATCTCATGCACCATCGGTCGCCAGTCCGTCAGGGTGGCGGGTGCAGACAAATTCTGACGTGAGCCTTTACGCAGCTTATCCAGCGCGGTGAAAACAATGTCATCCGCATACGCGTATTCGCCCTGCGCGTGATAGAGCACGTCCAGACCGTTCAGCAGTTGGTAGAGCTGCTGGTTGATTTCGCTGTAGGCCAGCGCGCGGTCCACACCCAGTTTTTCTGGCGCCGCCTCCTGCCCTAAGCGGCGACCAAACCAGATTTCCGCGGTCAGATCGCGCACGCGGTTAAAAATCACGCTGTGGTTGTGGGTGTCATTGCTTTTAATCAGCACCAGTACCGCTTCCGGCTCGTTAAACCCGGTGAAGTACCAGAAATCACTGCTCTGGCGATAGGGGTATTCGCTGTCGGCGCTGCGCGTCACTTCCGGCGCGGCGAAAATCAGGGCAGCGCTTCCCGGCTGCATTTTCGCCAGCAGCGCCTGACGACGGCGAGAATACTCTTGACTGGAGATAACCATGACACCCTCCTGTGCGTTATTTTTCTTAGTGTAATGTTGGCTTGCGAACTTCCGGCGCGGTCGGCTGCGAGCGCGTAAAGTTGTCGTGACACAGCAGAGACGCCACGCGCACGTACTCGATAATCTCTTCGAGAGACATCTCCAGCTCTTCCTGGTCTTCGTCTTCATCGTAGCCGAGCTGGGCGATGTTACGCAGATCGTCGATCGCTTCACCCGCTTCGCCGGTCACTTTATCCAGTTTAGGCTGGGTTACGCCCAGGCCAAGCAGATAGTGGTTTACCCAACCCGCGAGCGCATCAGCGCGATCGAAGACGCTGACATCGTCGCCTTCAGGCAGATAAAGCTGAAAAAGAAAGCCATCGTCTTCCAGGGAATCGCTGGTTGCGGCATGCATTTTACGCAGCGCTTCCGCCAGTTCGTGGCCAAACGCCAGCCCTTCGTTGGTGAGGTCGTGGATCAGCGGCTGCCATGAGCTGTCGCTGTTTCCGCCGCACAGTATGCCGCTGATCAGACCGTGCATTTCGGCAGGGGTCAGACCGACTCCCTGCTGGTTCAGTAACTGGTTTAAATCCTTGTAACCAGGCATTTCGTTCTGTATAGACATACGCATTCGTCATCAAAGGGAGGATATTCATGATATGCTACCACTTTGGACCCTGGTGATACCAGAAAAGGGCTTGTATCTTCACATCAGGGTAGCTATAGTGTCGCCCCTTCGCAGCCCCCGGGGCAGTAAGCGAAGGCAGCGCAGTCAATCAGCAGGAAGGTGGCATGTCTGCACAACCCGTCGATCTCCAGATTTTTGGCCGTTCACTGCGAGTGAATTGTCCGCCTGAACAAAGGGATGCCTTGAATCAGGCTGCGGACGATTTGAATCAGCGGTTGCAAGATCTAAAAGAACGCACTAGAGTCACAAATACTGAGCAGCTGGTTTTCATCGCCGCGTTGAACATCAGCTATGAACTGACTCAGGAAAAAGCGAAGACCCGCGATTACGCGGCAAGCATGGAGCAGCGCATTAAAATGCTCCAGCAGACCATAGAACAGGCATTGCTTGATCAAGGTCGCAGTCCCGAAAGACCGGGACCAAAGTTTGAATAACACTTCTCAGTTGACTATGGTAGAGTAACTGTGAAGACAAAATTTCTCTGAGATGTTCGCAAGCGGGCCAGTCCCCTGAGCCGATATTTCATACCACAAGAATGTGGCGCTCCATGGTTGGTGAGCATGCTCGGTTCGTCCGAGAAGCCTTAAAACTATGACGACACATTCACCTTGAACCAAGGGTTCAAGGGTTACAGCCTGCGGCGGCATCTCGGAGATTCCCTCTCTTTTCTTCTACCGACTACCATGACTCAACTCCCTGAAGTTTCTGCTTCACGCCAGGACATCCGTCAGCTTATTCGCCAGCGTCGTCGCGCCCTAAGCGCCGAGCAACAGGCACAGTTTGCCCAGCAGGCCGCCGCCCGCATGATGGCCTATCCGCCTGTGGTGATGGCAAACACCGTCGCCCTGTTTCTCTCGTTTGATGGTGAGCTGGATACCCAACCGCTTATCGACCAGCTCTGGCGCGCCGGGAAAAAAGTTTACCTGCCGGTTCTGCATCCCTTTAGCCCGGGCAATCTGCTGTTTCTGCACTACCATCCGCACAGCGAGCTGGTGGTAAATCGTCTGAAAATCACCGAACCCAAACTCGACGTGCGCGACGTGCTCCCGCTTTCCGGGCTGGATGTGCTGATTACACCGCTGGTGGCGTTTGACGAGCAGGGCCAGCGATTAGGCATGGGCGGGGGATTCTATGACAGGACGCTACAAAACTGGCAGCAGTACGGATTGCAGCCGGTGGGGTATGCGCATGATTGCCAGGGCGTGGAGGCATTACCCGTGGAGAAATGGGATGTGCCGTTGCCGGCGGTGGTGACGCCATCGAAGTTGTGGGAGTGGTGAACCAAGCGTGCGGCCAGATGCCCTCACCCCAGCCCTCTCCCACAGGGAGAGGGTGAAAACATAAAAAACGGTAACTATCGTTACCGTTTTGCATTTACCTCGCACCATCAGTACAACAGGCGCGCGCGAATCGTCCCCGGAATGGCCTTCATGCTCTGCAATGCTTTCTCGGCGATATCTTCATCCGCTTCAATATCAATCACCACATAACCCATCTGCGAGTTAGTTTGCAGATACTGCGCGGCAATGTTAACGCCCTGCTCGGCAAAGATCTGGTTGATGGCGGTCAGCACGCCAGGACGGTTTTCGTGGATGTGCAACAGACGACGCCCACCGTGCAGCGGCAGAGACACTTCCGGGAAGTTCACCGCAGAGAGCGTTGAACCGTTGTCGGAATATTTGCTCAGTTTACCCGCCACTTCCAGGCCGATATTCTCCTGCGCCTCCTGAGTAGAACCGCCGATGTGCGGCGTCAGGATCACGTTGTCGAACTCGCACAGCGGAGAGGTGAACGGATCGCTGTTGGTGGCTGGTTCCGTCGGGAACACGTCAATCGCCGCACCCGCCAGATGCTTACGCTTCAGCGCGTCGCACAGCGCAGGAATGTCAACCACCGTACCACGCGCGGCGTTGATCAGCAGAGCGCCCGGCTTCATCAACGCCAGCTCTTCCGCCCCCATCATGTTTTTGGTGGACGCATTTTCCGGCACGTGCAGGCTGACCACGTCGCTCATGTTCAGCAGGTCAGAAAGATGCTGCACCTGCGTCGCGTTACCCAGCGGCAGCTTGCTTTCGATATCGTAGAAAAACACGTGCATGCCGAGGGATTCCGCCAGAATACCGAGCTGCGTACCGATGTGGCCGTAACCGATAATCCCGAGCTTTTTACCACGCGCTTCGTAGGAGCCCGCAGCCAGCTTATTCCACACGCCGCGGTGCGCTTTGGCGTTAGCTTCCGGAATGCCGCGAAGGAGCAGCAGCAGCTCGCCAATCACCAGCTCCGCCACGGAACGGGTGTTAGAGAACGGCGCGTTAAAGACCGGGATACCGCGTTTGGCGGCGGCATTCAGATCAACCTGATTGGTGCCGATGCAGAAACAGCCAATCGCCACCAGCTTTTCCGCCGCAGCAATAACGTCTTCAGTCAGTTGGGTACGGGATCGCAGGCCAATGAAATGGGCATCACGGATGGACGCTTTCAGCTCTTCAGTGTCCAGCGCGCCTTTGTGAAATTCGATGTTGGTGTAGCCTGCTGCGCGAAGGCTATCGAGCGCTTTCTGGTGCACGCCTTCAACCAGCAGGAATTTAATCTTGTCTTTCTCCAGTGATACCTTTGCCATTTACCCGACCCTGTTTTTATCTGAACTGATGTTGTGCTGGATATAAATCCCGTGCAGCCAACATATCAAAAAAAACTATTGCAGCAATATGAACGTTTGCGTCGGCACTCTGAAGAAAAGTCATACAGAGCAAAATGGCAGAGGAAAATGCTGCGGAAAATTACGAACGTGGCAGGATCGGCAAAAGAGGCGGAAAAACGTGACACAAGTCACCGAATTTAGCTTTTCAAAAATTTTTTAGCGGGGGGAGCGCTCCCCCCGTCAGATCATTTTACGATGGTTTTTACACCGTCAGCCGTGCCGATCAGCGCCACGTCCGCGCCACGGTTGGCAAATAACCCTACGGTAACGACGCCTGGAATGCCGTTGATCGCATTTTCCAGCGCAATGGCATCGAGGATCTCAAGGCCGTGAACGTCGAGGATCACGTTGCCGTTGTCGGTCACCACACCCTGACGGTATTCCGGACGACCACCCAGCTTCACCAGTTGACGTGCCACGGCGCTGCGCGCCATCGGGATCACTTCGACCGGCAGCGGGAAATTCCCCAGAATGTCGACCTGCTTGGAGGCGTCCGCGATGCAGATGAACTTATCCGCCACGGAAGCGATGATTTTTTCGCGGGTCAGCGCCGCGCCGCCGCCTTTGATCATCTGCATGTGGCCGTTGATTTCATCCGCGCCATCAACGTAAATGCCCAGACGGTCCACTTCGTTGAGGTCGAAAACGGTAATGCCGAGGCTTTTCAGCTTTTCCGTGGAAGCATCGGAGCTGGAAACCGCGCCCTCGATCTGCCCCTTCATCGTGCCCAGCGCATCGATAAAGTGCGCCGCCGTCGACCCCGTACCAACACCGACAATGGTACCCGGCTGTACGTACTGGAGAGCGGCCCATCCTACTGCTTTTTTCAGTTCATCCTGCGTCATGATCGTTTTGCCTGTGGTGTGAAAACTCAGGGCGCATTATAGAACACGTCGAATGGATTTCGTCTGCCACGAAGGGAAAATTGTGTCATAGTGCAGATTAAGCAAAATTAAGGAGTCAGCCAGAGCAATGAAACGTCCGGACTACAGAACACTACAGGCACTTGATGCAGTTATTCGTGAACGCGGTTTTGAGCGCGCGGCGCAAAAGCTGTGCATCACCCAGTCCGCCGTATCACAGCGTATCAAACAGCTTGAAAACATGTTCGGGCAGCCGCTGCTGGTGCGTACCGTGCCGCCGCGTCCGACGGAGCAAGGACAAAAGCTCCTCGCCCTGCTGCGTCAGGTTGAACTGCTGGAAGATGAGTGGCTGGGCGATGAACAGACCGGCTCCACGCCGCTGCTACTGTCGCTGGCGGTGAACGCCGACAGTCTGGCAACCTGGCTGCTGCCGGCCCTTGCGCCGGTGCTGGCCGACTCCCCGATCCGCCTGAACCTCCAGGTTGAAGACGAAACCCGCACCCAGGAGCGCCTGCGCCGTGGCGAAGTGGTTGGGGCGGTCAGTATTCAGCCTCAGGCGCTGCCAAGCTGTCTGGTGGATCAGCTGGGCGCGCTGGATTACCTGTTTGTCGGTTCAAAAGCCTTTGCCGAGCGCTACTTCCCGAACGGCGTGACCCGCGCCGCGCTGCTGAAAGCGCCTGCCGTCGCGTTCGACCATCTGGACGATATGCATCAGGCCTTCCTGCAACAAAACTTCGATCTGCCGCCGGGCAGCGTGCCGTGTCATATCGTTAACTCGTCCGAAGCCTTCGTACAGCTCGCGCGTCAGGGAACCACCTGCTGCATGATCCCGCATTTGCAGATTGAGAAAGAGTTGAAAAGCGGTGAGCTGATTGATTTAACCCCGGGGCTGTATCAGCGCCGGATGCTGTACTGGCACCGTTTTGCCCCGGAAAGCCGCATGATGCGCAACGTCACTGACGCGCTGCTGGCGTTTGGGCATAAGGTGTTAAGACAGGATTGAAAAACTAGCCGGGTGGCGGCTTCGCCTTACCCGGCCTACGGGTTACTGAGCGGGCTTTTCAGTCGGCTCCAGCTGGAACACCACATCAACCTGATCGTCGAACTGAATGGTTGGCTGCTCGTAGGTTTCCTGAGCAGAAACCGGCGCGGCGTCCGCCTTCATCATCCGAACCATCGGGCTTGGCTGGTAGTTTGAAACGTGGTAGCGCACGCTGTAAACCGGACCGAGCTTGGTCTTGAAGCCGGATGCCAGCTGCTGCGCCTGATGAATGGCATCATCAATCGCCGCTTTACGCGCTTCGTCTTTATATTTCTCCGGTTGCGCAACGCCCAGCGAGACGGAACGAATTTCGTTCAGCCCAGCCTTCAGCGCACCATCCAGCAATCCGTTGAGCTTATCAAGCTGGCGTACAGTCACTTCCACAGTACGCACGGCGCGATAGCCTTTCAGGATGCTTTTGCCGTTCTGGTAGTCGTAATCCGGTTGGGTACGCAGGTTCGCAGAGCTGATGTCTTTTTTCGCGACACCGTTCTGTTCCAGGAAAGAGAGGTATTGCGCAACACGATCGTCTGCCTGTTTCTTGGCGGAAGCAGCATCTTTCGCCGCCACGTTCACTTCAATTGCCAGGGTTGCAACATCCGGTACCGCATCCACGCTTGCCGTGCCTGAAGTGACAATGTGCGGGCCGTTTGGCAGTTCATTCGCCTGCACCGACACCGCACCTAAACTTACTAATGCCGCCAGGGCCATCACCTTAAACTTCACTGTCATTCCTCCATGTTGCGAAGAGTGCCCTGTTAACAGGGCTCATGCCAGCAAGCTTAGCGGGTCTTGTTCAGATGTCCATAAGACAACGCTTAGTTGAACAGTCCCTGTACGTGATGAATCCCCTCTTTCGCCAGCTGGAAGGCAATAAACCACATCACCAGCCCAACCAGGGTATTGATAATGCGCTGCGCTTTAGCGGTGCGCAGACGTGGCGCCAGCCATGCCGCCAGGATCGCAAGACCAAAGAACCAGAGGAAGGAGGCGCTGACCGTACCGAGCGCAAACCAGCGCTTGGGCTCAACGTCCAGCTGTCCACCCAGGCTGCCGAGCACCACGAACGTATCAAGATAAACGTGCGGGTTAAGCCACGTCACGGCGAGCATGGTGACGATAATCTTCCAGCGCCCCTGCTTCATCACTTCGGCGCTCGCCAGCTCAAGATTGCTGCTCATGGCCGTTTTCAGGGCGCCAAACCCGTACCACAGCAGAAACGCTACGCCGCCCCAGGTAACCAGCGCCAGCAGCCACGGCGACTGCATCAGCAAGGCGCTGCCGCCAAAAATCCCGGCGCAAATCAGTAGCAAATCGCTCACCGCGCACAGCAGGGCAATCATCAGATGATACTGACGGCGAATGCCCTGGTTCATCACAAACGCATTTTGTGGACCAAGGGGAAGGATCATGGCCGCACCTAATGCAAGCCCTTGAAAATAATAAGATAACATGACGTAATTCTCGCAGAGTTGTCCTGGAGGCAGACTATACTGCGGGAACGGCATTAGAGGAAATTGATAATATTAATTGGGGATTAGCCGGGCTAATAAAAGAAAAGCCCGGTGTCGCTGACGCTTACCGGGCCTACGAGAGACGTTACTCTGCTTCTTTGATTTTTTTGACGTTTACGTCCATCTGCGGGTACGGGAAGCTGATGCCGTTGGCATCGAAATCACGCTTAATGCGCTCCAGCACGTCCCAGTAAACGTTTTGCAGATCGCCGCTTTTACTCCAGATGCGCACCACAAAATTAATGGATGACGCGCCCAGCTCGTTCAGGCGAACGGTCATTTCGCGATCTTTAAGAATGCGGTCATCTGATTCGATGATATCGGTAATCAGCTTTTTCACCAGCTCAGTATCTGAATCATAGCCAACCCCGATAATGAGTTCATTACGGCGAACCGGCTCACGAGAGAAGTTAGTAATGTTGCCATCAATCACTTTCTTGTTTGGCACAATGACGATTTTGCCGTCTGCCGAACGCAGCGTGGTAGAAAAAATCTGCACGTTCAGCACGGTGCCCGCAGTGCCACCGAGATCAACATACTCTCCGGCACGGAAAGGACGGAACGTCACTAATAGTACGCCAGCTGCAAGGTTAGCCAGCGAGCCCTGAAGAGCGAGACCTACGGCCAGACCAGCGGCACCAAGTACGGCAATGACCGAAGCGGTTTGTACACCGACCCGCCCCATTGCCGCAATGAGGGTAAACGCAATAATCCCGTAACGCACCAGCGCAGAAAGGAAATCAGCAACGGTTGCATCGATATGACGGGATAGCATTACGCGATTAACGCCCCGGGAAACCGTGCGGGCAACGATCATCCCCACAATAATAATGGCGATTGCCGCCGCAATATTCACAGCGTAACTAATCAGGAGCGCCTGGTTGCGCACCAGCCAGGAGCCAGCGTTATTGATGCTATCTACAACACCGAGATCTTCCATTTATCTTTCCTTATGCTCATAAAAACCACAAAATCTATCCCACACGGAGACAGGCAGGTCAGTAAAGGGTAAACAAAAAGCCATGATATTGCCAAACAGATCACAAAAACAGAGGCATCAGGCTATTGAAAAGGCATAAAAAAAGGCCCGCATATGCGGACCTTCTTGACGCTATGAACAGCTCAAATTACAGAACGTCAACCGCGTTCAGTTCTTTGAATGCCTGCTCCAGACGAGTAATCATAGAAGTCTGGGCAGCGCGCAGCCATACGCGTGGATCGTAGTATTTCTTGTTCGGCTGGTCTTCGCCTTTCGGGTTGCCCAGCTGACCTTGCAGGTAAGCTTCGTTGGTTTTGTAGTATTGCAGGATACCGTCCCAGGTTGCCCATTGGGTGTCGGTATCGATGTTCATTTTCACTACGCCGTAGCTTACGGAATCTTTGATTTCCTGAGCAGAAGAACCGGAACCGCCGTGGAAGACGAAGTTCAGGCTGTTGTGCGGCAGGTTGTGTTTCTTAGACACGTATTCCTGAGAATCACGCAGGATGGTCGGGGTCAGAACCACGTTACCTGGTTTGTATACGCCGTGTACGTTACCGAAGGACGCTGCGATGGTGAAGCGTGGGCTGATTTTGCTCAGCTCGGTGTAAGCGTAATCAACGTCTTCTGGCTGAGTGTACAGAGCAGAAGCGTCCATGTGGCTGTTGTCCACACCGTCTTCTTCACCGCCGGTGCAACCCAGTTCGATTTCCAGGGTCATGCCCATTCTGGACATACGCGCCAGGTACTTAGAGCAGATCTCGATGTTTTCTTCCAGAGACTCTTCGGACAGGTCGATCATGTGAGAAGAGAACAGTGGCTTACCGGTTGCTGCGAAGTGTTTTTCACCTGCGTCCAGCAGACCGTCGATCCACGGCAGCAGTTTTTTCGCGCAGTGGTCAGTGTGCAGGATAACCGGAACACCGTAGTGCTCAGCCATCTGGTGAACGTGATGTGCGCCAGAGATAGCACCCAGGATAGCAGCGCCCTGAGGAACGTCAGTTTTCACGCCTTTACCTGCGATGAACGCAGCGCCGCCGTTAGAGAACTGAACGATAACCGGTGCTTTAACTTTTGCAGCGGTTTCCAGTACGGCGTTGATGGAGTCGGTACCTACGCAGTTAACTGCTGGCAGAGCGAAGTTGTTTTCTTTAGCTACCTGGAACACTTTCTGTACGTCATCACCAGTGATAACGCCAGGTTTTACGAAATCAAAAATTTTAGACATGTTGCTTAGTCCTGTATCTTCGGCCGTTAGAAAAGGTGCGAGCTCTGATAAGCGCGCTGAAAATTGGGCAGGTTTCCCTGCCCCTGAATGGCTTACTTCTTAGCGCGCTCTTCGAGCATTGCTACTGCTGGCAGGACTTTACCTTCCACGAATTCGAGGAATGCGCCGCCACCAGTGGAGATGTAGGAGATCTTGTCAGCGATACCGAACAGATCGATAGCTGCCAGGGTGTCACCACCGCCTGCGATAGAGAACGCTTCGCTGTCTGCGATAGCGTTAGCCACGATCTCAGTCCCTTTGCGGAAGTTCGGGAATTCGAACACGCCGACAGGACCGTTCCACAGGATAGTTTTTGCGTTTTTCAGGATTTCAGCCAGTTTCTGTGCAGAAACGTCGCCCAGGTCCAGAATCTGCTCTTCATCTTTGATGTCGTTAACAGACTTCAGGGTTGCGGTAGCGGTTTCGGAGAACTCGGTAGCTACACGAACGTCAGTTGGAACCGGGATATCACAGGTGCTCAGCAGACGTTTGGCTTCGTCAACCAGATCCGCTTCGTACAGGGATTTACCCACGTTGTGGCCTTGCGCAGCAACGAAGGTATTCGCGATACCACCACCAACGATCAGCTGGTCAGCGATTTTGGACAGGGAATCCAGTACGGTCAGTTTGGTAGAAACTTTAGAACCACCAACGATAGCGACCATTGGACGAGCAGGTTCTTTCAGAGCTTTACCCAGCGCTTCCAGTTCGTCAGCCAGCAGCGGACCTGCACAGGCGACGTCTGCGAATTTACCGATACCGTGGGTAGATGCCTGCGCACGGTGAGCCGTACCGAATGCATCCATCACGAATACGTCGCACAGCGCAGCGTATTTTTTGGACAGGGTCTCGTCGTCTTTCTTTTCGCCTTTGTTGAAGCGAACGTTTTCCAGAACAACCAGCTCACCTTCGGCAACTTCCACGCCGTCCAGGTAATCTTTCACCAGGCGAACCGGGCTGGACAGTTTGTCTTTCAGGTAATTAACAACCGGCAGCAGAGAGAACTCTTCGTTGTACTCGCCTTCAGTTGGACGGCCCAGGTGGGAGGTGACCATCACTTTAGCGCCCTGCTTCAGAGCCAGTTCAATGGTTGGCAGAGATGCACGGATACGCGCGTCGCTGGTCACTTTGCCATCTTTAACCGGTACGTTCAGATCGGCACGGATGAAAACGCGTTTACCTGCCAGATCCAGATCGGTCATCTTAATTACAGACATGGTGAATCCTCTCGTTGATTCTTAAAGTTTTGCAAGCGCAAGGTGCGCTCTACCTGAAACCTTTTGCGGCCATGGCTAACGTGGTGTCGAGCATTCGGTTAGCAAAGCCCCATTCGTTATCACACCAGACCAGCGTCTTGATAAGGTGCGCACCACTGACTCGCGTCTGCGTGCCATCCACGATGGCGCTGTGCGGGTCGTGGTTAAAATCTACTGAGACCAACGGTAATTCCGTATAGTCAACTATACCATGAAATGCTCCCTGTGCCGCTTTTTGCAGCAACAGGTTGACTTCACAGGCTTTTACCGGTTTTTTCACCGTCACGCTAAGATCGATTGCGGTGACGTTTATCGTCGGCACGCGCACGGCAATCGCTTCGAAACGGTCGTTAAACTGCGGGAAAATACGGGTGATCCCGGCAGCCAGTTTAGTATCCACCGGAATGATGGACTGGCTCGCCGCGCGAGTGCGCCGTAAATCCGGATGGTAGGCGTCGATGACCTGCTGATCGTGCATGGCGGAGTGAATCGTGGTCACGGTGCCGGATTCAATGCCATACGCATCGTCTAACAGTTTAATGACCGGAATAATGCAGTTGGTGGTGCAGGAGGCGTTGGAGACAATGCGGTGTTCAGCTTGCAGCTCGTGCTGGTTGACGCCAAACACGACGGTGGCGTCGAGGTCGTTACTGCCGGGATGGGAGAACAGCACTTTTTTCGCGCCAGCATTCAGATGCGCTTCGCCATGTTCACGGTTACCGTACACGCCGGTACAGTCCAGCACCACATCCACACCCAGTTCGCGCCAGGGCAGCCCTTCAATACTGTTCTCATGCAGCACGCGGATGGCATCGTCACCGACGAACAGCTGTTCCCTTTCCTGGCGAACGTCCCAGGCAAAGCGACCGTGGCTGGTGTCATATTTCAACAAATGCGCCATGCCCGCAGCATCCGCCAGTTCATTGATTGCCACCACGGTGATTTCCGCACGACGCCCGGATTCATATAAAGCACGAACCACGTTGCGTCCGATGCGACCGAAGCCATTAATCGCTACGCGTACGGTCATAGATCTCCTGCAAAGCTATCCCTGAGTTTGAGGTGGCTGAAAGAGTAATCCAGCGACGCCCGAAGGGGAATCCTTGCTGTCACAAACTGCGATTGATTGGTCAATTGTCGAACATTTAATCGACTGAAACGCTTCAGCAAGAATAAGCGAATCGGGGAATAAAAGGAATCTCTGTCCAGATTAAGAGCGATTTTATCTGATCTCCATCACATTTTTCCGGAATAATCCCTTTTCCTCCCGCCACGTAAAAACGCGGCGGGTCGACCGGCGCCCCCACTGAAAGCCGCTGAGGATCAGACGAGTCGGTATTCGCCATTTGCCGACATCATCAGTTCAACATTGGCAGGACGGCTGTGACGCAAAACACGCTCCACGTTTGGCCCGTCGGTGCGCGCATAAAACGCGTCGGCGTCGGCCTGAGAGAGTCCGCCGGCCAGCTTACGTCCAACCAGGCGCGTACGTAAGGCTTCGGCGGGGGCGCGAATAAACAATGAAAAATCACAGTATCCCATCAGCGTTCGCCATCGTTCGTCATCGAGCAGCAGCCAGTTACCCTCAACAATCACGACAGGGGCCGTTACCACGATTGCCTCTTCGACAGGGTCGTGCGTTTGCCGGTCATACTGCGGCCAGGTACCGTCGCCCTCTTTTATCTGCCGCAGATGTTGCGCCAGCCTGTCGACATCAAAGGTCTCCGGGGCGCCTTTGTACGCGCGCAGGTTATGCGCTTCCAGCCAGACGTTGTAGTGATGAAATCCATCCATTGGCAACGTCTGAATCGGAGCGAGCCCCTCCGTCTGACGAGAGAGATATTCCCAGAAGGCGGTCAGCGTGGACTTGCCCGTACCGGGCGGGGCGCTGAGAAAAACAATCGTACGTCTGCTGGCGCTGGCGAAATGCCGTTTCGCCAGTTGCCGCAGCAAAGGCTTATGAACATTTTCAATTTCGTCGTCAGGATAATGTGCTTCTACATATAGCCCATTGACCGTTAGCCCAATTTTCACGGCGTAAGTTCCTTTAAAATTGTTGTTACCGCCAGGGTGAGCGCCGTCTTGATCATTGCGGTAAAGCGCACCTCAGACCATGCGGCAAAGTCAGCAAATTTCATCGACTCCAGCGCGCTGAATAACGTCGCGTTACGGGTGATGCAATTAACGTTGCTGATAAAATCCCAGGTGATGTCATCGGCGAAGCCAGGGATCGTATCCTGCTCGTTAAGATACTGATAAAACTGCGAAAAATGCGTTATATCGGCGTAGAGCCATTTTTCCATTTTCCCCAGCGCATAGATCAGGCGTAACGCCACATCGATGTCATCAAGCGGCCCACTCCGGGCGAGTAACGGCTTCACTGCATATTCCACGATCTCTTCATCGTTATCGACAAACAGCGACGGCAGAAAACATTTAATGCCCTGGAGTAAAAAAGACTGTGCCGTCGTCATAAATGCGAGGAGGTTATTCTGAGCATCCAGTTGCTCAAGCACATCGTCTTCTGTCAGTGTCGTCATTTGTATCTCGATAAATCACCGTGAATGCAGAGAGTCTATTATATTACACGTTCGATCTGCGCCGCCGATCAGTAAAGTTTGCGTGCGCACACCCTTCGCAACCTGTTGAATACCTTTAACCAGTTCGCCGCCCGTCACGCCCGTCGCGCTGAACAGGATGTCATTGCCCTTTACCAGTTCGCTAAGGGTATAGATACGATTGACTTCCACCTTCATCTCCACACAGCGACGGTGCTCCTGCACGGCGACCCTACGGTTCTCAGGACTCTCCCCTTTCGCTTCACAAAAATCGATCAGCTCCGCCTGCATATCGCCACCCAGCGCTTTCACCGCGCAGGCGGAGATCACCCCTTCCGGCGCGCCGCCTGTGGTGTACATCAGATCATAGGGATTATCCTGTAAGCAGGTCAGAACGCTGGCGGCGACGTCGCCATCGGGCAGCGCAAACACTTTCACGCCCAGTTGCGTCGCCTCGGCAATTGCATTTTGCAGGCGCGGTTTGTCCAGCGTCACCATCCGCAGATGCTCCAGCGGCTTGCCCAGCGCCCGGGCAACGTTGCGAAGGTTTTCTGCCAGCGGGAGATCGAGGCTGATTGCCCCAGCTGCCGCTGCGTTAACCACCAGTTTTTTCATGTACATATCAGGGGCATGAAACAGGCGGCCCTCAGGCGCAAACGCCATCACAGCCAGCGCATTGCTTTGCCCCATCGCCACCATGCGGGTGCCCTCGATGGGATCGACGGCAATATCCACCGCCGGGCCGATGCCGCTTCCGACCTCCTCGCCAATCCACAGCATTGGCGCATGGTCGATCTCACCTTCGCCGATAACGATACGCCCGCGCATCGCTATCGCGTTTAGCGCCTCGCGCATGGCGGTTACCGCCAGCCCGTCGATTCGGTTTTTATCGCCGCACCCGGTTTGCGGCCAGGCGGCCAACGCCGCCTGTTCCGTAACGCGAAAGAGCGGCCATGCCAGAGACATCATGCCGCCGCCTCCCCAATATCCACACCAAACTGCGCCAGCAGATAGCGCTCTGCTTTTTCATTCCAGATGCCGTGCGTCTCTTCCACAAGCCTTGCCAGCTCCCGGAAAAGCGGATCGGTTTTGCCCTTTTCGGCAAAATCGGCAATGGCCGTTAACGGCATGGTGACACCGTTATAGATAAGCTTCTTACCTCCAGGAATGTCCGGAAGATTGAGTACCGTATGCGGCACCGCATCAAGGCCGCCGATGTGGGTCACCATAAACGACGGCTGGAGCTGGCCCGTCGCACTCAGCGCAATCGCCTCTTTCATGTCCTCCGTCGAGCCGCCGGAGGTGCCCACCACGTGGGTACTGTTGTAATGGACGTTGTAAAAATTAAACGGCACCTTGAAATTGCTGTCCGTTGGTCCGGCGAAGAAATTCAGGCACCCGTCCTCGGCGAGAAGATCGTCTGCCAGTTCAATGGCCGCCGGAACCGCGGCATAGACAAACACGTCGTCAAAGCCTGCATTGTCAGTTAATGCGCGTAACGTAGCGGCAGGGTTCTCCAGTTCGGAGGTATTGACATAGATAAGCTCAATACCCTTCTGTGCCGCCAGCTCAACCGGCAGGAGTTTTTCCGCCTGCGCAAGGCGAGCCTCATCGATATCCACCACCACAACGCGCGACGGCTGAATCCCGCCGTTAATCGCATAATCAATAGCGCCAATTCCCATCGGCCCGGCGCAGGCCAGAAGCGCAATATTACCTCCCGGTTTCACGCCCATCCGGTGCTCATAGACATATTGCGTCGTATGATAATTGGCGTTATACGCGCCGATAATGCAGCACATGGGTTCCGCCAGCGAAGCCGCCGCAAAATAGGAGCCGTGATAAGGTAAAACGCAGCCCAGATTAATCGCAACTTCTGGAATAATCATATACGTCGCATTGCCGCCAAAATATTCATAGCTGTAGCCAGCAGAATAACCGGTCGGTAATCCCATTGCCGGTTGTAAAACAAAGCGCTGACCTTTTTTATATTTTTCGGTCAGATTTTTCCCGACCTCAACAATCACCCCGGCGCATTCATGTCCGGTGATGACCGGATGATTTTCCAGATCGTCCGGCACACGTTTATGTTCACTGCCTAATTTCGCTGCCTTCCAGGTTGATAAACAAACGCTGTCAGAAATTACGCTCACCAGCAGTTCATTGTCGCTTATTTCGGGCAGTTCAAATTCACGGATACGAACATCCTGCTTGCCATAAATGGCAGCCACTTTCGTTTTCATAATGACTCCAGAAACCAGATAGATTAATTCGCCGTTAAATGCTTAAAGAGATCGTCAAGCTGCGGATCGCCGAGATAGTTTTTTATCAGCACTAACGGTTTGTCACTGACCCGTTTAGCACGCCCCTCCAGGCTGGCATGGGTAACAATAATGTCCGCATCGTCAGGCACATTTTCGATGGCATAATGTTTTACGTCGATATCTCGCCCGGCCTTTTCCAGACGCTTGCGGAATGTCGTCGCGCCCATAGCGCTGGAGCCCATTCCGGCATCGCAGACAAAAGCGATGCGCTTAATATCCCGATAAGAAAACTTGCCTTCCTGCTTCATGGCTTTTACGGCGTTGGCAGAATCATTGAAAGTATCTTCCGTTTCAGCTTCATGGCTTTTATCCATTTTTAAGATCAGGGAGGTGACTGCAAAAGAGACCAGAGTGCCTGCCGTTACGCCAGCAATCGCTGCAAGAAAAGCACCCTTAGGTGTTAACGCGAGATAGGCGAAAATCGAACCCGGACTTGGGCCAGCTACCAGACCACCGCCCAACATATTAAATATCCACGTTCCGCTCATGCCGCCAGCAATCATCGCAATCAGCGTCAGCGGTTTCATCAGTACGTAAGGGAAATAGAGCTCATGAATGCCGCCCAGGAAGTGAATAATCATCGCGCCAGGGGCTGATTTCTTTGCCATCCCTTTGCCAAAAAAAGTAAAAGCCAGCAGCAGACCTAATCCCGGCCCGGGGTTGGAGGCCACCATAAAGAAGATGGATTTACCCGTTTCGGAAGCCTGCTGCATTCCCAGCGGATAATAAACACCCTGATCGATAGCGTTATTTAAAAACAGGATTTTTGCCGGTTCGTTAATCAGCGACAGCAGCGGCAAATAGCCCGCATGCACCAGTGCTTCAATACATTCTTTGATAAAGTTATTGGCAATTAACACCGCAGGGCCGATCACTTCAAATCCCAGCAGGCAGAGGAGCATGCCCGCAATACCCAGCGAGAAGTTGTTGATGACCATCTCAAAACCAGCGGGAATGCGTTTATCCAGCAGCCGATCGATGTGCTTAATCACCAGACCGCCAAGTGGCCCCATGATCATTGAGCCGAGGAACATAGGAATATCCGCGCCGATAATCACGCCGATAGTGCCGATCCCCCCCATCACCGCCCCACGTTTGCCGCCAACCAGGTGTCCACCGGTAGAGCCAATCATCACCGGCAATAAATAGGTGATCATCGGACCGACAATTTTGGCAAAATGCTCATTTGGCATCCAGCCGGTTGGAATAAATAATGCGGTAATAAATCCCCAGGCAATAAAAGCGCCAATATTCGGGATGACCATTGCAGTCAAAAAGCCCCCAAAAGCCTGGACCTTTGCACGAGCAGACTTGTGTTCCATAATAATGTCCTGTAAAGGAGAGAATAATTATGCGCGAGCGATAATATCCGCCAACTGCTTTTCTGACTTAGCGGTTAACAACGCCGACAGTTTATCTTCTTCACATAATAATTCGCTTAATGCCTGGATAGCGCCGATATGTGAATCCGCATCCGCCGCCGATAAACCAATGAGTAATTTCACGGGCTCATCGTCGTCGGCAAACTGCACTTCCTGTTTAAGAAGCGTTAATGACATACCTGTTTTTAAGGCACCGCACTCCGGACGGGCATGAGGCATCGCTACACCCGGAGCGAGAATGTAATAAGGACCATTAGTGAGCGTCGAGGTTTTAATTGCTTCAATATAACCAGCGTTAATATAATGATTTTGCAGCAAAGACGACATGGACAAATCAATGGCTTCCTGCCAGTCCTTTGCTGCGGATTTTATTGATATTGAGGATTCAGGGAAATAATCAATTAACCGCATATATCATCCTTATTTTATTTTTAGGGTACAACGTATCGCTAAAAACAAAATACGCCTGCGGTAAAATGAAATCAAACGGGGAGAAAATGGCGAGCGTGTCAGAACGCATTTTAATAAAACGAATGAAAACATATCTTTAAAAACAATAAATAAAAAAGCAAGTCTATATATGTGATATCCATTGCAAATTACACATATTATGACTTTACGTATTTGTGATGGGAATCACCAAATATATGTTGTTAACACAAAAAAATACCATCGAAATAAAAACGGGCCGCCTTAGCGACCCGTTTTGCCTCACTGGGAGAGTTACAGCAGTTCTTTCGCCTTAGCGACAACGTTCTCAACGGTGAAGCCGAACTCTTCAAACAGCTGTTCAGCCGGCGCAGACTCACCGAACGTGGTCATACCGACGATAGCACCGTTCAGGCCCACGTATTTGAACCAGTAGTCAGCGATACCCGCTTCCACTGCCACGCGAGCGGAGACCGCTTTAGGCAGTACGGATTCGCGGTACGCGGCATCCTGCTTGTCGAACGCATCGGTAGACGGCATGGAGACCACGCGCGCTTTCACGCCTTCGGCAGTCAGTTTTTCCCATGCGGCAACGGCCAGTTCAACTTCAGAACCGGTCGCGATGAAGATCAGCTCAGGCTGGCCTGCGCAATCTTTCAGCACGTAACCACCGCGCGCGATATTTGCCAGCTGCTCTGGGGTACGCTCCTGCTGCGCCAGGTTCTGACGGGAGAGGATCAGCGCGGTCGGGCCATCCTGACGCTCAACGCCGTATTTCCACGCCACCGCAGATTCAACCTGGTCACATGGACGCCATGTGCTCATGTTCGGGGTCACGCGCAGGGAAGCCACCTGCTCTACCGGCTGGTGGGTAGGACCGTCTTCGCCCAGACCGATGGAGTCGTGGGTGTAGACCATCACCTGACGCTGTTTCATCAGCGCAGCCATACGCACGGCGTTACGTGCATATTCCACAAACATCAGGAAGGTAGAGGTGTACGGCAGGAAACCACCGTGCAGAGCGATACCGTTGGCAATCGCGGTCATCCCGAACTCACGTACACCGTAATGGATGTAGTTACCGGCAGTATCTTCGTTGATTGGCTTAGATCCGGACCACAGGGTCAGGTTTGATGGCGCCAGGTCAGCGGAGCCGCCGAGGAATTCTGGAAGCAGAGGACCAAACGCTTCGATCGCATTCTGAGATGCTTTACGGCTGGCGATCTTGGCTGGGTTCGCCTGCAACTTCGCGATGAACTCGTTCGCTTTCGCGTCGAAGTCAGACGGCATGTCGCCTTTCATACGACGGGTGAATTCAGCCGCTTCCTGAGGGAAGGCTTTCGCGTATGCCGCGAACTTCTCGTTCCAGGCCGCTTCTTTCGCCTGGCCCACTTCTTTCGCATCCCACTGAGCGTAGATTTCAGACGGGATTTCGAAGGCAGGGTGTTTCCAGCCAAGCGCTTCACGGGTCAGTGCAATTTCCGCGTCGCCCAGCGGTGCGCCGTGGGAGTCGTGAGTGCCCGCTTTGTTCGGAGAACCGAAGCCGATGATGGTTTTGCACATCAGCAGGGACGGTTTGTCGGTCACGGCGCGCGCTTCTTCTACGGCACGTTTAATCGAGTCAGCATCGTGGCCATCAACGCCGCGCACAACGTGCCAGCCGTAGGCTTCGAAACGTGCGGCGGTGTCGTCAGTGAACCAGCCTTCAACATGACCGTCGATGGAGATGCCGTTGTCGTCGTAGAACGCAACCAGTTTACCCAGCTTCAGGGTGCCTGCCAGGGAGCACACTTCGTGAGAAATGCCTTCCATCATGCAGCCGTCGCCCAGGAAGGCGTAGGTGAAGTGGTCAACGATGTCGTGGCCAGGACGGTTAAACTGCGCCGCCAGGGTCTTCTCTGCAATCGCCATCCCTACGGCGTTAGCGATGCCCTGACCCAGCGGACCGGTAGTGGTTTCAACGCCAGCGGTGTAGCCCACTTCCGGGTGACCTGGAGTTTTGGAGTGCAGCTGACGGAAGTTTTTCAGCTCTTCGATTGGCAGATCGTAGCCAGTGAGGTGCAGCAGGCTGTAGATCAGCATAGAGCCGTGGCCGTTAGACAGCACGAAACGGTCGCGGTCTGCCCATGCCGGGTTCTGCGGGTTGTGGTTAAGGAAATCACGCCACAGGACTTCGGCGATGTCAGCCATGCCCATAGGGGCGCCCGGGTGGCCGGATTTGGCTTTCTGTACTGCGTCCATGCTCAGCGCACGAATAGCATTAGCAAGCTCTTTACGTGAGGACATTTTAACTCCAGATCGGACTGTTAAAGGCCATGCCCTTGACGACAGCGCGTTTTGGGCTACGCCGGAAAAAAGTGCCAACAATGTAACCCAAGCCGCAGGGCATGTACATGGACCATTCTTTTGCAGCTTAAGAAATCTCTGGATCATGCTCGCATGTTGCGCAATCTGCTCGCCCGCCTCTGTCGATATTCCTTATACTTAGCCCGACACCGGCTTCGTTGACGGTGCATTTTTCGGAATTAATTCAGATTAACGAGTACGGAAGCAACATCATGAAAATGCGTGCAATCGGGCTGGCTGTGGGAACAACGCTCCTGCTAAGCGGCTGTCAGAATATGGATTCTAACGGCCTGATGACCTCAGGCGCAGAAGCTTTTCAGGCCTACTCATTGAGCGATGCGCAGGTGAAAGCGTTGAGCGACGAGGCCTGTAAGGATATGGATGGAAAAGCTACGCTTGCCCCGGCAAACATCACCTACACGCAGCGTCTGAACAAGATTGCTTCCGCGCTGGGCGACAACATTAACGGTCAGCCGGTGAACTACAAGGTGTATATGGCGAAAGACGTCAACGCCTTTGCGATGGCGAACGGCTGTATCCGCGTTTACAGCGGCCTGATGGACATGATGACCGACAACGAAGTGGAAGCGGTGATCGGCCATGAAATGGGTCACGTTGCACTGGGTCACGTGAAGAAAGGGATGCAGGTTGCGCTGGGCACCAATGCCGTGCGCGCAGCGGCGGCCTCTGCGGGCGGCATCGTCGGCAGCCTGTCCCAGTCGCAGCTGGGCGACGTGGGCGAAAAACTGGTGAACTCGCAGTTCTCCCAGCGTCAGGAGTCGGAAGCGGATGACTACTCTTACGATCTGTTGCGCAAACGCGGCATCAATCCATCGGGTTTAGCTACCAGCTTCGAAAAACTGGCGAAACTGGAGGAGGGCCGTCAAAGCTCCATGTTTGACGATCACCCGGCTTCGGAAGAGCGTGCACAGCATATTCGCGACCGTATGGCGGCAGACGGAATTAAATAATTTCGGAAGGAGGCAGTTTTGCCTCCTTTTTATTTCGCATGAATTGTTAACTTAAAAGCACGTATCGATAACACCCCTGAAAGCCCCGCCAAATCTACCCTGCCACTCTGAAATGTCTGGTCACATAATTATTGCAAAGGTTACTTTTTCCGGTAATTATCTCTTCCGCAGTTATTCAAATTAATATATCCAGACAGAGACGTTCCCTCCGTGAAAAAAGAATTATCATTAATTGCTTTAAGTTTATTTGCCGCATTACCTGCCGCCGCAAGCCAGCAATCCGACAGCAAGGGTTTTATTGACGACAGCCATCTGGATCTGTTTTTACGCAATGCGTATATCAGCCGCGACTACCATCAGGGCCAGCAGGACAAAGCCGAATGGGGTCAGGGGATCATCGCCACGTTTGCATCCGGCTATACCGAAGGGCTGGTGGGCTTCGGCGTGGACGGTATCGCGCAGTATGGCGTGCGTCTGGACGGTGGCCGCGGCAAGAGCGGCGCGGGCGGCATCGACTTCTTTAAGCAGGAAGACGACGGCCGGGCAAAATCCGATCTGGCAAAGTTTGGCGCAACCGCCAAAATGCGCATCTCCAATACCGTACTGAGCTACGGGAATCAGCGCCCTGAGCTGCCCATCGTGAATGCCGACAGCTCCCGCCTGCTGTTTGAAAGCTACACCGGCACCATGCTGACCTCGAAAGAGATCGACGGTCTGGAAGTCAACGCCGGTTACTTCACCGACGAGCAGCGTAAAAGCGATGACCGCCACGACAGCGGACTGAAGAGCCTCTCCTTCGGCGGTGCGAGCTATCAGTTTAACGACCAGTTCAGCGGCGCGCTGTACGCCTCTCATAACGAAGAGGTGATGAACAAGCAGTACCTGGGCATGAACTTCAAACAGCCGTTCAGTACCGGGCAGCAGCTGGTGCTCGACTTCAACGGCTATAACTCCCGTCTCAACCAGCATTACGCGGACAGCCTCGACACGGGCCGCAGCAACACCATCTGGAGCCTGGCAGCGAGCTATATCTGGGACATTCACACGTTCAAAGTGGCGTACCAGCAGAGCAGCGGCAGTACCGGCTACAACTACGGCGGCTATCGCGACAAAGGCGGCGTGGGTGACGGCGGTAACACCATCTGGCTGGCGAACTCCTACTGGTCTGATTTCAACGGCGAAGATGAACGTTCCTGGCAGGCATCCTACGGTCTGGACTTTGGCGGCCTTGGTTTACCGGGCCTGAGCTGGACCACCGCCTACGTGCGCGGCGATAACATCAAAACCTCTGAAACCAGCAATGGCAAAGAGCACGAGTGGTTTAACCAGATCCAGTACCAGGTGCAGGATGGCCCGGCGAAAGATCTGAAGCTGAAGCTGCGCTACTCCGTACTGCGCGTCTCCAGCAACGCCAGCGAGTACAACGTCGGCGGGGACGAGATCCGCGCTTACGTGGAATACCCGTTTAACGTGTTCTGATGAAAAAAGCCGGGTGGCGGCTTCGCCTTACCCGGCCTACCGTTTTCTCCCTGTGGAAGAGGGTTAGGATGAGGGGAAACAGCTAGTAAAGCGTCTTCTGCGGCGGCCCGGCAAACTTCAGGGCGCCAATCTGCCCCATCCGCACTTCCACTACCGACGGCCCCGGCATCGCCAGCGCCTCCGTCATCACCGCATCAAAATCCTCTGCCCGCTCAACGCTCCACGCCTGAAGGCCAATCGCCTGCGCCAGCAGGGTAAAGTCCGGCGTATGCAGCGCGTTATAATACTGACGCCCGCCGAAATACTTATCCTGAATACCGCGCATCACCCCGTAGCCGCCGTCGTTCATGACCAGCAGCGTCACGTTGGCTTTCTCCTGCGCCAGCGTCGCCAGCTCGCCTAAATTGAGGCTCAGGCCGCCGTCGCCCACCAGCCCCACCACCTTGCGCTGCGGGTTGGCAATCGCGGTGCCGATGGCCATCGGCAGCCCCATACCAATCGCCCCGGCGAGGGAGTGAATGTTCATCAGCGGACCGTTAGCCCTGAACAGGCGGCTACCCCACAGGCTGCCGGACACGGTGATATCGCGCACAAGCAGGCCGTCTTTCGGCAGGGCTTTTGCTATGGCGTCGTTAAGCTTCGCATAGGCGCCGCACTGCTCGCGCAGCCCCTGCTCAGCTTGCCCGACCGCCTGCTGCACCTGCATATCCCACTGGGGACTGCCCCACTCGCGGCCCTGTACTTTTTCAGCCAGCGCGCCAAGCACCGCTGAACAATCGGCTATCAACGTGCTATCCATCAGGTAGTTACGGCTTGCCGCCGCCGGGTCGATATCGATCTGCACCCGCGGGGAAGGCAGCTCAAGCGTCCAGGATCGGGTTTCGTTGCTGCGCAGGCGAGAACCGGCCACCAGCGTAAAATCACACTGCGCAATCAGGGCCTCAACCGACGGCGAGTTGTGGAACGCGCGAAGGCTGGCGCGGTGGCTGTCCGGCAGCACGCCGCGCGCGTGGGTGCTGGAAATCACGGTGATGCCCGCATCCGCCAGCGTTTTCACCGCCTCAGCGCTGCCCAGCGCCCCGCCCCCCAGCCACAGCAGCGGCTGTTTCGCCTGCTTGAGCTGCGCCCACAGCGCGTCAACCATTCCGGTATCCAGGGCTGGAACCGATGCCGGTTTAACCGGTTTAGTCACCAGCGACAGCGGAATTTTGGCGCCCTGAATATCAATCGGGATTTCCACCGAGACCGGTCCGCACGGCGGGGTCTGCGCGTCCTGGATAGCTTTATGCAGAATCGCTATCGCCTGATTCGCATTGCTGATGCGGTACGCCCGTTTTGAGCTGGCCTTCAGGAAGGTCAGCTGGTCACGGGTTTCATGGATAAACCCGGTGTCGGCGTCCAGCCAGGCTTTCTCAACCTGCCCGGTTAAATGCAGCAGCGGCGTGCAGGCATTCATGGCTTCCACCAGCGCGCCTACCGCATTGCCCGCCCCCGCGCCGGTGCTGGTCAGCGCCACGCCGAGGCCGGAAAAGCGCCCGTGGGCGTCGGCCATGGTGACGGAACCGGCTTCACCGCGCGCGGGCACAAAGCGGATATTGCCCCGCTGCCCAACCGCATCCGCGATCGGCAGGTTGTGAATAGAGATGACGCCGTAGATGGCCTCAACCTGATACTGCTCCAGCGTTCTGGCGATGGCGTCGCCGACGGTTATCATTTCGCTCATTGCTCACCCTTTCTCAGTCGCACCAGTGGTTGACGCTGTTACCCGTCGCCAGATAAATGCTCTTTTGTTGCATCCAGGCTTTCAGCCCCTGAATACCCTTCTCGCGGCCCAGACCGCTCTCTTTAAAGCCCCCGAACGGGGTCGAAATCGCAAAAACCTTGTAGGTGTTGATCCACACCGTGCCTGCCTCCAGCTGCTCGCTGAGACGCAGGGCGCGACCGGTATCGCGCGTCCAGATCCCCGCCGCCAGGCCGTAAACCGAGTCGTTCGCCTCGCGGATAAGTGTGGCTTCATCGGCAAACGGCATCGCCACCAGCACCGGGCCGAAGATCTCTTCCTGACAGGCGCGGGCGCTGTTGCTCAGCCCTTCGATAATCGTGGGCTGGAAAAAGCTGCCGTTTGCCAGAGCGGGATCGGCGGGGATCTCGCCGCCGCACAGCACGCGGCCCCCTTCACGCTTCGCCAGTTCGACGTACTCGATCACGCTCTGGCGATGTTTTTCGCCGATCAGCGGTCCGACATGCACGCCGTCGGTAAACGGGTGTCCGACGCGCAGCCCGCGAGTTAATTCCAGCAGCCTCGCCATCAGCGGGGCGTAAATGCTCTCGTGGATAAACAGCCGCGATCCGGCGATACACGCCTGCCCCGCCGAGCTGAAAATGCCATAGCAGATCCCGCGCGCGGCCTGTTCGATATCAGCATCCTCCAGCACGATGGTCGGCGATTTGCCGCCCAGCTCCAGCGAGGCCGGGATCAGTTTTTCCGCCGCCACGTGCGCCAGATGGCGGCCCGTGGTGGTTCCACCGGTAAAGGAGATTTTGCGCACGCGAGGATGGCGCGCCAGCGCATCGCCAATCACCGAGCCTTTGCCCGGCAGCACGCTCAGCAGCCCGGCGGGCAGCCCGGCCTGTTCAAAAATCCGCGCCAGCTTCAGCGCCATCAGCGGCGTGGCTTCGGCCGGCTTGAGGATCACCGCGTTTCCGGCGGCAATCGCCGGTGCGACCTTCTGCATTTCGCTGGCAATCGGCGAGTTCCACGGCGTGATGGCCGCCACCACGCCAAGGGGCTCGTAGCGGCTCAGCGTCAGCAGATCCGGCTGGCGCGGCGTGGGCAGTTCCCCTTCCAGCAGCTCGCAGGCGGCGGCAAAGTAGCGCGCCGTTCCCGCCGCGCTCAACACCAGCCCGCGCGCTTCCGCCAGCGGCTTGCCGTTATCGCGGCTCTGCATCTGCGCCAGCGCGTCGACGCGGGATTCAATGAGATCGGCAACCTTATGCAGGATCTTCGCGCGCATATGCGGCAGGCTGTTACGCCAGGCGGGATCGCGCCAGGCGCGCTCTCCGGCGGCTACCGCCTCCTCCAGGTCATCCAGACTGGCGGCATTCAGCGTCGCGTTGATCGACCTGTCTGCCGGGAAGTGGCTCTGCATCGGGTTGCCGCCGCCGTGTCGCCACTGGCCGCCGATAAAAATCTTCAGATCGTCCATCGTCACTCCTCAGCTCAGGGCCAGCTCGCGGCAGGCGCGCACCGCGCTCAGTGCCGCCAGGGTGGAGGTTTTAGGATTAGAAGCCAGCGGCAGTCCGCTCAGCTCCAGATGAAACTCGCCGAACAATCCTTCCACGTGGAGCGTGTGGGTATTGCGTTTCGTTGCCGGGTCAACCATCAGCTGCACGCGGGTGTCGTCCATCCCGACGCCGCCGAGCGCCACGGTCGCCGCCACGTTGGCGTTCGCCGGGAACAGGCGCGCCGCCTCGCGGGCGCTGCCCTCGAAGAAAACCTTTGCCTCTGACACCGCATTCAGATCGATAAGCTGCTCGGCATAGCTGCCGCGCCAGCTGGCCGGGCTTTTGCGCGACTGATAGGTGACGCGCTCAAGGCCGCCCTCTTTCGCCGCCGCCAGCCCGTCGATACCGGCCACCGCACCGGAAAGCAGGGTCAGTTTTCCGCCCGCAGCGAGCAGACGCTGCTCCAGCGCGCTGTCCGCCAGCGCGCCGGTGGAAATGACGGCCAGATGCCAGCCGCGACGCAGGATCTCTTCCCCGTACTGGGCCACCGCCTGCTGGCTGGCGCATTCCAGCACCAGATCCGGCGTTTGTGCGCACGCCATCGGCGACGTCAGCGCCTCGACCGCATTGCCAAACTGGTCGTGAATGGCGGCATGGTGAGACGCGCGCGCCACGATCCAGCCGATAGCCACGCCGGCGGGCAGGCGCTCAATCACCGCCTGCGCCATGGCGCCAAAACCAATCAACATTACCTTTTTCATGATGTGTCCTTACAGATGGCGGCAGAAGCCGCCGGAAACGTCCAGCGCCGCGCCGGTGGTAAACGAGGCCAGCGGCGAAGCGAGGAACAGCAGCGCCTGCGCGGGCTCCTGCGGCTTGCCGAGGCGCGCCATTGGAATGCCGCGCTTGCGCGCGATATCCGCCGTCCATTCCGGCCAGCTCAGGCTTTTGTCCGCCCGGTTTTCAAAGCGGCGCTGCCACTGGCCGGATTCCACCATGCCGAGCAGAATGGAATTGACGCGAATGCCTTTGCCCACCAGCTCTTTCGACAGCGTCAGCGTCATGTTCAGCAGCGCGGCACGAGCGGCGGAGGTGGCGATCATGTGCTCCTCCGGCTGTAGCGCCAGCAGGGAGTTCACGCAGGTAACAGAGGCAATGTCTGACTGCTCCAGCAGAGGCTGAAACGCCTGCACCGGGTTAATCACCCCGAACAGTTTGAGTTCGGCTTCGTGCAGCCACGCCTCGCGCGGGGTGTCATGGAAGTGCGCCACGTAGCCCTGCCCGGCGTTGTTGATCAGCATATCCGCCGCGCCAAAGCGCGCCTGCACCGCATCCGCGAAGGCCTGAACTTCGTCGGCGTTCAGCACGTCGCAGCGGTAAGCGAAAATCTCCCCGTGAGGAAATTCGTTTTGCAGCGTCGCATGGGCGCTGGCGAGCCGGTCCGGGTCACGGCCGCAGAAGGCGACTTTCGCCCCTTCACCCAGCAGCAGGCGCAGCGTTTCAAAGCCAATGCCGGAAGAACCGCCGGTAACGACCGCTACGCGCCCGTCAATTTGTGCATTCATCGCGCACCTCTTCGTTAATGCGTAAAAGCTGTTGGTTGAAAAACGCGTCGTTATCGAGATAGCTGGCGTGCCCGGCCTGCGGAATGGCGATAAACGGCATGCCGTAGCGCAGCGCCAGACCCTGAACCAGTTCCGGCTGGGTGATGGCATCCTGCTCGCCGCACCAGACTTCAAACGTGCCGGAATAGCGTTTAAGCCAGCCGTGAATGTCGTCATGTGCCAGCATCCACGCGGCAGCGAGATAGCCTTCCGGGCGCAGCGCCCGCATGCCCGACGCGACGGTGGCGATATCTTCCGCGCGCGCGCCGGGGCGCAGCAGCTTCGCGGCGCGGGTCTGGGCGAGGATGTCGCCCCCCAGCGCCATCTGCCGCTCGCGGTTACGCCAGACCTGCTCCCGCTGCTCCGGCGCGGCATTGCCGTACCCCTGCGCGGCGTCGGCCAGCACCAGATGGATGACGCGCTCAGGGAACTTCGCGGCAAAGGCGCTGGCCACCAGCGCCCCCAGGGAATGGCCGACCAGCACTGCCTGCCAGACACCGGCGCGATCCAGCATCGCCGCCAGCGCGTCGGCGTAATCCCCCGCGTTCGCCCGCGCTACGGCCAGCATCGGGCTTTCGCCGTAACCGGGCATGTCCCACGCCAGCACGCGAAAACCGTTCAGCGCCATCTGCTTGTGCCAGGAGGCGGCGCCGGAGCTGATCCCGTGCAGCAGCATCAGCGGAATACCGCTTCCCTGTTCACGAAAACCCGTCATCATGCCCCCTTAGTTCCGCTTCACTTTGGAAAGCGGATGGTCGGACGGATAGGTCGGGATTTCCGGCTTGTTGGTCCCCAGCATGACGCACATCAGCGCTTCTTCTTCGCCGTGGTTAAACAGGCCGCGATAGATGCCCGGCGGAACGGAGATCAGATCACGCTCGCGCAGCACGGTTTCGGTGTAGTTGTCGCCGTCCTGGATCATCAGCGTGATTTGCCCTTTAAGCATGAAGAACACCTCTTCCACGTCGTCGTGCAGGTGCAGCGGCCCTTCGCACTTCGACGGCAGCACCATGGTGGAGAAGGTAAAATGGTCCGCCTGCACGGTGTTGGTGTCGTTCGCGACGCCCGTTGCGCCGGTGCCGATGTAGCGCATCTGCGCCCGGCGGTATTTCGGGTCAAAATCGGCCTGGAACTTCAGCGCGTTCCAGTCGTATTTACGGCCTTCGAAGCGCGCGATGCGCGACTCGACCCACTCTTCCATCGTCAGATGGTCAGGTTTGATGCCTGTTGTGTTGGTTACGGTTGAATCAGTCATGACACTCTCCTCAGTAACGTCTCAGCAGCGGCAGTAACAGGACGCAGCCCACCGCCGCCATCACCGCCAGAAAAATCAGCCCGGAATCCATGCTGTGGGTGAAGGCGATAAGCGCACCCATCACCGCCGGCGACAGCGCGCCCGCAAAGTTTCCCAGCCCGTTGAAGATACCGCCCGCCGTGGCGCTCACCCGGGGATGGGTGGCCTTCGCCAGCAGGGCGAAAATGTTGGGTGCGCCGGTGCCCCACATAAAGGTGCTGAAGCTCATCGCCGCGATGACGGCCAGCGGGGTATCAAGGTGCATCACCGCCGCCAGCCCGACGGCCGCCCCCGCCATGGAGATAAAGCATGCCGCCGCGCGCTTATCGACCCTGTCCGAGAGCCACGCGCCAATCACTTCCCCTGCCAGCATGGCGATGAACGGCATCGACGACAGCCAGCCCGCGTGCTCCAGATGAATGCCTTTGCCTTTGATCAGGTAGCCCGGCAGCCAGCCGTTGATGCCCCACAGATAGGTCAGGAAAGCGATGTTAAAGATGCAGATGATCCAGAAGTGCGGGCTGACGAACAGCTCACGCCGCGCCGCGCGCCGCTCGTCCCGGGACGCCTGCGAGGTGCCGGGTTTTGCCTCCAGGCGGATCCCGCGCAGACCAATGCGCACAAAGATAAGCACCGGCACGGTAAGCATGGCCATCACAAAGAAAGTGCTCTGCCAGCCAAAGGTGTTCAGCAGCCAGAGGGAGAGCGGGAAACCAATCGCCGCGCCCACCGGGGTACCCAGCAGCCACAGCATGGTGGCGCGTGCCTGTAAATGCTGCGGGAAGTTGTGACGTACGATGGCAAAGGCCAGCGGGAACAGCGGTCCTTCCGCCACGCCCAGCAGAATACGCAGGACGATCATCAGCGTGTAGTTATGGGTAAAGCCCATCGCCACCATCAGCACGCACCACACCGCCATCATCCCGGTGAGCAGGCGCAGCGGCGCGATTTTGTCGCCTAAACCGCTTAAAAACACCGATGAGAAGCCATAGCTCAGCAGGAAAGCGCTCATCAAAATGCCGAGACGCGTGGTGTCGAAATCAATGCCCATCGCCTGCTGGAAATGGGTATCCGAAAAGAGCGCCGCGATGCTGATTTTGTCGAAAAACGCCAGCAGCACGCAGGCCAGCAGCGACAGCGGGATGGCCCAGCGCACCGCTTTTTCGGGCGTGCGGGTCCCCTCACCGCTCGCCTCAACCGGTGCGGTGTTAGTCTCTAGTGTGGTCATCTCTCCCCCTACGGGTGCGGGTTAGCTATCGCAGTGACATCAGTGAAAAGGTCGGGTCGGCGAGCGGCACGTCGGACAGATCCCGCCCCGCCGCCATCCAGCGCTTCGCCAGCTTGACGGTACGCGCATCGTCGAACGCCACCAGCTGCGTCAGCCTCCCGTTGTCGTCCAGCGAGAAGTACAGCGCCTCTTCACGCACGACCGTTCTGCTGCCTGGCTGCGGAATACCGAGGATCTGAATATTGTGCTGATATTGATCCGACCACAGCCACGGCGCGTCGTCGTAACCTGGCGCATCGGGGTTGAGCATCGATTTCGCCGTCGCCGCAGCCTGATTCTGGGCGAAGGCCCAGGACTGGATGCACAGCCCGTAGTGATGGTGCTGGGCGACATCTCCTGCGGCAAAGATGAACGGATCCGACGTGCGTCCCTGGGCATCAACCACGATCCCGCGCCCGGTTTTCAGCCCCGCATCGCGCGCCAGCTCCAGATTGAGATCGACGCCGATCCCGACCACGACCGCATCAAAGGTTTCACGCTGGCCGTCGCAGTGGATGACCGGCAGGCCGCCGTCGTCCTCCAGCTCCAGCGCACCGCAGCCGGTACGGATCTCCACCCCCTGCTCGCGGTGAAGGGCCTCTAAGCGCTGCGATACCTCGCCGCTCACCGAGCGCATGCACAGGGCAGGCTGCTGCTCGAACAGGGTGACCGTCACGCCGCTTTTCCGCGCCGAGGCAGCAATCTCCAGTCCGATCCAGCCGCCGCCGACGATCGCCAGTTTTTTACTTTCCGCCAGACGCGCCTTCAGGCGCTGCGCGTCCTGCCAGTAGCGCAGGGTATAGACCTGCGGATGGCTGGCCCACGCCTGCGAAGGCAGGCGCGCCCGACCGCCGGTAGCGATTAAAAGGATGTTGTAACTAAGCTGCTCGCCGTTGCTGAGAACGACTTTTTTCTCATCGCGATCGACAGATTCAGCGCGTAGCGGCCGGTACCAGGCCAGGTTCAGCGCCTGCTGCGTCTCGTCGCTAAACAGCCTTGGAAGCGCTGCGTCCGGCTCCAGCAAAGACGCTTTCGACAGCGGCGGGCGCTCGTAGAAATCCCATTCCTCTTCCGCCACCACGCAAATTTCGCCGTCGAAGCCCTCATCGCGCAGGGTTTTCGCTGCCCAGCCGCCCGCCTGACCGCCGCCGATAATGACAATGCGCGACGTCATACCGCCTCCGGCTTTTTCTGCTGGCGGCGCGTGTCGTGGTCAATCCCGCCTTCCACCGCCCACTCGGTAAAGGAGACCAGCGAATGCTCCAGCTCGCGCGGCTGCCAGTTTTCCGTCAGGTAATCATCGTTGGTGTAATACTCAAACGCCCCGCCGGTCGGGCTGTTGACGTACCAGAAGTACGCCGACGACACCGGATGACGGCCCGGCCCGATAAAGGTGCTCCAGTCATGTTTATTCATCGCGATACCGCCGCCGATCACCTCGTGGATGTCGCGCACGGTGAAGGCCACGTGGTTGAGGCCGCGCTTGCGGTTCGGCAGTTGCAGCAGGAACAGGTTGTGATGGCCGCCGCGCACGCCGCAGCGCAGGAACACGGCGCGGTTGATATAGCGGTCCGAGACCTGGAAGCCGAGCACCTCGCGGTAGAATTTCTCCACTGCCGCCAGCTCTTCCACGAAGAACACCACATGCCCCACGTTGATCGGCTGGGCGCGATCGTAAACCGGGCTGGGGGTGTCGATACGGCGGGCATCGCCCCACTGGTTAATCGGCTCGACGTTCAGCTCCACGTCAGTTTGCTGGGTCACCTGCACGCGCAGCGTCATGCCGTTCGGGTCCAGGCACTCCAGCGCGTCGCCCACTTCACGAAAACCTGGCTGTTGCGCCAGCTTCGGGCGCAGCGCGTCCAGATCAGACTGGCTGGCAACCGCCCAGGTCATGCGGCGCAGGGTGTTGCCCGCTTCAAACGCGGGCGGCAGGTCGGGGCTGTCGATCGGGTTAAGCTCCACGCGCGCGCCGCTCAGGGTGGTGAAACGCTGGCCGCTGGCATCGCCCGTCAGGCCAAAATCACGCATAAATTTGGCGCAGTGCGTCAGGTCTTCCACACCAAATTCCAGCTTTTCAATTCCGGTTACACTCATCGTTCGTTGCCTCATCTGGCCCAGATTGGGCGTAAAACATGCCCGACGCAGTCAAGCGCCTGACGTTAACTCACTGATTTAACTGGCCTGTGACAAATACCCTAAGAAGCCAGAAATTTTATCCGCCGCGAGGCGAACCTCGTTTTGCAGGCGCTCGCGGTCGCTCTGCGGGATCTCCTCCGACGGCACCAGAATGCTGACCACCGCCGCCACGCGGCCGCTTCGGTCATACACCGGGTAGACGATGGAAGAGATGCCGTGGCGGAAGAATGATTCGCCGATGACATACCCGCGGGCTTTGTCCTGCTGCACCATCTGCCACAGGGCTTCGCGGTCGTGAAGCTGCCCCGGCGTGTTGCCCGGCAGACGCTCATGCGGGAACAGCTGTTCGAAATCAGCGCGGGAAATATCGGTCAACAGCATGCGGCCCAGCGAGGTGCAGTGCACCGGCAGGCGGGTACCAATGCTGACCTGGTTGATGCGCGACCCGGCGGCGCTGACGCGGGCGATGTAGATAATGTCGCGCCCGTCGCGGATCGCCAGATGGCTGCTGCACTGGCTCACGTCGCGCAGTTGCTCGATCACCGGCTGGCCGACCTGCGCCACGTCCAGCGAGGCGATGTACTCAAAGCCAAGACGCAGCACGTTCATGCCCAGCGAAAAGGTATTGGTGCGCGTGTTGCGCTCCAGAAATCCCATGTACTCCAGCGTCTGTACCACGCGATAGGCGGTGGCCTTCGGCATATCCACCAGCCGGTGCAGTTCGGCAAAGGTCAGATCGCGATGCTGCTCGCCAAAGGCCAACAGCAGCTGTAAACCGCGCTCCAGCCCCGGCACCAGATACTTCACTTCCTGATCGTTTGCCATCATCGCCCTACCTTAGTTAAAGACAAAACCGCCGTTGACCGGGATCAGCTGTCCGGTGATAAACCTCGACAGATCGCTTAACAGCCAGACCACGCTGCCGGTGACATCTTCCGGCTGCTGCGCGCCGGTTAACGCGCGTCCGTTTTCGTAGAGCTGATGCCGTTCAGCGGGGACATATTCCGTCGCCTCGACGCGGGTTAGCCCCGGTGCGATGGCGTTGATCCGGATACGTTTTTCCCCCAGTTCGCGCGCCATTGAACGGGTCATGGCAATCACGGCCCCCTTGCTGGCAACGTAGGCCATCAGGCGCGGCGCGCCCCACAGCGCGGTGTCGGACGCCACGTTCACAATGCCTGCCCCTTCGCGCAGCAGCGGCACGGCGGCGCGCGTCACCAGCCAGGTGCCTTTCACGTTGACGCTCATCACCCGATCCCAGAGATCCGGATCGTAATCAAGCATGTTTTTGCCGCCCACGCCCGTCGCCATCGCCGCGTTGTTCACCAGGCCGTCAATCTGCCCTTGCTCGCCAATGGCGCTGAACACCTGGTCGATAGAGTGCTGATCGGCCAGATCGATAACGTGCGATTCGATCGCATAGCCCTGCTCGCGCAGCCGGTGGGCACTCTCGGCCAGCTCGCCTTTGAGGATGTCGCACATCACCACCGCCGCGCCCTGCTCCGCGCAGGCCTGGGCAAAGTGGTAGCCCAGCCCGCGCGCGGCGCCGGTCACCACGATGCGCTTGCCGCTCAGCAGCCCATTCATCAGGCGGCTCCCTGCTGTGCTTCACGCATCGCCAGCTGCTCTTTGGCGGCCTTTTGCATCATGCGGCGCAGGCGCGAGAGGCCAACGTCATGCTGATACAGGTACTCATGGTCGCGGGCGTTTGGCGCCAGGCTTTCCAGCACCACACGGTCCTGCTCCAGCACTTCCCAGTGCAGTTTTTCCAGCCGGTTGCGGTACATGAAGCGCCACATATCGCGCTGCCAGCCCTGTACGCGGCGGATGCGCCAGAAGAAGACGCGGCAGTTGTCGTTATCTTCCGGCACCACCATGCCGACGATAAAGAAGTGGCCGCCCGGTCCGAAGCGCTTCTTGTACGGAATGGAGAGGCGCATCCAGCAGGTGCCACTGTTGCCCAGCTCCACCCAGTCAAAATTGACGCCGCTCTGCCCTTTCTTCTCGAAAATAAAACCGGTTTTGGTCGGCTGGAGCACCATGTCGGCCTTGCGGTCCCCTTCCGCCATCGAGTGCGACGAGGAGTGCAGATAGGTGCCGTGCATCGGGTCCATCACGTTTTCCAGCGCGTACTGGTAATTGCATTTCCACGCGGCGGTGCAGAGGAAGTTGCTGAAGTTTTCCGTGTCGGCGAGTTCATCCGGGAAGGTCAGTTCGTCCGGCTGCTGGTCCGCGGTGACGCCAAACCACAGGAAGATGGCGCCGTGCGCCTCCTGCACGTTATAGCTGCGCACGCACTGCTGGCCGACCAGCGGACATTTATCCACGGCGGGCACGTCTTTCACCTCGCCGTTGCCCGCCACCTCTACGCCGTGATACCAGCAGGCAATGCGGTCCCCGAGGTTCCAGCCCATCGACAGGCGCGCACCGCGATGCGGACAGCGGTCCTCCAGCGCCTGAACCTGTCCATCTTTATTGCGCCAGACCACAATCTGCTCGCCCAGGCGGGTGATGCCCACCGGCGCAGACTGCACTTCCCAGCTCGCCAGCACCGGATACCAGAGGCCGCGCAGGCCTTTATCAAGATAGTTTTGTACGGTCGTCGTCATCGCGTTGCCCTCAGTAGCCGTTAACCTGTAAGAATGCCTGGAAGCTGGCGTCGCTCCACGGCTCGCCCTGCTGGTCGTGCATACGCACCGCGTTCAGCCCGCTTACCAGCTCCGGCAAGGTTTCAACGCCCTGCTCGAAGAGATCTTCCAGCGTCGCAATCAGCTTCACTTCCCAGCTTTCCGGCTCGCGGCTGCGGGTCTGCCAGATCAGGTTCTGGTACTCGCCCGGCTTGTGAATGGCGCCATTACCGCCCTCTGCCGGCGGGGTAAACTGGCGGCTTTCCGGCAGCGCCGGGTTGTAGTTCAGCGTGTCACTCATGCCACGGTCTCCTCAACGAAGGTAATCTGAATCTGGTTTTCAAAGACCCGAACCGGGTATCGGTTGAGGTTGCGTCCTCCGGGGCCGTGCAGACACTGGCCGGTTTTGACGTCGAACACCGCCTCATGCAGCGGGCATTCCACCTTGCCGTCTTCCACGAAGCCCTGACTCAGCAGGGCATAGGCGTGCGGGCATACGTCCTCCAGCGCGTAATATTCACCGTCGATCAGGTAAACGCCGATCTCTTTACCGTCGACGTTGCCGCTAAAAGGGAAATCTTCCTGTACTTGCTCTGCGTCACATACGCCTATCCAGCTCATCACGATCCTCCAGGCTTTTGTTTCATATATGAAACTCTGTTTCTTATTTAATACGGTCAATATAAAAGCGATGAATGTTTCGTCAAGCGACAATGTGACGAATTTGTTAATCAAACAGGTATTAATTAACTAAGTGTGCAAAGGATCACGAAAAAATGCAGCGATATGAAATTTTCATTATCGCGGCGTGATAAATACGATTTATTAATGCCCTCGACATTTCAATAAAAGATATTGACTTCTTTTCTTTTTGTTCCTTAAAAATAAAGTAACGTCACATCTTCGGCGTTTCACCTGTGAAACAAAAAATTTATTTACTCTTAATAAACAATGAGTTTCACCAGTGAACCATTTTAGATCCGTGACAATCACTTTGATAAAAATATAAATAGATGAAAACGTAAGGCGGGCATGATGACGGCAAGATGGCAAGGTACAATTGCACTGTTATTACTCATTATTATTTCCTACGTCGATCGGGTAAATATCTCGGTAATGATTTTAAACCCGGAATTTGCCGAACATTTTCAGCTAAATGAAAACAGAATGTTACAGGGAATGCTCATGACCTGCTTTCTGCTGGGTTATGGTTTTTCGGCTTTATTATTAACGCCGGTTATCGAAAGCAAACTCCATTACCGTCAGGGATTATTAAGCAGCATTGCGATTTGGGCCGCGGTCTGCGCAATTTCTCCGCTGCTGGGTTCGCTAATGGGCATGCTTATCGCCCGCGTGATTTTGGGTGTTGCCGAAGGGCCGCTCTTTTCGCTGAAGACGCGCTTTATCAGCGATAACTTTAGTGCGCAAGAGATCGGCAAACCCAACGCCGTCACCGCGCTGGGCGTCTCGCTCGGGCTGGCCGTGGGCTTTCCGCTGGTCACCTGGCTGATGGCGCATCTGGGCTGGGCCGGGTCGTTTTACGCGCTGGCGGTGATGAATCTGGTGTTGGGCGGCGGGCTCATCTGGCGTTTTCTGCCCGCGCCACACAGCCCAGTGAAGATGAAAAAACCGGGGTTTGTTCACACCTTCACGCTGGCCTGGCAGACGCCGCTGCTGGGCTGGATCCTGCTGGTTGAAATCGCCACGCTGAGCTATCTGTGGGGCAGCAGCGCGTGGCTGCCCGCATGGCTGCGTGACGAGCACCACTTCTCGCTGCATGCCACGGGCATGCTTGCGGCGGTCCCCTTCCTGCTGAGCCTGGGGTCAAAGTTTCTGGGCGGCGTGCTGCTCGACAAAATGCGTCCGGAACAGGCACCGGTGCTGTTTGTGGTGGGCGGGGCGATGACGGCGCTGTCCGTGGTCGCGCTGATGCTCAGCCATCAGCCTGCCTGGCTGGCGCTGTTTATGCTTTCGGCTAACGTCTTCTGGGGGCTACAGGGAGCGGCTATTCCGGCGGTGATCCAGCATCACGCCGCGCGGGAAGCGGTGGGCAGCGCTTACGGCATAATCAATGGGATCGGCAATATCTGCGCGGCGTTTATTCCGCTGCTGATGGGGATGGTGATGAGATCGGTGGGGTCGGTCAGTTCAGGCTTTTCGGTGCTGGTCGTCTCGCAGGTTGTCACCCTGCTTGCCGGGGGAATGTTGCTGCTGCGCATGCGGCGCGCAGCAGCAATCAGCGCGTAAGGCTTATTCGCCTTTTTTCGCCGCCTGGATGTAGAGCATTTCCAGCGCCAGGGTCGCCGCGGCCAGCGCGGTGATCTCGGACTGGTCATAGGCCGGAGCTACTTCCACCACGTCCATCCCGACGATGTTCAGATCCTTCAGGCCACGCACCAGCTTGATGGCGCGGTCTGACGTCAGGCCGCCGATCACCGGCGTACCGGTACCCGGTGCGAATGCCGGATCCAGGCAGTCGATGTCGAAGGTCAGGTAGACAGGCATATCGCCGACGATCTGCTTAACCTGAGCCAGAATATCGTCCACGCCGCGATCGTTCACCTGGCCCGCGTCGAGTACGGTGAAGCCGTTGTCTTTGTCGAACTCGGTGCGGATGCCGATCTGCACGGAGTGGTTCGGATCGATCAGGCCTTCTTTCGGCGCGGTATAGAACATGGTGCCATGGTCGAACTCGCAGCCGTTCGCGTAGGTGTCGGTGTGCGCATCGAAGTGCACCAGCGCCATTTTACCGAAGTGCTTCGCGTGGGCGCGCAGCAGCGGCAGGGTCACGAAGTGGTCACCGCCGAAGGAGAGCATACGTTTACCGGCCGCCAGCAGCTTCTCGGCGTGCGCCTGCAATTTTTCGCTCATTTCACGCGCGTCACCGAAGGCGTACACCAGATCGCCGCAGTCCACCACGTTCAGGCGCTCGCGCATGTCGAAGTTCCACGGGAAGCGGTTGTGCTCCCAGGCCAGGTTAGTGGAAACCTGACGGATCGCCGCCGGGCCATGACGTCCACCCGCACGACCGGACGTTGCCATGTCGAACGGTACGCCGGTGATCACCCAGTCAGCATCGCTGTCGTACGGCTGGAAGTTCATCGGAAGGCGTAAAAAACCAAACGCGTTAGATACCAGAGAGTTATCGTACTGATGACCTAAAGTGCTCATGTCCTGACCTCTTATAAAGTCGATACATTAAAAACAGATGAAAAAAAATCCCCTCCGCGTCGTTAAACCCGACGAGGAAGGGATTGATTCGTAAATCGCATATTGGGGCGAATTATCGCCGTTAATTCATACGGGTTCAAGTGAGTATAGCATTCTGCCGGATGACGGCTTCGCCTTCTCCGGCCTACATTCGTAGGCCCGGTAAGCGCAGCGCCACCGGGCATCGGCGGCACAGCGGCCTGATGCCCTCACCCCGCCCCTCTCCCACAGGGAGAGGGAGGTTTTCTTACTCGTCTTCCAGATACGTATACCCGTACAGACCCGCTTCAAACTCTTCCAGGAACTGCTGCTGCAAGGCATCGTCCAGACCGGTGTTTTTCACCTGATCGCGGAACTGGGTGAGCAGTTTTTTCGGATCCAGCTGAACGTATTCGAGCATGTCCGCCACAGTGTCCCCTTCGTCGGACAGCTCAACCTCCACGCTGCCGTCAGGGAAGACAAACACGTCAACCGCTTCGGTATCACCGAACAGGTTGTGCATGTTGCCGAGGATCTCCTGATACGCACCCACCATAAAGAAGCCCAGCATTGGCGGGTTCTCCGGATCGTACTCCGGCATTGGCATAGTGGTCGCGATACCGTCGCCGTCGACGTAGTGGTCAATTGCGCCGTCGGAGTCACAGGTGATGTCCAGCAGCACGGCGCGGCGTTCCGGGGCGTGGTTCAGCCCTTCCAGCGGCAGAACCGGGAACAGCTGGTCGATACCCCAGGCATCCGGCATCGACTGGAACAGGGAGAAGTTGACGTACATTTTGTCCGCCATACGCTCCTGCAACTCGTCGATAATTGGACGGTGCGCGCGGTTGCTCGGGTCGAGCTGTTTCTGCACTTCGTGGCACATATTCAGGTAGAGCTGCTCGGCCCACGCGCGCTCTTGCAGGCTGAAGGTGCCTGACGAGTAGCCGACGTGAATATCGTGCAGGTCCATCTGGCTGTCGTGCAGCCATTCGCGCAGGGAACGACGCGTGCCCGGCTCGTGCATCTCCTGCCAGGTTTCCCACATGCTTTGCAGGGAACGTGGAGCATCGTCTGCCGGAGGCGTGGCTTCGGTGATTTCGCTACGCTCAACGCCGATGATGTTAGAGACCAGCACCGTATGGTGCGCGGTGACCGCGCGGCCGGATTCGGTGATCACCGTCGGGTGCGGCAGGCCGTGCTCTTCGCAGGCATCGCCAATCGCCCAGATGATGTTGTTGGCATATTCGTTCAGGCCATAGTTTACCGAGCAGTCAGACTGCGAGCGGGTCCCTTCGTAGTCCACGCCCAGGCCGCCGCCCACGTCAAAGCACTGAATATTCACGCCGAGCTTATGCAGCTCAACGTAGAAACGCGCGGATTCACGCACCCCAGTGGCGATGTCGCGAATATTGGCCATCTGCGAACCGAGGTGGAAGTGCAGCAGCTGAATGCTGTCCAGACGACCGCGCTCGCGCAGAATTTCCACCAGCTGAAGCACCTGGTTCGCCGCGAGGCCGAACTTGGATTTTTCACCGCCGGAAGACTGCCATTTACCGGAACCCTGCGACGCCAGTCGCGCACGCACGCCAAGGCGTGGGATCACGTTCAGACGCTCGGCCTCTTCCAGCACGATCGCGATTTCGGTCATCTTCTCGATCACCAGATAGACCTTGTGGCCCATCTTCTCGCCAATCAGCGCCAGACGAATGTATTCGCGGTCTTTATAGCCGTTACAGACGATCACCGACCGGGTCATGCCCGCGTGCGCCAGAACCGCCATCAGTTCCGCTTTAGAGCCTGCTTCCAGGCCCAGCGGCTCGCCGGAGTGGATCAGGGACTCAATCACGCGACGGTGCTGATTGACCTTGATCGGGTAAACGAGGAAATAGTCGCCGTTATAACCATACGATTCCCGCGCGCGTTTGAACGCGGCATTAATAGAACGCAGGCGATGTTGCAGGATCTGCGGGAAGCAGAACAGTGCAGGCAAGCGCTGACCCTGCGCTTCACGGGTTTTCACCAGTTTAGCGAGATCCACGCGCGCTTCCGGGACGTCCGGATCCGGGCAGACACTGATGTGGCCCAGCTCGTTAACGTCGTAGTAGTTATTGCCCCACCAGGCAATATTGTAAGTGCGCAGCATCTTGCTGGCTTCCTGGGAGCTCATCGCAACCTCCTGCATAGAACGTAGTACACCCTGTTCGCCTGCTGACGAAGGCGAAAGCGAAGACATGTCGTCAGACATAGCGAACCTCAACTCTTTGTATTAAGTGTAAAACAGTTGACTACTATCGCAGCGTTATACGGCGATAACAACCCATTAACGGCTCCATTTCCCAGCAGAGTATGCTGAAATCCAGACCGTGCGACCGGTTTCTTATTCATATCATTGTAAAACACGTATCCGAACTCTGTATGACAAGGTTCGGCGAAACCACGAGAAAACTCCTGTATTAACAAGAGCGCCCTTGTTCAGTTTTCACAAAGCGTGACCGGCTCTGGAATCCTGAGAAGCACCGAGATGGGTATAACATCGGCAGGTGTTTAGACCAGAAGTGCGGGTGGGAATCAAATGCGCGCCAGAACGGCTGCGCTGAATGAGCGGAAAACGATGGTTCATTATCTCGTATCACCTCCACGGCCGCCTCTGCTGAAACGGACCACAAGCCAAAGCTAAAAGTTCACTGCTTAACCCGGCTGGAAGTGGCGACACGATGTATTCATCGAGCGCTTATTTTATATGAGCCGCGCGCCGCGTTTTATACCGAGAAGGTCGCTAAAAAGCAAAACAAAAATGCGCAGGTTGCCAGCGTCGTCAGGAAAAATTTCCAGCCGTGTTTTCAACGCAGTGAGAGGTGAGTCAAAAAAAACTGGAAATCGGGTGAAGAAGTGACCTAAAATAGACGTCCAGATGTTAATCCATCCATACCGATTAACACTCAGACTGCCAGTGTCAAAATCCTGTAGGCCTTGGTAGAATTATCTCCTATGGCTATTCCACACAGCAGCTTGAGCTAACCAAATTCCTCTTAGGTGAAATAAAACATGGCAAAACACCTGTTTACGTCCGAGTCCGTATCAGAAGGACATCCTGATAAAATTGCTGACCAAATCTCCGATGCGGTGCTGGATGCGATCCTCGCGCAGGATCCAAAGGCGCGCGTAGCGTGTGAAACCTATGTCAAAACCGGCATGGTTCTGGTTGGCGGTGAGATCACCACCAGCGCATGGGTTGATATCGAAGAGATCACCCGTAACACGGTGCGTGAGATTGGCTATGTACATTCTGATATGGGCTTTGATGCCAACTCCTGCGCCGTACTGAGCGCGATTGGCAAACAGTCTCCGGATATCAACCAGGGCGTTGACCGTGCCGATCCGCTGGAACAGGGCGCGGGTGACCAGGGCCTGATGTTCGGCTACGCAACCAACGAAACCGACGTGCTGATGCCAGCGCCGGTAACCTACGCCCATCGTCTGGTGCAGCGTCAGGCTGAAGTGCGTAAAAACGGCACCCTGCCGTGGCTGCGTCCGGATGCGAAAAGCCAGGTGACCTTCCAGTATGACGACGGGAAAATCGTCGGTATCGATGCAGTGGTTCTTTCCACGCAGCATGCTGAAGAGATTGACCAGAAATCCCTGCAAGAAGCGGTGATGGAAGAGATCATCAAGCCGGTTCTGCCAACTGAATGGCTGAGCTCTGCGACCAAATTCTTCATCAACCCAACCGGACGCTTTGTTATCGGCGGCCCAATGGGTGACTGCGGTCTGACCGGTCGTAAAATCATCGTAGATACCTACGGCGGCATGGCACGTCACGGCGGCGGCGCATTCTCCGGTAAAGATCCGTCTAAAGTTGACCGTTCTGCGGCGTACGCTGCACGTTATGTAGCGAAAAACATCGTTGCTGCCGGTCTGGCTGACCGCTGTGAAATTCAGGTTTCCTACGCTATCGGCGTGGCTGAGCCAACCTCCATCATGGTGGAAACCTTCGGTACTGAAAAAGTGCCTTCTGAACAGCTGACCCTGCTGGTGCGTGAGTTCTTCGACCTGCGTCCATACGGTCTGATTCAGATGCTGGATCTGCTGCACCCAATCTACCAGGAAACCGCAGCGTACGGTCACTTTGGCCGCGAACATTTCCCATGGGAAAAAACCGACAAAGCCGCTCTGCTGCGTGATGCTGCCGGTCTGAAATAATCGACTGCCAGTAGCTTAAACAGGCCAGCCTTTGTGCTGGCCTTTTTTATGTCGGGTGGCGGCTATGCCTTACCCGACCTACGGGTAGTGAGTTTTTGTAGGCCGGGTAAGGCGCAGCCGCCACCCGGCAATGTTTGGAACCGTTTACACCTCACTCTCTATACCCCGCTTTCAGAATATTCCCTTTGCATGATCGCATTTCTTCTGCTGTTACATTCCCTTTCAGTTAAGTCTGAAATTTGTGCAAACGCGATGCACATCAATTAATTTACCTCTATATTTTCAAAGCTTTAATTATTTTTACGGTTACAAGCTAGTGTAACCGATTACACCGTTGTGATTTGACTCACATATTTTTATGAGCCGCTCACCTACTCTTAATATCGTAAAAACTGATAACCCAACTGGAGGGCATAATGCCTGACAATAATAAACAGGGGCGTACGTCCAATAAGGCAATGACGTTCTTCGTCTGCTTCCTCGCCGCTCTGGCAGGATTACTCTTTGGCCTGGATATTGGCGTAATTGCCGGTGCATTACCTTTCATCACCGATGAGTTCCAGATTAGCGCACACACTCAGGAATGGGTGGTTAGCTCCATGATGTTCGGTGCCGCCGTCGGCGCGGTCGGTAGCGGCTGGCTCTCCTTTAAGCTCGGGCGTAAAAAGAGCCTGATGATCGGCGCGATCCTGTTCGTTGCCGGCTCACTGTTCTCTGCCGCTGCGCCTAACGTTGAAGTGCTGATCATCTCCCGCGTGCTGCTCGGTCTGGCAGTGGGCGTGGCGTCTTATACTGCCCCGCTGTACCTGTCTGAAATCGCTCCGGAAAAAATCCGCGGCAGCATGATTTCCATGTATCAGCTGATGATCACCATCGGTATTCTGGGGGCTTATCTCTCGGATACCGCATTCAGCTACAGCGGCGCATGGCGCTGGATGCTGGGCGTAATCATCATTCCAGCCATCCTGCTGCTGATTGGCGTCTTCTTCCTGCCGGACAGTCCGCGCTGGTTCGCCGCCAAACGCCGCTTCCATGATGCCGAACGCGTGCTCTTACGCCTGCGTGATACCAGCGCCGAAGCCAAAAACGAGCTGGAAGAGATCCGCGAAAGCCTGAAGGTCAAACAGTCCGGCTGGGCGCTGTTCAAAGAGAACAGCAACTTCCGCCGCGCGGTGTTCCTCGGTGTGCTGTTACAGATCATGCAACAGTTCACCGGGATGAACGTCATCATGTATTACGCGCCGAAAATCTTCGAACTGGCGGGCTACACCAACACCACCGAGCAGATGTGGGGCACCGTGATCGTCGGCCTGACCAACGTGCTGGCGACCTTTATCGCTATCGGTCTGGTGGACCGCTGGGGACGTAAGCCAACCCTGACGCTGGGCTTCCTGGTGATGGCCGTCGGGATGGGCGTGCTGGGTACCATGATGCACATGGGCATTCACTCTCCAACGGCACAGTACTTCGCCGTGGCGATGCTGCTGATGTTTATCATTGGGTTTGCGATGAGCGCCGGTCCGCTGATTTGGGTGCTGTGCTCTGAGATCCAGCCGCTGAAAGGGCGTGATTTTGGTATCACCTGTTCTACCGCAACCAACTGGATTGCCAACATGATCGTCGGCGCAACGTTCCTGACCATGCTCAATACCCTGGGTAACGCCAATACCTTCTGGGTCTACGCCGGTCTGAACCTGTTCTTTATCGTTCTCACTATCTGGCTGGTTCCTGAAACCAAACATGTTTCACTGGAACACATTGAACGTAACCTGATGAAAGGTCGTCCTCTGCGCGAAATCGGCGCACACGACTGATCCTCCTGCGGGAGGCGCCTCTTGCGCCTCCCCGCTTCCCGCTTTATGCTCTGCCCCTATGAAAGCTCCCCGTCTCCCCATCGCCATTCAGCAAGCCGTCATGCGCAGCCTGCGGGAAAAACTCGCCCAGGCCAACCTGAAGCTCGGCCGCAATTATCCTGAACCGAAGCTGGTCTATCAGCAGCGTGGCACCGCGGCAGGCACAGCCTGGCTGGAGTCGTATGAGATCCGCCTGAATCCGGTGCTGATGATGGAAAACCAGCAGGCGTTTATCGACGAAGTGGTGCCGCACGAGCTGGCCCACCTTCTGGTGTGGAAGCACTTTGGCCGCGTCGCACCGCACGGCAAAGAGTGGAAATGGATGATGGAGGCGGTGCTCGGGGTTCCGGCCCGCCGCACCCATCAGTTCGAGCTGGAATCGGTACGCCGCAATACCTTCCCCTACCGCTGCCAGTGTCAGCAGCACCAGCTTACCGTCCGCCGCCATAACCGCGTTGTGCGCGGCGAGGCGACCTATCGCTGCGTTAAATGCGGCGAACCGCTGGTTGCGGAATAATCACTCGAACTTTCAGGAACTTTCCTGATCTGACTGATTGCATACGGGAACAACATTCGTTACGTTGCGGGCTCGTTTTGACACGGAGTGTAAGATGTCCCGTAATGTTTCTCTCGCGGTCGCTTTTCTGGCGACAGCGCTCTCCGGCCATGCTCTGGCCGACGGTATTCACAGTTTCTCTCAGGCAAAAACCGCGGGCGTAAAGATTAACGCCGACGTACCGGGTGATTTCTACTGCGGCTGTAAAATTAACTGGCAGGGTAAGAAAGGGGTCGTGGATCTGGGATCCTGCGGCTATAAGGTGCGCAAGAACGAGAATCGCGCCAGCCGAATCGAATGGGAACACGTTGTTCCGGCCTGGCAGTTTGGCCACCAGCGCCAGTGCTGGCAGGACGGTGGACGTAAAAATTGCGCCAAAGATCCGGTCTACCGCCAGATGGAAAGCGATATGCACAACCTGCAACCCGCCGTGGGTGAGGTCAATGGCGACCGCGGAAACTTCATGTACAGCCAGTGGAACGGTGGCGAAGGCCAGTACGGTCAGTGCGCCATGAAGGTCGATTTCAAAGAGAAAGTCGCCGAACCGCCTGCCCGCGCACGCGGCAGCATCGCCCGCACATACTTCTATATGCGCGACCGCTACGATCTCAACCTTTCCCGCCAGCAGACGCAGCTCTTCAATGCCTGGGACAAGCTCTACCCGGTGACGGACTGGGAATGCCAGCGCGACGAACGTATCGCCAAAGTCCAGGGGAATCACAACCCTTACGTCCAGCGGGCTTGCCAGGCGCAAAAGAGCTAACCTACACTACGGCAATTCGCTTATATCGCATGACACATGGAATTTCTGACTATGCGCATCCCTCGCATCTATCACCCTGAACTGATTACCCCAGGCGGCGAAATCGCCCTGTCTGATGATGCCGCAAACCATGTAGGTCGCGTGCTGCGCATGGGGGCAGGCCAGGCGATTCAGCTCTTTGACGGCTCTAATCAGGTTTTCGACGCTGAAATTACGCGCGCCGACAAAAAAAGCGTGCACGTAAAGGTGCTGCGTGGCGAAGTGGATGACCGGGAATCCCCGCTGCACATTCACCTGGGCCAGGTGATGTCGCGTGGGGAAAAGATGGAGTTCACCATTCAGAAATCCATTGAACTGGGTGTAAGCCTCATTACGCCACTTTTTTCTGAGCGCTGCGGCGTTAAACTGGATGCGGAACGTCTGAACAAAAAGATCCAGCAGTGGCAAAAAATTGCCATTGCGGCCTGCGAACAGAGCGGCCGCAACCGTATCCCGGAGATCCGCCCGGCGATGGATCTGGAGGACTGGTGTGCAGAAGAGGAGAGCGGGCTTAAGCTCAATCTTCATCCGCGCGCCAGCGCCAGCATCAATACGCTGCCGCTGCCCGTTGAGCGTGTACGCCTGCTGATTGGCCCGGAAGGCGGCCTGTCGGCTGACGAAATTGCCATGACGGCGCGTTACCAGTTTACTGATATTCTGTTGGGACCTCGCGTTCTGCGCACTGAGACAACGGCACTCACCGCCATTACCGCGCTACAGGTGCGATTTGGCGATCTGGGTTGAAGCAAAGCCTGACCCATAACCGGAGAAGAAGATGATTAAGCTCGGCATCGTGATGGACCCCATCGCAAACATTAACATCAAGAAAGACTCCAGCTTCGCTATGCTGCTGGAAGCGCAGCGTCGCGGCTATGAACTCCACTATATGGAGATGAACGATCTTTACCTGATCAACGGTGAAGCCCGCGCACGCACCCGCATCGTTAACGTCGAGCAGAACTACGAAAAATGGTACGAATTCGGTACCGAGCAGGATATTGCCCTGGCCGACCTTAACGTGATCCTGATGCGTAAAGATCCGCCGTTCGACACCGAATACATTTACGCCACCTATATCCTTGAGCGTGCCGAAGAGAAAGGAACGCTGATCGTCAACAAGCCGCAGAGCCTGCGCGACTGTAACGAGAAGCTCTATACCGCATGGTTCTCTGACCTGACGCCGGAAACGCTCGTCACCCGCAGCAAAACGCAGCTGAAAGAATTCTGGCAGAAGCACGGCGACATCATCATGAAACCGCTGGACGGCATGGGTGGCGCGTCGATCTTCCGCGTGAAAGAGGGCGATCCGAACATTGGCGTGATTGCCGAAACGCTGACCGAGCTGGGAACCCGCTACTGCATGGCGCAGAACTATCTGCCAGCCATTAAAGACGGCGACAAGCGTGTGCTGGTCGTAGACGGCGAGCCGGTGCCTTACTGCCTGGCGCGTATCCCGCAGGGAGGGGAAACCCGTGGCAACCTGGCGGCTGGCGGCCGTGGCGAACCGCGTCCGTTAAGCGAAAGCGACTGGGAAATTGCCCGCCGCGTCGGCCCTACGCTGAAAGCCAAAGGCCTGATCTTCGTCGGTCTCGATATCATCGGCGATCGTCTGACCGAAGTGAACGTCACCAGCCCGACCTGCATTCGTGAAATCGAAGCGGAATTCCCGATCTCGATCACCGGAATGCTGATGGACGCTATCGAAAAACGTTTACAGAAATAACCTGTGACAGCGCCTGTGTTTATCCCCATACTGGGCGCTGTCGCTTTTTAAACCAGGAAACAGTACCTCTGACAATGAATTTACAGCATCACTTTCTTATTGCCATGCCTGCTCTCCAGGATCCAATTTTCCGCCGCTCCGTGGTCTATATTTGCGAATACAACGAAGACGGCGCGATGGGGATTATCATCAATAAGCCGCTGGAAAACCTCCAGGTGGAAGGCATTCTGGACAAGCTGAAAATCCCTGCTGAAGCGCGGCTGCCGGAAATCCGTCTCGATAAACCGGTGATGCTCGGCGGCCCGCTTGCAGAAGATCGTGGCTTTATCCTGCATACCCCGCCGGTTTTCTCGTCCAGCATTCGTATCTCCGATAACACCGTCGTCACCACCTCTCGCGACGTGCTTGAAACGCTGGGCACTGCCAGTCAGCCTTCTGAGGTGCTGGTTGCGCTCGGCTACGCCTCCTGGGAAAAAGGGCAGCTGGAACAAGAAATTTTGGACAACGCCTGGCTGACAGCCCCTGCGGATATGAATATCCTGTTTAAAACCCCTATCGCCGATCGCTGGCGTGACGCGGCAAAACTGATTGGCATTGATATTCTGACCATGCCTGGCGTTGCGGGGCACGCGTAATGAGCGGCACCCTTCTCGCCTTCGACTTCGGCACCAAAAGCATCGGCGTCGCTGTGGGTCAACGGATCACCGGCACCGCTCGCCCGCTCACGGCGCTGAAAGCTAACGACGGCACGCCGGACTGGAACCTTATTGAGCGCTTGCTCAAAGAGTGGCAGCCGGACGACGTGATTGTCGGCCTGCCGCTGAACATGGACGGCACCGAGCAACCGCTTACCGCCCGCGCGCGCAAGTTCGCGAACAAAATCCATGGCCGCTTTGGCGTCTCCGTTAAGCTGCACGATGAACGTTTGAGCACCGTCGAGGCACGCGCTGGCCTGTTCGAGCACGGTGGTTTCCGGGCGCTGAACAAAGGCAGCGTGGATTCAGCTTCAGCCGTCATTATCCTCGAAAGCTATTTCGAACAGGGTTACTGAGCGCCGGGGCTACAGCCGCCCCTGCGCCCGTCGCTCCGCCAGACTCTGCTCAAAGTTCTGCATTCCCGCCTGCTGCCCCGTTTGAATAATGCCCGGCAGTTGCCAGGTTTTGCCTTCGCGGATCAGGTTTGCCGCCGCCGAGGTATTCACCAGTAGCTCATACAGCGCCACGCGCCCGCCCTGGACATCCTGAAGTAGCTTCTGCGCCAGGACCGCACGCAGGCTTCCCGCCAGCTGATTACGCACCGGATCTTTCTCCTGCGCCGGAAAGGTGTCGACCAGGCGCTCGATCGCCTGCGCCGCGCCGCGCGTATGCAGCGTGGCTAACACCAGATGGCCGGTTTCCGCCGCCGTCAGCGCCAGGCGTATCGTCTCGCTGTCGCGCAGCTCACCAAGCAGAATCACATCCGGATCTTCACGCAGCGCGCTGCGCAGCGCCTCGGCAAAGGACGGGCTGTGCTGGCCTATCTCCCGCTGCTGGATCAGGCAACGTTCGCTCTGGTACATAAACTCCACCGGATCTTCCAGGGTCAGAATATGCCCGTCCGTCTGGTGATTGAGGAAATCGACCATCGCGGCCAGGGTGGTCGATTTCCCGCTGCCGGTGGCGCCAGTGACCAGAATCAGGCCATTGTCATTGGACAGCAGCTCCGGGATCGCTCGCGGCACACCTAACGCAGAGAGCTGCGGGCACGTCAGCGGCAACAGCCGCAGCGCAATCGAAACGCCGTGCATATGCTTAAACGCACTGCCGCGCAGCCGCTGACGGCCTGCGAGGGTAACGGCAAAATCCACCTGCCCGTTTGCCCACCATGCGCCCTGCTGTTCGTCGTTGAGCCACGCTTTTAATAACGCCTCCACATCCGGGGGCGGAAACGGCGCAGGTTCAAGACGGCCTGACCTGCGCCAGCGCGGTGGCGAATCACTGCACAGGTGTAGATCGGAGACGTTATGCTTTACACTAAGGGCCACAATTTCTTCCACATCCATAGACTACTCCTCGGAAAATGAACGACATTGCGCATAACCTGGCACAGGTCCGGGACAAAATCTCAGCCGCGGCAACGCGTTGCGGCCGTGCTCCAGAAGAAATTACGTTGCTTGCAGTCAGCAAAACTAAGCCTGCGAGCGCCATCGCAGAAGCGATAGCCGCCGGTCATCGTGCCTTTGGTGAAAACTATGTGCAGGAAGGCGTGGATAAAATTCGCGCTTTCCGGGAACGGGGAAATACAGACCTGCAATGGCACTTTATCGGTCCGCTACAGTCGAACAAAAGCCGTCTGGTAGCAGAGCACTTTGACTGGTGCCACACCATCGATCGTCTGCGCATCGCTACCCGTCTGAGCGACCAGCGCCCTATGGAGATGCCAGCGCTTAACGTGCTGATTCAAATCAACATCAGCGATGAAAACAGCAAGTCCGGCATTACGCTGGGCGAACTGAAGGCGCTGGCGGCAGACGTGGCGGCGCTGCCGCGCTTAACCCTGCGCGGGCTGATGGCTATCCCGGCGCCAGAGTCAAGTTATGAAAGGCAGTTTGCCGTGGCACAGCAAATGGCTGTAGCATTTGAGGCGCTTAAGGCGCGCTATGACACGGTAGACACGCTTTCTCTGGGCATGTCGGACGATATGGAAGCCGCCATCGCGGCAGGCAGCACCATGGTGCGCATCGGCACGGCAATTTTCGGTGCGCGCGATTACCCCCAATAATAAGGAAACCTGAGGAACGCCATGAAGACGTTGACTTTCCTGCTTTCAACGGTCATTGAACTGTATACGATGGCGCTGCTGTTGCGCGTCTGGATGCAGTGGGCCCGTTGTGATTTTTACAATCCATTCTCACAATTTATCGTGAAAATCACGCAGCCCGTTGTGGGGCCGCTTCGCCGCGTCATTCCGGCAATGGGGCCAATTGACAGTTCATCTCTGCTGATGGCGTTTATTCTGAGCGTTATCAAAGCGATCGTGCTGTTTATGGTCATCACTTTCCAGCCGATTATCTGGATTTCAGCCGTTCTGATCCTGGTTAAAACCGTCGGCTCGCTGATCTTCTGGGTCCTGCTGGTGATGGCGATCATGAGCTGGGTAAGCCGGGGCCGTAGCCCGGTGGAGTACGCGTTGATTCAGCTGACTGAACCGTTGCTGCGTCCGATTCGTAGCCTGCTGCCTGCAATGGGCGGAATCGACTTCTCCCCGATGCTTCTCGTTCTGCTGCTGTACGTGCTGAATATGGGTATCGCGGAACTGTTACAGGCGACGGGTAATATGCTGCTGCCGGGGCTGTGGATGGCGTTATGAGTGCAGTTAGCCCCTGCGCCGACGGGCTGGTTTTGCGGCTGTACATTCAGCCGAAAGCCAGCCGCGACAGTATTGTTGGGCTGCATGGCGACGAGCTAAAAGTCGCCATCACTGCCCCGCCGGTTGACGGCCAGGCGAATGCGCATCTGACCAAATATCTGGCTAAACAGTTTCGCGTCGCTAAAAGCCAGGTCATCATTGAGAAAGGTGAACTTGGCCGGCATAAACAGGTAAAAATCCTTGACCCGCAATCTATCCCGACGGAAGTCGCGGCTCTGAAAGAACAGGACTAAACCATGCAGAAAGTTGTTCTCGCCACCGGTAACGCCGGTAAAGTGCGCGAGCTGGCCTCGCTATTAAATGATTTTGGGCTGGACGTGGTGGCCCAGACCGAGCTGGGCGTGGACTCCGCCGAAGAGACCGGCCTGACGTTTATCGAAAACGCCATTCTGAAAGCGCGCCATGCGGCGCAGATCACCGGACTGCCCGCGATAGCCGATGACTCCGGTCTGGCCGTGGATTTTCTGGGCGGTGCGCCGGGGATTTACTCCGCCCGCTATTCCGGGGTGGACGCCACCGACCAGCAGAATCTGGAAAAGCTGCTTGTGGCCCTGAAAGACGTCCCTGACGAACAGCGTACCGCGCAGTTCCACTGCGTGCTGGTCTACATGCGTCACGCGGAAGATCCCACGCCGATTGTCTGTCACGGCAGCTGGCCGGGCGTGATCACCCGTGAAGCGGCGGGCAACGGCGGCTTTGGTTACGACCCGATTTTCTTTGTCCCGACCGAGGGAAAAACCGCTGCGGAACTCACCCGCGAAGAGAAAAGCGCGATCTCCCACCGTGGACGCGCCCTGAAACTGTTACTGGAAGCACTGCGTAATGGCTAATTTGCCGCCTCTGAGTCTTTATATTCACATCCCATGGTGCGTGCAGAAATGCCCGTACTGCGATTTCAACTCGCACGCGCTGAAGGGCGAAGTGCCGCACGATGATTACGTCGCGCATCTGCTGGCCGATCTGGATGCTGATGTATCGTACGCACAGGGACGTGAAGTGAAGACCATTTTTATTGGTGGCGGTACACCGAGCCTGCTTTCAGGCCCGGCGATGCAGACGCTGCTGGATGGCGTGCGCGCACGCCTGAACCTGGCAGTGGATGCTGAAATTACGATGGAAGCCAACCCCGGTACCGTTGAGGCCGACCGTTTTGTCGAGTATCAGCGTGCGGGCGTGAACCGTATCTCTATCGGCGTGCAGAGCTTTAGCGAGCCAAAGCTGAAGCGTCTGGGGCGTATCCACGGCCCGGAAGAGGCAAAGCGCGCGGCAAACCTGGCAACGGGGCTTGGGCTGCGCAGCTTTAACCTCGACCTGATGCATGGCCTGCCGGATCAGTCGCTCGAAGAAGCGCTGGACGATTTGCGTCAGGCGATTGAACTGAATCCGCCGCATCTGTCGTGGTATCAGCTGACCATTGAGCCTAACACCCTGTTTGGTTCCCGTCCTCCGGTGCTGCCGGACGATGACGCGCTGTGGGATATCTTCGAGCAGGGCCACCAGCTTTTGACCGCGGCGGGGTATCAGCAATATGAAACGTCGGCGTATGCGAAGCCGGGCTATCAGTGTCAGCACAATCTGAACTACTGGCGTTTTGGTGATTATCTGGGGATTGGCTGCGGCGCACATGGCAAAGTGACCTTCCCGGACGGACGCATTCTGCGTACCGCTAAAACCCGCCATCCGCGCGGGTATATGGAAGGCCGCTACCTGGAGCGTCAGCACGACGTCGAGGCGTTGGATAAACCGTTTGAGTTCTTTATGAACCGCTTCCGTCTGCTGGAAGCCGCCCCACGCGCGGAGTTTGCGCTCTACACCGGGTTGTCGGAGTCGGTGATTCGCCCGCAGATTGACGAGGCGCTGGCGCAGGGGTACCTGACCGAGTGTGATGAGTCCTGGCAGATCACCGAGCACGGCAAGCTGTTCTTAAACTCCCTTCTTGAGCTGTTCCTCGCTGAAAATCCTGAAGGCTGATTCAGGATTTTACATCCCGTTCTGCTGGCTGAGGGAAAGGCTGGCAGAGTGTGGGGATGGAAAAATCAAAACAACTCCGCAAACAAATGACGCCCGAAGAATTACGCCTCTGGTATTTGCTCAGAGATCGTCGTTTCTTCGGGTATAAGTTTCGCCGTCAGATGCCGGTTGGACCGTATATCGTGGATTTTGCCTGCTTTAAGGCGAAGCTGATTATTGAGCTGGACGGTGGGCAGCATCAGAACAAAGAGAAGTATGATTCTCACCGTACCGAGTTTTTGAATGCGAACGGCTGGGAAGTCGTACGGTTCTGGAATAATGAATTCAGGACTAATGAGGAGCAGGTGCTGATGGCTATTTTGCAACGATTGCAATGCCTGATGCCCTCACCCTAACCCTCTCCCACAGGGAGAGGGAACTGGTTACTCCCTCTCCCTGTGGGAGATGGCCGGGGTGAGGGGTCCTGCGCGCAGAGGCGTTACTTCAGCGTCCCCACCAGCGCCTTCCGGCTGTCTTCCAGCGACACCACGCGTTTACACACGTCTTTGCCGAACTGCTGGAAATCGGCTTCCTGATTCTTCCACTCGTTCTGAATCGAGGTTTGCAGTCCGCCCAGGCTACCCAGTACACCCTGCAACGGATTACCGCCCCCCTTCAGCACCGCTTTGGCGCCCATCTCGTTGATGCTGTCCTGGAGAATGCCGCCCATCGCCTGGTTCACCAGCTGCTGACCGTCGGCACGCACCTGATCGATCGCCTTATAGTGGAACGTCAGGCCATCAGAGCGCGTCTCGATAATACGGTTCATCTGCTCTTTCAGCTGTTTATCCAGCTTCGTCAGGCGGGTGCGCATATTGCTGCTCTCCCCCACCTCTTTGGTGATGATTTTATCCAGCGCCACGCGGCTCTTTTCAACGCGGGTCAGCGCGCCATCGTTGATCCAGGGCAGCGCGGTACGCAACTCGGCCTGGTAGTCCATCGCCTGCTCGCGCTGGGCGGCCGTCAGGTTTTGCGATTTGCCGTTAAAGGTCACGTTGCCATCCGGCGTAATCACCAGATTGCCATTCTCGCCCTTAACCTGCACGGTTTGCGGACTCAGCACCACGTCATCACGCGGGGTGACGCTACATTTATACTCCGCATGGGCGGTGGTTCCGATTGCCAGTAAAGCAACAGCCAGCAACGTTTTGCGCATCTTTAACACTCCCTCAGACAAAATGGGCCAGCTAATGCTGGCCCGTTCTTGCTTTATTAGTCCCACCAAACGTCGAAAAGTTCGCTAACGCGGACATCTTCCAGTTTGTGGTCTTCAAGCCATTTGCGTACCAGCGCCTGATGCTCTTCGGTGCATTTCCCCACTTCCTGGGTGCAAATCAGACCTTCCCACGCCAGATAGCCGCTACCGTCGAAGGCCAGCTTGTTTGGCTCGATCACCTCGTTGATGAACGCATCAACGTCCTGATCGATCTGCTCAACGCTGGTGCCTTCCGGGAAGCGCCAGGCAACGGAGAAACCCACTTCCTGGAATTCTTCGATGTGCATCTTTTTACGCAGACGACGGCTACGATTCTTTGCCATTATTTCACCCTCTCGAACATTAAGTCCCATACGCCGTGACCAAGACGATGGCCACGCTGTTCAAATTTTGTCACCGGACGTGAATCCGGACGCGGTACGTAGTCGTTGCTTTCAGACTGATTTTTATACCCGTCCAGGGACGACATCACTTCCAGCATATGTTCCGCATAAGGTTCCCAGTCGGTTGCCATGTGGAAAACGCCGCCCAGCTTGAGCTTACTTTTCACCAGCTCGGCAAACGGCGCCTGAACGATACGGCGTTTATTATGACGCGCTTTGTGCCATGGGTCAGGGAAAAAGAGCTGAACCATGTTCAAAGAATTGTCAGGAATCATTTTGTGCAGCACTTCCACCGCGTCGTGACACATGACGCGCAGGTTCTCAACGCCCTCTTCGTGGGCCGTTGCCAGGCACGCGCCGACGCCCGGCGAGTGTACTTCGATACCGAGGAAGTTCTGCTCCGGGCGCGCTTTCGCCATAGTCACCAGCGAGGTGCCCATGCCAAAACCAATCTCCAGCGTCACTGGCGCGTCGCGGCCAAACAGGTCGGTGAAGTCGAGCGGTTGCTCGCTGAACTCAACGCCCATCACCGGCCAGTAGTTGTCCAGCGCGTGTTGCTGCCCTTTTGTCAGGCGCCCCTGACGGCGGACAAAGCTGCGAATACGGCGCAGCGGGCGACCGTTTTCATCAAATTCCGGTGAAATGACGTCGTTTTTCATAAAAGAGTTGTCTGCTTGTGAGAATGTTCGGGAAACGGGCATTATCCAAAGTTAAGGCTTCTATGCAAGCATGGGAAAGATCCGGTTTACAGCAGATTGACGCTGTGCTGCAATCTGCGTCCCTGATTAAGCGAATCGATGACCATGCAAGCCTCTCAATTTTCAGCCCAGGTGCTGGACTGGTACGACAAATACGGGCGTAAAACCCTGCCCTGGCAAATTGAAAAAACGCCGTACAAAGTATGGCTCTCTGAGGTGATGTTGCAACAAACGCAGGTCGCGACGGTCATTCCTTACTTCGAGCGTTTTATGGCGCGCTTCCCGACAATCACCGATCTGGCCAACGCGCCGCTGGACGAGGTACTGCACCTGTGGACCGGCCTCGGCTATTACGCCCGCGCGCGCAACCTGCACAAAGCCGCACAGCAGGTCGCCACCCGCCACAACGGTAAATTCCCGGAGACCTTTGACGAGGTGGCGGATTTGCCCGGCGTCGGGCGTTCAACCGCAGGCGCAATCCTCTCCCTCTCTTTAGGCAAACATTTCCCTATTCTCGACGGCAACGTCAAGCGCGTGCTCGCACGCTGCTACGCCGTAGATGGCTGGCCGGGCAAGAAAGAGGTTGAGAAACGCCTGTGGGAGATCAGTGAAGCGGTCACTCCGGCGAAAGGGGTGGAGCGTTTTAACCAGGCGATGATGGATCTGGGCGCGATGGTCTGCACCCGTTCAAAACCGAAGTGCGAACTCTGCCCGGTAAACAACCTCTGCGTGGCGTATGCGAACCACACCTGGGCGCAGTATCCGGGGAAAAAACCGAAGCAGACGCTGCCTGAACGCACCGGGTACATGCTGCTGATGCAGCATGGCGACGAGGTGTTTCTCGCTCAGCGCCCGCCGAGTGGCCTGTGGGGTGGTCTATACTGCTTCCCACAGTTTGAGGATGAAGCCTCGCTTCGGGCATGGCTTGAACAACGCGGCATTGCGGCCGATACCCTGACGCAACTCAACGCGTTCCGTCATACCTTCAGCCATTTCCATCTGGATATTGTGCCGATGTGGCTTCCCGTGTCCTCATTCACGTCGTGCATGGATGAAGGCAACGCTCTCTGGTATAACTTAGCGCAACCGCCATCAGTCGGGCTGGCGGCTCCCGTGGAGCGCCTGTTACAGCAATTACGTGTCGGTGCAATGGTTTAGCATCGGCAAGACAAAGAGGAATGAGTATGGCCAGAACCATTTTTTGTACTTTCCTACAGCGCGACGCTGAAGGCCAGGATTTCCAGCTCTACCCGGGCGACCTGGGTAAGCGCATTTACAACGAGATCTCCAAAGAAGCCTGGGGACAGTGGCAGAAGAAGCAGACCATGCTGATCAACGAGAAAAAGCTCAGCATGATGAACCCGGAACACCGCAAACTGCTGGAGCAGGAGATGGTGAACTTCCTGTTCGAGGGTAAAGACGTCCATATCGAAGGCTATACGCCACCGGAAAAATAATACTCTGCGGCTGCTGCCCGGCGG
>NZ_JBSKJP010000012.1:0-120106 GCF_053709615.1 Enterobacter sp. UPMP2061
ATCCATGTCACTTTGAGTGCCCACACAGATTGTCTGATAAATTGTTAAAGAGCAGTTGCAACGCGGCTTTCAGCTCATCGTTGCGAGGTCCCGTATATTACGTTTTCCTCATTCAGAGTCAAGCAATTATTTTCACTTTTCTCTGTTGGCGTTCATCTCTGAACCCCGCTGTCCCGGCGGCTTGTAAGCCGTTGTTCCGTGTCAGTGGAGGCGCATTATAGGGAGTTCTCCGACGTTGACAACCCCTCTTTGAAAAAAAACGTTCAACCGTCTCTTTTTTGCTCAAAACCGTGCTACAGCGCCAGTTTTTCGAGCGTTTCGAAGCCATAACGACGTAAAACGGGCAAAAGTTGTTCGGTTTCTTTTGTTATCGCCATACAGAAAGCGATGTTCGCATCCGCTGATTTCGCATCCGGCGCCTCGTGTTCCAGCAGCCAGGCCGTCCGACGCGCAATTGCAGCACCGGAATCCACCAGCCGGGTCCCTTCAGGCAGAACCTTTAACAGCTCTTCCTGTAATAGCGGGAAATGGGTGCAGCCAAGAACAACCGTATCCGGTGGTTCCTGCATCCGCAGCCATGGACGCAGAATACGACGCAGCTCTTCAAGCGATACCGTCTCGCCGTGCAGTTTCGCTTCCGCCATTTCCACCAGCTCCGCGGAGCCGAGCATGGCGATCTGGCATTCATTGGCAAAGCGCTCTATAAGCTCACGCGTATAAGGACGTTTTACCGTACCGCGCGTAGCCAGCAACCCCACAATGCCGTTCGCCGTCAGACGCGCCGCAGGTTTGATTGCCGGAACAACGCCCACAACCGGGAACGGGAATTTTTCGCGCAGGGCAGGAAGAGAGACCGTGCTTGCCGTATTACAGGCAATGACCGCCAGCGCCAGGGGATAACGCTTTTGTACCGCGGTGACGATTTCAACCACACGTTCAACAATAAAGTCTTCACTCTTTTCCCCATACGGGAACGCGACGTTATCGAAGGCGTAGATGTAATGGAGATCCGGCAGGAGCTGCCGAATCTCATCATAGACCGAAAGCCCACCGACGCCGGAATCAAACACCAGCACGGTGGGACGCGGATCAGAAGGTGTAGCTGCCAGACAAGGTGTATTCCCGTCCTGCAGTTTGGTAGCCATAAACTGTCTCGTAATCTTTATCGAACAGGTTGGCTATTTTACCACGAACTGTGAGATGAGAGGTGACAGGATATGAAACCGCGACGTCCCACAGGCTGACGCCGCCCATTTTCACGCGTTCTGTTGCATAGGTATTCGGATCAACGGCAACGTCATAGCGAGTGCCCAGATAACGGTACGCCAGATTCCAGTCGAGATCCCACACCTGCCAGTCAAGCTGATACTTAACCTGTTGCTTTGAGCGACGAGCCAGGACTTCGTTAGTTTTCGCATTACGCGGGTCGACGTAGTCGTAAGAAATCTGATGCCCTACCGGGCCAGTGTCGAACTGGGCCGTCGCCTCGATTCCTTTAATACGGGCTTCATCGACGTTGTAATAACGGTAAGTCCGCGGGTCGCTATTAATGAGGTTATCGATATCATTACGATAGCCCGTCACACGCCAGTTTACCGGCCCCGTCAGACCTTCAAAGCCACCTTCCCACTGCTTACTCTCTTCTGGCTTCAGATCCGGATTACCGTAATCTTTACTGTGGATCTGGCTCATGGTCGGTGCTTTATACGCTGTACCGTAAGAACCGATGATGCGATACCCCTCGATGAACTCCCATGCGGCGCTGGTCTGCCAGGTGGCGTGATTGCCAAAATTAGAGTTATCGTCATTACGCGCCGCCGCTTCCAGCGTCACGCTGTTGAACTGCTGCATCGCCGAAAGGAACACGCCGGTATTACGTTGTTCGTAACCTTTTTCCAGATAGCCCGTACCCGCCTGGGTTTTCTGCTTCTGCCAGTCCAGACCCGCGCCGATATTGCCGTGACCCACTTCAACCGTATTCAGCCACTGGGTGGTGTACTGCTTCACGTCATCCATGGTTGCGGAGTCAGCGTAGCGGCCTTTTTTCGGATCATAGTTCTGATCTTTGCTACGGCCATACCCTGCCACCAGCTGTGACTGGAAAATACCCTGGTTATAGCGCAACCCGGTGTCCCAATTCTGGCTGTAAACCTGACGCGTGTCCGGCCGCCCATCAATGCCGGTCGCACCATAGTGATCGTAACCGTCATACGCGGAGCGGTTATCGTAGCCAAAGCCACGGACGAATCCGCTGACGCTGTCGGTAAACTGCTGCTCCACCGAGCCAAATAGCGATTTACTCATAAAACCATCGCGGTCTGGCTGGCGCGGGGCATCTTTTGCGGCAATATCAAAACCACGGGTATAGGTATAATCACCGGCCATGGTGATTTTGGTTTTATCGAACACCTGCTGGAAGGCACCGTTATAGTTTTGATACCCCTTTGAACCGACACCCGCAGAAATTTCTGCACCCGGCTTGTCGCGCCCGGTAATGATGTTAATCACACCGCCAATCGCGTCGGAGCCATACAGCGCCGAACGTGGGCCGCGAATGTACTCAATACGCTGAATCAGCGACGTCGGAATTTGGCTTAAATCGGGAACATTGCTGATCCCGGCATTATTCAGGGGGATACCATCAATCAGTACCAGAACATGGCGGGATTCCGTACCGCGAATAAACGTTGAAGAGGTTGACCCCATCCCGCCGCTTTGTGCGATGTCCACACCCGGCAGGCGTGACATGATTTCCACAACACTCGTTGCCTGCCAGCGTTCAATATCCTCACGGGTCACGACGGAGGTCGGAGCCAGAACGGTTTTTGCTGGTTGTTCGAAACGGTTTGCTGTCACCACCAACGAGTCGGCGCTTTCCTGCGCCCAGCCCGAAAATGCCGTGACGGAAAACGCCGTCAACAGCGATACTTTTTTAATCATTGTTAAAGCATCCACAATATAAGAAGGATGCCGCAGGCCTCATCGATAGCACGCGATGATGAAACCAAATGCGACGTGATCCCGGCAGGTCTTCGGGCTGGGTGGCGTTATACGGATGAAGACTTCCCATTTTCACAGTGTCTACAACTCTCATCCCGCCAGTCTTTACCGCTGCGCGTCAGCTCCAGATTTGCACTGGATTCCCTTTTCACTCTCAGGAGACCGGAAACAGAATGCTACAATTAGACACGTATAGATGTCCAGATAGCTATTAGCCATTAAATCTGGACATCCACTGCACAATCCCTACAATCCCCGCGTAATTCTTTATCACTCAGGACGCATCATGACCCCCGAACACCTCCCGACAGAACAGTACGACGCACAGCTGGCAGAAAAAGTTGTCCGCCTGCAAAGTATGATGACGCCTTTCAACGCGCCGGTTCCCGAGGTGTTTCGTTCTCCGGTCAGCCACTACCGTATGCGCGCTGAGTTCCGCATCTGGCACGATGGCGATGACCTGTACCACATCATTTTCGATCAGCAGACGAAATCCCGCATTCGCGTAGACAGTTTTCCGGCGGCGAGTGAGCTCATCAACCAGCTGATGACGCTAATGATCGACGGTGTACGCAATAATCCGGTGCTGCGCAACAAGCTGTTCCAGATTGACTACCTGACCACCCAAAGCAATCAGGCCATTGTTTCTCTGCTCTATCACAAAGCGCTGACCGACGAGTGGCGCGAGCAGGCAGAAGCCCTGCGCGATGCGCTGCGCGCGCAGAACATCAACGTGCACCTGATTGGCCGCGCGACCAAAACCAAAATCATGCTGGACCAGGATTACATCGACGAGCGTCTGCCGGTAGCAGGTAAAGAGATGGTTTACCGTCAGGTGGAGAACAGCTTCACCCAGCCGAATGCCGCCATGAACGTGCAGATGCTGGAGTGGGCGCTGAACGCGACGGAAGGGTCGACGGGCGATCTGCTGGAGCTCTACTGCGGTAACGGCAACTTCTCGCTGGCACTGGCGCGTAACTTCGAACGCGTGCTGGCGACGGAAATCGCCAAACCGTCGGTGGCAGCCGCGCAGTACAACATCGCCGCTAACCATATTGATAACGTACAAATTATTCGTATGGCGGCAGAAGAGTTTACCCAGGCGATGAACGGCGTACGCGAGTTTAACCGCCTGCAAGGGATTGATTTGAAGAGCTACCAGTGTGAGACAATTTTTGTCGATCCGCCGCGCAGTGGCCTGGACAGCGAAACCGAGAAGATGGTGCAGGCGTACCCGCGTATTTTGTACATCTCCTGTAACCCGGAGACGCTGTGCAAGAATCTGGAAACATTAAGCCAGACGCACAAGGTTGAACGTCTGGCGCTGTTCGATCAGTTCCCGTATACACACCATATGGAGTGCGGCGTTTTACTTACCGCACGGTGATCTGTAGGCCGGATAAGCGTAGCGCCATCCGGCATTTTTTGGCAGGTGGCGCTTCGCTTACCTGCCCTACAAATAATTCATTACTCCGGCAACTGGCTCTTGCGGCTACGCATACGCGAGCCAATCCAGAACACCAGCGCCACAGACAGCACCGCAGGCAGGAAGTTAGAGCCAATATCCGGATACTCCGCGCGCACCACGGTGCTGTACAACAGTACACCCAGAATAAAGCAGGCTGCGGCCAGCCCCGGTAATCCGACAGGCATGGTGCGGTTCAGATAACGTTGATGCAGGCAGTACACCGTCAGCACCAGCGCGATAATAGGGAAAATCGAGAACGGTACAATTGAGCTGAAAATCGCCGCAAACGTACCATTAATGGATAAGCCAGCGATCAATGCCAGCAACAGCGTTCCTTTATCCTGACCTGACTGTTTCATTACTCACCTTCACTCATCGTTTTGATGTGCCAACTTCTCTTGTTCACGGCGATACCAGTAGTACGCACCTTTAGAAATCATCCGCAGCTGCAATACCAGTCGCTCTTCGAGTTGCTTACGTTGTTCAATGCTGACATCCAGCGCTTCGGCACCCGCGCTGAAAACAATCGTCACCATCGCCTCGGCCTGTGCTTCAGTAAACGCACGCGGCATATGGTTTTCGAGTTCAAGATAGTCGGCAAGTTCCGCGATGAAATGCTGAATTTCACGCGCGACGGCGGCACGAAACGCGGCTGACGTCCCGGAACGTTCACGCAACAGCAGGCGAAACGCGTTAGGGTTATTGCCGATAAATTCCATAAATGTCGACACAGAGGTGCGGATCACGCTGCCGCCCTTGGCGATACGCTGACGCGCCTGACGCATAAGCTGGCGCAGCATTAAACCGCTCTCGTCGACCATGGTCAGGCCCAGTTCATCCACATCACGGAAATGACGATAGAAGGACGTTGGCGCAATCCCGGCCTCGCGCGCCACTTCACGCAGGCTCAAACTGGCAAAACTCCGCTCAGCACTCAGTTGACTGAATGCGGCTTCCACCAGCGAACGCCGGGTTTTCTCTTTTTGTTGTGCTCTTACGCCCATCACGATAGTTGAATCCTTCCAAAGGCCCGTTGGCACTATACCAGAGAATAAAATTAATCTGTTTACCTGGCTTTGTGAATGATTGTTTACGGGCGGTTTGTGCTCCACTGCCCGAAAAAAGCACAACGATAATTGGGTTACCCTGGCAATGATGTTATGATTCTGTTGCTTTTATGTATAAGAACAGGTAAGCCTTGCCATGCCACATTCCTACGATTACGACGCAATAGTTATTGGTTCCGGCCCCGGCGGCGAAGGTGCTGCTATGGGTCTGGTAAAACAGGGAGCCAGAGTAGCGGTTATTGAGCGCTACCATAATGTCGGCGGCGGTTGCACCCACTGGGGCACCATCCCTTCGAAAGCCCTCCGCCACGCCGTTAGCCGCATTATCGAATTTAACCAGAACCCTCTTTACAGCGACCACTCCCGACTGCTTCGCTCCTCCTTTGCCGATATCCTGAATCACGCAGACACGGTCATTAACCAGCAGACGCGCATGCGTCAGGGTTTCTATGAGCGCAACCACTGTGAAATTCTGCAAGGGAACGCGCATTTTGTAGATGAACACACCCTGGCGCTGGAGTGCCACGACGGTTCGGTTGAGACGCTCACCGCTGAAAAATTTGTGATCGCCTGCGGTTCCCGTCCTTACCATCCGGCAGACGTGGATTTCTCGCACCCGCGCATTTACGACAGCGACTCCATCCTCAGCCTGCACCACGAGCCACGCCATGTGATCATCTACGGTGCGGGGGTGATTGGCTGTGAATATGCGTCGATCTTCCGGGGAATGGAGGTCAAAGTTGATCTGATAAACACCCGCGACCGGCTGCTGGCGTTCCTCGATCAGGAGATGTCAGATTCCCTCTCCTACCACTTCTGGAACAGCGGCGTGGTGATTCGCCACAACGAAGAGTACGAGAAAATCGAAGGCTGCGACGACGGTGTGATCATGCACCTGAAATCCGGTAAGAAGCTGAAAGCCGACTGCCTGCTGTATGCCAACGGCCGTACCGGCAATACGGATTCATTGCAGCTGGAGAATATCGGGCTTGAAACCGACAGCCGCGGTCAGCTCAAGGTCAACAGCATGTACCAGACTGCGCTGCCGCACGTTTACGCGGTCGGTGACGTGATTGGTTACCCAAGCCTGGCCTCCGCCGCGTACGATCAGGGCCGCATCGCAGCACAGGCGCTGGTGAAAGGTGAAGCGACGGCGCATCTGATTGAAGATATCCCGACGGGTATCTACACCATTCCGGAAATCAGTTCTGTCGGGAAAACCGAGCAGCAGCTGACGGCCATGAAGGTGCCTTACGAGGTGGGTCGTGCCCAGTTTAAACATCTGGCGCGGGCGCAAATCGTGGGGATGAGCGTGGGTACGCTGAAGATCCTGTTCCATCGCGAGACGAAAGAGATCCTCGGTATTCACTGCTTCGGTGAGCGCGCGGCGGAAATCATTCATATCGGCCAGGCGATCATGGAGCAAAAAGGTGGTGGCAACACCATTGAGTACTTCGTTAACACCACCTTTAACTACCCGACCATGGCGGAAGCCTATCGGGTAGCTGCGCTGAACGGCTTAAACCGCCTGTTTTAACGCGCTGTCGAAATGGCCATCCATCGCACCCCGGATGGCCTCTGCCAGCTGCTCATAGCGGCTGCGCAGCGGTGACCCCGGACGATAAACCAGACCAATGGTGCGACGCGGCTCCGGCTTAATACACGGCAGATAGACCACGCCATCACGTTTACGCTCGTGCGGCACCGCCAGCGCAGGCAGCAGCGTAATACCGCTTCCCGCCGCTACCATATTACGCAGCGTTTCCAGGCTGGTTGCGCGGAAATGGGTATCTTCATCGGCACCCGCTTCGAAGCAGAAGCCCATCGCCTGATCGCGCAGACAGTGGCCGTCTTCCAGCATCAGCAGCTTTTCCCCGGCCAGATCGGCCATCGGCACGCGATCGCGGTTCGCCCACGGGTGATCTTCATAGATCGCCAGCATCATTGGCTCATCGAACAGCGGTACTTCAATAAACGCTTCACTCTCTTTGACCAGCGCCAGGATCGCGCAGTCGAGCTTGCCGCTGTCCAGCTGCGCCAGCAGCTGATGGGTTTGCGCTTCATGCAGGTACATTTCGAGTTTCGGGAACGTCTGGTGCAGCATCGGAATGATTTGCGGCAACAGGTACGGGCCAACGGTTGGGATCAGGCCAATATGCAGCGGGCCGGACATCGCTTCCCCCTGCTGGCTTGCCATTTCCTTGAGCACTTTGACCTCGCGCAGTACGGTGCGCGCCTGATCCACCAGCAGCAGACCTGCCTGCGTGAACAGTACCTTACGACTGGTGCGCTCCAGCAGCATCACGCCCAGCTCATCTTCCAGCTTGCGGATCTGACCGCTCAACGTTGGCTGGCTGACGTGGCAGGAGTCTGCCGCGCGGCGAAAATGGCGATGCTCAGCTAACGCTACCAGGTATTCAAGATCACGAATATTCATTATTCATCCTCCGTCGCCACGATAGTTCATGGCGATAGATAGCATAGCAACGAACGATTATCCCTATCAAGCATTCTGTTGAATAATACATCACATAGACGAGGCGGCACGTGTTTGACCCTTGACGTCCCCGCACCGTCAGCGAGTTTCTCTCAAAACTCGAAAAACTAAAGCCAACGTGAACTTTTGCGGACCCCGTGGTCCGCTTTTTTTTGCGTAAAAAAAAGCCCAGCGCTAAGCCAGGCTCCGTTTTTCTCCCTCTCCCCGTGGGAGAGGGCCGGGGTGAGGGCACCAGCCCGCACTATTCAAACCAACCGGTTTTTCGCATCCGCAATCGCCTGCGCTACCTGCTTCGGCGACACGCCACCTTTCGCTGCACGCTTATCCAGGCAGGATTGCAGGGCCAGAATCGGGTAGACATCATCCCCGATAACCGCGCTGAATTTTTGCAGGTCGGCAAGCGCCAGCTCTTCAAGGGCTTTACCCTGACGAATCGCTTCCACCACCGCTTCACCCACAATATGGTGCGCCTCGCGGAACGGTACGCCTTTCGCCACCAGGTAGTCCGCCAGCTCGGTAGAGTTAGCATACCCCTGCTGCGCCGCTTCCTGGCAGCGCGGACGTTTCACCTGAATGCCGTCCAGTACCAGCGCGCCCATATGCAGACAGTCCAGCCAGGTGTCGAGCGCGTCGAACAGCCCCTCTTTGTCTTCCTGCATGTCTTTGTTGTACGCCAGCGGCAGCCCTTTCAGGGTCATCATCATACCGGTCAGCGCGCCCTGCACACGGCCACACTTGCCGCGGATCAGCTCCAGCGCATCCGGGTTTTTCTTCTGCGGCATCAGGGAGGAGCCGGACGTCACACGGTCGGACAGCTCGACGAAGCCCGCTTCGCCAGAGTTAAAGAAGATCAGGTCTTCGGCAAAGCGCGACAGGTGCACCATCCCGATAGAGGCATTCGAGAGCAGCTCCAGCACGTGGTCACGGTCAGAGACGCTGTCCAGGCTGTTGCGGGTGGCGGAGGCAAAGCCCAGCCAGCCTGCCAGCTGCTCACGGTCGATTTCATACGCCGTACCGGCCAGCGCGCCGCTGCCCAGCGGGCTGACGTCCAGACGCTTTAAGGTATCCTGTAAACGGCTCTCATCACGCGCCAGCATCTCAACGTAGGCCAGACACCAGTGCGCGAACGTCACCGGCTGCGCGCGTTGCAGGTGGGTATAACCCGGCATCACGGCGTCCTGATTGTTCTGCGCGGTGTCCACCAGCGCGCTCTGCAACTGACGATTCGCCGCCAGCAGTTCGCCGACGGTCTCTTTACACCACAGCTTCAGGTCGGTCGCCACCTGGTCATTACGGCTACGCCCGGTATGGAGCTTTTTACCCAACTGGCCGACTTTGTCGATCAGTTTGCCTTCCACCCAGCTGTGAATATCTTCGGCATCGCTCTGGAGGATTTGCTCCGGATCCAGACGCACCTCTTCCAGCAGGTTGTTCAGCGCCTCTTCCAGCTGCTGCTGTTCGTCTGCGGTCAGCACGCCAACGGTCACCAGCGCTTTGGACCAGGCCACAGAGCCGACAATATCCTGTTCGGCCAGGCGGTAGTCGAAGCGCAAAGAGTCGTTGAACTGTTTGAACCGCTGATCCGCTGCCTGTGTAAAACGCCCACCCCAAAGTGCCATAACGAATTTCCTTAATGATGATATTTTTGCCCGGTGGCGCTGCGCTTACCGGGCCTACAAAATTCACGTAGGCCGGATAAGCGAAGCGCCATCCGGCACAGAAACTTAAGCCAGAATACGCGTACCAATCGGCGTACCGTTAAACAGCGCCGGGAGTTGCTCCGCGTGACGCCAGGAGGCGATATCCACCGGGCGACCCAGCGTGCGTGCCGCATCCAGCGCGGCGTTCACTTTAACGATCATGCCGTCGGTGATAATACCCTGATCGATCAGCTGCTCGGCTTTTGCGGCGGTCATTTCCGCAATACGCTGGCCTTTGCCGTCCAGTATGCCGCTCACGTCGGAGAGCAGGATCAGATCTGCGCCCAGCGTGGCCGCCAGCGCGGTTGCCGCCTGGTCCGCATTGACGTTCATCAGCTCGCCCTCTTCGGTCACGCCGATTGAGCTCACCACCGGCAGGAAACCGCCTTCCAGCAGAGTGTTAATCAGCTTAGGCGAACCAGGCTGCGCCAGTCCAACATGGCCAAGCTCTTCGTCGAGCTGGGTCACTTTTACGCTATCGCCATCGCCCAGGTAGAGGCCAACGGACGCAATATGGTGTTTCTTCGCCCACGCCAGCAACGTTTTGTTCGCCGTGCCCGCCAGCGCGCCGGTAATGATGTCAATCTGGTCCGCAGGCGTCACGCGCAGGCCATTTTTCTTTTTCACCGGCAGGTTGAGCCCTTTCATCAGCTCATCCACCACGCAGCCGCCGCCGTGCACAATCACCAGCGGACGTTGGTGTGATTCACGATAGTTCACCAGTGCGGTAAACAGGCGCTCCAGCGCTTCTTCGCTGTCCAGCAGTACACCACCGAGTTTGATAATTAATGGATTCATCATCACACCTTAAATAAGAGCCTGCGTTTCAGGGAAGCCGAAACGAATATTTGCACACTGCATTGCCTGTGCGGCAGCGCCTTTGAGTAAGTTATCTTCTGCGGCGACCACAATCAGATGCTCGCCCTGCACGGCAAAGCCGATGTCGCAGAACGGCAGGCCAACCACGTTTTTCAACGCCGGCACGCCTTTTTCATACAGGCGCACCAGCGGTTTATCCGCATACGCCTGCGTGAAGACCTCGCTCACCTGTTCTTTGGTCACACCCGGTTTCAGGCGGCAGGTAATGGTTTCGAGGATCCCACGCGGGAAGCTGCCGAGGTGCGGGGTGAAAATCACGTCCGCGCCCAGATGGGTGGTGATTTCAGGGTGATGGCGGTGATTAAACACGCCATACGGCTGAAGGCTCACTTCGCAGAAGCTGTTGGAGATCGCCGCTTTGCGCCCGGCGCCGCTCACGCCACTGGTGGCGTTGATGACTGGCCACTGATGCAGATCCAGCAGACCCGCGTCGATCAGCGGCTTCAGGGAAAGCTGCGCCGCTGTCGGGTAGCAGCCCGGCACGGCAATCAGGTTCGCTTCTTTCAGTTTATCTGCGCTCCACTCCGCCAGGCCATACACCGCTTTTTCGAGCAGATCCGGGTGCTGATGGGTGAAACCATAATATTTTTCGTAGAACGCGCTGTCGTTAACGCGAAACGCGCCGGAGAGATCAAAGACCACGCAGCCGGCCGCTAAAAATTGCGGTGCCAGGTCGTGGCTAACTTCATGCGCCGTGGCTAAAAACACAACGTCAACGCCGTCGGTGAACTCGCTGATGTCAGACATGGGCTGCAAAGGCAAATCAACCACGCCTTTAAGCTGTGGATGCAAATCGGAAATTAACTTTCCGGCATCATTGCTTTGCGCTGACACGGTCAAAGCGGTTATGGTCATATGAGGGTGGCGATTTACGTAGCTTACAAGCTCTGCGCCCGCATAACCGCTAGCGCCTACAATCAGCGTATTCAACATCGGGTTCCTTTATGCTCAACGATAATGTATTTTTATTCACATTTATTGCATGAATATTGATACTATCACGACCTAAGGTGTGTCAACAATGAAAATGAACTTACCGCCATTTATCGAGATTTACCGCGCCCTGATTGCCACACCCTCCATCAGCGCGACGGAAGAAGCCCTGGATCAGAGCAATGAGTCTTTAATCAATCTGCTGGCGGGTTGGTTTAGCGATCTTGGGTTTAACGTTGAGGTTCAGCCCGTCCCCGGAACACGCCACAAATTTAACCTGCTCGCCAGTACCGGACATGGCGCGGGCGGCCTGCTGCTGGCTGGCCACACTGACACCGTGCCGTTTGATGATGGCCGCTGGACGCGCGATCCGTTCACGCTGACCGAGCATGACAACAAGCTTTATGGTCTGGGCACCGCCGACATGAAAGGCTTTTTCGCCTTTATCCTCGACGCGCTGCGTGACGTGGACGTGACAACCCTGAAAAAGCCGCTCTACATTCTGGCGACCGCCGATGAAGAGACCAGCATGGCGGGCGCACGTTATTTCTCTGAAAACACATCGATTCGTCCTGACTGCGCGATCATCGGCGAACCGACCTCTCTGCAACCGATTCGGGCGCACAAAGGCCATATTTCTACCGCGGTGCGCGTGCTCGGACAGTCCGGCCACTCCAGCGATCCGGCGCGCGGCGTGAACGCCATCGAGCTGATGCATGACGCGATTGGCCGCATCATGACCCTGCGCGACGATCTGAAAGAGCGCTATCACTACGAGGCGTTCACCGTGCCGTATCCGACGCTAAACCTCGGCAGCCTGCACGGCGGTGATGCGTCCAACCGTATCTGCGCCTGCTGCGAACTGCATATGGATATCCGTCCTCTGCCGGGCATGACGCTGAGCGATCTGGATGGCTTACTGAACGAAGCGCTGGCACCGGTCAGCGAGCGCTGGCCGGGCCGTCTGACGGTCTCCGAACTGCATCCGCCGATTCCAGGCTACGAATGTCCGCCTGACCATCAGCTGGTTCAGGTGGTGGAAAAACTGCTCGGCGAGAAAACCGACGTGGTGAACTACTGCACCGAAGCGCCGTTTATTCAGACGCTGTGCCCGACGCTGGTTCTGGGCCCTGGCTCCATCAACCAGGCCCACCAGCCGGACGAATATCTCGAAACCCGCTTCATCAAGCCCACTCGCGAACTCATTACCCAGGTTGTGCATCACTTCTGCTGGCATTAAAAACGCACCGAACAGTCCCCTCTCCCTGTGGGAGAGGGTTAGGGTTAGGGTTAGGGTTAGGGTTAGGGCAACAAATCGCATGATCTTCGTCACATTCCCATAAGCATCTCTTATCTGACGCAATACGAATTAAATTTCGTAAATTGCCCACATTTATTCGTTTGCTGAACCGTTTTCGCAGCAATTGACGACGGGGGTTTTACGTGGCTTTATAAAGGGAGATGACAAAATAATGTCCAGAAGATTTTCGCATGGGCATAAACAAAAATGATGGGGTGACTGGGTTTTTATGAACGAACAATATTCCGCGTTGCGTAGTAATGTCAGTATGCTCGGCAAAGTGCTTGGAGATACCATCAAAGACGCACTGGGGGAGAACATCCTCGACCGCGTTGAAACCATCCGCAAGCTGTCCAAATCTTCCCGCGCCGGTAACGAGGCCAATCGTCAGGAGCTGCTCACCACCTTGCAGAACCTCTCCAACGATGAGCTGCTGCCCGTTGCCCGCGCCTTCAGCCAGTTCCTGAACCTGGCAAACACCGCTGAGCAATACCACAGCATTTCGCCAAAAGGCGAAGCGGCCAGCAACCCGGAAGTCATTGCCCGCACCCTTCGTAAACTCAAAGACCAGCCCGATCTCAACGAAGCGACCATCAAAAAAGCGGTGGAATCCCTTTCGCTGGAGCTGGTGCTGACCGCACACCCAACCGAAATCACCCGTCGTACGCTGATCCACAAAATGGTGGAAGTGAACAACTGTCTGAAGCAGCTGGATAACAAAGACATTGCCGACTACGAGCGTAACCAGCTTATGCGCCGTCTGCGCCAGCTGATTGCCCAGTCCTGGCACACGGATGAAATTCGTAAGCATCGCCCAAGCCCGGTCGACGAAGCCAAATGGGGCTTTGCGGTGGTGGAAAACAGCCTGTGGGAAGGGGTCCCCAACTACCTGCGCGAGCTGAACGAACAGCTGGAAGAGAACCTGGGCTACCGCCTGCCGGTTGATTTTGTTCCGGTGCGCTTCACCTCCTGGATGGGCGGCGACCGCGACGGCAACCCGAACGTGACGGCGGAAATCACCCGTCACGTCCTGCTGCTGAGCCGCTGGAAAGCGACCGACCTGTTCCTGAAAGATATTCAGGTGCTGATCTCCGAGCTGTCGATGGTGGAAGCCACGCCGGAACTGCGCGCGCTGGCCGGTGAAGAAGGCGCCAGCGAACCGTACCGTTTCCTGATGAAAAAACTGCGCGGTCAGCTGATGGCCACTCAGGCCTGGCTGGAAGCGCGCCTGAAAGGCCAGCGCCTGCCGAAGCCGGAAGGTCTGCTGAGCCAGAACGAACAGCTCTGGGAGCCGCTGTACGCCTGCTATAAATCGCTCCAGGCCTGTGGGATGGGCATCATTGCCAACGGCGAACTGCTCGACACCCTGCGCCGCGTGAAGTGTTTCGGCGTGCCGCTGGTGCGTATAGACGTTCGTCAGGAAAGTACCCGTCATACCGAAGCACTGGGCGAGCTGACCCGCTACCTCGGCATCGGCGACTATGAAAGCTGGTCAGAAGCCGACAAACAGGCGTTCCTGATCCGCGAGCTGAACTCCAAGCGCCCGCTGCTGCCGCGCAACTGGGAGCCAAGCAACGACACCCGCGAAGTGCTCAACACCTGTAAAGCGATCGTGGATGCGCCGAAAGGATCGGTGGCCGCCTATGTGATCTCCATGGCGAAGACCCCGTCCGACGTGCTGGGCGTTCACCTTCTGCTGAAAGAAGCGGGCATTGACTATGCTCTGCCAGTGGCCCCGCTGTTTGAGACCCTCGACGACCTGAACAACGCTAACGACGTGATGACCCAGTTGCTGAACATCGACTGGTATCGCGGCTTTATTCAGGGCAAACAGATGGTGATGATTGGCTATTCCGACTCCGCGAAAGATGCGGGCGTGATGGCAGCCTCCTGGGCGCAGTATCAGGCGCAGGATGCGCTAATCAAAACCTGCGAAAAAGCCGGTATTGAACTGACCCTGTTCCACGGACGCGGCGGCTCCATTGGTCGTGGCGGTGCGCCTGCACACGCAGCGCTGCTCTCTCAACCACCAGGAAGCCTGAAAGGCGGCCTGCGCGTGACCGAGCAGGGTGAGATGATCCGCTTCAAGTACGGCCTGCCGGAAGTGACCATCAGCAGCCTGTCGCTCTATACCAGTGCGATCCTGGAAGCCAACCTGCTGCCGCCGCCGGAGCCAAAAGAGTCCTGGTGCCGGATCATGGACGAGCTGTCTGACATCTCCTGCGACCTCTATCGCGGCTACGTGCGTGAAAACAAAGACTTTGTGCCTTACTTCCGCTCAGCAACGCCTGAGCAGGAGCTGGGTAAACTGCCTCTGGGTTCGCGCCCGGCCAAGCGTCGCCCGACCGGCGGCGTTGAATCGCTGCGCGCCATTCCGTGGATCTTCGCCTGGACGCAAAACCGTCTGATGCTGCCGGCCTGGCTGGGTGCCGGTGCGGCGCTGCAAAAAGTGGTGGAAGACGGAAAGCAGAGCGAACTGGAAACCATGTGCCGCGACTGGCCATTCTTCTCTACCCGTCTGGGCATGCTGGAGATGGTCTTCTCGAAAGCCGACCTGTGGCTGGCGGAATACTACGATCAGCGTCTGGTGAAACCAGAGCTGTGGGCGCTGGGTAAAGAGCTGCGCGAGCTGCTTGAAGGCGATATTAAAGTGGTGCTGGATATCGCTAATGACTCCCACCTGATGGAAGACCTGCCGTGGATCGCCGAGTCTATCCAGCTGCGTAACATCTACACCGACCCGCTGAACGTTTTACAGGCTGAACTGCTGCACCGTTCGCGTCTGGCGGAGGAGGAAGGTAAAGAGCCGGATCCGCGCGTTGAACAGGCGCTGATGGTAACGATAGCAGGCGTTGCGGCAGGTATGCGCAACACAGGTTAATGCTCAGTGCCCGGCAGCGCTACGCTTGCCGGGCACTTCTCGATCTTCCCCCTTCCCTGATCTCCCCCTCAATCTTTGCCACCGGTAAGGCAATCACGTTTCACTTAGACGTAGCGCAACAAATGACCGGCACGCCGGGAGTAGAGTCACTCTTAGTGCAGTTCGAACAGGACAGAATTTACCTCATACACTAAGGGAGTAATGTTATGGACCGTGTCATTCAATCCCCGGGAAAATACATCCAGGGCGCAGATGTTCTCACTCGCCTCGGCGACTACCTGAAGCCGCTGGCAAATCGCTGGCTGGTGGTGGGCGATAAATTTGTGCTGGGTTTTGCTGAAGAAACCCTGCGCCAGAGTTTTAAAAAAGCCGGACTCCATGCCGAAATTGCACCATTTGGTGGCGAATGTTCGCAAAATGAAATCGATCGCCTGAAAAAGCTGGCCGACAGCACTGACTGTCTGGCGGTGCTGGGTATCGGCGGCGGAAAAACGCTGGATACTGCCAAAGCGCTGGCCCACTTTATGGACGTGCCGGTGGCCATTGCCCCGACCATTGCCTCCACCGATGCGCCGTGCAGTGCCCTTTCCGTGATTTATACCGACAGCGGCGAGTTCGATCGCTACCTGATGCTGCCGCACAACCCGAACATGGTGATTGTCGATACCAAAGTGGTGGCGGGCGCACCTGCACGCCTGCTGGCCGCCGGGATTGGCGATGCCCTGGCAACCTGGTTTGAAGCGCGTGCCTGCTCACGTAGCGGCGCGACGACCATGGCAGGCGGCAAGTGCACGCAGGCAGCGTTAGCGCTGGCAGAGCTGTGCTACAACACGCTGGTTGAAGAGGGCGAGAAAGCGATGCTGGCGGCGGCGCATGCCATTCACAACGGCATGACGGCGGTGCCGGATGCGCATCATTTCTACCATGGTGAAAAGGTCGCGTTCGGCACGCTGACGCAACTGGTACTGGAGAACGCGCCGGTTGAAGAAATTGAGACCGTCGCCGCGCTTTGCCACAGTGTTGGGCTGCCGATCACGCTGGCGCAGCTGAATATCAAAGAGGATATTCCGGCCAAAATGCGGCTGATCGCGGAGGCGTCCTGTGCCGAAGGGGAAACCATTCACAACATGCCTGGCGGCGTAACGCCGGATCAGGTCTATGCGGCGCTGCTGGTGGCGGACCAGTACGGACAGCGATTCTTGCAGGAGTGGGAGTAACGAAAAAAGCCGGGTGGCGCTGCGCTTACCCGGCCTACATGGCACTTTAATTTGTAGGCCGGGTAAGGCGTAGCCGCCACCCGGCACAATGGCTACTTCACATCAAACCGGTCCAAATCCATCACTCGCGCCCATGCGGCAACAAAATCACGAACGAACTTCTCGTGTGCATCACTGCTGGCGTAAACTTCGGCCAGCGCACGCAGGACGGCGTTTGAACCGAAGACCAGATCGGCGCGGGTCGCGGTGTATTTCACTTCCCCGCTGGCGCGATCGCTACCGGCAAACAGCTCGTTTGAGTCGTCGGTCGCTTTCCACTGGGTGTTCATATCCAGCAGATTAACGAAGAAGTCGTTGCTCAGCACGCCCTCGCGGTTGGTAAACACGCCATTCTTGCTGCCATCGAAGTTTGCACCCAGTACGCGCAGACCGCCGATCAGCACCGTCAGTTCCGGCGCGGTCAGGGTCAGCTGCTGGGCTTTGTCGATCAGCAGCGACTCCGTAGTGGACACATCCACCTGCGCACGGTAGTTGCGGAAACCGTCAGCAACCGGTTCGAGCAGGTTAAACATCTCGATGTCCGTCTGGTCCTGACGCGCATCCACGCGGCCCGGGGTGAACGGTACGTTGACGTAAACGCCCGCGGCTTTCGCCGCCTGCTCAACGCCCACAACACCCGCCAGCACGATGATATCAGCCAGTGAGGCTTTATTAGTGGTGCGCTGGATTGCTTCCAGAGCCGGTAACGCCCGCACCGCCGCGGCGTTCACATCCCAGTCGCGCTGAGGCGCCAGCGCCAGACGCGCGCCGTTAGCGCCGCCACGCTTGTCGCCGCCGCGGAAGGTCGATGCCGACGCCCAGGCCACGGAAACCAGCTCGCTCACGGAGAGACCAGAGGCCGCGATTTCCGCTTTCAGGCTTTCAATATCTTCCTGCGTCGGATGGAACACCGGCTGAGGCAGCGGATCCTGCCAAATCAGATCTTCTTTCGGTACTTCCGGGCCGATGTACCGCGCTTTTGGCCCCATATCGCGGTGGGTCAGCTTGAACCACGCGCGCGCAAAGGCTTCGTTGAAGGCCTGCGGATCGTTCAGGAAGCGACGGGAAATTTTCTCGAATTCCGGGTCAAAACGCAGCGTCAGATCGGTGACCAGCATGGTTGGCTTGCGTTTTTTCGACGGGTCGAACGGGTCAGGCATAATTTCCGGCGCATCCACGGCTTCGAACTGAATTGCGCCCGCCGGGCTACGCGTCTGCACCCATTCGTATTTGAACAGGTTCTCGAAGAAGTAGTTGCTCCACTGGGTCGGGGTTTGAGTCCAGATAACTTCCAGCCCGGAGGTGATGGCGTCAGCGCCAATACCGGTGCCGTGCGTGCTGGCCCAGCCCAGGCCCTGCGCTTCAATCGGCGACGCTTCCGGGTCAGTGCCCACGTGCGTGGCTTCACCTGCGCCGTGCGTTTTACCGAGCGTATGTCCGCCCGCAATCAGCGCGACGGTCTCTTCGTCATTCATGCCCATGTTGCCAAAGGTAGCGCGGATCGCCGCCGCCGCAGATAGCGGTTCACCGCTGGCGTTCGGCCCTTCCGGGTTAACGTAAATCAGGCCCATTTCGGTGGCCGCAAGCGGGCGCTTCGCCAGCGCTTCCGGGTCACGGTGGGTCAGCCAGGCTTTTTCATCGCCCCAGTTCACGTCCAGATCCGGTTCCCAGACGTCTTCACGCCCGGCACCGAAACCAAAGGTGCGGAAGCCGGAGTTCTCCAGCGCCACGTTACCCGCGAGGATAAAGAGGTCAGCCCAGGAGATTTTTTGTCCGTATTTTTGCTTAATTGGCCACAGCAGGCGGCGAGCCTTATCCAGGCTGACGTTATCCGGCCAGGAGTTCAGCGGTGCAAAGCGTTGCTGACCGCGTCCGGCGCCGCCGCGACCGTCAACGGAGCGATAGGTACCCGCACCGTGCCAGGCCATACGGATAAACAGGCCCGCATAGCTGCCCCAGTCGGCAGGCCACCACGGTTGTGAGTCGGTTAACAGTGCTTTGAGATCGCCCTTAAGGGCGGAATAGTCGAGCTTGCTGAATTCTTTGCGGTAGTCGAAGTCTTCACCCAGAGGGTTAGAACGGCTGGAGTGTTGATTAAGTAGATCGATGCGAAGTTGTTTAGGCCACCATTCTTTGCTGCCGGTACCTGCACCCGCGCTATGATCGACGCCGCCCTGGTGGAACGGACATTTGCCGGCGGATGCCGCGTTATTGGTCTCGTCTGACATGCTCATCGCTATGCTCCCTTTACAGTGTTACCGTTACGATATACACCACTAGCGATAAGAGATAGTTGAATTAATCCACAGATTCGATAGCTAATACCTTTTAACTCTCCGTTCGATTAAAAAACCCTCATTTTATGAGGGTTTTTTACTTTACAGCGCCGGGCGAACACCGAGCGTATGGCAAATGGCGTAGCTCATTTCCGCGCGGTTCAGGGTATAGAAATGGAAATCTTTCACCCCTTCGCGACTTAAAATCTTCACCATGTCCATCGCGATATTGGCCCCCACCAGCTTACGGGTTTCCGGATCGTCGTCCAGCCCTTCGTACATTTTGGACATCCACAGCGGAATGCGCACGTTGGTCATATCCGCGAATTTCTTCGCCTGTTTGAAGTTCGAGACCGGCAGAATGCCAGGAATGATTTCGACATCAATACCCGCCGAGACGCAGCGGTCGCGAAAGCGCAGGTAGCTTTCCACGTCAAAGAAGAACTGAGTAATCGCGCGGTTAGCACCGGCCTCCACTTTACGCTTCAGGTTGAGCAGATCCGCCTGGGCGCTTTTGGCTTCCGGGTGAACTTCAGGGTAGGCAGCCACGGAGATATCAAAGTCGGCAACGTCTTTCAGCAGCCCGACCAGATCGGTGGCATACATCTCCGGCTTGCCGCTGCCTGGCGGGAGGTCGCCGCGCAGGGCCACAATGTGGCGAATGCCGTTATTCCAGTAGTCCTGGGCAATGGCGCGCAGTTCATCACGGGTGGCGTCGATACAGGTCAGGTGCGGTGCCGCTTCCAGACCGGTTCGATCTTTAATGCCCTTAATGATGCTGTGCGTGCGGTCACGCTCACCGGAGTTGGCGCCGTAGGTTACGGAGACGAACTTCGGCTTCAGGCTGCTCAGGCGATCGATAGAGCTCCACAGGGTTTGCTCCATTTCACTGGTGCGCGGCGGGAAAAATTCAAAAGAGACGTTAATCTGGCCGTTTACTTCGGCCAGGCTCTGATTCAGGGCTTCCCGCTGGTTGGCGTGAAAAAAGCTCATACCTTACCTCTATCTTTCGCGTGTCGTTGTTTGTTGTGTTGTGAACTTCTATACGTTTAGACGTCCAGATGTAAAAATGACGGAAAAGCGGGATAACGTCAACAGAAATAATCAACATTAACGGTGAGGTTTGTTCAGGAAAGATGAAGGGCGTTCATGATGGGGGTGAGTGCGGTCTGCTGCCCTCACCCTAACCCTCTCCCACGGGGAGAGGGAACAAGCGAAATTACAGCAGCTTAGCCAGACGATTAATATCAGACTGAATGGCTCCGGCGGTGACATCGCGTCCCGCGCCCGGGCCACGGATCACCAGCGGGTTATCGCGATACCAGCGGCTTTCGATGGCGAAGACGTTATCGCACGGCAGGAGCGCCGCCAGCGGATGTTCAGGACGCACCGCCTCCACGCCCACGCGCGCTTTACCGTTCGCCTCGAAACGCGCCACGTAACGCAGCACCAGGCCCATCTCGTTAGCCGCTTCCAGACGTTGCACCATCTGCTCGTTCAGCTCGTCACCGTTCTCGAAGAAGTGATCGACGGACCCCTCCTCGCAGCCCGCAGGCACCAGAGACTCAACGCGTACCTGACCCGGCTCAATGTCGTAGCCGGCTTCACGCGCCAGGATCACCAGCTTACGCATCACATCTTTACCGGCAAGGTCAACGCGCGGATCCGGCTCGGTTAAGCCCTGCTGCCACGCCTGATCCACCAGGTCGGTGAACGGAACGGTGCCATCAAACTGCAAAAACAGCCAGGAGAGCGTGCCGGAGAAGATCCCGCTCAGCGCCAGAATGCTGTCGCCGCTTTCAATCAGGTCGCGCACGGTATGGTTCACCGGCAGGCCCGCGCCAACGGTGGCGTTATACAGCCAGTGACGGCCCGTTTTTTCGAACGCGTCGTGGATCTGACGGTATTTATCAGTGCTGCTCGCGCCCGCCAGCTTGTTGGCGCTGATGACGTGGAAACCGTGGCTGGCGAAATCCAGATACTGATCGGCCAGCTGTTCGCTGGCAGTCACGTCCAGCACCACCAGATCGTCGTACGGGTGCGCGCGCATCCACAGGAACAGCGACTCTTCATCCTGCTCAACCGCTTCATCGTTAAAGAAGGCCAGCGCCCGGCTGGCGTCCAGCCCTTCGTAGTTCAGCAGGCTGCGGCGGCTGTCCACCACCCCTGCCAGAATAAATTCAAACCCGGTACGCGCCGAAAGCGTTACCTGCTCGCGGGCGAACAGCTCCAGCCAGCGGGAACCGATATTCCCTTTCCCGAACAGTACCAGGCCGATGCGTTTTTCCGCGCGGAACAGGGAGGTGTGCAGACCCTGAATCAGGCTTTCGGTTGGCCCTTTACGCAGCACGGCAACCAGACTGATGCCCTCTTCCGACTGCCAGGTGAACTCCACCGGCTGACCTTTCAGTTGCTGCCAGAAGCGGTGGCAGTGGAGCGGGTTACGGGTGACGCCCGCGCCCACCATCGCCACCAGCGCCAGCCCCTGACGCAGGCGAAGCTCGCCCGGCAGGCCCGCTTCATCCAGAATTTTCAGGGCGCTGTCCACCACTTCAGCGGTATAGCAGAACTGCAACAGCTGACGATCGTTATGTACGCCAACGGCCAGCGGACGCACCTGGGCACGTTTCAGGATGGTGTCGATATCTTTGTGGGCCAGTTTGAAATCCTGGCCCGCAGGCACCTGGAACTCAATCAGGCAGATGTCATCATGGCTGGTGACAATGCGCGCGCCCGTACCGGATGCCAGCACGCGCTCGATGCGGGTGGAACCCTGATCCGGCGTGTAGCTACAGCGTAGTTGCAGGTCGATGTCGCTGCCGGAAACCGGCTGTAGCGTGCGCGCGTGCAGCACCGGGGCCGCCAGACGCGCCAGTTCGCTCGCTTCGTCGAGACGCAGCAGCGGCAGCAGGCAGGCATCTTTTACTTTGCGCGGGTCCGCGCTGTAGACACCGGCCACGTCGCTCCAGATGGTGACGCGGGACACGCCCGCCAGGGCGCCAATCTGCGTTGCCGAGTAGTCAGAGCCGTTACGGCCCAGCAGAACGGTTTCGCCCGCGTTGCTGCGGCTGATAAAACCGGTGACGACAATACGTTTACCAGGATGTTGCACCAGCAGCTGTTGCAGCAGCGGGTAAGACAACCCTTCGTCCACCTGCGGCTGTGCGGCACGTTCGGCACGCAGGAAATCACGCGCGTCGAGCCAGGCGGCTTCCACACCAAGATGTTGCAGCACGGCGGCCATCAGGCGCGCAGACCACACTTCACCGTGGCCAACCACTTCCGCATACACTGCATCGGTAATGCCGCTGTCCAGCAGAGCGGCCAGACGCTCAAGGTCGTGCGTAAAAGCGCTAATCAGCCCATCCGCCACGTCCGCAGGCAGCAAACCGGCAATCAGTTCACTCTGGTAACGACGTAAGGACTGTTGCACCTGATGCGCAGAGAGGCGATCGGTCTGGCTCAGTTTCAGCCAGCTAATCAACTGATTGGTGGTGCTGCCCGCCGCAGAGACAACCATCATGTCCCCCGGCTGTGAATACTCGGTCATGATCCCTGCGACACGCAGGTAACATTTCACATCAGCAAGACTACTACCACCAAACTTGTGCAGCTGACGACCCTTCGTCCCTGCCTGCGCTATCACACTCATGATTACCCCTTGGCTGCGACCCGGAAGCCATTTTCCAGATCGGCAATTAAATCTTCAGAATCTTCAATACCGGTCGAGATACGCAGCAGCGTCTCGGAAATCCCGGCGGCGGCACGTGCTTCGGGTGCCATACCTGCGTGCGTCATGGTTGCGGCGTGGGAGATCAAGCTTTCTACTCCCCCTAAGGATTCCGCCAGCGTAAACAATGACAACCCGCTCAGGAAGCGACGCAGCGTTTGCTCGTCACCGTCCAGTTCAAAACTTAACATCGCGCCAAATCCTTTCTGTTGGCGCGCGGCAATCTCGTGCCCCTGATTTTCCGGCAGCGACGGGTGATAAAGCTTCTTCACCAGCGGCTGGGTTTTCAGGAAATCCACGATCGCCTGGGCATTACGCTGCGCCACGTCCATACGCGGCGACAGCGTACGGATGCCGCGCAACAGCAAATAGCTGTCGAACGCGCCCGCGGTGACGCCAATGTTATTGGCCCACCATGCCAGTTCGGTGACTACCTCAGGATCTTTGGCAATCACCACACCTGCTACTACGTCAGAATGGCCGTTCAGATATTTAGTGCATGAATGCAACACCAGATCGGCGCCCAGTGCCAGTGGGTTCTGAAGGGCCGGACTGAGGAACGTATTATCCACTACACTTATCGCTCCCGCATCCCTTGCGAGCTGACAAATTTTCGCAATATCGACTACGCGCAACAATGGATTGCTTGGACTTTCCACCAGCACCAGCTTCGGCTGCTCGGCAAGCGCCTGTTTCAGCGCCTGTTCGTCGTTTTGATCGACAAACAGCACACGGTAGCAGCCACGTTTCGCCAGGCTATCAAACAGACGATAGCTGCCGCCATAACAGTCGTGCGGCGCCACCAGCAGATCGCCAGGTTTCAGGAACACCGTAGTCACCAGGTGAATGGCAGACATGCCGGTATTGGTTAATACCGCACCCGCGCCGCCTTCCAGTTCCGCCAGCGCGCGCTGGGTGACGTCACGCGTAGGATTGCCGCGACGCGAGTAGTCATGCGCGCGGGGTTCATTAAATCCGGTGAAATTATAGGTGCTGGAGAGATGAATTGGCGGGACAACGCAGCCGTACTGCTCGTCATCATTCAATCCGCTACGCACTGCGATGGTGGCCTGTTTACGCGTCATGGTGAGGCTTCCTGGCGAATGAGGTGAAAAGTCAGGCACCAGAGTAAACATTGAAAGTATGGACGTCAATACATCTGGACATCTAAACTTCTTTGCGTATAGATTGAGCAATGTGCAAATAGCCGTTAAAATTATATGCTTTAGGACACGCTACAGCGGCAATATCCGTGCCTCGGTATCGTCTCTACGGTAAACTACGCAAGATTACGGTTCAAAACTGATGGTTACCGGTTTTGCACCTTTAGATTAATGACTGAGAGGATTAAAGGTATCTCATGGCTGAATGGAGCGGCGAATATATCAGCCCATACGCTGAGCACGGTAAGAAGAGTGAGCAAGTCAAGAAAATCACGGTGTCCATTCCTCTGAAGGTGTTGAAGATCCTCACCGATGAACGTACGCGTCGTCAGGTGAACAACCTGCGTCACGCCACCAACAGCGAACTGCTGTGCGAAGCGTTCCTGCATGCGTTTACCGGCCAACCGTTGCCGAACGATGACGATCTGCGCAAAGAGCGCAGTGACGAAATTCCAGAAGAGGCGAAGGTGATCATGCGTGAACTGGGTATCGACCCGGATACGTGGGAATACTGATAAGCGGATACAAAAAAGGCACCTTGCGGTGCCTTTTTTTCGGGAAACTTATTTAGCGCCCGGGATGCTGAAACGCTTGTTGAAGCGGTCAACACGGCCACCAGTTGCAACATCACGCTGCTTACCAGTGTAGAACGGGTGGCATTTGCCGCACACGTCCAGGTTCAGATCGTGACCCACGGTAGAGCGGATCTGGATAGAGTTACCGCAAGAGCAGTTTGCAGTAATCATTTCGTATTTCGGGTGAATATCTTTTTTCATGGGAGAACCTCAGTTAAGGCCGCGTCGCTCTTCCAGCCCTAACGCCAGACACCACGCGATGTTGAATGTAAGTTCTTTGGCGTAAAATACACCAAAGGCGGCGAATCATACAGAATTTGACCAACGTATGCAAACTGATCCGCACGCCGCTTTCACTAATGTGTATACTAACGCGCCACTTTTCAAGTCAGGAAGATTCGATGCCCGTCGCTCACGTTGCCCTGCCCGTTCCGCTTCCCCGCACCTTTGACTACCTGCTGCCCGACAGCATGAGCGCCAAAGCGGGCTGTCGCGTGACCGTGCCGTTTGGCAAACAGCAGCGCGTGGGGATCGTGGTGTCCGTCAGCGAACACAGCGAACTGCCGCTTAACGAGCTGAAATCGGTTGTTGAGGTGCTGGACAGCGAGCCGGTTTACTCCACCAGCACCTGGCGGCTGCTGCTGTGGGCGGCAGATTATTATCATCATCCGATTGGCGACGTGCTGTTCCATGCCCTGCCCATTATGCTGCGCCAGGGCAAGAGCGCCAGCCACGCGCCAATGTGGTACTGGTTTGCCACCGAGCAGGGCCAGGCTGTGGACATTAACAGCCTGAAGCGCTCGCAGAAACAGCAGCAGGCGCTGGCCGCGCTGCGCCAGGGAAAAATCTGGCGCCATCAGGTCGACGAGCTTGAGGTAAGCGAAACCGCGTTGCAGGCATTAAGGAAGAAAGGGTTGAGCGAGCTGGCCAGTGAAGCACCTGCCCTTCACGACTGGCGCGACGGCTTTTCCGTCTCGGGCGATCGCCTGCGTCTGAATACCGAGCAGGCCACCGCCGTGGGCGCGATTCACAGCGCCGCCGACCATTTTTCCGCCTGGCTGCTGGCGGGCGTCACCGGATCCGGTAAAACCGAAGTGTATCTGAGCGTGCTGGAAAACGTGCTCGCGCAGGGCAAACAGGCGCTGGTGATGGTGCCGGAAATCGGCCTGACGCCGCAAACCATCGCGCGTTTTCGTGAACGCTTTAATGCGCCCGTTGAGGTCCTGCACTCCGGCCTGAACGACAGCGAGCGCCTCAGCGCCTGGCTGAAAGCGAAAAACGGCGAAGCAGCAATTGTGATCGGCACCCGTTCATCGCTGTTTACGCCCTTTAAAAATCTCGGCGTTATCGTAATCGATGAAGAGCATGACAGCTCCTATAAACAGCAGGAAGGCTGGCGCTATCACGCCCGCGACTTAGCCGTGTACCGCGCCCACAGCGAGCAAATCCCCATTATTCTCGGGTCCGCCACCCCTGCGCTTGAAACGCTGCACAACGTTCGCCAGCGTAAATACCACATGCTGCGCCTGACGCGCCGTGCGGGGAATGCCCGCCCGGCCATTCAGCATGTGCTGGATTTGAAAGGCCAGCAGGTGCAGGCCGGGTTAGCGCCTGCGCTGATTAGCCGCATGCGCCAGCATTTGCAGGCGGGCAACCAGGTGATCCTGTTCCTGAACCGCCGCGGCTTCGCGCCTGCGCTGCTGTGCCACGACTGCGGCTGGATCGCGGAGTGCCCGCGCTGCGATCACTACTACACCTTCCACCAGGCTCAGCGCCATTTACGCTGCCACCACTGCGACAGCCAGCGTCCGGTCCCCCGTCAATGCCCGTCCTGCGGCTCAACGCACATCGTGCCGGTCGGTCTGGGAACGGAACAGCTTGAACAGGCGCTCGCGCCCTTCTTCCCGGACGTACCCATCTCCCGTATCGACAGGGATACCACCAGCCGTAAAGGGGCGCTGGAGCAGCAGCTGGCGGAAGTGCATCGCGGCGGCGCGCGCATCCTGATTGGTACTCAGATGCTGGCGAAAGGGCACCACTTCCCGGACGTGACGCTGGTCGCCCTGCTGGACGTCGACGGCGCGCTGTTCTCCGCGGATTTTCGCTCCGCCGAGCGTTTCGCCCAGCTTTATACCCAGGTTGCCGGTCGCGCTGGTCGAGCGGGTAAGCAGGGCGAGGTGGTGCTGCAAACGCACCACCCTGAACATCCGCTGCTGCAAACTCTGCTGCACAAAGGCTATGACGCCTTCGCGGACCAGGCGCTGGCCGAACGTCAGACGATGCAGCTTCCCCCATGGACCAGCCACGTTATCATCCGTGCGGAAGATCATAATAACCAGCAGGCTCCGCTGTTCCTGCAACAGCTGAGAAACCTCCTGCAAGCCAGCCCGCTGGTGGATAATCAGCTGTGGATTTTAGGCCCGGTACCCGCGCTCGTCCCGAAACGCGGGGGCCGTTTCCGCTGGCAACTCTTACTTCAGCACCCCTCGCGTATCCGTTTACAGCAGATCGTCAGCGGCACGCTGGCGCTGATCAATACCCTACCGGAAGCGCGAAAAGTGAAGTGGGTTCTTGACGTCGATCCGATTGAAGGCTGAAGACGGATCGAAAAATTTAATGCGCCTCACACTTTTTATGAAAATTCTGTAACCGATTCCATTAACTATCTGTAAAAATGGTGCTGTCCGCAGTTCGGTGTTCAGGCGAGGAGAAGACGTTGAAGTCCAGGAAAGAGGTTGCCTCGGCGACCATGAAAGACGTTGCCGAGAAAGCACAAGTCTCAACAGCAACCGTGTCCCGCGCATTGATGAACCCTGACAAAGTCTCCCAGGCGACCCGAAACCGGGTTGAAAAGGCGGCGCTTGAGGTCGGTTATTTCCCGCAAGCCATGGGGCGCAACGTTAAACGCAACGAATCCCGCACCATCCTGGTGATCGTGCCGGATATCTGCGATCCCTTCTTCAGCGAAATCATCCGCGGCATTGAGGTCACGGCCGCCGCCCAGGGCTATCTGGTGCTGATTGGCGATTGTGCTCACCAGAACCAGCAGGAAAAAACGTTCATCGACCTGATCATCACCAAGCAGATTGATGGCATGCTGCTGCTTGGCTCACGCCTGCCGTTTGATGCCAGCATTGAAGAACAGCGCAATTTACCGCCGATGGTCATGGCGAACGAATTCGCGCCGGAGCTGGAGCTGCCAACCGTTCATATCGATAACCTCACCGCCGCATTCAACGCCGTGAACTATCTTCAGGAACTGGGGCATAAGCGTATCGGCTGTATCGCCGGACCAGAAGAGATGCCGCTGTGTCATTACCGCTTGCAGGGCTACGTTCAGGCGCTGCGCCGTACCGGGGCTATCGTCGATCCGCACTACATTGCGCGCGGTGATTTCACCTTTGAAGCGGGCGGGCAGGCGCTGGAAAAATTGCTGGCCTTGCCAGAACCGCCCACCGCGGTCTTCTGCCACAGCGACGTGATGGCGCTGGGGGCGTTATCCTACGCCAAACGTCACGGCCTGCGCGTGCCGCAGGACCTGTCGATAATCGGTTTTGATAATATTTCACTTTCGGAGTTCTGCGATCCGCCGCTTTCGACCGTTGCACAGCCGCGGTATGACATCGGCCGTGAAGCGATGCTGCTTTTGCTGGATCAGCTGCACGGTCAATCAGTTAGCAGTGGGTCACGACTACTGGATTGTGAGCTGATTGTGCGCGGCTCTACCCAGGCATTAACTTAAAGTAAATACCTTTCGACACCCTTATCTGGTCAAAGCCCCGTCGCTTAAGTAACATGGCGGGCTGACGAACGAATAAATACAGCGAAACGATAGTGGCACAACGAGATTATGTACGTCGCGGCCAGCCGGCACCTTCGCGACGCAAAAAGAGTAGTTCAAAAAGCAAGCAACGCAGCCTGTCTGCTGTCTCCCCAGCTATGGTCGCCATTGCTGCGGCTGTGCTGGTGGCCTTTATTGGCGGCCTCTACTTCATTACGCATCATAAAAAAGAAGAGTCTGAAGCCCTTCAGGGTAATAAGGTCGTCGGCAACGGCCTGCCGCCGAAGCCTGAAGAGCGCTGGCGCTACATTAAAGAGCTGGAAAGCCGCCAGCCTGGCGTACGTGCGCCTACCGAGCCTTCTGCCGGGGGTGAAGTAAAGAATGCCGATCAGCTGACGGACGAACAGCGTCAATTGCTCGCTCAGATGCAGGCGGACATGCGCCAGCAGCCTACGCAGCTGAACGAAGTACCGTGGAACGAACAAACCCCGGCGCAGCGTCAGCAAACGTTGCAGCGCCAGCGTCAGGCTCAGCAGCAAACGCAACAGCAGCAGTGGACGCAGACGCAGCCGGTACAGCAGCCGCGTACACAACCGCAGCAGCAGACGCGTACCGTACAAACTCAGCCTGTCCAGCAGCAACCGAAGGCGCAGCCGCAGAAGCAAACGGCACAGCCGTATCAGGATCTGTTGCAGACGCCTGCGCATACCACTGCGCAACAGCCAAAAACGCAGCAGGCTGCGCCGGTTACCAAAGAGACCGAGGCACCGAAGCAGACGGCTGAGAAAAAAGATGAACGCCGCTGGATGGTTCAGTGCGGTTCGTTTAAAGGCGCCGAACAGGCAGAAACGGTGCGTGCTCAGCTGGCATTTGAAGGATTTGACTCACGCATTACCACCAACAACGGCTGGAATCGCGTAGTGATTGGACCGGTCAAAGGCAAAGAAAACGCAGACGGCACCATTTCCCGTTTGAAAGTGGCTGGCCACACAAACTGCATTCGACTCGCCTCCGGGGGTTGAAACCCCCAAAATCCCCCCCATCTATCATTTAATTCAGCCCTGAGCACAGGCTCAGGGCTTCTGTTTCCCGAATCTGTAACCAGGGGGTCTGCTCGTGACAACAATAGTAAGTGTACGCCGTAACGGCCAGGTGGTAATTGCCGGTGATGGCCAGGCCACGCTGGGTAATACCGTCATGAAAGGCAACGTGAAGAAAGTACGTCGTCTTTATAACGACAAAGTGATCGCCGGTTTCGCAGGCGGCACGGCTGATGCCTTCACGCTGTTTGAACTGTTTGAACGCAAACTGGAAATGCATCAGGGTCATCTGGTGAAAGCCGCCGTTGAGCTGGCAAAAGACTGGCGTACCGACCGCATGCTGCGCAAGCTCGAAGCGCTGCTGGCCGTGGCTGACGAAAACGCCTCGCTGATCATCACCGGTAACGGCGACGTGGTTCAGCCTGAAAACGACCTGATTGCCATCGGCTCTGGCGGCCCGTACGCCCAGGCCGCAGCCCGTGCGCTGTTGGAAAATACCGACATGAACGCGCGCGATATCGCGGTGAAAGCGTTGGATATTGCAGGTGATATCTGCATCTATACCAACCACAATCACACCATCGAAGAATTACCGTCTAAAGCGTAAGGATCGCCCATGTCTGAAATGACCCCACGCGAAATTGTCAGCGAACTGAACAAACACATTATCGGCCAGGACGACGCCAAGCGCTCCGTGGCTATCGCACTGCGTAACCGCTGGCGTCGCATGCAGCTCGACGAAGAGCTTCGCCACGAAGTGACGCCAAAAAATATTCTGATGATCGGCCCGACCGGTGTGGGTAAAACCGAAATCGCCCGTCGTCTGGCCAAACTGGCTAACGCGCCGTTCATCAAAGTTGAAGCCACCAAGTTCACCGAAGTGGGCTATGTGGGTAAAGAAGTGGACTCCATCATCCGCGACCTGACCGACTCGGCGATTAAGATGGTGCGTGTCCAGGCAATTGAGAAAAACCGCTATCGCGCCGAAGAGATGGCCGAAGAGCGTATTCTCGACGTGCTGATCCCACCGGCAAAAAACAACTGGGGACAGGCTGAACAGCAGCCTGAACCTTCTGCTGCGCGTCAGGCATTCCGCAAAAAACTGCGCGAAGGCGAGCTGGACGACAAAGAGATTGAGATCGATCTCGCTGCCGCGCCAATGGGCGTGGAAATTATGGCACCTCCGGGCATGGAAGAGATGACCAGCCAGTTGCAGTCCATGTTCCAGAACCTGGGCGGGCAGAAGCAGAAAGCGCGTAAGCTGAAAATCAAAGACGCGATGAAGCTGCTGATTGAAGAAGAAGCCGCGAAGCTGGTTAACCCGGAAGAGCTGAAACAGGATGCTATCGACGCGGTTGAGCAGCACGGTATCGTGTTTATCGACGAAATCGACAAGATCTGTAAGCGCGGCAACGCGTCCGGCCCGGATGTCTCACGCGAAGGCGTTCAGCGCGACCTGCTGCCGCTGGTGGAAGGTTGCACCGTCTCCACCAAGCACGGCATGGTTAAAACTGACCACATTCTGTTTATCGCCTCCGGTGCGTTCCAGATTGCCAGCCCGTCTGACCTGATCCCGGAACTTCAGGGACGTCTGCCAATCCGCGTCGAGTTGCAGGCGCTGACCACCGAAGATTTCGAACGTATCCTGACTGAGCCAAACGCTTCTGTGACCGTACAGTATAAAGCGCTGATGGCGACCGAAGGCGTGAACATTGAATTTACCGATGACGGTATCAAGCGCATCGCCCAGGCCGCGTGGCAGGTCAACGAAACCACCGAGAACATCGGTGCGCGTCGTCTGCACACCGTGCTGGAACGCCTGATGGAAGACATCTCTTATGATGCGAGCGACCTTAACGGTCAAAGCATTACCATTGACGCAGACTATGTGGGCAAACACCTGGATGCGTTAGTGGCAGATGAAGATCTGAGCCGTTTTATTCTATAATCGCGTTCAATGCATTTTCATCACTGTTGATGGGGGCTATGGCCCCCATTTTTATTGGCTAAATAACTATGACTGATATCAGCCGTACACAGGCGTGGCTCGAAAGTCTGCGTCCTAAAACGCTTCCTCTGGCTTTTGCCGCCATTATCGTCGGTACCACGCTTGCCTGGTGGCAGGGTCATTTCGATCCGCTGGTAGCAGGTCTGGCGCTTGTCACCGCCGGGCTGCTGCAAATCCTCTCTAATCTCGCCAATGATTACGGCGATGCGGTAAAAGGCAGCGACAAGCCTGACCGCATCGGGCCGCTGCGCGGCATGCAAAAAGGGGTGATTACCCAGGCACAGATGAAGCGGGCGCTGATTATCACCGTGGTGTTGATTTGCCTGTCCGGGCTGGCGCTGGTGACGGTCGCCTCGAAAACCACCAGTGATTTCATTGGCTTCCTGGTGCTGGGCTTGCTCGCCATTATTGCAGCCATTACCTATACCGTCGGGACGCGTCCTTACGGGTATATTGGTCTGGGCGACATCTCCGTGCTGGTGTTCTTCGGCTGGCTGAGCGTGATGGGAAGCTGGTACTTACAGGCGCACACGGTGATCCCTGCCCTGTTCCTGCCGGCGACCGCCTGTGGTCTGCTGGCGACGGCGGTGCTGAATATCAATAATCTGCGCGACATCGATAGCGACCGCGAGAACGGTAAAAACACGCTGGCCGTGCGTCTGGGTCCGGTGAATGCACGCCGCTATCACGCCTGCCTGCTCATCGGCGCGCTGGTCTGCCTGGCGCTGTTCAATCTGATTTCGCTGCACAGCCTCTGGGGCTGGCTGTTTGTGCTCGCCGCACCGCTGCTGATTAAGCAGGCCCGCTACGTTATGCGTGAACTCAGCACGGCCGCCATGCCACCGATGCTGGAACGTACGGTAAAAGGCGCGCTGTTGACTAACCTGCTGTTCGTCATCGGGATTGTCTTAAGCCAGACGCTGAGTTAGCTGACAAATATCAATTAACAATTGATGATTTTGCCAACAACGCATTTCGCACGATATACTGAACACATTCGCAGCAACAGAGCGTTAAACCTATGAAATACGATACCTCCGAGCTTTGTGACATCTACCAGGAAGATGTCAACGTCGTTGAACCCCTGTTCTCCAACTTTGGTGGACGGTCGTCGTTTGGCGGACAAATCATCACGGTGAAATGTTTCGAGGACAACGGGTTGCTGTACGATCTGCTCGAAGAGAACGGTCGTGGTCGCGTCCTGCTGGTGGATGGTGGCGGTTCCGTGCGCCGTGCACTGATCGATGCGGACCTCGCCCGCCTTGCGGTGCAAAACGAGTGGGAAGGGATTGTGGTCTACGGCTCCGTGCGCCAGGTGGAAGATCTCGAAGACCTGGATATCGGTATTCAGGCCATCGCGGCCATACCGGTAGGCGCAGCGGGCGACGGCATCGGCGAAAGCGACGTGCGCGTTAACTTCGGCGGCGTGACCTTCTTCTCGGGCGACCACCTTTATGCTGACAATACCGGCATTATCCTTTCTGAGGATGCGCTGGATATTGAGTAGTTAATCGGTAAGCGAGATGCATAAAAAAACCGCCAACAGCAATGTGGCGGTTTTTTTTGTCCCTCGGGATTCGCGGTCCGTTGGGACGTCTTACAGACTAACACCAAGGAACTTCATCATACTCTCGCCCAAACCTTGGGCAACCCTTCCTAACCTTTATAAAATCCTAATTGTCTGTGAATACCTTAACTACCTGGTTGATGCTCATTATGATACCGCGTCCCTTTCCGCCATCTCGCAAATGGGCATCGGTCCAGGGAAAGGTGTATTCACTACCGTAAAGCAGGCTAACATCAAGGCTTGTGTCCACCGACTTATCACCGGTGGTGAACGGTGGAGCGGTAAGCAGCAGGGACCGCATAATGAAACGCTATTTATGTATCGCGTTCATTGTCGCCAGCGTACTCGTGGTAAAGAGCGATGAACCTGTTGGGTTTGTTGCTTTTGCTACGACAGCGCAGGACAAGTAGCGTTAAGGCCGCCCAGGGCGGCCTTTTTTATGGTTTGATATCGGTTAGCGGAAACCATAAAAAAGCCGGGTGGCGGCTTCGCCTTACCCGGCCTGTTCAATGCATTCCCTAAGGAAATCAAACTTCTTCCATACGTCCCAGCAGCGCCTGCAAGCGTTCCTGCCAGCCGTTCTGCTGTTCGCGCAGCTGGTTGTTTTCGCGCTCCAGTTCTTCACGGCTGTGCTGAGCATTCTGAACTTCCTGTGACAGGGAGTTGTTCTTTTCTTTCAGCTCTTCAATTTCCATTTGCAGCAGCGTGATGGTGTCAATCGCCTGCTGTACTTTCGATTCCAGTTTCTCAAACACTTCTAAAGACATGATCCTACCTCTCCTGAATTGCAAGGCGACGCTTTAACGTAAACGCGCACAACATATGTTCCGATTGTATGGAGCGCCGTCGCCCCTGTCCAGCGGCATGCCACGCAGATCGCGGTTTGCAACACTTTTCGGCCTCGTCCTGGTGCGTTCGCCGCATATACCCCTAAGTTGTTAACCCATAAGTTAAAGAAATGATTCAGCCCATAATCATTGTCTGATGCAAAAACGCGCTTTATGGCGCGAAAACGCTCATTTTATTGACGCAGACCACACATTTGGATTTCGATATTTCTCGTTTGTGCTCGTTAACGATAAATTAACACTATGTCTACAGGGCATCGTGACTGTCACGGGCGGTCACGCAAACAATAAACATTACTCTTTTGCAGGATTCCGATTATGAGTCAGACATCAACCTTAAAAGGCCAGTGTATTGCCGAGTTCCTGGGTACCGGGTTGTTGATATTCTTCGGAGTAGGCTGTGTCGCAGCACTGAAAGTGGCGGGTGCCAGTTTTGGTCAGTGGGAAATCAGTATTATCTGGGGTCTGGGCGTGGCGATGGCCATCTACCTGACCGCAGGGGTTTCCGGTGCACATCTTAACCCGGCGGTGACCATCGCGTTGTGGCTATTCGCGTGTTTTGACGGACGCAAAGTTGTTCCTTTTATCATTTCGCAATTTGCCGGCGCCTTTTGCGCAGCGGCGTTAGTTTACGGGCTTTATTACAATCTTTTCATCGACTTCGAACAGACGCATCATATGGTGCGTGGCAGTGTCGAAAGTCTGGATCTGGCAGGCATTTTCTCAACGTATCCGAATCCGCATATCAATTTTGTGCAGGCGTTCGCGGTTGAGATGGTGATTACCGCTATTCTGATGGGCGTCATCATGGCGCTGGGCGACGATGGAAACGGCATTCCGCGCGGACCGCTGGCGCCACTTTTGATTGGCCTTCTGATTGCGGTAATTGGCGCATCCATGGGTCCGCTGACCGGCTTTGCGATGAATCCGGCGCGTGACCTGGGTCCAAAAACCTTCGCCTTCTTTGCGGGATGGGGCGATGTCGCCTTCACGGGCGGCAAAGACATTCCTTACTTCCTGGTTCCGCTGTTCGGGCCAATCGTAGGGGCGGCGCTGGGCGCATTCGGCTATCGCAAATTAATTGGTCGCCACTTACCGTGCGACACTTGTGTGGAAGAGGAGAAAGAGACGGCTTCCACCACACAACAAAAAGCTTCGCTGTAATCTGACTACGGGACACATACCATGACCGAAAAAAAATATATCGTTGCGCTCGACCAGGGCACCACCAGCTCCCGCGCTGTCGTAATGGATCATGACGCGAACATTGTCAGCGTGTCTCAACGCGAATTTGAGCAAATTTACCCGCGTCCAGGCTGGGTAGAACACGACCCGATGGAGATCTGGGCGTCGCAAAGCTCCACGATGGTGGAAGTGCTGGCGAAAGCCGACATCAGTTCTGACCAGATTGCCGCTATCGGTATCACCAACCAGCGTGAAACGACTGTGGTCTGGGAGCGCGAAACCGGTAAGCCCATCTACAACGCCATTGTCTGGCAGTGCCGTCGTACGTCAGAGATCTGCGAACAGTTGAAGCGCGAAGGAATGGAAGAGTACGTGCGCAGCGCCACCGGCCTGGTGGTTGACCCCTATTTCTCCGGCACCAAAGTGAAGTGGATCCTCGACCACGTGGAAGGTTCACGCGAGCGCGCACGACGTGGCGAGCTACTGTTCGGCACCGTCGATACCTGGCTTATCTGGAAGATGACTCAGGGACGCGTTCACGTTACCGACTACACCAACGCCTCGCGCACCATGCTGTTCAACATCAACACCCTTGAGTGGGATGACAAGATGCTGGACGCGCTGGACATTCCGCGCGCGATGCTGCCTGAAGTCCGTAAGTCTTCTGAAGTATACGGCCAGACCAACATTGGCGGTAAAGGTGGCACCCGTATTCCTATCGCCGGTATCGCCGGTGACCAGCAGGCGGCCCTGTTCGGCCAGCTGTGCGTCAAGGAAGGGATGGCGAAGAACACCTACGGCACCGGTTGTTTTATGCTGATGAACACCGGCGAGAAAGCGGTGAAATCAGAAAACGGTCTGCTGACCACCATCGCCTGCGGCCCGCGCGGCGAAGTGAACTATGCCCTGGAAGGCGCGGTATTCATGGCGGGTGCCTCCATTCAGTGGCTGCGCGACGAGATGAAGCTGATCAGCGATGCGTTTGACTCCGAATACTTCGCGACCAAAGTGAAAGACACCAACGGCGTGTACGTGGTGCCAGCGTTCACCGGTCTGGGCGCACCGTACTGGGACCCGTATGCCCGCGGCGCGATTTTCGGCCTGACGCGCGGCGTGAACTCAAACCACATCATTCGCGCGACGCTGGAATCCATCGCCTACCAGACGCGCGACGTGCTGGAAGCGATGCAGGCTGACTCCGGCATTCGTCTGCACGCCCTGCGCGTGGACGGCGGTGCGGTCGCGAACAACTTCCTGATGCAGTTCCAGTCCGACATTCTGGGCACCCGCGTTGAACGTCCTGAGGTGCGAGAAGTGACGGCGCTGGGCGCGGCGTATCTGGCAGGTCTGGCGGTTGGCTTCTGGCAAAACCTCGACGAGCTTCAGGAAAAAGCGGTTATCGAACGCGAATTCCGTCCTGGCATCGAAACCACCGAGCGCAACTACCGCTACAGCGGCTGGAAGAAAGCGGTGAAACGTGCCCTGGCGTGGGAAGAGCACGACGAGTAAACCTATATTCCCTCTCCCCTGGGAGAGGGTTAGGGTGAGGGGCTCCGACCGCACCGGTCCCCTCGCCCCTCCCCACTCTGTGATAAACTTCGTGCAATTCCTTTTGATTGTACGAGTACCTCATGAAACGTGAACTTGCTATCGAGTTTTCCCGCGTCACCGAAGCTGCCGCCCTCGCAGGCTACAAGTGGCTGGGCCGTGGCGACAAAAATACCGCAGACGGCGCTGCCGTCCACGCCATGCGCATTGTGCTTAATCAGGTCAATATCGATGGCACTATCGTCATTGGCGAAGGCGAAATCGACGAAGCGCCGATGCTCTATATAGGTGAAAAAGTCGGGACGGGCAAAGGCGATGCGGTGGATATCGCGGTCGACCCGATTGAAGGCACGCGCATGACGGCGATGGGCCAGGCCAACGCGCTGGCGGTACTGGCGGTGGGCGATAAGGGCTGCTTCCTCAACGCCCCCGATATGTATATGGAAAAACTGATCGTCGGTCCTGGCGCTAAAGGCGCTATCGACCTTAGCCTGCCGCTGGACGCCAACCTGCGCAATATCGCTGCGGCGCTGGGTAAAGCGCTCAGCGAACTCACCGTGACCATTCTGGCGAAACCGCGCCACGACGCCACCATCGCGTACCTGCAAGCGCTCGGCGTACGCGTGTTTGCTATTCCGGATGGCGACGTTGCCGCCTCTATTCTGACCTGCATGCCTGACAGCGAAGTCGACGTGCTTTACGGCATCGGCGGCGCGCCGGAGGGTGTGGTCTCTGCGGCAGTGATCCGCGCGCTGGACGGCGATATGCAGGCGCGTTTGCTGCCACGCCATGAGGTCAAAGGCGACAGCGACGAGAACCTTCGCATTGGTGCAGACGAACTGGCGCGCTGCGCGGCGATGGGCATCGAGGCCAATAAAGTGCTCGCGCTGAACGAGATGGCCCGCAGCGATAACGTGGTCTTCTCCGCAACCGGCATCACCAAAGGCGATCTGCTGGACGGCATCACCCGCAAGGGCAACATGGCCACCACTGAAACCCTGCTGATCCGTGGTAAATCCCGCACCATTCGTCGCATTAAGTCCATTCATTATCTCGATCGTAAAGATCCGGACGTACAGACGCACATTCTGTAAAACCGTTTGATCGATAGAGCTTTCCGGCCCGAATGGGCTGGAAATGTTTCCCGCAAGTACGGAAGATAGAAGAGAGAAACAGCACAGGAGAAGATCATGGCGGACTGGGTAACAGGTAAAGTCACAAAGGTACAGTTCTGGACCGATGCGCTATTTAGCCTCACGCTGCACGCTCCCGTTCATCCGTTTACTGCCGGGCAGTTTGCCAAGCTCGGGCTGGATATCGACGGTGAACGCGTACAGCGCGCCTACTCTTACGTTAATGCGCCTGATAACCCGGACCTTGAGTTCTATCTGGTCACCGTCCCGGACGGTAAGCTCAGCCCACGCCTCGCCGCGCTGAAGCCGGGCGATGAAGTGCAGATTGTCTCCGACGCGGCGGGGTTCTTCGTGCTGGATGAAATTCCCGACTGTGACACGCTCTGGATGCTGGCGACCGGCACGGCCATTGGCCCGTATCTTTCCATTCTGCAATACGGCAAAGATCTGGAGCGCTTTAAAAATATCGTGCTGGTTCACGCCGCGCGCTACGCCGCAGACCTGAGCTATTTGCCGCAGATGCAGGCGCTGGAACAGCGATATGGCGGGAAGTTAAAAATTCAGACGGTGGTCAGCCGCGAAACCGCAGCCGGCTCGTTAACCGGTCGCGTTCCGGCGTTGATTGAAAGCGGCGCGCTGGAAGAAGCGGTGGGTTTAGCGATGAATACCGAAACCAGCCATGTGATGCTGTGCGGTAACCCGCAGATGGTACGCGATACGCAGCAGTTGCTGAAGGATACCCGGCAGATGACGAAGCACCTTCGCCGCCGGCCGGGCCACATGACCGCCGAACACTACTGGTGATCAGCGGTACTTCACCTCAAGGGTATCTTTTCCATATTTGTTCTCGCTCTGGGTGCCGATAAACGCGCCCAGTTCGACAACCATCATTACAAAGATAACCGTCGGCAGCAGTCTGCCCACCACCCATGGGAGGATTGAGGGCAGCATTGACCAGTTCCCCGCCACCAGCATCCACGCCAGAATAATCAGGAAAGCCCATGCGCCGGAGCGGCCACGATCGTGCAGACGTTTCACCACTACGGCGGCGGTTGGCCACAGTAAACAGACCAGCGTAAATGCCGCCGTTTGCGTGCTCAGCCATGCGTTGTAGGCAACAAAAAACAGAAGCAGCATGGCGACAACCCACGTTGCAATCCAGATCCAGAAGTCACGGCGTCCAATACGCCCTTTGAATGAAAACAGCCACTGCTGTATGGTCATGTAAGGTTCCTTATTATTGTTTAGCCCGCATTTTACCCTGGAGTTGTGACCTTTTGACAAGCCGACCAGATATCGTTTTAATCATGGGCAATGACGGCCAGGGGCAATGTTGATGAAAAGTTCGGCACACTCTCTTTATTTGTGTTTAGCGATGCTGAGCGCCAGTTTTTCCCTGTATGCCGCGGAAACGGCTTCCCCGGTCACCGCCCCCTATCTTCTGGCGGGCGCCCCCTCTTTCGATCAATCTATCAGCCAGTTCCGCGAAGCCTTCAACAAAGAAAACCCCTCACTTCCGCTGGGAGAGTTCCGTGCGATTGACAGCGCCCGCGATACGCCGACCCTGACCCGCGCGGCCAGCAAAATTAACGAGAATCTGTATGCCTCTACCGCCCTTGAGCGCGGAACGTTAAAAATCAAAAGTATGCAGATCACCTGGCTGCCGATTCAGGGGCCAGAGCAGAAAGCGGCGAAAGCGAAAGCGCTGGAGTACATGAGCGCTATTCTGCGCGCCTTTACCCCCACCTTCACGAAAGCACAAAGCCAGCAAAAGCTGCAAAAACTGCTTACCGCCGGGAAAAACAAACGCTATTACGCCGATACGGAAGGTGCCGTTCGCTATGTCGTCGCAGATAACGGCGAAAAGGGGCTGACCTTCGCGGTTGAACCGATTAAGCTGGCCCTATCAGACGCACTCGAGGGGGCGAATTAATGACAAAAAGCAAAGCCTTTCGAGGGAAAATCTCTATACTGATTCACAGACCATGCTGCCCGACAGGGCGGCCATATTCCTTAATTCGCTTATTGAGCGTGGAGAATTGAAATGCGACATCCTTTAGTGATGGGTAACTGGAAACTGAACGGCAGCCGCCACATGGTAAACGAACTGGTTGCTAACCTGCGTAAAGAGCTGGCTGGCGTGACCGGCTGCGCGGTTGCTATCGCTCCGCCGGATATGTACCTGGATCTGGCTAAACGTGCCGCTGACGGCAGCCACATCATTCTGGGCGCGCAGAACGTTGACGTTAACCTGTCTGGCGCGTTCACCGGTGAAACCTCCGCTGAAATGCTGAAAGATATCGGCGCGAAATACATCATCATCGGCCACTCTGAGCGTCGCACCTACCACAAAGAATCTGATGAGTTCATCGCGAAGAAATTCGCTGTGCTGAAAGAGCAGGGTCTGATCCCGGTTCTGTGCATCGGTGAAACCGAAGCAGAAAACGAAGCAGGCAAAACCGAAGAAGTGTGCGCACGTCAGATCGACGCTGTGCTGAAAACCCAGGGCGCGGCAGCGTTCGAAGGCGCGGTTATCGCTTACGAGCCAGTCTGGGCGATCGGTACCGGCAAATCTGCAACTCCAGCGCAGGCACAGGCGGTGCACAAGTTCATCCGTGACCACATTGCAAAAGCAGACGCGAAAGTGGCTGAGCAGGTCATCATCCAGTACGGCGGTTCCGTTAACGCATCAAACGCAGCTGAGCTGTTCACCCAGCCAGACATCGATGGCGCACTGGTTGGCGGCGCATCCCTGAAAGCAGACGCTTTCGCGGTGATCGTTAAAGCGGCAGAAGCGGCTAAGCAGGCGTAATTGCCTTTGTGGCGGGTGGCGCTTCGCTAACCCGCCCTACAAACGACCTAACACGCTAAACCACAAATAATCCAGCGGCAGCAGCACCAGATACGTCGCAATCGCCAGCGCCAGACAAAGCAGCATCCCCGCCTTCGCAGGCACTTTCCCTAAGCCCATCGCCACTACAATCGGCGACGCCTGATACGGCAGCAGCGGCGTGGAATACCCCAGCACCTGAATCATGATCACCGACAGCAGCGGGAAGCCGGTCGCGTCCGAGAAGCTCTGCGCCAGCGTGGTGTACAGCGCAGGAACGCCGTTGGCGGTCATAATGAAGTTGAGCGCCGTGGTGATCCCCGTCAGCGCCAGGAAGCTGGTAAATGGGCGGTCTGCATCCAGCGGCATGATATGGAGCAACGCCTCGCCTACGGCCGCACCGATGCCGGTCTGCGTCACCGTAATGGCCAGCCCGAGTATACCCGCGACGTAAATACAGGTGCGCATATTCACCCCCGCCGAGAACTCTTCCCCGGTGATAAAACCGATGCGCGGCAGCATAACGATGACCGAGGCCGCCAGCCCCGTCCATGCTGGCCCAACGCCGTGCCAGCTCTCCGTCACCCACATCGTCAACACCACCGCCAGCAGCCAGGCGAGCCGTTTTTCGTCACGCCCCATCGGTTCCGATGGCGTGAGATCCTTCGCCGGTTTCGGGTTGCCGGGGAACAGCCAGCAGATCAGGCCAATCAGAATCAGGCCTTTGAGAATACCCAGCACCGGGGTGTGCAGCAGCAGATACGGGACATAGTTGAGGTGGATACCGTATGAGCCTTCCGCCGCGCCGCTCATCACCAGGTTGGGCACGTTGGCGGGCAAAATAGTGGCCGAGAGCTGGAAGGTGCCAAACCCGACCGCCAGCGCCAGGCCAAACCAGGCCCGCGAGCCATCAGGAATGCCGGCCCGCTTCGCCATCGCGGCGACAATCGGCATCAGCAGCGCAATACGTCCCATGTTCGACGGCATCACGAATGCCAGGGCATAGCTCAGCAGCACAACGCTCGCCACCATCAGCACCCAGGAGTCGGTAAGCTTTGCCGACAGCGCCCGGGCGGCCCTGTCCGCCAGGCCGGTTTTCCGAATCGCCACGCCCAGCACAAAGCCGCTGAACACCAGCCAGAAGGCAGACGAGGCGAAGCCGCCGAAGATCACTTCCGGCGGGGCGATTCTGGCGGTCATCGCCGCCGTGAAAAACAGCAGCGCGGTGATAAATTCCGGCAACAGCGACGTCGCCCACAGCACGATGGTGACGCCGACGATCAGCGAGGGAAGCAGCTGAGGATGCGTTAACCAGAGCGACATACCTGTCTCCTGTAGAATTTTTCAGCAAGTCTACGGCGACAGGCAGGGCGAGTAAACGCTATTTATGGTGGGGTCACTTCAGGATATCGCATTGATGATCCTGCAATTCCTCAGCCGACGCGCGGTTAAAGGTAAGCAGGTTACGCTCTGTCGCCAGCAATACAAACGAGCCGTCCGACTGCTGCGCCATCGCCAGCGCGAAGCGTCCCATATGATCGCGGGCTTCCGGCAGCTCTTCCGCCAGCATCATAAACGGGCTGCGCTGCACCAGTTCGTTCTCCGTCACCCGACGGGCAAGGTATTCATGCCCTTCCAGCCCGCCCGGAAGCGGTAACCACTGGGTGCTGATTTGCCCCTGCGACGCGTTCAGCTTCTCACGCACGTCCGGGCGCAGACAGGAGATGTGGATATGAAAATGGTTTTGCGTGCGCCCGGTCGGGGAGTTGATGGTCAGCGAAACGGCGCTGTCAGGCACGTCGGCCCCCCGTTTCATACTCATAAAATGGCGAGACTGCCATGCCAGCCAGAAGAAATTCGGTGTCTGCGGCTCAGTCAGCAGCGGGCTTTCGGTGCCGTTGATACGGTACGTGGGCATCAGCAGGTATTGCAGCGGCCCGTTGCGGTCCTTGAACACCACGTAGCCCGCATCTGGCTTCACCTGCGCACACGGTGCCGGGTTACGGTTATGCAGCTGGTTGGGCACACACTGGTCGAGAACGATATGACGCAACGCATTCGGATTACCCGCTTTCATCCAGTACACGCCGCCTGCGGCAAGGGCGATAACGATCAGAATCAGTAAGATAATTTTTTTCACAACGCGTTCCCTGTTTTCAATAGAGGCAAAAGAGTAACGCAAAATGATGACCAAATAAAAAACCCGGCGGATTTCTCACACCGGGTTACCGTGTCGTTCTTTGTAAAACGCTTAGCGCTTGCTGATCTGGTCGAAGGTGCCTCCGTTAGAGAAGTGCTCTTTCTGCGCTTTGGTCCAGCCGCCAAACACATCATCAATAGTGAACAGCTTCAGTTTCGGGAAGGCGTTTTCGTATTTCTTCGCGACGGCCTCATCGCGTGGGCGGTAGAAGTTTTTCGCCGCAATTTCCTGCCCTTCAGGTGAGTAGAGGTACTTCAGATAGGCTTCCGCCACCGCTTTGGTGCCCTTCTTATCAACAACCTTATCGACGACGGAGACGGTCGGCTCAGCGAGGATGGATTCGCTCGGGGTGACGATCTCGAACTTGTCTTTACCCAGCTCGTTGGTCGCCAGCAGGGCTTCGTTTTCCCAGGCGATCAGCACGTCGCCAATGCCGCGTTCGACGAAGGTGTTGGTTGCGCCGCGCGCGCCGGAGTCCAGCACCTCGACGTTTTTAAACAGTGCTTTGACGAAGTCCTGTGCTTTGGCCTGATCGCCGTTGTTGTGGTGCAGCGCGTAGCCCCAGGCTGCCAGATAGTTCCAGCGTGCGCCGCCGGAGCTTTTTGGGTTCGGGGTAATGACAGACACGCCTGGCTTAATCAGGTCGTTCCAGTCCTTAATCTGTTTCGGGTTGCCTTTACGCACCAGGAAGACAATGGTCGAGGTGTATGGCGCAGAGTTGTCCGGCAGACGCTTGATCCAGTTTTTGTCGATACGGCCACGCTCTGCGATCGCGTCCACGTCATAAGCCAGCGCCAGGGTAACCACATCGGCTTCAATACCGTTGATCACCGATGTCGCCTGCTTACCGGAACCGCCGTGAGACTGGCGAACCACCACGTTATCGCCGGTTTCCTGTTTCCAGTGCGCCGCGAAAGCTTTGTTGTACTGGTCGTACAGTTCACGCGTCGGATCGTACGACACGTTCAGTAACTGAATGTCCTTTGCCAGAACGCTGGTCGATGCCAGCAATAATGTTAACCCCACGCCCCATTTATTCATCGCCCAGCTCTCTTGTGTAGTGTTTTGATGAATGCAGCGTGCCAGAAAGCTAACCGATGATTAAAGAATAAAAAAAGATTGGCTATAACGTAGTGGAATAAAAAAGCGTGCACGCATAAAAAAGCCGGGTGGCGGTTACGCCTTACCCGGCCTACGAATCGTGCTTTTGTAGGCCCGGTAAGCGCAGCGCCACCGGGCAACAGAGTCAATCAATCAGTACAGTTTTTTCGCGCAGTCCAGCCAGTCACCTTTGAACGGACGCTTCATGTTTTCAATGGCATCGATGATGTCATGGTGAACCAGTTTCTCGTTCTGGATACCGACGCAGCGGCCGCCGTGACCCTGAAGCAGTAGCTCGATCGCGTACGCGCCCATGCGGGACGCCAGGATACGGTCGTACGGGCCTGGGGAACCACCACGCTGAATGTGACCCAGAACGGTCGCGCGGGTTTCGCGTTTGGTTTCGGTTTCGATGTACTTCGCCAGCTCGTCAACGTCACAGATGTGCTCGGTGATAGCAACGATGGCGTGTTTCTTACCTTTCGCGATACCGGCTTTGATTTCAGCGACCAGATCTTCACGGCTAAATTCCACTTCCGGTACCACCACGAACTCACAGCCACCGGCAATTGCCGCCGCCAGAGTCAGGTCACCGCAGTAACGGCCCATCACTTCAACAATAGAAATACGCTGGTGAGAGGAAGAGGTGTCACGCAGGCGGTCAATCGCTTCCACAACGGTACCCAGCGCGGTGAAGTAACCGATGGTGTAGTCGGTGCCTTTGATGTCATTGTCGATGGTGCCAGGCAGGCCGATGCACGGGAAGCCCATTTCAGTCAGACGTTTTGCACCCATGTAGGAGCCGTCGCCGCCGATAACCACCAGCGCATCCAGACCCCGTTTTTTCATGTTTTCGATAGCCACTTCACGGATGTGTTCGTCACGGAATTCCGGGAAGCGTGCAGAACCGAGGAAAGTACCGCCACGGTTGATCATGTCAGACACGCTGTAGCGGTCGAGCTGAACCATGCGGTCTTCATACAGACCCAGGTAACCGTCATAGATACCAAAAACTTCCAGACCTTCCGTCAGCGCTGCACGGACAACCCCACGGATTGCCGCGTTCATGCCCGGCGCATCACCGCCGCTTGTCAACACACCGATTTTCTTAATCATGACTACCTCTGAACTTAGGAATGCAAAATTGAAATCTGCTGCCGGAAGAAACTGTTCAACCGTCGAATACTGCAAATAGTATATCAATCCCTTCCAGCTGAATTGATTCAGGTCAGGCCATATGGTGGTAATTTATCCACAAAATGCTGCTCTGGCTCACTTTTTTACAACGAATTACGAAAGCTCAAAACGCCCTGGGTACGACAGAGCACGGATCCTGATGAATAATGACGTCTGACCCAGGGAAACGCTGCAAAATCGCCTGCTCCACCTGTTCAGCGACCATATGCGCCTGAACCAGTGGCAGGTTGTCTTCCATTTCCAAATGAATCTGAATAAAGCGGGTCGGCCCTGACTGCCGCGTACGAAGATCGTGAGCACCACTGACGCCAGGCCAGTTGGTCACGATGGCATAAATTTCATCACGTTCTGCATCCGGAAGCGCACGGTCAAGAAGCGACTGTACCGCTTCATACCCCATCCGCAAGGCGCTGTATAAAATATAGATCCCTATCCCTAACGCAAACAAAGCATCGGCCCGATGCCAGCCATACCAGGCCAGACCAAGCGCAATAAGAATAGCCCCATTCATCATAACATCAGACTGATAATGAAGCATATCGGCCCGTACAGCCTGGCTTTGTGTTTTGCGTACAACCCAGCGCTGGAACGTTACAAGAACAAGTGTGCTTATAAGTGCAACTACCGTTACGACCACGCCAACGCCCGGATCGTTCATCGGAGAAGGCGAAATAAGATGCTGAATACCGGTCAAAAACAGGAAAAGCGCAGAGCCCGAAATAAACATGCTTTGTGCCAGCGCGGCCAGCGATTCCGCTTTGCCGTGGCCAAACGTATGCTCTTCATCCGCCGGTTGCAGCGAGTAGCGCACCACCAGCAGGTTGGTCAGCGAGGCGGCAATATCCACCAGTGAATCCACCAGTGCCGCCAGAATACTGACCGACCCGGTGTACCACCACGCGAAAATTTTAATGATCAGCAAACACGACGCCATCACCGTCGCGGCTATTGCGGCCCGGCTTACCAGCCGTCCATAGGATTGATTCATAAACACTCCTGTCATGCCATGGCGCTAGTATAACGGATGGTGGTGGAGTGAAAGGATGAATAAAGCGTTAACAAACCTGAACGATGGGCAAAAAAAACCCCCACATCATGTGGGGGAAGACAGGGATGGTGTCTATGGCAAGGAAAACAGGGTTTACTGGTTACTACGGGTACTGCTATTGCTACTGAAAAGCGTCATATCTGAGCTTCGCTGCATCCGTGCAACCTCACGCAACTGATTCATACGTTGCTGATGTTTGGTATTCAAAACCGCTTGCTGCTCGGGCGTTAGCAGGTGGAACATCTGGTTGCGAACCTTCGCCATCTCTACCTGGCGGGCAACCTGTTCCTGCGCCATTTTTTCGGCCTGAGCGCGTACAGCGCTTTCGTCAAAATTTTCTGCGGTGACAAGGCGATGCATTGTCTCCATTTCGCTAACATTAACAGGGGGCTGGTCGTGTCTTGCCCTCTGCATCAGATCTCGCATCTGTTGACGCTGATGTTCGGTTAAACTTATGCCGTCAAACATATGGCTTTGGCTGCTGTGCTGCGTTGCGCCCTCTGCTGAGGAACCGTTATCGCTGATGATAGCTACAGCAGCCTGGCTAAACGCACTGAAGGCCAGCGTTGAGGCCATGACGGCAGCGGTAACTTTGCGCATCACTTGCTCCCAAAATCTTTCGTGTCGCGATTCAACGAGAGACAGTCTACGATTCAGGCTGCAAACATGCGTCAGGGGGTGTAAAACAACGTAAAGTCATGGATTAGATAGCCTTGATGTCGTAATTTCTGCCTCGGAGGTATTTAAACAATGAATAAAATCCTGTTAGTTGATGATGACCGAGAGCTCACATCTCTTTTAAAGGAGTTGCTCGACATGGAAGGTTTCAACGTCCTGGTTGCCCATGATGGCGAGCAGGCGCTGAGTCTCCTTGACGACAGCATCGATTTACTTTTGCTCGACGTCATGATGCCGAAGAAAAACGGTATTGATACGTTGAAAGAGCTTCGCCAGACACACCAGACCCCCGTCATTATGCTGACCGCACGCGGCAGCGAGCTTGACCGCGTACTCGGCCTTGAGCTGGGTGCGGATGACTATTTACCTAAGCCGTTCAACGACCGTGAACTGGTGGCCCGTATTCGCGCGATCCTGCGCCGCTCTCACTGGAGCGAGCAGCAGCAGAATACCGACAACAGCTCACCTACGCTGGAAGTGGACTCCCTGAGCCTGAACCCGGGCCGCCAGGAAGCGAGCTTCGACGGTGAAACGCTGGAGCTAACCGGCACCGAGTTCACCCTGCTGTATCTGCTGGCGCAGCATCTCGGCCAGGTGGTGTCGCGTGAACACTTAAGCCAGGAAGTGCTCGGCAAACGCCTCACCCCGTTTGACCGCGCCATCGACATGCACATCTCTAACCTGCGCCGTAAGCTGCCGGAGCGTAAAGACGGTCACCCATGGTTTAAAACCCTGCGTGGTCGCGGTTATCTGATGGTTTCCGCTTCATGATAGGCAGCTTAACCGCCCGCATCTTCGCCATCTTCTGGCTGACGCTGGCACTGGTTTTAATGCTCGTTTTGATGTTGCCAAAACTCGACTCACGCCAGATGACGGAGCTACTCGACAGCGAGCAACGTCAGGGCGTGATGATCGAGCAGCACGTGGAAGCGGAGCTGGCAAACGATCCGCCGAACGATTTAATGTGGTGGCGCAGGTTGTTTCGCGCTATCGACAAGTGGGCGCCCCCCGGACAACGTCTTTTACTGGTCACCAGTGAAGGCCGCGTGATTGGGGCCGATCGCAATGAAATGCAGATTATCCGCAACTTTATTGGCCAGGCGGATAATGCCGATCACCCACAGAAAAAGAAATATGGTCGGGTAGAGATGGTCGGTCCTTTCTCGGTGCGGGATGGGGAAGACAATTACCAGCTCTATCTGATTCGCCCTGCGAGCAGTTCCCAGTCCGACTTTATCAACCTGCTGTTTGACCGTCCGCTTTTGCTGTTGATTGTCACGATGCTGGTCAGTTCCCCGCTGCTGTTATGGCTGGCGTGGAGCCTGGCGAAACCGGCGCGTAAGCTGAAAAATGCGGCGGACGAAGTGGCGCAGGGCAACCTGAGGCAGCATCCGGAGCTGGAATCCGGGCCGCAGGAGTTCCTGGCCGCCGGAACCAGTTTTAACCAGATGGTCTCTGCTCTTGACCGCATGATGACCGCGCAGCAACGCCTGCTGTCGGATATCTCCCACGAGCTGCGGACGCCGCTCACGCGCTTACAGCTGGGTACCGCCCTGCTGCGCCGCCGCAGCGGTGAGAGTAAAGAGCTGGAGCGTATTGAGACGGAAGCGCATCGCCTGGACAGCATGATCAACGATCTGCTGGTGATGTCGCGCAATCAGCAGAAAAACGCGCTGGTGAGCGAAACGGTGAAAGCCAATCACCTCTGGCATGAGGTGCTGGACAACGCGGCGTTCGAAGCGGAGCAGATGGGCAAATCGTTCACCGTCAACTTTCCGCCGGGCCCGTGGCCGCTCTACGGTAACCCCAACACGCTGGAAAGCGCGCTGGAGAATATCGTGCGTAACGCCCTGCGCTATTCGCACACGAAGATTGAAGTGGCGTTTTCGGTGGATAAAGACGGGATTACGGTCATTGTCGATGACGATGGTCCCGGCGTCAGCCCGGAAGATCGCGAGCAGATTTTCCGTCCGTTCTACCGCACCGACGAGGCGCGCGACCGTGAATCTGGCGGTACGGGGCTGGGTCTGGCGATTGTTGAAACCGCCATGCAACAGCACCGTGGCTGGGTGAAAGCCGATGACAGCCCGCTGGGCGGGCTGAGGTTAACGCTGTGGCTGCCGCTGTATAAGCGTTCGTAACCGTATGTGCCGGGTGGCGGCTTCGCCTTACCCGGCCTACTTTCTACGGAACCTCTTTCCCCCACAATCTCCGCGAACTACTCTCGATCTTGCCGCTTATCCGCCGCTTCTGCATCGTTCTGGTCCAGCTGGTGGATAATCCCGCCGCTGACAGCAGGCGGTGATACTGCTCGTCATCAAACGGCATATGCCAGGCAATTGCGCAGGCCTCGTACACCGACACCTCACTCAGGCGCGAAGCCAGCTCAAGCGGCGCATCCGCCGAAACCTGTCCCGCCTGCACAACGCGATACAGCCAGCCGGTTTTACCCGCGTTTTGCAGCTGGGCCGACATATCCTGAATGCCGAAATGGTAATTAAGCTTAAAGCACGGTGAGCGCGGCTGGGTGACCTGAATCAAAGCATCGCCCCAGCGGTAAATATCGCCGATAAAGACGTTCTTCTCCGTCAGCCCCTCCGTTGAGAGATTTTCGCCAAACGCGGGGGCGACGAAGAGGTCCGCCTGTTCAGGAAATTCGGCTTTCCAGTGCTGATAGTGCTCGCGCGGATAGTGGCACAGCGCGCGATCGGGCCCGCCGTGGATTTTCTTTTCAGCCTGCTGGTCACCCGCAAGCCCGAGATCGGTCAACGTCAGCTCACCGTCGACCTGCACTTTGGCGATGGCGCTCGGGCGGCTGCCTTCGTACTCCCTTACCTTGCCTGTAAACACATTCACCGGGTAATGCATCTCCACTCCTTCAGATACAAAAAAAGCGAGTCATCAGACTCGCTTCTCACAGGCGTCAATGCAACCTTATTTTTTAGCGGCGAAACGCGCTGCTGCTTCGTCCCAGTTCACTACATCCCAGAAGGCTTTGATGTAGTCAGGGCGACGGTTCTGGAACTTCAGGTAGTAAGCGTGTTCCCACACGTCCAGACCCAGAATTGGGAAGCCGGATGCGCCAGAGATAGCTTCACCCATCAGCGGGGAGTCCTGGTTAGCGGTAGAAACGACCGCCAGTTTGTCACCTTTCAGGACCAGCCACGCCCAGCCAGAGCCGAAACGGGTTGCAGCGGCTTTTTCGAATTCCGCTTTGAAGTTGTCAACGGAACCGAAGTCACGCTCGATAGCCGCTTTCAGGTCGCCCTGAAGGGTGGTGCCGGTTTTCAGGCCTTTCCAGAACAGGCTGTGGTTAGCGTGACCGCCCGCGTTGTTGCGCAGCACGGTTTTCTTGTCTGCCGGCAGCTGGTCCAGTTTGGTGATCAGCTCTTCAACAGGCAGATTAGCGAACTCTGGCAGGCTTTCCAGCGCAGCATTCGCGTTGTTCACATAGGTCTGGTGGTGTTTAGTGTGATGGATTTCCATCGTCTGCTTGTCGAAATGCGGTTCCAGTGCGTCGTAGGCATACGGCAGGGATGGCAGTGTATAACTCATAATCCTCTCCATTATTGTCGGGCGGCACAGCTGTTAATGCCGCGTAAGCAGTTGGTTCATTATAGTTAATTAAATGATATTGAAAATGATTATCAATGCCGTAGTTTTTATAAGGTTATTAGATTTTTGATAAATGACAAAATTGTGAGTCTGCTCACGTGCTTAACGTGGTGATTGCCATCCTGAACAAAAGTGCGGCAACCTTCTGAAGGTTCCCAAACCGCCTCATTTTTACACTCATCAAGTCGGCGGGAAGCCTCCGGCTATAAAAACGATGAGGATGTAAAAATGAATCATGCGATTACGATGGGTATTTTCTGGCATTTGATAGGCGCGGCCAGTGCAGCCTGTTTCTATGCCCCGTTTAAAAAGGTGAAAGGCTGGTCATGGGAAACCATGTGGTCCGTTGGCGGCACCGTGTCCTGGCTGATTTTGCCGTGGACAATCAGCGCCATGCTGCTGCCCGATTTCTGGGGCTACTTCTCCTCCTTCAACGCCTCCACCCTGCTGCCGGTATTCCTGTTCGGCGCGATGTGGGGCATCGGTAATATCAACTACGGCCTCACCATGCGCTACCTAGGCATGTCGATGGGGATTGGCATCGCGATTGGCATTACGCTGATTGTTGGCACCCTGATGACACCAATCCTCAACGGCCACTTCGACGTGCTGATCAACACTCAGGGCGGGCGAATGACGCTGCTGGGCGTGCTGGTGGCGGTGATCGGCGTGGGCATCGTCACCCGCGCAGGCCAGCTGAAAGAACGCAAGATGGGCATCAAAGCCGAAGAGTTCAACCTGAAGAAAGGGCTGCTGCTGGCGGTGATGTGCGGCGTATTCTCGGCGGGCATGTCGTTCGCCATGAACGCCGCCAAACCGATGCACGACGCCGCTGCGGCGCTGGGCGTCGATCCGCTGTACGCTGCCCTGCCAAGCTACGTGGTGATCATGGGCGGCGGCGCGCTGGTAAACCTCGGCTTCTGCTTCATTCGTCTGGCAAAAGTGAAGAACCTGTCGGTAAAAGCCGACTTCTCGCTGGCAAAACCGCTGATCGTCACCAACGTCCTGCTCTCCGCCCTCGGCGGTCTGATGTGGTATCTGCAATTCTTCTTCTACGCCTGGGGTCACGCCAGTATTCCGGCGCAGTATGACTACATGAGCTGGATGCTGCACATGAGCTTCTACGTGCTGTGCGGCGGGCTGGTTGGGCTGGTGCTGAAAGAGTGGAACAATGCCGGGCGTCGTCCGGTTGGCGTGCTGAGCCTGGGCTGTGTGGTGATTATCATTGCGGCCAATATCGTCGGCCTCGGCATGGCGAACTGATTACGCTGCCTTTCGACTGCGATGACGCCACTGAACCGGCGTCATCCCCACCTCACGGTTAAACACCACCGAAAAGTAGTTACTGTCCTCAAAGCCGCAGCGCATCGCCACTTCACTCACCATCAGCTCCGTATGCTGTAACAGGTACTGGGCGTGGCAGATGCGCAGCTGGCGCAGATAGTGGTTGACCGTCATCCCCGTCTGGGTGCGGAACTGCTGGCGCAGCGCGCGCTCGCTGCACTGCTCCTGCTCGCAGAATTTTTCCAGCACGAAACTCTTGTTCAGACTGCCCGCAAGCCGGGTGATGAGCTTATCCAGCAGCGCTTCCTGCGTGGTAGCAGAGGGATTATCCGTAGCGTAACGATGCCGCTTCAGGGTCATCACCAGCTGGGCAAAAAGCAGCTCCGACATCTGGTTTGCCACCGGATCGCTCTTCTGGCTCTCCTGCTCCAGCTGGGAAATCGTCTGGCGCACCTGAGCCATGCCGTTGCTGCTTAAGCGCCAGTGCGGTTCGCCTCTGGCATCATGAAAACGGGGGATATTGCCCGCCCAGTCGACATTCAGTTTAAGTCTGTCGGGGCAGTAGATGACGTTCTGCAACACCAGATCGTTAACCGAGGCGTAGGAGTGTTTGTCTTCAGCGCGGATGTAGAACAGGTCTCCGCGCGTGATGCGGTAGGGGCGGTCGTTGAGGACGTGCAGGCCGTTGCCTCGCCATACCAGCACCAGCTCGCAAAACTCGTGGGTGTGCTCGGCAAAGACGTTTTGCGGGTAGCGGTCGGCCACCGCGACGGCCTGACTCGCGGAGGCAAAAAAATCACCTTTGCGAAGAATGAGCTGAGCAGCCACACCACAACCTCTACGGCGAATAACCGGACATTATTAGCCTTTTTGCAGCAAAAAAACGGTGACTGCCCTCGCGTTACTGAAGCAACGCGTCTTTCCCCTGACGAATATCGCGCGGCGACCAGTTAAACTCCCGGCGAAAAAGCGTCGAAAAGTGGTTACTGTCGCCGAATCCGCAGCGATAGGCGATATCGGTGACGCTTTCGTCGGTATGACGTAAAAGGTGCCGCGCTTTGATCAGGCGCAGACGGTTGAGGTAGCGCTGCGGCGTCAGCCCGGTATGCTGCTTGAGCTGACGATGCAGCGTGCGCAGCGAGAGCGAAAAGTCATCCGCCAGCGTTTCCCAGCAGACATCTTCGGCAAAATGATCTTCCAGCCAGGCCATCAGCTGGTTCAGGCGCGCGTCGTTATTTTCCAGCCCTTCCACCAGGCTGCTGCGCCGCAGCAGCACCAGCAGCTGCATAAACAGCAGCTCGCGGGTAGCAATGGCGTGCGTCTCCTGTCCATCCTCGCTCTGCTCCATCTGGCTCACCAGCTGACGCACCTGCTGCAACGTGGACTGATTCACCCGCCAGTGCGAGGGGTAGTGACCGTCCTTCTCCTGCGGCAACAGCTGATTCAGCCCGGAGAGAAACTGGAACGCATCCGGAGAACGATAGAGCACATTGGTCAGGCAAAGGTTGTCGGTATGTTCATACAGGTGCCTGTCGTGATCGCGCACGAAGCACACCGTACCGCCGCTGATGGTATACGGCTGACCGTTAAACACGTGGATGCCCGTTCCGTGCTCAACAATCACAATTTCATGAAAATCATGATGATGCTCCGGGAACGCAGCCTGAGGCAGCCGTGGCTCAATCGCGACCGGCGAAGCCCCCGAAGGAAAAAAATCGACGCTGTGCAGTACGGTCATAACGGCCCCCACCAATGAGAAAAGTTCTCAAAATAGTAATTAAGGCCTTCCACGCTCACCTTAAATTTTTGACAGCAAACCGCGCAAAAGCTGTCGGTTTTTCAAGAAACAGGCGGAAAGATCAGGAAATGCGGTCAGCGTCACACTGCCTGCAAACCCCGCCATTACTGGAAACTGTGAACTCCCTCACGTTCATCTTTGCTTTCTTGCCAGCGCGAGATTTGGGCTGTCAGTGGCGAGAAGGTGGCTATTTCTTCCCTTTCTTACACTCCTCGCTAATGACTTAAGAAAGGACCCGACCATGACTTTTCGCCATTGTGTGGCTGTCGATTTAGGCGCATCCAGCGGCCGTGTAATGCTCGCCACCTGGGACTGCGACCTGCACACCCTTACGCTTCGCGAAATGCACCGTTTCGCCAATTGTCTGCAAAAACAGGACGGTTTTGTTACCTGGGATATCGACGCCCTGGAAGCAGAGATCCGCACCGGACTTCACAACGTCTGCGAAGACGGTATTCGCATCGACAGTATCGGCATTGATACCTGGGGTGTGGATTACGTACTGCTGGACAGTCACGGCGAACGCGTCGGCCTGCCCGTCTCCTACCGCGACAGCCGCACCGATGGGCTAATGGCGCACGCCATCGCCCAGCTTGGCAAGGAGAACATCTATGGTCGCAGCGGCATTCAGTTTCTGCCGTTTAACACGCTGTATCAGCTGCGCGCGCTGGTTGAGCAACAGCCAGAGCTGGTCGAAAAGGTGGCGCATGCGCTGCTGATCCCGGACTACTTAAGCTACCGTCTGACCGGCAACATGAACTGGGAATACACCAACGCCACCACCACGCAGCTGGTTAACATCAACACCGATAACTGGGATGAACATCTGCTGGCCTGGACGGGCGCCTCGCCGTCCTGGTTCGGCGCGCCAACCCATCCGGGCAATGTGATCGGCCACTGGCTTTGCCCGCAGGGGAATGAAATCCCTGTTGTCGCCGTCGCCAGTCACGACACCGCGAGCGCGGTCATTGCCTCGCCGCTCGCCGGCAAAGACGCGGCGTACCTCTCTTCCGGCACCTGGTCGCTGATGGGCTTTGAGAGCAAAACACCCTACACCAGCGATGCCGCACTGGCGGCGAACATCACTAACGAAGGTGGCGCCGAAGGGCGCTACCGGGTGCTGAAGAACATCATGGGCCTGTGGCTGCTCCAGCGGGTGCTGAAAGAGCAGAACATCACCGACCTGCCCGCGCTTATCGCGGAAACCGAAACGCTGAAGGCCTGCACCTTCCTGATTAACCCGAACGACGACCGCTTTATCAACCCGGCGCACATGAGCGCTGAAATCCAGGCCGCCTGTTTTGAAGTGGGGCAGCCGGTACCTTCCCGCCCCGCCGAGCTGGCGCGCTGCATTTTTGACAGTCTCGCCCTGCTCTATGCCGACATCCTGAGCGAGCTGGCCGACCTTCGCGGCAAACCGTTCACGCAGCTGCATATCGTGGGCGGCGGCTGCCAGAACCAGCTGCTGAACCAGCTCTGCGCGGATGCCTGCGGCATTACCGTGGTGGCAGGTCCGATTGAAGCCTCCACGCTCGGCAATATCGGCATTCAGCTGATGGCCCTGGACGAACTGTCCAACGTTGACGATTTCCGTTCGGTGGTGACGGCGAATAACAGCCTGACCACCTTCACCCCCCATCCCTGCCATGAAATTGCCCGCTACCGGGCGCAGTTTCAGCAAAAACGACTGACTAAGGAGCTTTGCGCATGACCACTCAACTTGAACAAGCCTGGGACCTGGCTAAACAGCGTTTCGCCGCCGTCGGCGTGGATGTCGAAGAGGCGCTGCGCCAGCTCGACCGTCTGCCCGTCTCCATGCACTGCTGGCAGGGTGATGACGTTGCTGGCTTTGAGAACCCGGGCGGTTCCCTGACGGGGGGTATTCAGGCCACGGGTAACTACCCGGGCAAAGCGCGCAACGCCACCGAACTGCGTGCGGATCTGGAGCTGGCGCTGAGCCTGATCCCCGGGCCAAAGCGCCTGAATCTGCACGCCATTTATCTCGAATCCGACGAGCCGGTGGCGCGTAATGAAATCAAACCGGAGCACTTTACGAACTGGGTGGCGTGGGCGAAAGCCAACAAGCTGGGCCTGGACTTTAACCCCTCCTGCTTCTCGCACCCGCTGAGCGCGGACGGCTTTACCCTTGCGCACGCCAACGACGAAATCCGCCAGTTCTGGATCGACCATGTCAAAGCCAGCCGCCGCGTTTCTGCGTATTTCGGCGAGCAGCTTGGCACACCGTCGGTGATGAACATCTGGATCCCGGACGGTATGAAGGACATCACCGTCGACCGTCTGGCTCCGCGCCAGCGCCTGCTGGCCGCGCTGGATGAGGCCATCAGCGAGAAGCTGGACCCGGCGCACCACATCGACGCCGTGGAGAGCAAGCTGTTCGGCATTGGCGCCGAGAGCTACACCGTCGGCTCGAACGAGTTCTACATGGGGTACGCCACCAGCCGCCAGACCGCGCTGTGCCTGGATGCCGGCCACTTCCACCCAACCGAGGTGATCTCCGACAAGATCTCCGCCGCCATGCTCTACGTGCCACGCCTGCTGCTGCACGTCAGCCGTCCGGTGCGCTGGGACAGCGACCACGTGGTGCTGCTGGATGACGAAACCCAGGCCATTGCCAGCGAAATCATCCGCCACGATCTGTTCGACCGCGTACACATTGGTCTCGACTTCTTCGACGCTTCCATCAACCGCATCGCGGCGTGGGTTATCGGCACCCGCAACATGAAGAAAGCCCTGCTGCGCGCGCTGCTGGAGCCTGTCGCCGCCCTGAAACAGCTGGAAGAAAACGGCGACTACACCGCGCGCCTGGCGCTGCTGGAAGAGCAGAAATCCCTGCCGTGGCAGGCGGTGTGGGAGATGTACTGCCAGCGTCACGATGCGCCTGCGGGCAGCCAGTGGCTGGACAACGTGCGGGCATATGAGAAAGACGTTCTTGCCGCTCGTCAGTAAAAAACATTGCCCGGCGGCGCGTTGCTTGCCGGGCCTACAGGTAAAAGTAGGCCGGGTAAGCAACGCGCCACCCGGCATTTTCAAAGGAAACACAGTATGCAGACCATCACCACCTCCTGGTTCGTCCAGGGCATGATCAAAGCCACCTCCGACGCCTGGCTGAAGGGCTGGGACGAGCGCAACGGCGGCAACCTGACGCTACGCCTGGACGATGCGGATATCGAGCCATTTGCCGCCGATTTCCACCAGAAGCCGCGCTATATCGCCCTGAGCCAGCCGATGCCGCTGCTCGCCAACACGCCGTTTATCGTCACCGGTTCCGGGAAGTTCTTCCGCAACGTCCAGCTCGACCCGCAGGCCAACCTCGGCGTAGTGAAAGTGGATAGCGACGGCGCGGGCTACCACATTCTGTGGGGGCTGACGGATGAGGCGGTGCCCACCTCAGAACTGCCGGCGCACTTCCTCTCCCACTGCGAGCGCATCAAGGCGACCAATGGCAAGGACCGCGTGATCATGCACTGCCACGCCACCAACCTGATCGCCCTGACCTACGTGCTGGAAAACAATTCTGATTTCTTCACCCGCAAATTGTGGGAAGGCAGCACCGAGTGTCTGGTGGTGTTCCCGGACGGCGTCGGCATTCTGCCGTGGATGGTGCCGGGCACCGACGAAATCGGCCAGGCAACCGCGACGGACATGCAGAAACATTCACTGGTGCTGTGGCCGTTCCACGGCGTCTTCGGCAGCGGCCCGACGCTGGATGAAACCTTCGGCCTGATCGACACCGCCGAGAAATCCGCGGAAGTGCTGGTAAAGGTCTATTCCATGGGCGGCATGAAGCAGACCATCACCCGGGAAGAACTGATCGCCCTGGGTAAACGCTTTGGCGTCACCCCCATGCAGTCGGCGTTAGATTTGTACCAATAACAACATCGCGCCCCGCTCACCGAGACGGGGCGAAAACCACCTGCAATCCCTACAACTAACTCAAGTCAGTGGAGTAAAAGCAATGAAAATAAAAGCAAGCTTGATCCTCACCGTTGCCGCTCTGGCGTTGTCCGGTTCCGCTTTAGCAGAAGTGAAAATCGCCCTGGTGGCGAAGTCCTTAGGGAATGGATTCTTCGAGGCAGCGAACGTCGGCGCGCAGGAGGCGGCCAAAGAGTTAGGCGATGTAAAAGTGATTTATACCGGCCCGACCACCACCACGGCGGAAGCGCAGATCGAGGTGCTGAACGGGCTGATCGCCCAGGGCGTGGATGCGATCGCGATTTCCGCGAACGATCCGGACGCCGTCGTGCCGGTGCTGAAAAAAGCGATGCAGCGCGGCATCAAGGTTGTGTCGTGGGATTCCGGCGTGGCGAAAGCCGGGCGTCAGATCCACCTCAACCCGTCCAATAACGCCCTGATTGGCGAAACTAACGTCAAGCTCGCCGCCGATGCCCTGAAAGCGCTGAACGTGGAGAAAGGCGATGTGGCGGTGCTGAGCGCCACGCCAACCTCCACCAACCAGAATACCTGGATTGCGGAGATGAAAAAGGTGCTGCCGAAGTACCCGTCCGTCAATCTGGTGACCGTGGCCTATGGGGACGATCTCTCTGACAAGAGCTACCGCGAAGCGGTCGGCCTGCTGAAAACCTACCCGGAGCTGAAAGTGATTGTTTCGCCGTCTTCCGTGGGCATTGTGGCTGCCGCGCAGGCGGTGAAGGACCAGGGCAAGATTGGCAAAGTGTACGTCACCGGTTTAGGCCTGCCGTCTGAGATGGCGGGCGCGGTGAAGTCCGGCGCAAGCAAGAGCTTTGCCATCTGGAACCCGATTGACCTGGGCTATGCCGCAACCTACCTGGCGGATGACCTGGTGAAAGGCAACGCCACGAAAGGCGAGGCCAGCATGGGCAAGCTGGGCAAAGTGAAGCTGGATGCCGACGGCAACGGCGCGATGGCCGAGCCGTTCGTTTACGATGCCAGCAATATTGATAAGTTCTCAAAAATCTTTTGATGCGATTTGTAGGCCGGATAAGCGTAGCGCCATCCGGCAAAAGGCGGGTGGCGCTGCCGCTTACCCGCCCTACAAATTCCCCTGTCCAGGAGAACTATCATGACCCCATTGCTACAGCTTTCTGGCATCACCAAGGTGTTCCCCGGCGTGCGTGCTCTTGAGAACGTGCAGCTTGCGCTGTGGCCCGGCAAAGTGACGGCGCTTATCGGCGAAAACGGCGCGGGCAAGTCGACGCTGGTCAAAGTGATGACCGGCATATACCAGCCCGACGAGGGCGAAATTCTCTACAAGGCGATCCCCGTTCACCTTCCGACGCCGGAGTCGGCGCATAAAATGGGCATCACCGCCATTCACCAGGAAACCGTCCTGTTCGATGAACTCTCGGTCACCGAAAATATCTTTGTCGGTCAGTACCTTCACAAAGGCTTCCTGAAAAAGCTCGACTGGCCGGAAATGCACCGCCGGGCGCAGGCTATTCTCGCCCGCCTTGAGGTGCAAATCGACCCGCGCGCAACGCTGAAAACCCTGAGCATCGCCCAGCGTCACATGGTGGCGATTGCCCGCGCGCTGTCGTTTGAGGCGCAGGTGGTTATTCTTGATGAACCTACAGCGGCGCTGTCACAGCATGAAATCCTCGAGTTTTACCAGATTGTGGAGCGCTTAAAGCAGGAGGGAAAAGCCATCCTGTTTATCTCCCACAAGTTCGACGAGATTTTTGAGCTGGCCGATCACTACACCATTTTGCGCGACGGCGTGTTCGTCGGTGCAGGGGCAATAAATGAGATCACCGAGGAGCGGATGGTGTCGATGATGGTCGGGCGCGCCATTACCCAAACCTTCCCGAAAATAGACTGCGAAAAAGGCGAGACGGTGCTGGAGGTGAAAAACCTCTGCCATCCGACCGAGTTTGCGCATATCTCGTTCTCCCTGCGTAAAGGGGAGATCCTCGGCTTTTACGGGCTGGTGGGTGCCGGGCGTACCGAGCTGATGCAGGCGCTTTCCGGCGTCACGCGACCGTCGTCCGGGGAAATTATCCTCAACGGACAGCCCCGGCGCTTCCGCCAGCCTGCGGATGCGATCAAAGCCGGTATCGTCTGCGTGCCGGAAGAGCGGCAGAAGCAGGGTGCGATTATCGAACTGTCCATTGCCCAGAACATCAGCCTGCCTCAGCTCAGCAGGCTCAATCCGAACGGCGTACTGCACGACGACCGCGAATGGAAGCTGGCAGACGAATACGCCAGACGCCTGCAAGTGAAAGCCTTCAGCTGGAAGCAGGCGGTGGAGACCCTCTCTGGCGGCAACCAGCAAAAGGTGGTGATCGGCAAATGGCTGGCGACGCACCCTGACGTGATCATCCTCGATGAGCCAACAAAAGGCATCGATATCGGCTCAAAGGCAGCCGTGCATCAGTTTATGTCCGAGCTGGTCAGTCAGGGGCTGGCGGTGATTATGGTCTCGTCCGAACTGCCGGAAGTGATGGGCATGGCGGATCGCATTATCGTCATGCACGAGGGGCTGATGGTGGCCGAATACCAGGCGGGAGACGCGACGGCGGAAACCATCGTCAGCGCCGCCAGCGGTGCAAAACAGGAGGCGGCATAAATGCTTAGCTCACTCTTAAAACACCGCGAGGCGCTGCTTGGCGCGGTGATTGTCCTGATGGTCGTCGCCATTGGCAGCCGCGTGCCATCGTTTATCGCACCGGGCAACCTGGTGGAGATGTTTAACGACACCGCCATTCTGATCGTCCTCGCGCTCGGGCAGATGATGGTGCTGCTCACTAAAGGCATCGACCTGTCGATGGCGGCTAATCTGGCCCTGACCGGGATGATTGTCGCCCTGATTAATTTCCATTACCCGGACGTGCCCGTCTGGGCGCTGCTGATCCTCGCCAGCGCGCTTGGGCTGCTGATGGGCGCAATAAACGGCCTGCTGGTGTGGAAACTGGGCATTCCGGCGATTGTGGTGACGCTCGGCACCATGAGCATCTACCGCGGAATGATCTTTTTGCTCTCCGGCGGCGGCTGGGTGAACTCCAACCAGATGGGTGCAAACTTCCTCGGCCTGCCGCGTGCGTCAGTGCTGGGCCTGCCGGTGCTGAGCTGGTGCGCCATCGCCGTACTGCTGCTGGTGGGCTACTTCCTGCGCTACAGTCGCACCGGACGGGCGCTCTACACCGCAGGCGGGAACGCCACGGCAGCGTACTACACCGGGATCAACGCCGGGAAAATGCAGTTCATCAGCTTCTGCCTTTCCGGTCTGCTGGCCGGGTTCTGCGGCTACCTGTGGATATCACGCTTTGCCGTTGCGTATGTTGACGTCGCTAACGGTTTTGAATTGCAGGTGGTGGCAGCCTGTGTGATTGGCGGGATCAGCACCATGGGCGGCACCGGCCGCGTGCTCGGCTGTCTGTTCGGGGCGCTGTTCCTTGGCGTCATCAACAACGCCCTGCCGGTGATCGGCGTCTCCCCGTTCTGGCAGATGGCGATTTCCGGCTCGGTCATTGTAATCGCTGTGCTGCTGAACGAGCGCGGCAACAGGCGCAAAGGCAGGCTGATCCTGCGCGACGCGGCGCTGGCACGTCAGAAACTGGCGGTGAAACCATGAGCAAAATGATGACATCTGAAGAGTTCAAACCCACTTCTGCGCCGGGCATCTTCCAGCGCCTGCTGTGCTGGGAGGGCTTCCTGCTGGCGGTGACGCTGGCGGTGTTTGTGGTGAACGCGCTCGCCTCGCCCTACTTCCTCAATATCTGGAACCTCTCCGACGCGACGTTCAACTTCACGGAAAAAGCGATCATTGTGTTGCCGATGGCGATGCTGATTATCGCCCGGGAAATTGACCTGTCTGTGGCCTCCACCATCGCGCTCAGCTCCACGGTGATGGGCTTTTGCGCGGCAGCGGGCGTCGATACGCCACTGCTGGTGTGCGTGGGATTAGGCGTCGGGCTACTGTGCGGGCTGTTCAACGGTATTCTGGTGACGCGCTTTAACCTGTCGTCCATCGTCATCACCATCGGCACCATGAGCCTGTACCGCGGGATCACCTACATCCTGCTCGGGGACCAGGCGCTGAACAGCTACCCGGAGAGCTTCGCCTGGTTCGGCCAGGGCTACGTCTGGGGTGCGCTGTCGTTTGAGTTCGCGCTGTTTATCGTGCTGGCCGCTCTGTTTGCCTTTGTGCTGCACCGCACCAATTTTGGCCGCCGCACCTACGCCATCGGCAACAACCCGACCGGCGCGTGGTACTCCGGCATCAACGTGAAGCGCCACAACCTGATCCTGTTTGCGCTGGTAGGACTGATGTCCGGCCTGGCGTCGGTGCTACTCACCTCGCGTCTGGGCAGTACCCGCCCGACCATCGCGATGGGCTGGGAGCTGGCGGTGGTGACGATGGCGGTGCTCGGCGGCGTCAATATTCTCGGTGGGTCCGGCAGCATGGTGGGCGTGATTATCGCCGCCTTCCTGATGGGGCTGGTGACCTTCGGCCTGAGCCTGCTCAACGTGCCCGGCATTGTGATGTCGGTGATTATCGGCGCGATGCTGATCGTGGTGATTTCGCTGCCGATTATTACCCGCCGGGTGATGCAGCGAAGACGGATCTCATAGCCGGGTGGCACTGCGTTTACCCGGCCTACTTAACCGTAGGCCCGCGCAAGCGCAGCGCCGCCGGGCATAAAAATCACAGTAATTAAGGAGAATTATCATGAGCTTTATGTTGGCGCTCCCCAAAATCAGCCTGCACGGCGCGGGCGCGATCGGCGATATGGTCAATCTGGTGGCAAACAAACAGTGGGGAAAAGCGCTGATTGTCACCGACGGCCAGCTGGTGAAACTTGGCCTGCTCGACAGTTTGTTTTCCGCGCTCGACGCCCATCAGATGTCGTATCACCTGTTCGATGAGGTATTCCCGAATCCGACGGAAGCGCTGGTGCAAAAAGGCTATGCGGCATATCAGGATGCGGAGTGTGATTACCTGATTGCCTTTGGCGGCGGCAGCCCGATTGATACCGCCAAGGCAATCAAAATCCTCACCGCCAACCCAGGTCCGTCAACCGATTACTCCGGCGTCGGCAAGGTGAAAAACGCGGGCGTGCCGCTGGTGGCGATCAACACCACCGCAGGCACGGCAGCAGAGATGACCAGCAACTCGGTGATCATTGACTCCGCGCGGAAGGTGAAAGAGGTGATTATCGACCCGAACATCATCCCGGATATCGCCGTGGACGATGCCAGCGTGATGCTTGATATTCCGGCCTCCGTGACCGCCGCAACCGGCATGGATGCCTTGACCCATGCGATTGAAGCCTACGTGTCCGTCGGCGCGCACCCGCTGACCGATGCTAACGCGCTGGAGGCGATTCGCCTGATCAACCTCTGGCTGCCGAAAGCGGTTGACGATGGTCATAACCTGGAAGCGCGCGAGCAGATGGCCTTTGGTCAGTATCTGGCGGGCATGGCGTTTAACAGTGCCGGTCTGGGGCTGGTGCACGCCCTGGCGCACCAGCCGGGCGCGACGCACAACCTGCCGCACGGCGTGTGCAACGCCATTCTGCTGCCGATCATCGAAAACTTTAACCGCCCGAACGCGGTTGCCCGATTTGCCCGCGTGGCGCAGGCGATGGGCGTTGACACGCGCGGCATGAGCGATGAAGCGGCCAGCATGTCAGCTATTCAGGCGATTCGCGACCTGAGCGCCCGGGTCGGCATTCCGTCCGGATTTAGCCAGCTCGGCGTCACCAAAGCCGATATTGAAGGCTGGCTGGATAAAGCCCTCGCCGACCCGTGCGCGCCGTGCAACCCGCGCACCGCCAGCCGCGATGAGGTCCGCGAGCTGTACCTGGAGGCATTATGATCCGCAAAGCGTTTGTGATGCAGGTAAACCCGGACGCGCACGAGGAGTACGCACGTCGCCACAACCCGATCTGGCCCGAGTTGGAAGCGGTGCTGAAAGCCCACGGCGCGCACCACTACGCCATCTATCTCGACAAAGCTCGCAACCTGCTGTTTGCGACGGTGGAGATTGAATCGGAAGAGCGCTGGAACGCGGTGGCAAACACCGATGTCTGCCAGCGCTGGTGGAAATATATGGGTGACGTTATGCCGTCGAACCCGGATAACAGCCCGGTGAGTTCGGCGCTGAAAGAGGTGTTTTACCTGGACTGATGTGTTAACGCTGCTGCCCCCGAGGCGGCAGCAATCTCCCGCCTGCCACTCAGCGTAAACGCCGACACCACCGTGATCGCCAGCACGAAGCAGCCCAGTATCAGATACGTCTCCTGGAAGCCGACCCGGTCATACATATTTCCGGCAAAGGCGGAGAGGAAGATCGCCGCCGACTGTTTGGCAAACTGGAAGCCAATCAGGTAGATGGTGGCCGACAGGCGCGTATCAAACACCCCGGTGATGTACTTGAATGCCCCCACCAGCAGGAACGGGACTTCCAGCGCGTGCAGCATCTTCAGGGCAATCACCTCCACGGCGGTGGTGGCAAACGACGAGCCGATAATGCGCGTCGCCATGATCACCCCGGCAATCAGCAGCGTGTTTTTCGCGCCGATGCGGTTAATGATCCACGGCGAGCAGAACATGATGATCGCGTTACAGATTTCCCCCGCCGTGGTGGCGAAACCAAAGGCGCGGGTCCCCTCCTGCGGCGTGGCGAAGAAGGTTTTGAAGAAGGTGGCAAACTGCTGGTCGAAGACGTCATACACGCAGGCCACGCCAATCACGTACAGGATGAACATCCACATTCTGCGCTGGCGGAACAGGGTAAAGACGGTTTTAGCGGTGATCTGCGGCTGATTCGCACCCAGGGCATTCATCACCTGCGCCGTCTGGTTGGGCTTCGGTTTCGCGACCACCAGCAGCAGCATCAGCAACAGCGCCGCTCCCGACCCCATCCAGAATACATACGACGGATCGATGCCGAACAGGATGCCGCCCGTTGAGGCGCAGAGCCCCCAGCCGAGACAGCCAAACATACGCGCTTTGCCGTACTCAAAAAAGCTGTTGCGGCTCACGCGCTCAATGTAGGCCTCAATCGCCCCCGAACCCGCTGAAAAGACAAAGCCGATATAGATCCCACCGCTCAGCGCCCCCAGCCAGATATTGGTTTTCAGCAGCGGGGCGAAGACGTACAGGAAGAACGGCGCGAACAGGAACAGCAGCACCGAGATGATCCAAAGCAGATGTTTTTTCAGCCCCAGCTTGTCGGAAATGACCCCCAGCACCGGCTGGAAGGCAATGGCCGACAGCGAGATGCAGGAGAAAACAATCCCGGTATGGGTTTTGTTCAGGCCGATGATGTCCGACAGCCAGATCGGCAGGAACGGAAAGCAGGTGGCCATGATGAAGAAGTAGAGAAAGAAGAACAGCCCGAAGATCCAGAAGTTAGGGTTGTCTTTGTGGGTACAGGTTGTTGTGTTCATTATTTTTATCCTCAACGGAGGACCGGTTGCCCGGCCCGTCACCCTTACACGCGTTCCACACCAATCAGAATGGCGGTTTCCGGATCCAGAATCGGCAGCGCAATACCCGCCTGCATCAGCCACTCACCGCTTACCGTTTGCGGCGCGTCCATCCACGCCGGGAGCTTGCGCATGGTGTGCCCGCCCTCGCCCGTAATCTGAATGTTCGGGTGATCGAGCAGCGTGATGCGGTACTGCGCGCTGGCGTCTAACCCCGGCATGCGCAGCGGCATCATCAGGGTGTAGTCCGGCATCGCGAGCTGGCTGACCAAAAACAGCCCCTGCGCCTTGTCTTCGCTCACTATACCCTGCGCCAGGGTGGTGGCGTCCGGCATATCCACGCGCCACTGGGTGCCGTGATGAATGATCTCGCGCCACCGCTTATACAGCGCGGCGTAATGGCGATATCCTTCACGCTCCTGCGCGTCGACGGTGAGCGGATCCAGCTCCAGCCCCATGTGACCAAACAGCGCCGTCAGCCCGCGGAACTGAATGCTGTGCTGGCGGAAGGTGGCGTGACATTTATGATGACCGATATGCGCCCCCATCACCTCCGGCGGGAAGAAGTAGCTCATGCCGCGCTGGATAGTGTTGCGCTCCAGCGCGTCGTTGTTGTCGGACGCCCAGAAGCGGTGGCAGCGGGTCAGCACTTCATAATCGATTCGCCCGCCGCCGGAGGAGCAGGATTCAAATTCAATGTGCGGGAAACGCTCGCCCAGCACGTCCAGCAGGCGATAAAACTGACGCGTCTGGGCATCGGCGGCGGCTTTGCCCTTGTGCCCTGGCTGCACCAGCTCGCGGTTCATGTCCCACTTCACGTAGTCGACCTCGTGTTCGCCCAGCAGCCAGCTCATGCGCTCGACCAGATAATCAAAGGCCTGCGGAATATTGAGATTGAGCACCAGCTGGTGTCGCCCGGTCGCCTGGGCGTAGCCCGGCAGCGCCAGCACCCAGTCAGGGTGCGCGCGATACAGATCGGAATCCGGGTTAATCATCTCCGGCTCAACCCAGATACCAAACTCCATGCCGAGCTGTTTAACGTGATCGATCACCGGCTTAAGGCCGTTCGGGTATTTTTTCTCGTCCAGATACCAGTCGCCCAGCGCGGCGTGGTCGTCGTTGCGGCCTTTGAACCAGCCGTCGTCAATGATAAAGCGCTCCACGCCCAGCGCGGCGGCCTCGTCGGCCATGCGCATGATGTAGTCCGGATCGTGGTTGAAGTAGATCCCCTCCCAGGTGTTGAGATGCACCGGGCGCGGTTTATTTTCCGGGAAGCGGATAACGTTATCGCGCAGGTAGCGGTGGAACTGCTGGCTCATGCCATTCAGCCCGTGCGGGGAGTGGCTGGCATACAGGCGCGGCGTCCAGAGCGTTTCACCCTCTTCAATCGCCCTTTCCCCCGGCAGGTAGAGCGCTTCGGCCTGCATATAGCGGCGGCCATCGGTTTTCGCCTCCGCGCGCAGGCGGTGGTTGCCGCTCCAGCCCAGATGCACGCCCCAGACGTGGCCGTGCATTTCACTGAATGACGGCGTACCTGAAATCAGCGCCGGAAAATGTTCATGGGAGGTTTTACCCCGGCGGTTTTCAATCACAAAGCTGTCATGTTCAAGCATCACGCGGTGCAGCTGAAACTCCCTGATCCAGCGTCCGTGGAAGGCCATCACCTCCTGCGCGCGTTCGGCCACCGGCAGCGTCACGGCAAAGCGATCCACCTGCCACGCCTGCGTTTTCAGGTTGGTTAACCCATGACGCACCACCAGTACGCCGCTGGCATCCAGCGTTATTTCACTGGTCAGACGCAGGCCTGCATGCTCGTCTTCAGCAGTGATTGTCAGGGCGTTTAACGCCTGCTGCACCTGCGTGGTTTTAAATACCGGCGATCCGTCCAGCCCCTGGCGGTGCCCCTCGATGCCCGGCGAGCCAAACAGCCCATGCCCCAGCTCTGCCATCAGCGTGACGGGGGAGTCGACGTCCAGCCTGCCATTAGCAACCGGGCGCGCAATACTCAGCACATCCTGCGGCGTAAAGTGCTGAAGGTGCGGCCCCCAGTAGAGAATTTCGGCGAACGGGTGGGTTTTTACCACCACGTCAACCGTATTGCTTTCAAGTCGAAAAATGGAATCTTGCATCAGACATCTCCTGTCATCGGGATGTCCTGAGTGTTGATCCGAAACGTTTCGGATACAAACCAAAACGTTTCGGATCTGTGATCGGGTTTGGAAATTTTTGGTTAATCAGGCCGTCTGGCCTGGGGAGAATTCTGGCTGCCAGAGCACCTGAAGGGTGTCAATGTCGTCGCCATTAATCAGCTGGCGCACCATATCGGCAATCTGTTTCCCGACACCCTGACGGGTAGACTGGATCACCGCAGCGACGTCGATATCGACAATGCTGTCCTGCGGTAAGCCGTCATAGACCACCAGCGAAACGGCATTTTCACCGGTTAAACGCCCCATCTGCGCCAGGGCCATCGCTGCGCCGTCGCCGTGGGTGTTGCAGTCGGTAATGATGGCCGTGGGCGGCTGCGGCAGGGAGAGAAGTTCTTGCGTGGTGGCATACCCCACGCGACGCGAAGGGGGCATGGCGCGCAGCCATTCGCTGGAAAGTCCGGCTTCCCGCAGCGCGTCCAGGTAGCCCTGGCGGCGCTGGGTGATGAATGCCTGGTTGTTGCTTTCTCCCAGCAGCGCAATGCGCTGATGGCCTTTCTCGATCAGCCAGCGGGTGGCCTGATATGTGCCGGCATAGTTGTCGAAATCGAACCACGCGTACGGCTGCGGGAGCTGGCTGCGGCCGAGCGCCAGGAACGGGAACCCGGCGGCCTGTAGCTGCTCAAGACGCGGATCGTGATCCAGCGTATGCGCCACAATCAGCGCATCCACTCGTCGGCTCTGCACCATGCGCATATAGCTGTGTTTGTCCGCCAGATCGTCGTCAGCGATGAGCAGCAGGTCAATCTCATGTCGCGCAAGTTCGTGGCTAATTTCGCCGACCATGTCCATAAAAACGCTGTTATTGAGCGGAACAGGATGCACCGGAAACACCAGCCCGACGGCGTCGATTTTGCCCATCTTCAGGCGACGGGCAAAGGTATTTGGTCGGTAGCCACGGCGCTGGGCCTCCGCTTCCACGCGGGCGCGCGTCTCAGCAGAAACGTCGTCATACCCGTTGAGGGCGCGGCTGACGGTGGTAACAGACAGCCCCAGTTCTTTGGCAATGGCTTTAAGCGACATGATTTTCCGTATCTTTGTTAGTTTTGTTCCGCCACCAGCAGCGCGTGCGTATCTGGCTCCAGCGCCTTAAAGATATGCGGCTGGTCAGCGGGGTAGCAAATGTAATCTCCCGGGCCGAGCTCTTCCGCCGCGTCGATCAGACCGACCATCGCCCGCCCCTGGGTCACGATAATATGCTCAACCGAACCAGGCGGATGGGGCTGGGAAATACGGTCTGCCCCCGGCTGAGTCAGCAGCAGATAGATATCACGACGCGCGCCAGGCGGACACGCCGCGAGCAAAATCGCCTCGTAGTTCGCCTGCCCGGCGACGACTTTTGTGCCCTCGCCGCGGCGGATCACCTGCGTGACGGGTTGCTGCGGCTCCAGTAACCGGGCAAAAGGAATATCCAGCGCCACGCAAAGCGACCACAGCGTTTCCAGGCTAGGATTGCCGTTGCCAGACTCCAGTTGAGAAAGCGTGGATTTGGCGATCCCGGCACGGCGGGCAATTTCCGCCAGTGAGAGCCCGGTTCGCAAGCGTTCTCGCACCAGGCTTTTGGCGATCACGCTGATTGGCTGCGTCATAATAACGGCCTCTTTCTCTCTATAACGAACGAATCGTTCGTCTTGTAAAACGTTTCTGATGCGTTCATTATAATGGAAATACGTTCGATATGGCTAAAATGGTATGAAGAATCACCTCTCTTGCCTGAAAGGCGACACGATAAAAGCGATCGTCCTGGTCTGCCTCGCTGTGGGCGTGGTCGGCATGTCTTATGGCTCACTGGCGATGGCCTACGGTTTCCCGCTGTGGGTGCCGTTTGTCCTCTCCCTCACGGTGCTGGCAGGCGCATCCGAGTTTATGTTTATCGGCATCGTGGCGAGCGGCGGCAATCCGCTGGCAGCGGCAGCGGCCGGTTTACTGGTTAACGCGCGCCATGTGCCGTTCGGCGTTACGGTGCGTGAACTGGTGGGCAAGCGCGGCCTGAGCTTTCTGGGCTGTCATATCATGAATGATGAAAGTGTGGTGTTCGGCCTGTCGCAAAAAACCGCCGAGCAGCGTAAAGCGGCCTACTGGCTGTGCGGCCTGGGCGTGGCAATCATCTGGCCGCTGGGGGCGGTGCTGGGCGCGATGGTCGGCAAACTGCTGCCGGACCCGGAAACCATCGGGCTGGACGCGGTGTTCCCGGCGATCCTGCTGGCGTTAGTGGTGCCGGCATTTAAAAACCGTACCACGCTGATCCGCGCCTGTAGCGGCGCAGTGTTGTCGCTGGCCGCCGTACCGTTTGCGCCGGTTGGCCTGCCGGTGCTGCTCTCTTTGCTCGGCCTTGCCGCGAGGAAAAAATAATGGAAAACATGACGGTCTTTATTCTCGGCATCGCCATTCTTTCTGCCGGAACCTATCTGATGCGTCTCGGCGGGGCGAAACTCGGTAGCCGGCTGGCGCTTTCTGAACGGTCGCAGGCGCTGCTTTCAGACGCGGCAACCGTTTTGTTGTTCTCCGTCGCGCTGGCAACAACGTTTTATGAAGGGGACCATTTTGCCGGGATGGCGCGCGTACTGGGGGTGGGGTTCGCGGTGTTTCTGGCCTGGCGCAAAATGCCGTTAATTGTGGTGATCGTCGCGGCGGCGGTGGTGACGGCGCTGCTGCGTCTGGCGGGATTACATTAAAAACTTTCCTTTCCTGGCGATGATATATTCGTCAGGAAAATCAGTCCCTTCAGGAATGTGGCCTCGTCCACAATAATCATCTCTTCCTCACCGTCGTCTTGTCATACCCCGCTGACATTTTCATGCTCAGCCTTATATCGCCTCACCCGTAGAATCAGGTTACGCAATTCTCAACGGAGTGAAGCGATGGCGCACCTGACGACCGCTTGTATCGATCTCAACATTCAGGGCAACAGCCCCTATTCCATCCTGAAACAGCTGGCGGAGATGGCCTGGCAAAACGGCTTTGTGACCGACCGCGCCGCATTTTTACAAACGCTACTTTTACGCGAAAAACTGCACTCCACCGGCTTCGGCAACGGGGTCGCCGTGCCGCACGGTAAAAGTCACGTGGTTACACAACCGTTTGTGTTGTTCGCACGTAAAGCCTCCAGCGTGGACTGGCAGGCCAGCGACGGCGAAGCAGCAACCTGCTGGATCTGCCTTGGCGTGCCGCAGCACGGAGAAGAGGCGCAGGTGAAGCTGATTGGCACCCTGTGCCGGAAGATTATTCACCCCGAATTTATCTCACAACTCAAACAGGGCGGTCAGGAGCAGATCCTCACGCTGCTCAACCAGACGCTGAGCGAATAAGGAGCAAACAATGGGAACGTCGTTACGGTTAGTGGCCATCACCAACTGCCCGGCGGGTATCGCGCACACTTATATGGTGGCGGAGGCGCTGGAGCGTAAGGCGCGTGATCTGGGCCATACCATTCAGGTAGAGACGCAGGGATCCAGCGGCGTGGAAAACCGGCTCAGCGATGAAGCCATTCGCGCCGCTGATTACGTGATTCTGGCAACCGGACGCGGGCTAAGCGCCGACGATCGCGCCCGTTTTGCGGGGAAACAGGTTTATTCCATCCCCATTTCCCAGGCGCTGAAGAATATCGACGCGATCTTTGACAATTTACCCACCCAGTCGCAGCGTTTTGCCGAAGAGAGTGGCGTGAAGCTCGGTAAACAGGAGGTGGAGAAAGGCAGCGTGATGAGCCATCTGATGGCGGGCGTTTCTGCCGCGCTGCCGTTCGTTATCGGCGGGGGGATTCTGGTAGCGCTCGCCAATATGCTGGTGCAGTTCGGTTTGCCTTATAGCGATATGTCGAAAGGCGCACCGTCGTTTACCTGGGTTGTCGAATCGATCGGCTACCTGGGCTTCACCTTTATGATCCCGATTATGGGGGCGTACATCGCCTCGTCGATTGCCGACAAACCCGCTTTTGCTCCGGCGTTCCTGGTCTGCTATCTGGCGAACGATAAAGGGCTGCTGGGCACGCAGTCCGGCGCGGGATTTCTTGGCGCGGTGGTGCTGGGACTTGCAATAGGTTACTTCGTGCTGTGGTTTCGCAAGCTGAAGCTTGGGAAAGCGTTGCAGCCGCTGCTGGGCTCGATGCTGATCCCGTTCGTGACGCTGCTGGTGTTTGGCGTATTGACCTGGTACGTTGTCGGGCCGCTAATGTCCGATCTGATGGGTGCCCTGCTGCATTTCCTCAACACCATACCACCGTCGATGAAGCTCGGCGCGGCCTTCCTGGTGGGCGCGATGCTGGCGTTCGATATGGGCGGTCCGGTCAATAAAACTGCGTGGTTCTTCTGCTTCTCGCTGCTGGAAAAACATATCTACGACTGGTACGCCATCGTCGGGGTGGTGGCGCTGATGCCACCCGTTGCCGCAGGTATCGCCACTTATTTGGCGCCGAAGCTGTTTACCGAACACGAAAAAGCGGCCGCCAGCAGCGCCATTGTGGTGGGCGCGACCGTCGCCACCGAACCGGCCATCCCTTATGCGCTGGCGGCCCCCCTACCCATGCTGACCGCAAATACCCTGAGCGGAGGGATCGCGGGCATGCTCACTATCTCGTTTGGTATTCAACGCCTGGCACCCGGTCTTGGCGTGTTCGATCCGCTGATTGGCCTGATGTCACCAGCTGGCTCGTTTTATCTGGTGCTGGCCATCGGCCTGGCGCTGAACATTGCGTTGATTATCGTTCTGAAAAGCGGGTGGCTGAAGCGCAAAGCTGCCCGTATGGAGAAGGCAAATGAACATTGATTTACTGAAATCCCTTTGCGATGCCAGCGCGGTCAGCGGCGACGAACAGGAAGCGCGGGATATTTTGATCGACACCCTTGAAGGCCATGCGGATGAGATCACCTTTGACGGCCTGGGCAGCGTTATCGCCCGCAAGGGCATGCGCGGGCCGAAGGTGGCGATTGTCGGGCATATGGATGAAGTGGGCTTTATGGTCACCCACATCACCGGGGCGGGATTTATCCGCTTCGACACCATCGGCGGCTGGTGGAACCAGTCGATGCTCAACCATCGCGTAACAATCCGCACCCGCAGCGGCGCAAAAATACCGGGGGTGATTGGCTCAGTCGCGCCCCATGCGCTGAGCGAGAAGCAAAAGCAGCAGCCGATGACATTTGATGAGATGTTTATCGATATAGGCGCGAACAGCCGCGAAGAGGTGGAAAAATACGGGATTGCAATGGGGGATTTCGTCTGCCCGGAAGCGAACTTTGCCCGCTGGGGCGCGGACAAAATTGTCGCCAAAGCGCTGGATAACCGCGTGGGCTGCGCCTTAATGGCCGAGCTGCTGCTGACGGTGAACAACCCGAATATCACCCTGTACGGCGTGGGCAGCGTCGAGGAAGAGGTGGGCTTACGCGGGGCGCAAACCTCCGCCGAGTGCATTAAGCCTGACGTGGTGATTGTGCTTGATACCGCCGTCGCAGGCGACGTACCGGGCATCGACGCCATTAAATATCCGCTAAATCTGGGCGACGGCCCCGGCGTGATGCTGTTCGACAAGCGTTACTTCCCCAGTCAAAAGCTGGTGGCCTTGCTCAGGCAAAGCGCAGAAAAACAAGGCGCGCCGTTACAGTTCAGCACCATGAAAACCGGCGCAACCGACGGCGGACGGTATAACGTGATGGGCGGCGGGCGGCCCGTGGTGGCGCTTTGTCTGCCGACACGGTATTTGCACGCCAACAACGGTATGATCTCCCAAAAGGATTATGACGCGGCGCTGAACATAGTGCATGAACTGCTGATGTCGCTTGATGAAACGCAGGTCGCCGCGCTAACGGATTTTCGCTAAGGACCCGCCATGCTCAACGAACGTCAGTTTGCTTTATTCGATGCGCTGGAGTCGCAGCCTGCGGCACTCAGCGGCCTGGCCCAGCATACCGGCGTTTCTGCCCGCACCATCCTGCGTGATATCGACTACATCAATTTCACCCTCAGCGGCACGGCGCGGATCAGGGCGACGGGCAGTGCCCTGTACCAGCTTGAGATTGCCGACAGAAAACAGTATTTCCGGCTGTTACAGCGCCATGATAATGATGACCGGCTGCTGGCGCTGCTGCTGATCCGCCCGGTGATGTCCCGCGCGCAGCTGGCGGATGCGCTAAACCTTACCGATCCCTGGATTGCTGAGCGTCTGCCGCGCCTGCGGCAGCGCTATGCGCGCGCATTCCCGCTCGCCAGCCGTCCCGGCGCCGGGTACTTCATTGATGTCGACCCGGATAAGCGCCTGATCCTGCTGGCTAACCTGTTCAAAAAGGATCCGCTGGCGTTTCCGCTGGCGGGGATTGCCCCGGCAACCTTATCCATGCTGCACGCGCACTGTCAGAGCCTGACGGCGTGGCCGGATATTCAGGCAGATTATCGGGCCAGCATGGTTCTGGCCGGATACGCCCTGCGCCAGCAGCTTCCGGTTTACGCCGACGTCGCCGAATCTGACGCGCTTCGCGACTGCTGCGAGCGGACGGGGATCTGGCTCAGTCCGACGGTGATTAACGTCATCGCCAGCACGCTCAATCGGCTACAGCAACACGCCAACGGTATCACATCAGAGTATGTCGCCGGCCAGCTGGCGAGGCTGTCCGCCGCAGGGCAGCCGCAGGTGATCGACGCTCAGCTGAAAGATGACCTGACCGCCCACCTGAAACGTTGCGTGGCGATGCCAAACTGGCTGCCGGAAAGCCGACCCGGCTCCATGAATAACCTTAAGGCCGCGTGGCCTGCCGCGTTTGATATGAGCGTAAAATTCATCAACCAGTTGCGCATGGAGATCGACATCCCGCTTATCGACAGCGATCTGCCGGGACTCTATTTCGCCTGTGCACTGGAGCGACACCACAGCGCATGGACGCCCATCTTTCTGCTTGCCGATCAAAACGCCATTGCGACCATCAATAAAATGGCCATTGAGCGAGAGGTGATGAACTGCCGGGTCGTTGTCGCCTTCACGCCCGATGAACTTGTGGCCCTGACAGACGAAAGCCATCCGGCGCTGATTGTGAATAACAGCCACTTTCTGCTGGATGAAGGCCTACGTAACGTACTGGTTATACGCAACATCATTACCGCGGCGGGTATCGATCAGATTAAGGATTTCCTGGCCTCGGCGTTTATTCGCCAGCAACCTGAACGCTTTTTCCCGCCAGAGGGATCTTTTTACTACGCGAACCGCACCTGCGAGAGCTGGGATGAGGTCATCGCCGCCGTTACCGCGCGTCTCTGTGAAAGGCAGTTAATTACCGAAGATGAAGCGCTACGCATTAGTCAGCGCGAACGGGAGGGCGAGAATCTGATCGTCAACCACGTGGCGATCCCCCACTGCTGGAGCGAGGCCGCGGGGCCATTTCGCGGATATTTTATTATGCTGGAACGCACGCTTCACGTGAACAGCGAACCCGTGAAGCACGCCCTTATCGCCTGTGCCAGCGTGGAAAATCGGCAGGAGCAGAAAGTATTTAGTTTTCTGGCCGGCATGTTAAGCAGTCATTCGCCGCAGCAGATCGACAGTGTGGACAGTTACGAGACATTTATTGCGTTATTGCGCTGAAGAAAGGAACTGTCCCTGCACAGAAGAGCAGGGACAGAACGATTAGCGCGCAGGAAGCGTATCGACGTTAAGCGTCAGCGTTTCTTCAAAATCCGTGGTGTTAGTAACGCTAAACGCCTTGTCAGAGAGATAGGTCGTGATCATCATAGTGGCGACAAACTGCTCGCCCGCCACTTCTGTACCGTTTACCGCCGCCAGCGCTTTTTCCGGCTTTAGCGTCACCTGAGAAGCGCCTCCCTGAACGGCTACCGCGCCAATATCAACCGCGGCCAGCTGCACGGGGTTCCCGTCCACCCGCCCATCTTTGAATTCGATTTTCATCGCGCCGCTGTCCGTAAAACGATACGCCAGGTTCTGTCGGGCAATCCCGTCTACGGAGATGCGCATTTTGCGCACATCCGGACACAGCACCGAAACCTGAACTTCACGCATCAAAGAAGCATAACCGTTGTACACTTTGCCAATATGTTCAGCGGACGTTTGCCGCATATCCTCTTTACGGTAGCGCCCGTAATCGACTTTCTTCACCGCCGACATCATTTCACAGGCGCCGTCATCGGCCTGCGCCATTCCCGAAAGTCCCGCTGCGCCGCAGAGCAGCATAAGCATCAGCGCGTATTGACGAACGTTATTCAGAGACATTTCCCTGTCACCTCTTCATAGAATTTATTCGGTTCTGCCTCCGGCAGGGTGTACGTCAGCCTGCAACGCCCTTCATCCAGCTTCGCATACAGCTGCTGGCTGGCAGAGATATCGTTCAGGAAGATCACGCCGTCTTCTGGCGCACTCGTCACATACTCCCCTGCCGCGTCCACAATCGAGACACCTTCCGGCAGCGGCGTACCGTCCGCACGGCGTATACTGAGCAGCACGCGGCGCTGGCTTAACGTCGCAAACTCCCACTTCGCCACAGCGCCGTGAGACGCTTTGATCGCTGTTCTGCCATTTCTTACGTCCAGATTGCCTGGCAGGCTTTCCGTGTTGATCTCAATCGTGCTTTCACGGAACGGCGACAGCGCAGGAATAATCGCCTGGCCCCATTTATCGGTCCATACCGCGCCGCGCGGGGTACCTATCTCGATGCCAGCCACCGGTTTATCCAGTCTGGCAATGGCGTACGTATCGGTCACGCGGTAAGGCGAGAAGGTCACCCCGTCGCTGTGGGCGACAATCCCGCCGCTTAATGCTGCTGAGTAGTTGGTATTGCTGTCGTTATCTCCTCCTGCCGCCAGCGCCAGGTTGGTGTAATGCAGATTACTGTTCAGCGAGCTGTCCCAGCTGGTGGTGTTCTCTTCCTGGTCCTGAGTGACCCCCACCGTGTACTGGTTCTCAGCGTTGAGCGAGCCCATTGCCCGCGTGCCGTAAGAACGCTTACCTTCGCTCTCGCGATACCAGGAGCTGGTTGTCACGCCTGAGCGTCCCAGCGGGATCGACACGTTTACGTAAAACTGATCGTTGTCGCTGCTGTCGTGCCGGCTGACATCCGACTCCCAGTTCACGCTCACGTTGAAGTATTTAAAAGTCTGTGACCACGACGAGATAAACCGGCGACTGTCATAGTCACTGTTCCAGCTCTCGTTGCGATAATAGCTGAGGGAAAAGCGGCCCAGCGTGGTACTCGACCAGTTGATACCGACGCTGGTGTCGTATTTGGTTTGCGACATATCATCGTCGTCGCCGTAAAGTTCAGCCATCTCGCGGTAATCCGGTGTGCCATAGCTGCCGCCCAGCGAAAGCCCAATGCCCCACGGCAGGGAGTAACCCAGATCCAGCGTCGTTTTGTTGCCGTCGGTTTGCGTCTGGTTGTCTATTGACGCCAGAAAACCCAACGAGGCATACAGGTTCTGCATCGGTATGGTATCGAGGTTGCCGGAGAAGCCATAATAGTGGTTATCCGCCATCACCATACCGGCCAGGAAATTGACACGCTTATTGACAGACCAGCCGTTGTTGGCGGACACCACCCACGGATTTTCAAAGCGTGAGTCCATGTCTTCAACGCGGCCCATAGCCAGCGTAAAGCCCGGGGCACGGCCTATATGATTGCTGCGGAACGTACTTGCCGAGACAGTGAATCGGTTTTCGCTGCCGTCAGTCTCGGTGACCGTTACGTTCAGGTCGGTGTTGAGGTTCGCCAGCGGCACGTCATCCAGGTTGAACGGACCGGCAGGAACCAGCGTTGAGTAAATGAGCTGTCCGCCCTGGCGGATATCGACGCGCGCCTGCGGATTACGGGCAATACCGCTGACTTCGACACCCGTTCCCACCTGGGGAGTGAGTGCGGTATCCGGCATCATCTGGACCCCGTAAATTCCCGGAATACTGAAGCGGCTGTTGGCGATGTTAATCTGGCCACCCTGCACCATCACGCCATAATCGGTAAAGGTACGCTGGGCATAGGTGTAGAGGGAGTCGACCTCAAAATCCTGATCGCTGCCGTCGCTAATGAACTGCGTGCTGCGCACAATCCAGTCTCCGGCATTAAAGCCCATTTCAAAGGTCGACTGGAAACGGTCAGCGTTCTCATCATCATAATGATTATGGGTGCCAAACATGGAGTAATTCAGCATGGCTGCACGTCCGCCACGCACCTCGGAGAACTGTCGGCCATAATCAGGGTCGATCGCTTCAGGCGGTACAACAACCGATATTTCATCAATATCCGGCGAAGTCTGAATCGTTGATCCGGACCAGTAGTGATAAATCTTCGGGCAGGTGCCTCTTTTCGTCTGTTTAATCAGGCCCGCGTTTTCCAGAAACGCTTTATCAATACAGGGCGTTCCTTCCTCATCAAATTTCACGGGCATAATATTGCGCTGCTTACCATTAATATTAACCGTCACATTATGGTAGCCAGGGGTAAAACGGGGAGTGAGGGAATAGTAATCCGCAATGGCCGGATCAAGCCCGTTATTTTTTAAAGCATCGCTGTCAAATATGGCTCGCGCCAGTTCCAGAGATTCATTCGCATTAGAGGAAATCTCAGCCCGAATATTAAATGCCAGCACGCTAAGGCAAAACACGAGCATTCCCTTTTTACAGGAACCGTTTAACATAACTACTCCATGTTTGTTAAGTGATTTTATTGCTGAAGGTCGGCGATATAATTCCCTGCCTTATAGCCATAACGCGTTGCCGGATAGATTTCGATTTGTTTTTCGGATGCTGATATTTTGGCTGGGGCGCTGGCCGTCATTTTTTCGCCAGGAAGAATGTAGGTCTTAGCTAATGTCGCGATCGTACCCGAGGCCATTAATTTCACCTTTTGCTCCAGTCGGACGACATAAGGCGTATTATTCTCAACCGTGACATTGCCATTTTTTATCTGCCAGGTGAGTGCCTTCCAGGGTTCAATATTTACCGCCAGGCCAGCCGGGTGAATAATGACGGGAAGGTTCTGGCTAAACACCACTTTAACTTTATTTTTTTCACGCTGTGGGATAGCGGTAAAAATGACACGCTTAAAATGTTCCACCTTCAGCGGCTCATTATTGTTTTTCAGCACAAAACGCACGCGCTGGGTTTTACCCGCATCTACGCGCACAACCGGCTGCGTGGCAATCAGACCCGGTTTGGGGTCGTCCGGGAGATCAATAATTTTGGTGTACAGCAGCTGTGCTTCAGCATCGGTGTTTTTGACATCCATGCTGGCCCCCTGCTTGTCTTCATTGACAATAAGCAGCGAGGTATCCGGCACCATCCCGGCAGCCATACCGTTGAATGAGGCCAGCAGGCAGGCACAGATCAGCGTTCTCTTTAAAAGCAGCATAATATTAGTCCATTAATATTGGTATAGGACACCCCACCGGGGTGAGGTGTCAGGTATTTCATGATACGTGGGGGTGATTACAGATAAACCAGCTCAACGTTGGTTAAGCCGTCCAGGGTGGCTTCATCCGTGATATTTAAATCGTTGGTTGGGTTAATCATCGCGGCAATGCCCACGTTGAAGTTAATTTTAGTTTGTGCAACAGGTGCCACTGTACCGGTCGCTTGATCTGTGAAGGAATAAATCTCACTCTTATCAGGTTTCACCTGTAAGTAGCGAAACCCGCTTTTAACTCCCCATGATGCGCCGTTATCGCTGGTGAAGATTGGATAAAGGTTTACACCGTCTCCGTTGGTCGTCGCCCCGTCGGTCTTTTGGATACCCATTGAATAAGCGCCAATCTTCTTATCGCCATACATCCCCAGGCCAGCCGTAAAACCCGCACTGGTAATGAAATCCGAATCAATAAAGTTCACCGGCATATTCTCCGTAGGCGCAGAATCCACATGCGAATCGTTAAAGGTCACGCCAACGCGGGTCGCTTCTTCACAGGTAATAGAAATAGGGATAATTTTAACATCCGCCAGAGGGGTTGGGGTGGTGGAATTCAGACTAGCCACCTTCATGGTACCAAAATCAGCAATACCGCCACCGCTAATAAATGCCGGTGTACAGGAAGACGGAACAATTTTCCCCGTAACCTGAATATCAACACTGGAAGCCGCCATTGCTGAAGACGCCGCTACTGCCAGTACAGATGCCAGCACTCCTTTTTTAAACATCGCGTTCATTTAATTTCCTTATATGAGTTAAATACAAAATAAACCAAAAGAGAAATATTTGGTTTTAGGGGTAAAGATTTAATATTGTTTTTGAAACTATCATCATGAATAACCGGGGTCAATGACTCCGAATCTCTTTAGGATTAAAGCCTGAGGATTTCCTTATTATTTGGGATCAATTATTGATTATTTATATAATAAATCCCGAAATACAGTCTGAAAGACATGAAATCATACATTATTGAAATGAATTAAAAGAACTGGTCAGACCTTGTATTTAGATCATGTATGAGATTGCTGATTTTTAAGTAAGGGTACTCAACCGGACGGCACATTATAGTTATTATTCAACCAATAAGAAATATCCCGGAGGATATGGCTATTTTCTGTCAGGTTGAAAATACAGGCGGTTTGTACAGGAAGGCGGGATAAAAACAGGGGAGCAGAATGAAACCTGTCCCTGCTCCGAAGAGCAAGGGACAGCGGCTATATGACTTATTTGTTCAGTTCAGCGGTCATGTGTACGCGGTTACCTGTGAATGCCTGGGTAATTTTGTAGGATGACGCGCCCGCTTCCTGAGCCTGTGCGGCGATTTTGGCTTCTGCGCCATCGAGGGTAGAGGCGGATGCAGTCACAGTCTGCGCAGCGAAAGAACCGAAAGAAGCAGCCAGAGCGATTACAGCGACAAAAGTTTTGATGCTTTTCATGAGATAAACCTTTTCGTTAAGTTGTTTAGATAAGGCACCGTGCCTTGATGAGACAAATACTAGCCCTCATCATGAACAACTAAAAGCGGAAGGTTTTGCTATACTCATTCAAAATTACTGATTAACAATTAATCGCTGCGGATGGGTGTAAATTGTCGCCCTGCCCGGCTTGCAGAACCCCACCAGCGTCAGGTTGCAGCGCTCTGCCACTTCGACCGCCAGCGTTGTCGCAGCCGACACCGCAAACAGGATCTCCACGCCGCACATGGCCGCTTTCTGCACCATTTCATAGCTGGCGCGGCTGGAAACGAGCGCGGCCCCTTGCTGCCAGACGGCATCTTCACGCGCGCGACGGCCCAGCAGCTTATCCAGCGCCACATGGCGGCCCACATCTTCATGACCTCCGACGATCTCGCCCGACGGGAGCAACCACGCCGCAGCATGTGTACAGCCGCTCAGCTGGCCTATGGGCTGGACATCATTGAGGTGCTCCAGGGCTTTGTCGAGGTTACCGAGGTTGAAGGTCTGGGTAAACGGCAGCGGCGCGACGGGCTTACCGATATCGTTAAGCTGTTCAACGCCACACACGCCGCAGCCGGTGCGTCCGGCCAGCGCCCGGCGGCGCTCTTTCAGCCCCATAAAGCGACGACTGGAGAGTTCGATTTGTACTTCAAGGCCATTACAGGCCTGAACCACATCCATACCGTAGATCTCCTGCGGATGCGCAATGATGCCTTCCGAGAGGGAAAAACCTATGGCGAACAGTTCCAGATCTTTCGGCGAAGCCATCATCACCACATGCGAAATCCCGTTGTAAACCAGGGCAACGGGGACCTCTTCCGCCAGAAAATCCGGCGTGGCATGTGAAATGTGAGGCGGTCTGTGTACCGACAGTTCCACAATGCCCGCAGGCAGTGGCGACACGTGGGCAGCACGGTTTTGTTTAGACACAACGGTATTCCTGAACAACCACGGAAGTGAGCCTGCTATTGCAACACAAACGGCAGGCCTTACGCATAGTATGGATCAACTTTTCAGCAACCATTCTCCTACTCAATACGGAGAGGTGCAACCGATCAGCTGCTACACCTCTTTAACATGCACAGGATAAAATGTGATTGATATCACATTTTATAATCAATGCCGTGATAATACGTTCACTTTGTTTTAACCCCGTTAGAACAGGCGTACCGACATTGTGGTATTCTGGGCTTATCCCTCGGAGAAATGAGGGATTAATGCAAATTTTTCTCCTTTGCGGTTAATTCTCAACCGCAAAGTAAAACTACATAGCAATGTCGTAATGAACCAAGGAGTGACCCATGCAGGTCAGCAGAAGGCAGTTCTTTAAGATCTGCGCTGGCGGTATGGCAGGCACCACGGCGGCGGCACTGGGCTTTGCGCCCGGTGTAGCGCTGGCGGAAACACGGCAGTATAAACTGCTGCGCACCCGCGAAACCCGTAACACCTGTACGTACTGCTCCGTCGGCTGTGGGCTGTTAATGTATAGCCTCGGCGACGGTGCGAAAAACGCCAAAGCATCCATTTTCCACATCGAAGGCGATCCGGATCACCCGGTCAACCGTGGTGCGCTGTGTCCGAAAGGGGCCGGTCTGGTAGATTTTATCCACTCCGAAAGCCGCCTGAAGTTTCCTGAGTATCGCGCTCCCGGCTCTGACAAATGGCAGCAAATCAGCTGGGAGGAAGCGTTCGATCGCATCGCTAAGCTGATGAAAGAAGACCGCGATGCCAACTTTATCGCGAAGAATGCCGAAGGCACCACCGTTAACCGCTGGCTCTCCACCGGCATGCTGTGTGCTTCTGCGTCCAGTAACGAAACCGGCTATTTAACCCAGAAATTTACGCGCGCACTCGGTATGCTCGCGGTCGACAACCAGGCGCGTGTCTGACACGGACCAACGGTAGCAAGTCTTGCTCCAACATTTGGTCGCGGTGCGATGACCAACCACTGGGTCGACATCAAAAACGCCAACCTCATTGTGGTGATGGGCGGTAACGCCGCTGAAGCGCACCCTGTCGGGTTCCGCTGGGCGATGGAAGCCAAAATCCACAACGGCGCGAAGCTGATTGTGATCGATCCCCGCTTTACGCGTACAGCGTCAGTGGCGGATTTCTACACCCCTATTCGTTCAGGTACTGACATCACTTTCCTGTCAGGCGTATTGCTGTACCTGATGACCAACGAAAAATATAACCGCGAGTACACCGAAGCTTATACCAACGCCAGCCTGATCGTGCGTGAGGATTACCACTTCGAAGATGGCCTGTTCAGCGGTTATGACGCCGAAAAACGCAAATACGACAAAACCAGCTGGAACTACGAGCTGGACGAAAACGGCTTTGCGAAGCGCGACACCACCCTGCAACACCCGCGCTGCGTGTGGAACCTGCTGAAAGAGCACGTTTCCCGCTACACGCCGGAGGTTGTCGAAAACATCTGTGGGACGCCGAAGGCGGATTTCCTGAAGGTGTGCGAGCTGATAGCGGAAACCAGCGCGAAAGATAAAACCGCGTCGTTCCTGTATGCGCTCGGCTGGACGCAGCACTCCATCGGCGCGCAGAACATCCGCACCATGGCGATGGTTCAGCTGCTCCTCGGCAACATGGGGATGGCAGGCGGCGGCGTGAACGCCCTGCGCGGTCACTCCAACATTCAGGGTCTGACCGACCTCGGCCTGCTGTCTCAGAGCCTGACGGGTTACATGAACCTGCCGAGCGAGAAACAGACCGATCTGCAAACCTACCTGACGGCCAGCACGCCAAAACCGCTGCTCGAAGGCCAGGTGAACTACTGGGGCAACTATCCGAAGTTCTTCGTCTCGCTGATGAAAGCCTTCTACGGCGACAAGGCGACGGCGGAAAACAGCTGGGGCTTTGACTGGCTGCCGAAGTGGGACAAAGGTTACGACGTACTTCAGTACTTCGAAATGATGCACCAGGGCCAGGTCAACGGCTATATCTGCCAGGGCTTTAACCCGGTGGCGTCGTTCCCGAACAAGAACAAGGTTGTCGAGTCTCTGTCGAAGCTGAAGTTCCTGGTGACGATTGACCCGCTCAATACCGAAACGTCGACGTTCTGGCAGAACCACGGTGAGTCGAACGATGTCGATCCGTCGAAGATTCAGACCGAAGTGTTCCGTCTGCCGTCTACCTGCTTCGCGGAAGAGAACGGGTCTATCGTCAACTCCGGCCGCTGGTTGCAGTGGCACTGGAAAGGCGCGGATGCCCCGGGCATCGCCTTGAACGACGGCGAGATCCTGGCCGGTATCTTCTTACGTCTGCGTAAAATGTACGCGGCTGAAGGCGGCGCAACGCCTGAGCCGGTGCTGAACATGACCTGGAACTACTCGACGCCAGAGAATCCGTCTCCGGAAGAAGTGGCGATGGAGAGCAACGGTAAGGCGCTGGCGGACGTTATCGACCCGGCGACCGGTGCGGTGCTGGCGAAGAAAGGCGATCAGCTCAGCACCTTTGCGCACCTGCGCGATGACGGTACGACCTCCAGCGGCTGCTGGATCTTTGCCGGTAGCTGGACGCCGAAAGGCAACCAGATGGCCAACCGCGATAACGCCGACCCGTCGGGCCTCGGCAATACGCTGGGCTGGGCATGGGCATGGCCGCTTAACCGCCGCATCCTCTATAACCGCGCCTCAGCTGACCCGCAGGGCAACCCGTGGGATCCGAAGCGTCAGCTGCTGAAGTGGGACGGCGCGAAATGGGGCGGCGTGGATATTCCGGACTACAGCACTGCCGCACCAGGCAGCGATGTCGGGCCGTTTATCATGCAGCCTGAAGGGATGGGGCGCCTGTTTGCTATCGATAAGATGGCGGAAGGTCCGTTCCCGGAACACTACGAGCCGTTTGAGACGCCGCTGGGTACCAACCCGCTGCACCCGAACGTGGTCTCTAACCCGGCAGCCCGCATCTTCAAGGGCGATTTTGAAGCGCTGGGTAAAAAGGACAAGTTCCCGTATGTCGGCACCACTTACCGTCTGACCGAGCACTTCCACTACTGGACCAAGCACGCGTTGCTGAATGCCATCGCGCAGCCGGAGCAGTTTGTGGAGATCGGCGAGAAGCTGGCGAACAAACTCGGCATTGCCCATGGCGATACCGTGAAGGTCTCCTCTAACCGCGGCTACATCAAAGCCAAGGCGGTGGTGACCAAGCGTATTCGCACGCTGAACGTTCACGGTCAGCAGGTGGATACCATCGGCATCCCAATTCACTGGGGTTATGAGGGCGTGGCGAAGAAAGGGTTCATTGCGAACACCCTGACGCCGTTCGTCGGCGATGCGAACACGCAGACGCCGGAGTTTAAGGCCTTCCTCGTGAACGTGGAAAAGGTGTAACGGAGACGACTTATGGCTTATCAATCTCAAGACATTATCCGTCGTTCCGCGACTAACGGTTTCACGCCCGCGCCTCAGGCGCGGGACCACCAGCAGGAAGTGGCGAAGCTTATCGACGTGACCACCTGTATCGGCTGTAAAGCCTGTCAGGTGGCCTGTTCAGAGTGGAACGACATCCGTGACGAAGTGGGTCACAACGTCGGGGTGTACGACAACCCGGCGGACCTGACCGCCAAGTCCTGGACGGTAATGCGTTTCTCGGAAGTGGAGCAGAACGACAAACTGGAATGGCTTATCCGCAAAGATGGCTGTATGCACTGTGCGGATCCGGGCTGCCTGAAGGCGTGTCCGTCAGAAGGGGCTATCATTCAGTATGCCAACGGCATCGTCGACTTCCAGTCCGAGCAGTGTATTGGCTGCGGCTATTGCATCGCGGGTTGTCCGTTTGACGTGCCGCGCCTGAACCCGGAAGACAACCGCGTCTACAAATGTACGCTGTGCGTTGACCGCGTAAATGTCGGCCAGGAGCCAGCGTGCGTGAAGACCTGTCCAACTGGCGCTATCCACTTTGGCTCCAAAGAGGATATGAAAACGCTGGCGGCAGAGCGCGTGGGCGAGCTGAAAACTCGTGGTTACGATAACGCGGGCCTGTACGATCCGGCCGGGGTTGGCGGTACGCACGTGATGTACGTGCTGCACCACGCCGACAAGCCGAACCTGTATCACGGCCTGCCGGAGAACCCGGAAATCAGCGCGACCGTGAAGTTCTGGAAAGGCATCTGGAAACCGCTGGCCGCGGTCGGTTTTGCGGCCACCTTCGCAGCGAGCATCTTCCACTACGTCGGCGTTGGTCCGAACCGTGCGGAAGAGGAAGACGACAACCTGCATGAAGAGAAAGACGAGGTGCGCAAATGAGAAAACGTGACACCATCGTGCGCTACACCGCGCCGGAACGCATCAACCACTGGGTCACCGCCTTCTGCTTCATGCTGGCGGCGATAAGCGGGCTGGGGTTCTTCTTCCCGTCCTTCAACTGGCTGATGCAGATCATGGGGACACCACAGCTGGCGCGTATACTGCACCCGTTTGTGGGCGTCATCATGTTCGCGTCGTTCATCATCATGTTTTTCCGTTACTGGCACCATAACCTAATCAATCGGGATGATATCTTTTGGGCGAAGAATATTCGTAAGATCGTCGTCAACGAGGAAGTGGGTGATACCGGGCGTTATAACTTCGGCCAGAAATGCGTATTCTGGGCGGCGATTATCTTCCTGGTCCTGTTGCTGGTGAGCGGCGTGATCATCTGGCGTCCGTACTTTGCGCCTGCTTTCTCAATCCCGGTGATCCGATTCGCGCTGATGCTGCATTCATTTGCCGCAGTGGCGTTAATTGTGGTTATCATGGTGCATATTTACGCCGCCCTCTGGGTGAAAGGCACCATTACCGCGATGGTGGAAGGCTGGGTCACCAAAACGTGGGCGAAGAAACATCACCCGCGCTGGTACCGAGAAGTCCGCCAGAAACAGGAAAAGTCATCTGAATGAGTATTCGCATAATCCCGCAAGATGAGCTGGGGTCGAGCGAGAAACGTACGGCGGAGTATATTCCGCCGTTGTTATTCCCCAGACTCAAGAACCTCTACAACCGCCGCGCAGAGCGTCTGCGCGAGCTGGCAGAGAACAACCCGCTGGGCGATTTTCTGCGTTTTGCCGCGCTGGTCGCCCATGCGCAGGAAGTGGTGCTGTACGACCATCCGCTGCAAATGGACCTGACCGCACGCATCAAAGAAGCCAATGAGCAGGGCAAACCGCCGCTGGATATTCACGTCCTGCCGCGCGACAAGCACTGGCATAAGCTGCTGCATTCCCTGATCGCCGAGCTGAAGCCCGAGATGAGCGGCACGGCGCTGGCAGTCATTGAGAACCTGGAAAAAGCCTCCGATCAGGAGCTGGAAGAGATGGCGAGCGCGCTGTTTGCTTCCGACTTCTCACTGGTGAGCAGCGATAAAGCGCCGTTCATCTGGGCTGCGCTGTCGCTCTACTGGGCGCAAATGGCGAGCCTGATTCCAGGTAAAGCCCGCGCCGAATACGGCGAAGCGCGCCAGTTCTGCCCGGTGTGTGGTTCAATGCCGGTCTCCAGCATGGTGCAAATCGGCACCACTCAGGGGCTGCGCTACCTGCACTGCAACCTGTGTGAAACCGAGTGGCACGTGGTGCGCATCAAGTGCAGCAACTGCGAACAGACCCGCGATCTGAACTACTGGTCGCTGGAAAATGAAGACGCGGCGGTGAAAGCGGAGAGCTGCGGCGACTGCGGGACCTACCTGAAGATTCTGTATCAGGAAAAAGACCCGAAAGTCGAAGCCGTGGCCGACGATCTCGCCTCGCTGATTCTGGACGCGAAGATGGAGCAGGAGGGCTTTGCCCGCAGCTCGATCAACCCGTTCCTGTTCCCGGGTGAAGGGGAGTAATCTCCTGTGAGAGTGCCGGGCGGCGCGAGCTTGCCCGGCCTACACCTGGTAAGGCGTAAGGACCTCGTCAATACCCGCAAAATCTTTCGTGTTGCGAGAAATCAACGGACATTTTCTGCTCTGCGCTGTGGCCAGAATGATAGCATCAGGCAGTTTCATTCCATGCTTCTCACGTAGTGAAACGCTTCTTTCCGCAATATCCCTAGACACATCAATAATTTCAAAAGCGCCCATCACGGCTGCCGTTTTCGCTTCATGACCATGCCTGCGAGCGCCCACCATTACTTCCATCCAGGTAATTAAGCTGATGGCACGATGCGACGCGGTATGCTCAATCGCATCCGCAGCTTCAACACGGTTGTTGAAGAGATCAATGAGAATATTGGTATCAAACACTGCCATGTGCTCCATGATTACCACTCCTCACGCAGCTTGCGTTCATACTCAAGCCCGTCCTCTTTTCTGTCTCCCCACAGACCAAGCGCATTTCGGATAACAGAAGAACTCTGCTGGTCGAGATACAGTTCTATCGCTTCCCGAAGCAGTTCAGCACGTGGCTGATTTCGCAATTGCTTGAGATTATCCAAACGTTGAATCACGTCATCAGACAAATCGATAAGTATTCTGCCCATATCAAGTTCCGCCAAAACGCTCATATATCACCTTAGTATATCATCTTTGGTTAATTTTCAGGCAAAATACTCTTTATCAATTTAGGGTGAAAGGACGTTTTTTAGGGAATGATCGATTTTGCGAGCCGCTTTCCACAATATGCACCTCTCAACATTTCTCTGTTTTCATCTGCTGTAAACCAGGCTATAAACTGTATAAAAACACAGTAAAAGGACGTAATCATGGCACTGGAAAAGGGTATTGATAAGCTGGTACAGGAGTTTATTGCCGCAGGACGACCTTCCTCGCGAAAGCAGAGTATTGATGACCGGAGAAGCGGATATGTTGCCAGCACAGCGCTAGCCGGGGAAACAGAAACGCGTGTCCAGGTTGAAACGCTTGTTCTTGAGGAGATGACCTTTCGGGTATTTTCGCCTTTCAATGCCCCTGAAACGTTATCTTGTGCCCTCTACTATCATGGCGGTTGTTTTGTCAGCGGTGGGTTTGAAACCCATGATAATCAGCTTCGCCAACTGGCGTTTTACGGTAACTGCCGGGTCATTGCGGTTCAGTACAGACTCGCACCCGAGAATACTTTCCCCGCTGCGCATGACGATGCAGAGAGAGCGGCAGATCTTGTCTGGCAAAATGCAGAACAATTAGGTGTGGATAAAAACCGGATTACACTTTGTGGAGACAGCGCGGGAGGTCATCTTGCGCTGGTAACGTCATTGCGGCTTAAGGCCAAAGGTCTCTGGGATCCCGCGCAGCTCATTCTTATCTACCCCATGCTCGACGCTACGGCCAGTTTTGAAAGCTATACCCTCAATGGCATGGATTACGTGATTACTCGCGATACCCTTTTGAGCGGCTATGAAATGTATCTGGCTGGAGCCGACCGTCAACATCCTGAAGTCAGCCCACTGTGGCGCAACGACTTTAGCGGTCTGCCGAAGGTCCATATTGTTACCGCGGAGTATGATCCGTTACGCGACGAAGGCGAGGCGCTTTATCAGCGCCTCACGGAGCAAGGCGTGAAGTGTACCGCTCAACGATGGCGGGGTGTAATACACGGCTTCTTCCAGTTGGGTGGAATTAGCCAGTCAGCGCGAGACGTTATGCGAGATATTGCCTGGCGCATTAACCATGCCGGGCGAGAGTGAAAAGGAGACTACTCCTCCTCGTTCCCGCCCTCTTCATACGCGCCATACGGCTTCGCTGGCAGAACGATATAGGTGCCTTCAAACACCGCGCCTGGCGTTTCATCGCCGAACAGCTCCACCTGCATCTGTACGCGTGCTTTACGTCCACGCGCCAGACGGTCGAGATCGCCGCCCAGTGCGCCCAGGTCAGCAACCGCGCTCGGCTTGCCGCTGATCGGGGCGCTGTAGCGGATATGTGCATCGGCCAGAATAATGGTGCCGCCGAGATGACGTTCGCGCAGCATCAGCCAGATCAGTCCCCAGCCGGTGAGCGTGGCGAGTGAAAACAGGCTGCCGGCAAACAGGGTATGGTGCGGGTTCTGGTTGCCGGTTTCCGGCATGGTGGTAATAAATTTTTGCCCGGTGTACTGCTGAATACGCACACCCATTTTTTCACTGAGCGGAATGTGCTGATACCATGCCTGCTGGAGCTGCCCGCACCAGTCGGCGCGATGGAGAATATCGTCCAGCGTGGCGATGGGTTTGATCATCAAAAAGTGACGAATCGGCGTAGTTTGCGGGGCGGTGATTTCCCCCTGATTCACGAAACCAAGCTTGGCAAAGAACTCAACGGCATCTTCGCGGGCGCTACAGGTGACACGCTTGACCCCTTCCTGACGGGCAACGGATTCCAGCGTCATAGCCATCAGCGTTCCAAGGCCTTTGTCCTGCACGGAGGGATGAACGGCCATAAAGCGGATTGAAGCTTCGTTGTCGGCATTGATATACAGACGTCCCACGGCAACGAGGTTGCCCTCTTCATCAACCACCATCTGGTGGTGCGCCATCGCGTCCCAGGCGTCGCGTTCAGAGCCTTTAGGTTGATGCAGGGGCTTGCGCAGCATTTCCCAGCGGAAATGGTAATAAGCGTCTAATTCTTCTTCCGTTTGCGGTACTCGAAGGTGATACATAGCTGTACTCTCTCTTGTTACCCGCGGCCATGCCGCCAGTTGGCTCATACCTGGAGCCAGAATGTGACGGGGCCATCGTTCACCAGCGAAACCTGCATATCCGCAGCGAATCGTCCGGTTTGTGTATTCATGTCCTGTTGGCGACAGCGCTCAACAAAGTACTCGTAAAGGGCTTCTGCGCGATCCGGTGCCGCGCCCTTCGAAAAACTCGGGCGCATGCCGCGTTCGGTATCCGCGGCCAGCGTAAACTGGGAGACCACCAGCACGCTGCCGCCCGCCTGCTGAACGTTCAGGTTCATCTTGCCTTCCGCATCGCTGAAAATGCGGTAGCCCAGTACGCGCTCACACAAGCGGTTGGCTTTTTGTTCGTCGTCATCCTTTTCGACACCCAGGAGCACCAAAAGTCCTGGGCCAATTTCACCCGTCACCTCATCCGCCACGGTGACGCTGGCACGGGTTACACGCTGAATCAATGCAATCATGGTTGGTCTGCTTCTTGTTGTTTTTCAGCTTCTGCTGCTTTTTTGAGTTCGCGGTAGACCCCGAGAGTGACAGTTATTTCGGCGCCAAGCAAGACGATACACCACGTCCAGTAGACCCAGACAAACAAAATGGGGATCACCGCCAGCACGCCGTAAATCAGCTGATAAGAGGGGAACATGGTGATATAAAGCGCGAATCCTTTCTTGCCCAGCTCAAAGAGCAACGCCGCGACCAGCGCACCCACCACGGCATCCCGGTTGGGTACGCGCGTGGTTGGTACCACGCTGTAGAGCAGCCAGAACGAAAGCCACGATAAAATCAGCGGGAATATACGCAGCACGTTATCGATCACGCTGTTTAAGTCGGTCGCCCAGCGCAGCGAAAGAAGGTAGGAACTGATCGCCAGGCTTGCCCCCGCCAGCAATGGGCCAAGGGTTAAAATCATCCAGTAGACGGCAAAGGAGTAAACCTTCGGGCGGACTTTTTTGCTCCGCCAGATGGTGTTGAGCGCACTGTCGATGGAGTACATCAGCAGCAGCGCGGTAACAATAAGCCCACATGCCCCCACCGCCGTCATCTTGCTGGAGTTAGCGACAAACTGTTCAATGTAGTTCTGGATCACATCGCCGGTGGCAGGAATAAAGTTCGCGAAAACAAAATGGCGAAGCTGCATGCTCACATCGGCAAACATCGGAAACGCCGAAAAAAGCGCAAAAATCACCGCCACCAGCGGCACCAGCGAGAGCAAGGACACGTAAGCGAGATTGCCCGCCAGCGTGGTCATGTTGTCCTCGTCAATGCGATGCCAGAGGAGTTTCAGCCACGCCCTCAGCGGGCGCGTGTGGTGATTGGCTTTTTGATGAACGGTTTTTAGCATAACTGCTTCGCAAAGTAGTTCGGTATCGTCTCTTTTCCGGTCACCAGAATGGAGGTGATACCTAACTGATTAGCCCCTTCTATATTATCGGCGTTGTCGTCAAAAAAGACCGCATCCGCCGCCGTGAATCCTTCTTCCTGCAATACCGCCTGATAGATGCGCGCCTCAGGTTTACGCATCCCCATCTCCTGGGAGAGATACACCTTATCTGCCGCCGCGTGGATTTCCGGGTATTCATCCGGCCAGAAGGTGGTATGCAGGCGGTTGGTATTCGACAGGACGACGACACGATGCCCCTGCTCGCGCAGCTTGTGCATGATGTCGATCACTTCGGGGCGGATCGCGACAAATATGGCCTGCCAGCCGTGGGAAAACTGCTCGTAGCTTAACGAGAGACCCATTTCCTGACAGAAACGCTCTGCGAACGCTTCATCGCTGATCTCACCGCGCTCGTGCAGATGGAAAGTCTCACCCATCGCGAAATTCTGCTTTAACGTCGCCAGCGGAACACGGCTAAAATCGCTCCATGCGCCCAGCACCCGGTTAAAATCGATATCGACGATTACATTTCCTAAGTCAAAGATATAAAGCATGTTTATCTCCTTTCGCCGTGGAAAAGTAACTGTAGCGGGAAAGAGAAACTTTAGCTATGCGCCAGATTCAGCTTAGAGAAAGGAAAGGCCCGAATCGCAATATCGGGCCATAGGATTTTCAGCCAGCCTGCTGCTCTTCTCCGGAATTGACTTCGACAACCTCAACCTTGCTGGATTTGAGGTGATTTTGCAGCGCCGGGCCGGGCAGCTCATCGGTGAACAGCGCCGTCGCCTGCGCCACGTTGCCGATTTCAACCGCCGCGGAGGCGTGGTATTTCGTATGATCGGCCGCCAGTAAAATGTGACGGGAGTGAGCGATCATGGTTTTCACCACGCTGGCTTCGTTAACGTCAAATTCCATCATCGCGCCGTCGTGCTCTATCGCCCCGACGCTGGTGACCAGGTAATCTGCGCGAAATCCTGACACGAACGCTGTTGCCGCAGGACCGATAATGCCGCCGTTATGCGGGCGCAGCGTACCGCCGGGCACCATCACCTCAAAGCGCGGATTCTTATAAAGAATGTGCGCCACCCGCAGGCTGTTAGTGATGATGCGCAGATGATTATGGTTAAGCAGTGCCCGGGCAACGTGCTCCACGGTCGTCCCGATGGTGATAAAAATGGTCGAACCGTCGGGAATATAGTCCGCAATCGCTTCGGCAATCGCCCGTTTCTCTTCGGTAAGCGAGACTTCACGCTGTTCGAACGCCGTGTTGACCACGCTGGATGCCCTGCCCGCGCCGCCGTGATGACGGGTGATCAGCCCCTGCTCGCTGAGCTTACGGATATCCCGGCGCACGGTTTGCGTGGAGACATCCAGCAGCTGCGCCAGTTCATCAATGTTCATATAGCCGCGATCGGCAATCAGCGTCAGCAGCTGATCGTGACGCGGGTTGCCGGTCAGTTCGGTAAGGCTCATGGGCTGTCCTCTGAAAACCATCACGCCCCGCATTTTATACAAAAAGTGACAAAAAAGAGCGGGTTTGATCACAGTCGGGTATACCCGCGCGCCCGCCGGGCTTTGTACATTTCAGTGCTGCGACGGCGCTGGCAAAACGCACGGCGTCCGCGGCGGGTAATTTCTGCCCCAGGCTGACCGCCAGCGCACCGTGGAACACGTCGCCCGCCCCGGTGGTATCAATGACGTTCACTTCAAAACCAGGCTGATGACATAGCGTGTCGTTTTCCAGCCAGAAACAGCCGTCTCGCCCCTGCGTAACATACACATGTCCATTTGTGAGCGTTTGTGCTTTCTTCAGCGCGTTTTCGGTTTCATCCAGCTGCGTTAACCGCCGCAGTCCTGGCGCGGAGAAGGCCGCGTGGTCGCTTAAGGCAATCAGATCCGCGATGTCCTGCGGGGTGACATCCGCATCCAGCAGCGTCGGTACGCCCTGCTGGCGGGCCAGGGTAAATGCCTGTTTTGCCCCGTCATGCCAGCGCACGTCGGCTAAGACAATGTCCCACTGAGAGAAGTCGATTTCATGCAGCCAGTCTGCCGCCGCAGGGAGATCGGGGCTGGGGTAGTTGGCAATCACTCTTTCCCCACCTGCGTCCACCAGCACCGCCGATTGCGACGATCGGGCTCCCTTAACTATGCGCGTATAGCGGGTGTTCACCCCCAGGGATTCCAGCTCCGCAAGCAGTCGTCTGCCGGTATCGTCGTCCCCCACCCGGCCAATAAAATCCACTTCCGCGCCCAGTTTTGCGGCTGCCACTGCCGCCGTTGCCGCCGGGCCGCCGCCCACTTCCGTATAGTCTTTTGCGACATATTTCCCACCTTCTTTCGGTAAATCATCGAGATACCAGATGCGATCCAGCACGGTAATGCCGACACAAACGATGCGAGTCATGGTGATTCCTTCTGCGATTTCTGATGCCTTCATTTTAATTTCACCAAATGTTTAAAAAGTGACCCGTGTCAATTTTTTGACTATAAATTACAAATACGATCAAAAACAGACACCACAAACGCGCAAAAATTGACACGATGTGACAGGAGAGAGGCATGTCAGCAATCGCATTTATCGGTTTAGGGCAGATGGGCGCGCCAATGGCGAAGAATCTGTTGAAGCAAGGTCATCAGCTTAACGTCTTTGACGTGAACCCGCAGGCGGTTCAGGCGCTCGTAGAGAGCGGTGCCCGGGCGGCGGCTACGCCCGCACAGGCAGCAACGGATGCCGAATTCGTGATCACTATGCTGCCAAACGGCGACCTGGTGCGCAGCGTGCTGTTCGGCAAGCACGGCGTGTGCGAAGGGTTATCCCGCGACGCGCTGGTGATTGATATGTCCACCATTCACCCGCTGCAAACCGACGCGCTGATCCGCGACATGGCTGAGCAAGGCTTCAGCCTGATGGACGTGCCCGTCGGACGCACCTCTGATCATGCCATCGCCGGTACGCTGCTCCTGCTGGCGGGCGGTACGGCGCAGCAGGTTGAGCGCGCCACCCCCGTCTTAATGGCGATGGGCAATGAACTGATTAACGCTGGCGGGCCGGGCATGGGCATCCGCGTGAAGCTCATCAATAACTACATGAGCATCGCCCTGAACGCCCTTTCCGCCGAGGCCGCCGTACTGTGCGAAGCGCTTGGCCTCTCCTTTGACGTGGCGCTCAAGGTGATGAGCGGCACGCCGGCGGGTAAAGGCCACTTCACGACATCCTGGCCGAACAAGGTGCTGAAAGGTGATCTTTCACCCGCCTTCATGATCGACCTTGCGCATAAGGATCTGGGGATCGCCCTCGACGTGGCCAACCAGCTCCACGTTCCGATGCCACTGGGCGCGGCGTCCCGCGAAGTATACAACCAGGCACGCGCCGCCGGGCGCGGGCGCGAAGACTGGACGGCCATTCTTGAACAGGTTCGCGCATCTGCCGGGCTGAAAAAAACACACTGATACGAAAGGACTGAGGAATGACGATGTACACCCTGAAAGATATCACCCGACCTTCCGGCGGTTTTGCGATGCTGGCCGTGGATCAGCGCGAAGCGATGCGCCTGATGTTTGCTGCCGCAGGCGCGCCGGTGCCGGTAACCGACCAGCACCTGACGGATTTCAAGGTCAATGCGGCGAAAATTCTGTCGCCGTACGCCTCTGCGATCCTCGTCGACCAGCAGTTCTGCTACCGCCAGATTGTCGAGCAGCAAGCCGTAGCCAAAAGCTGCGCAATGATTGTGGCGGCCGACGAGTTTATCCCGGGGAACGGCATTCCGGTCGACAGCGTGGTGATCGACAAGAACGTCGACGCGCAGGCGGTCAAACGCGATGGCGGTAAGGCGCTGAAGCTGCTGGTGCTGTGGCGCAGCGATGAAGATCCGCAGCAGCGCCTGGAAATGGTGAAAGCGTTCAATACGCTGTGCCACGACAACGGGCTGCTGAGCATTATCGAGCCGGTGGTGCGTCCCCCGCGCCGCGCCGCCGCGTTTGACCGCGAGCAGGCGATCATCGATGCGGCCAAAGAGCTGGGCGACAGCGGCGCCGACCTCTACAAAGTGGAAATGCCACTGTTTGGTAAGGGCACACAGCACGAGCTACTGACGGCCTCGCAGAAGCTGAACGAGAACATCGCCATGCCGTGGGTGATCCTCTCCTCCGGCGTGGACGATAAGTTATTCCCGCGTGCCGTAAGCGTCGCCATGCAGGCGGGGGCATCGGGCTTTTTAGCCGGTCGCGCCGTCTGGTCATCGGTGATTGGCCTGCCGGACACCGAGATGATGCTGCGTGATATTTCCGTGCCAAAACTTCAGCGTCTGGGTGAGATCGTCGACGAAATGATGGCTCGCCGTTAAGAAAGGACCCGAACATGAAATGGTTTAACACCCTGAGCCATAACCGCTGGCTCGAACAAGAGACCGACCGCATTCTCGATTTCGGTAAAAACGCCGCCGTAGCAACCGGCTTTGGCTGGCTGGGCAATAACGGGCAGGTGCGCAGCGATATGGGCACCCATCTGTGGATCACCGCCCGCATGCTGCACGTGTACGCGGTGGCGGCGAACATGGGCCGTCCCGGCGCGTATGCCCTGGTTGAGCACGGCATCAATGCCCTGAACGGCCCGCTGCGCGACAAACAGCACGGCGGCTGGTACGCCTGCGTAAACGATGAAGGCGTGATTGATGCGTCCAAGCAGGGCTATCAGCACTTCTTCGTCCTGCTGGGCGCGGCGAGCGCCGTCACCACCGGCCACCCCGAGGCACGCAAGCTGCTGGACGATGCCATCGAGGTGATTGAGCGCTACTTCTGGAGCGAACAGGAGCAGATGTGCCTGGAGTCCTGGGACGAAGCCTTCAGCAAGACGGAAGATTACCGCGGCGGTAACGCCAATATGCACGCCGTGGAAGCCTTCCTCATCGTCTATGACGTGACCCACGACCGGAAATGGCTCGACCGCGCCCTGCGCATCGCCTCGGTGATTATTCACGACGTGGCGCGCAAAGGGGAGTACCGCGTTAACGAGCATTTCGACACCAGCTGGAACCCGATCCGCGATTACAACATCGATAACCCTGCCCACCGCTTCCGCGCCTACGGCGGCACGCCGGGGCACTGGATCGAGTGGGGCCGCCTGATGCTGCACTTGCGCGCCGCGCTGGAAGCCCGCTTTGAAACCCCGCCGGAGTGGCTGCTGGAAGATGCGAAAGGCCTGTTTCACGCCACTATTCGCGACGCCTGGGCACCCGACGGGGCGGACGGCTTTGTCTACTCCGTGGGCTGGGACGGCAAGCCTATCGTGCGCGAACGCGTGCGCTGGCCAATCGTCGAGGCGATGGGCACGGCTTACGCGCTCTACACCGTCACTGGCGAGGCGCAGTACGAAGCCTGGTATCAGAAATGGTGGGATTACTGCATCAAGTACCTGATGGATTACGAAAACGGTTCATGGTGGCAGGAGCTGGACACCAATAACGAAGTGACCACCAAAGTCTGGGACGGCAAGCAGGATATTTACCACCTGCTGCACTGCCTGGTGATCCCCCGCCTGCCGCTGGCGCCGGGCTTAGCCCCTGCCGTAGCCGCCGGATTACTGGATAGCCTGGCCAAATAATAAAGACGGAGTTTTTATGCGTACCCTACACAATATTGACCTGAAAAATAACGAAAGTGGTTTCACCCTGCGCTGGCAGGACCGTCTGATTTTATCCCACTCTGCGGATGCCCCTTGCCTGTGGATCGGCGCAGGCGAGGCGGATATCGAGATGTTTCGTGGCAACTTCAGCATCAAAGACAAGCTCAACGAAAAGATTGCCCTGACGAACGCGACCGTTACGCAGCAAAGCACGGGCTGGGCAATCCGCTTTACCCGCGGCGACGCGGTGAGCGCGACGCTGCTGGTGGGCATGGATGCGGAGGGCCGTCTGGAGCTGAAGCTGAAAAATGACGCCGCCAGCCATAACCGCATCTGGCTGCGGCTGGCAGCTCAGCCTGACGATCATATCTACGGCTGCGGCGAGCAGTTCTCGTATTTCGATTTGCGCGGTAAACCGTTCCCGCTGTGGACCAGCGAGCAGGGCGTGGGCCGCAACAAGCAGACCTACGTCACCTGGCAGGCCGACTGCAAAGAGAACGCGGGCGGCGATTACTACTGGACCTTCTTCCCACAGCCTACCTTCGTGAGCACCCAGAAGTACTACTGCCACGTGGATAACAGCTGCTACATGAACTTTGACTTCAGCGCGCCGGACTTCCACGAGCTGGCGTTCTGGGAAGATAACGCCACGCTGCGCTTCGAATGCGCAGGAACCTACGTCGATCTGCTGGAAAAACTGACCGGCCTGCTGGGGCGTCAGCCTGAACTGCCGGACTGGGTTTACGATGGCGTGACGCTGGGTATTCAGGGCGGCACCGAGGTGTGTCAGCAGAAGCTCGACGCCATGCGCAAGGGCGGCGTGAAGGTGAACGGCATCTGGGCGCAGGACTGGTCCGGCATCCGCATGACCTCGTTCGGCAAACGCGTAATGTGGAACTGGAAGTGGAACAGCGCGCTCTATCCGCAGCTTGATGAGCGGATTGCGCAGTGGAAAGAGGAAGGCGTGCAGTTCCTCTCCTATATCAACCCTTACGTCGCCAGCGATAAAGATCTCTGCGAAGAGGCGGCACAGCGCGGCTATCTGACCAAAAACGCCGACGGCGAGGATTACCACGTTGAGTTTGGCGAGTTCTACGCGGGCGTTATCGACCTGACCAACCCAGAAGCCTACCGCTGGTACAAAGAGGTGATCAAAAAGAACCTGATCGAACTGGGCTGCGGCGGCTGGATGGCCGATTTCGGGGAATATCTGCCGACCGATACCTTCCTGCACAACGGCGTGAGCGCGGAGATCATGCATAACGCCTGGCCTGCCCTGTGGGCGAAATGTAACTACGAAGCGCTGGAGGAGACCGGCAAGCTCGGGGAGATCCTGTTCTTCATGCGCGCGGGCTACACCGGCAGCCAGAAGCACTCTGTGATGATGTGGGCGGGGGATCAGAACGTCGACTGGAGCCTGGACGATGGTCTGGCGTCCGTCGTACCGGCGGCGCTGTCGCTGGCGATGACCGGGCACGGGCTGCACCACAGCGACATTGGCGGCTATACGACCCTCTTCGAGATGAAGCGCAGCAAAGAGCTGCTGCTGCGCTGGTGCGACTTCAGCGCCTTTACGCCGATGATGCGTACCCACGAGGGCAACCGCCCTGGCGATAACTGGCAGTTCGATGGCGACGCGGAAACTATCGCCCACTTCGCGCGCATGACCACCGTCTTCACCACTCTGAAGCCGTACATCAAAGCTGCGGTAGCGCAGAACGCGAAGAGCGGCCTGCCGGTGATGCGCCCGCTGTTCCTGCACTACGAGGACGACGCGCGCGCCTACACGCTGAAATACCAGTACCTGTTTGGCCGCGATCTGCTGGTGGCGCCGGTTCATGAAGAGGGACACCGCGACTGGTCGCTCTATCTGCCGCAGGACACCTGGGTCAATGCGTGGACCGGGGAAACCTGCCAGGGCGGTGACATCACCGTTGATGCCCCGCTCGGCAAACCGCCGGTCTTCTATCGCCAGCACAGCGAATGGGCAGATCTGTTTAGCACCTTACGTCATATCTGATAAGGCTCGCCCGCGGGGAAACCTGCGGGCAGACGGAGAACAATAATGAGTCAACATACTTCCGATCCGGCAACCCTGCGCCTGCCGTTTAAAGAAAAACTCGCCTACGGGATGGGCGATCTCGGCTCTAACATCCTGCTTGATATCGGCACGCTGTATCTGCTGAAGTTCTACACCGACGTCCTGGGGCTGCCTGGCACCTACGGCGGGATTATCTTCCTGATTGCGAAGTTTTTTACCGCCTTCACCGACATGGGCACCGGGATTATGCTCGATTCCCGGCGCAAGATCGGCCCGAAAGGGAAATTCCGCCCGTTCGTGCTGTATGCAGCCTTCCCGGTAACGTTGCTGGCGATTGCCAACTTCGTCGGCACACCGTTTGAAATTACCGGTAAAACGGTGATGGCGACGGTGCTGTTCATGCTGTACGGCCTGTTCTTCAGCATGATGAACTGCTCCTACGGCGCGATGGTGCCCGCCATTACCAAAAACCCGGACGAGCGTGCTTCGCTGGCCGCCTGGCGCCAGGGCGGCGCCACGCTGGGTCTGCTGCTCTGTACGGTGGGCTTTGTCCCGGTGATGAACCTGATTGAGGGCAACGACCAGCTTGGCTACATCTTTGCCGCCACCCTCTTCTCGCTGTTCGGGTTGTTCTTTATGTGGTGGTGCTATAAGGGCGTAACCGAGCGTTACGTCGAGACGCAGCCTGCTAACCCGGCGCAGAAACCGGGGCTGTTGCAGTCGTTTCGCGCCATCGCCGGGAACCGTCCGCTGTTTATCCTGTGCATCGCTAACCTGTGCACGCTGGGCGCCTTTAACGTTAAGCTCGCCATTCAGGTCTACTACACGCAGTACGTACTGAACGACCCGATCCTGCTGTCGTACATGGGCTTCTTCAGCATGGGCTGTATTTTTATCGGCGTCTTTATGATGCCCGGCGCGGTGCGGCGCTTCGGTAAGAAAAAGGTCTACATCAGCGGGCTGATGATTTGGGTGGCGGGCGATCTGCTTAACTACTTCTTCGGCGGCGGCTCGGTGAGCTTCGTGGCGTTCTCCTGCCTGGCGTTCTTCGGCTCCGCGTTCGTGAACAGCCTGAACTGGGCGCTGGTGTCCGATACCGTGGAATACGGCGAGTGGCGCACCGGCGTACGCTCCGAGGGGACGGTCTACACCGGCTTTACCTTCTTCCGTAAGGTCTCGCAGGCGCTGGCGGGCTTCTTCCCGGGGATCATGCTCACGCAGATCGGCTATGTGCCCAACGTGGTGCAATCCGCCGGCACGGTTGAAGGGCTACGGCAGCTGATATTTATCTATCCGAGTCTGCTGGCAGTCATCACCATCGTGGCGATGGGCTGCTTCTATAACCTTAACGAGAAGATGTATGTGCGCATCGTGGAAGAAATTGAGCTGCGCAAACGTACGGCATAAATGACGTGATTGAGCGCCCTGCGGGGCGCTTTGAGGATCGACCATGACACATAATACTGATCCGTTAACCCTGAAATTGAGCCTGCGAGAGAAGTGCGCCTACGGGATGGGTGATTTTGGCTCGAACCTGATGCTGTGTATTGGCACGCTGTATCTGCTGAAGTTTTACACGGACGAGCTGGGCATGCCCGCGTTCTACGGCGGCATCATTTTTCTGGTCGCCAAGTTCTTTACCGCGTTTACCGACATGCTGACCGGGGTGCTGCTGGACTCCCGGCGTAATATCGGCGCGCGGGGCAAATTCCGGCCATTCATTCTCTACGCCTCCGTTCCGGTGGCGCTGGTGGCCACGGCGCAGTTTATGGCCAACGACTTTAGCCTGACGGTGAAAACGGCCCTCGCCACCGTGCTCTTCATGATGTTTGGCCTCTGCTACAGCCTGATGAACTGCGCCTACGGTGCAATGGTTCCGGCCATCACCAAAAACCCGAACGAGCGCGCGCAGCTTGCGGCGTGGCGTCAGGGCGGCGCAACGGTAGGACTGTTGCTCTGTACTGTCGGCTTTATGCCGATTCAGGCGCTGTTCGTCAGCCAGCCCTCACTCGGCTATCTGGTGGCCGCGCTGGTGTTCGTCACCGGGGGACTGTTCTGCATGTGGTGGTGCTACAGCGGGGTGAAAGAGCGCTACGTCGAGCTTACGCCCGATCACCATAAACCCGGCATTCTGAAATCGTTCTGCGCGATTTTCCGCAATCCGCCGCTGCTGGTGCTGTGCATCGCCAACCTGTGTACCCTCGCCGCGTTTAACATCAAGCTGGCGATTCAGGTCTATTACACCCAGTACGTGCTGAACGATCTGCATCTCCTGTCATGGATGGGCTTTTTCAGCATGGGTTGCATTCTGATTGGCGTGTTTCTGGTGCCTGGCGCGGTGAAGCGCTTTGGCAAGAAGCCGGTCTATCTGGGCGGGCTGACGCTGTGGGCGGTGGGCGACGTGCTGAACTTCGTCTGGGGAACCAGTTCCCTGCTGTTCGTGCTCTTTTCCTGCATGGCCTTTTTCGGCACCGCGTTTGTGAACAGCCTGAACTGGGCGCTGGTGCCGGATACGGTTGATTACGGCGAGTGGAAAACCGGGATCCGCGCCGAAGGGTCGGTGTATACCGGCTATACCTTCTCGCGCAAAATCTCCGCCGCGCTCGCCGGTTTCCTGCCCGGGATTATGCTGACCCAGATTGGCTACGTTCCCCATGCCGTGCAGAGCGCGGGCACGCTGCTTGGGTTGCGTCAGCTTATTTTCCTCTGGCCGTGCGGCCTGGCGATCGTTGCCGCCGTGACCATGGGGCTGTTTTATAAACTCAACGAAGCGCGCTTCGCCTTTATTATCGAGGAGATTGGAAAACGGAAAAAACAGACAGCAAATACCCCTGAGATAACCACCAACAATAAAGCGTCAGCAGTCACTTTATAACAATAAATCCGGCCAGTATGTCCTTCCTGTTTATCAGGAGGGAGGCCTTTCTGTACCTGATACATGGACAAATTATGAAAAGAATCATCACCGTACTGATCGTGTCGTCTGTGTCCTGCCCGGTTTTTGCCGGGGCCTATGTCGAAACGCGCGAAGCCTACAACACCGCCTCTGAGCTGCACGAAGTGATCCTGCGTGCGGGCTATAACTTCGATATGGGCGCGGGACTGATGTTCACCAACGCTTATAACGTGGGGAAATGGGACGAACTGAAGCACAGCTATAACGAAATTGAGGGGTGGTATCCACTCTTCAAACCGACCGACAAACTGACCTTCCAGCCCGGCGGCTTGATTAATGACAGCAGCGCAGGATCAGGTGGCGCGGTTTATTTAGATACTAACTATAAATTTACGGACTGGTTTAATCTGACGTTCCGCTATCGCTATAACCATAACAATTACGATACGCCGGACTATAACGGGCAGATGGATAAGAACGACACACATGAATTTGCCAACTACTGGAATTTCAAAGTGACGGATGCGTTTTTCTACACCTTTGAGCCGCACTTTTTCCAGCGGGTGAATGATTACCACAGCAAAAATGGCAAAGACCATCACTGGGAAATTACCAATAAATTCAGCTATAAGATCGACAGAAACTGGCTGCCGTATCTTGAGCTACAGTGGCTGGACCGATGGAATGATTACAACCGCGAGCAGTACCGGATCCGTTTAGGGTTGCGGTATTCGTTCTAATAAAAAAAGCCGCTGATCGCTCAGCGGCTTTTTCGTTGCCGGGTGGCGCATGCGCTTACCCGGCCTACGGCATAACCGAATTACTCTTCTTTCGCACCGCGCATTGCACGTTTACGATCGTTCTCGGTCAGGTGACGTTTACGGATACGAATTGACTGAGGCGTCACTTCGACCAGTTCGTCATCATCGATGAATTCCAGAGCCTGCTCCAGCGTCATCTTGATCGGTGGAACCAGAACCGTTGCTTCGTCAGTACCGGACGCACGCATGTTGGTCAGTTTCTTACCGGTCAGGCAGTTTACCGTCAGGTCGTTAGAACGGCTGTGAATACCGATGATCTGGCCTTCGTAAACTTCAGCACCGTGACCCAGGAACAGCTTACCGCGATCCTGCAAACCGAACAGCGCAAACGCAACCGCTTTACCCTGACCGTTGGAGATCAGCACGCCGTTGTTACGCTGGCCCACTTCGCCCGGACGAACGTCGTCGTAGTGGCTGAAGGTGGAGTACAGCAGACCGGTACCGGAAGTCATGGTCATGAACTCAGAACGGAAGCCGATCAGGCCACGGCTTGGGATCACGTAGTCGAGACGTACGCGGCCTTTGCCATCTGGATTCATGTTTTTCAGGTCGCCTTTACGCTCACCCAGTGCCTGCATCACAGAACCCTGGTGCTGTTCTTCAACGTCCAGCGTTACGTTTTCGAATGGCTCTTGTTTACGGCCATCGATTTCGCGGAAGATAACTTTCGGACGGGAAACCGCCATCTCGAAACCTTCACGACGCATGTTCTCAATCAGAACAGACAGGTGCAGCTCACCACGACCCGAAACGCGGAATGCATCAGCGTCTTCGGTTTCTTCAACGCGCAGCGCAACGTTGTGCACCAGCTCTTTGTTCAGGCGGTCAAGGATCTGACGAGAGGTAACAAACTTACCCTCTTTACCACAGAACGGAGAGGTGTTGACGTTGAAGAACATGGATACGGTTGGTTCATCAACGGACAGGGCTGGCAGCGCTTCGACGTTCTGCGGATCGCAGATGGTGTCGGAGATGTTCAGTTCACCCAGACCGGTGATGGCGATGATGTCGCCCGCTTCAGCGATGTCGCTCTCGATACGCTCAAGACCCAGGTGAGTCAGAACTTTACCGACTTTACCGTTACGGGTTTTGCCTTCGCTATCGATGATAGTGACCTGCTGGTTAGGCTTCACTTTACCGCGCTTGATACGACCAATGCCGATTACGCCAACATAGTTGTTGTAGTCGAGCTGGGAGATCTGCATTTGCAGGGTGCCTTCCAGGTCAACGTTTGGCGCAGGAACGCGGTCAACAATCGTCTGGTACAGCGGAGTCATGTCTTCCGCCATGTCTTCGTGATCCAGACCGGCGATACCGTTCAGCGCAGACGCATAAACGATAGGGAAGTCCAGCTGTTCGTCGGTCGCGTCGAGGTTAACGAACAGGTCGAAGACCTGGTCAACAACCCAGTCAGGACGCGCGCCAGGACGGTCAACCTTGTTGATCACAACGATAGGTTTCAGGCCGTGGGCAAATGCTTTTTTGGTCACGAAGCGCGTTTGCGGCATAGGGCCATCAAATGCGTCAACCACCAGCAGCACGGAATCCACCATGGACATCACGCGCTCAACTTCACCACCGAAGTCGGCGTGCCCTGGGGTATCAACGATGTTGATACGGTAGTCATTCCATTTGATAGCGGTGTTTTTGGCGAGGATGGTAATCCCACGCTCTTTCTCCAAATCGTTGGAGTCCATCACACGCTCTTGAGTTTCGGCACGAGCATCAAACGTACCGGACTGCTGTAGCAGCTTATCAACCAGGGTAGTTTTACCATGGTCGACGTGCGCGATGATGGCGATATTACGCAATTTTTCGATCACAACTTTGCCTCAGGCATTTAGAAATAGCGCGTTATTGTACACGGATTAATCGCACTACAAAACAGGATCACAAACATCCCCCGCAAACAAGTATTGCAGAGATGCTTTGTGATCGCTTTCACGGAGCGGTAAAAGGGCACTTTAACGTAAATTGCACCAATATGGTGCTCGATGTTCACACAGAAGCACTATAATGGTGCAAAAAATCCAATGTGGTGCAGCCCTTCTGCACTATGGTGCGCATGATAACGCCTTTTTGGGGTGTTTTAAAAGTTGGCACAGATTTCGCTTTACAGAAATACAGTAAAAATATGGCAGCCCAGCCGATTTGAAGACCTCGTTACCACGACGACAATGACCAATCTGGAGAGTTAAGTATGTCCGCTGAACACGTTTTGACGATGCTGAACGAACATGAAGTGAAGTTTGTTGATCTGCGCTTCACCGATACCAAAGGTAAAGAACAGCACGTCACGATCCCTGCTCATCAGGTGAACGCCGAATTCTTTGAAGAAGGCAAAATGTTTGACGGCTCCTCCATTGGCGGCTGGAAAGGCATTAACGAATCCGACATGGTTCTGATGCCAGATGCAACCACTGCGCTCATTGACCCGTTCTACGAAGAACCTACGCTGATCATCCGCTGCGATATCCTGGAACCTGGCACGCTGCAAGGCTATGACCGTGACCCACGCTCCATCGCAAAACGCGCTGAAGAGTACCTGCGTTCTACCGGCATCGCAGACACCGTTCTGTTCGGGCCAGAGCCAGAGTTCTTCCTGTTCGACGACATCCGTTTTGGTGCTTCCATTTCTGGTTCCCACGTCGCTATCGATGACATCGAAGGCGCATGGAACTCTTCCACCAAATACGAAGGTGGTAACAAAGGTCACCGTCCGGGCGTGAAAGGCGGTTACTTCCCGGTTCCTCCGGTCGATTCTTCACAGGACATCCGTTCTACCATGTGTCTGATCATGGAAGAGATGGGCCTGGTTGTTGAAGCGCACCACCACGAAGTGGCAACGGCTGGCCAGAACGAAATCGCTACCCGCTTCAACACCATGACCAAGAAAGCGGATGAGATTCAGATCTACAAATACGTTGTGCATAACGTTGCGCACCGTTTCGGTAAAACCGCGACCTTCATGCCAAAACCCATGTTCGGCGACAACGGTTCCGGCATGCACTGCCACATGTCCCTGTCCAAGAACGGCACCAACCTGTTCTCTGGCGACAAATACGCGGGTCTGTCTGAGCAGGCGCTGCACTACATCGGCGGTGTTATCAAACACGCTAAAGCGATCAACGCCCTGGCGAACCCGACCACCAACTCCTACAAGCGTCTGGTCCCAGGCTACGAGGCACCGGTGATGCTGGCGTACTCTGCCCGTAACCGTTCTGCTTCTATCCGTATCCCGGTGGTGGCGTCTCCGAAAGCGCGTCGTATCGAAGTGCGCTTCCCGGACCCGGCGGCTAACCCATACCTGTGCTTCGCAGCACTGCTGATGGCCGGTCTGGACGGTATCAAGAACAAGATCCACCCGGGCGAAGCCATGGACAAAAACCTGTACGACCTGCCGCCAGAAGAAGCGAAAGAGATCCCACAGGTTGCCGGCTCTCTGGAAGAAGCCCTGCAAGCGCTGGACGCAGACCGTGAGTTCCTGACCGCTGGCGGCGTGTTCACCGATGAAGCGATCGACGCTTACATCGCGCTGCGTACCGAAGAAAACGACCGCGTTCGCATGACGCCGCACCCGGTTGAGTTCGAACTGTACTACAGCGTTTAATTGATTTGTTTTACCCGGCGCATACGCGTCGGGAGTAGTTGCCGTGGAAACTTTAGCCCATCTTCGGATGGGCTTTTTTCTCCACCAACAACCTGATCTCACGCGCTTTTTACCTCTAAAACGCTATACTGCACTAAAATAGTGCAACGACTCCAGGAGACTGCTGAATGGCAACTGGCACGCTGCCCGATGCTGGGCAGATCCTCAATTCTTTGATTAACAGTATCTTGCTGGTCGACGACGAGCTGGCGGTGCATTACGCCAACCCGGCGGCGCAGCAGCTGCTCGCTCAAAGCGCCCGTAAACTGTTTGGCACGCCGCTGCCTGAACTGCTGAGCTATTTCTCGCTGAATATTGGTCTGATGCAGGAGAGTTTGCAGGCGGGTCAGGGCTTCACCGATAACGAAGTGACGCTGGTGATTGACGGACGCTCGCATATTTTGTCCCTCACCGCACAGCGCCTGCCAGATGGCATGATTCTGCTGGAAATGGCGCCGATGGATAACCAGCGTCGTCTCAGCCAGGAGCAGCTACAGCATGCTCAGCAGATTGCGGCGCGCGACCTGGTACGCGGGCTGGCTCATGAAATTAAAAACCCGCTGGGCGGCTTACGCGGTGCGGCACAGCTTTTGACCAAAGCGCTGCCTGACCCTGCCCTGGCGGAGTATACCAACGTCATTATCGAGCAGGCGGACCGTCTGCGTAATCTGGTCGATCGTCTGCTCGGGCCGCAGCAGCCGGGGATGCATGTTTCAGAAAGCATTCACAAGGTCGCGGAGCGGGTGGTGAAACTCGTCTCTATGGAGCTGCCGGATAACGTCACGCTGGTGCGTGATTACGACCCAAGCCTGCCGGAGCTGGCGCACGATCCGGACCAGATTGAACAGGTGCTGTTGAACATTGTGCGTAACGCGTTGCAGGCGCTGGGCCCGGAGGGTGGCGAAATTATTCTGCGTACCCGCACCGCGTTCCAGCTGACGCTGCACGGCGTGCGTTATCGTCTGGCGGCACGTATTGATGTGGAAGATAACGGGCCGGGGATCCCGCCGCATCTCCAGGACACCCTGTTCTACCCGATGGTCAGCGGTCGCGAAGGCGGCACCGGGCTGGGGTTATCCATAGCCCGTAATTTGATTGACCAACACTCCGGCAAAATTGAATTTACCAGTTGGCCGGGACATACCGAGTTTTCGGTTTTCCTGCCGATTAAAAAATAAAGGTGACGTTTATGCAACGAGGGATAGTCTGGGTAGTCGATGACGATAGCTCCATCCGTTGGGTGCTTGAACGCGCGCTCACAGGAGCGGGATTAAGCTGCACGACGTTTGAGAGCGGCAGCGAAGTGCTCGACGCACTCACCACCAAAACGCCGGACGTTCTGCTCTCGGATATTCGCATGCCGGGCATGGACGGACTGGCGCTCTTAAAGCAGATCAAACAGCGCCACCCCATGCTTCCGGTCATCATAATGACCGCCCACTCCGACCTGGATGCCGCCGTTAGCGCCTACCAGCAGGGGGCGTTTGATTACCTGCCAAAACCGTTTGATATCGACGAAGCCGTTGCCCTGGTCGAACGCGCCATCAGCCACTATCAGGAGCAACAGCAGCCCCGCCACGCGCCGGATTTCGGGCCTACGACGGACATCATCGGTGAAGCGCCAGCCATGCAGGACGTGTTTCGCATCATCGGGCGTCTGTCGCGCTCGTCTATCAGCGTCTTGATTAACGGAGAATCAGGGACCGGTAAAGAGCTGGTCGCACACGCCCTGCATCGCCACAGCCCGCGGGCGAAAGCGCCTTTCATCGCCCTGAACATGGCGGCGATCCCTAAAGATTTGATTGAATCTGAGCTGTTCGGCCACGAAAAAGGGGCGTTTACCGGGGCAAATACCATTCGTCAGGGACGCTTTGAACAGGCTGACGGCGGAACGCTATTCCTGGATGAAATCGGCGATATGCCGCTGGATGTTCAGACCCGACTGCTGCGCGTGCTGGCAGATGGCCAGTTTTACCGCGTGGGCGGCTATGCGCCGGTGAAGGTGGACGTGCGTATTATTGCCGCGACGCACCAGAACCTGGAGCTGCGCGTGCAGGAGGGGAAATTCCGTGAGGATTTATTCCATCGTCTGAACGTGATCCGCGTCCACCTCCCGCCGCTGCGCGAGCGTCGGGAAGATATCCCGCGTCTGGCGCGCCATTTCCTGCAAGTGGCGGCCCGCGAGCTGGGCGTGGAAGCCAAGCAGCTTCATCCGGAAACGGATGCCGCCCTCACCCGTCTGGCGTGGCCGGGCAACGTGCGTCAGCTGGAAAACACCTGTCGCTGGCTGACCGTGATGGCCGCCGGACAGGAAGTGTTGATTCAGGATCTCCCCGCCGAGCTGTTTGAAGCCACCGTGCCCGAAAGCACCGCCGGACATGCGCTGCCGGACAGCTGGGCGACGCTGCTGGCGCAGTGGGCAGATCGCGCGCTGCGTTCCGGTCATCAAAATCTGCTCTCCGAAGCGCAGCCTGAGATGGAGCGCACGCTGTTGACTACCGCGCTTCGTCATACCCAGGGCCACAAACAGGAAGCGGCTCGCCTGTTGGGATGGGGTCGAAACACCCTGACGCGCAAGCTGAAAGAGCTGGGAATGGAGTGATCTTACTCCGCTGTGTAAAGGTTACTAATTGAGCGCAAAGTGCCGTTATTTTGCGCTTTACTGTTCCGATGAGTTTTGTATGATCGTGCCCGGAAACAGGGGGGAGCATCATGCTGGAATCATTAGTGACTTTGCTTTCGAGCGGAGCAGCAGAAAGCCACACGCCACAAACTGCCGTTGCGGCGGTATTGTGTGCGGCACTGGTTGGGCTGTTTAGCTAACGAGCTGTCGATGAAAAGCCGGGTGGCGCTTCGCTTACCCGGCCTACATCTCGCACTTAAGTAGGCCGGGTAAGGCAAAGCCGCCACCCGGCATTACAGCTCAAATCACCCGCGAGAACTGCTGTAAACGCGCCTTCTGACGCAGATAGGCATCGAAGCACATGCAGATATTACGAATCAACAGACGTCCTTTCGGCGTGACGACAACCGCACTCTCCGACACATCCACCAGCCCGTCTTTCGCCAGCGGCGCCAGAAGCTTCAGGTCTTCGGCAAAGTAATCGCTGAATTGCAGATCCCATTGCGACTCCACCTCGCGAAATTCGAGACGGAAGTTGCAGATAAGCGCCTTAATCACATCACGACGGATGCAGTCGTCGCGCGTTAGCGCAATGCCGCGCCACAGCGCGTTGCCGGTTTCGTCTATCTGCTGATAGTACAGCTTCAGCTCTTTCTGATTCTGGGCGTAGCAGTCGCCAATCATGCTGATGGCGGAGACGCCCATTCCGAGCAGATCGGTATCGCCCTGGGTGGTGTAGCCCTGGAAGTTACGGTGGAGAACACCTTCGCGCTGGGCAATCGCCAGTTCATCGTCAGGGCGGGCAAAGTGATCCATTCCGATAAACTGATAGCCGGTTTCGGTCAGCGAGGCGATGGTCTCCTGCAAAATGTCCAGCTTCTGCTGGGCGGAAGGCAGATCCGCATCTTTGATTTTGCGCTGAGCGGCGAACAGCGTCGGCAGGTGCGCATAGTTAAAGACGCTCAGACGGTCCGGGTTAAGCTCAGCCACGCGTTTAAGCGTGTAGGCGAAGCTCTCCGGCGTCTGCTTCGGCAGGCCGTAAATCAGGTCTATATTCGTTGAGGTAAAGCCGATTTCACGCGCATGGTTGAGTAAGGCAAAGATAAACGCTTCGTCCTGCTCGCGGTTTACCAGGCGCTGTACTTCTTTGTTGAAGTCCTGTACGCCCATACTCAGGCGGTTGAAACCTTCGGCGCGTAAATGATCCAGCACATCCAGCTCGATTTCACGCGGATCGACCTCGATCGAAATTTCGGCGTCGTCGTTAAAACTAAAATTGCCGCGCAGCAGCGCCATCAGGCGGCTGATCTGCGCTTTATTCAGATAAGTTGGCGTACCACCGCCCCAGTGAAGCTGGCTGACGTGACGCCCTTTAAACAGCGGTGCGCGGTGCAGAATTTCCTGTTCGAGCGCATCGAGGTATTGATCGGCTTTGTGCTGCTGGCGGGTAACGATTTTATTGCAGCCGCAGAAGTAGCAGAGCTTATGGCAGAACGGAATATGGACGTAGAGCGACAGCGGGCGCTCGGGATAGCGCGCCACAGCTTGCTGAAAATCCGCCTCGCCGAAAGCATCAGAAAACTCCAGCGCGGTGGGGTATGAGGTATAACGCGGCCCGGAATAGTTATATTTCTGGATCAGGGCCAAATCCCAGTCGATAGATGGTACAGACATGCTCACTCCTTCCGTTGGTGTCGCGTTCGTATACGGCGGCCCGTTCTGGTCCCGTTGCGGGACATCATTCGGGTGCGCAGCCACTTCTGTCGCCGCGACAACCGCCGTAGTTTAACGAATAACCACACCAGATAACATATAACCGGAAGGGTTATAAGCAGGACGAGTGTACCTGCCGGGTGCAAATGTTAGTTTCCACCTTTCAGCAGACGCATCATATCTTCCTGCTTTTCGTCTTCCTCTTCGTCTTCTTCATCATCGTAGGACAGACCCAGCTTCTGCATCAGTTCATCAATGCGGTCCAGTTTGGCGTCCACCCAGGACTGCTCTTCAGCGGTCAGGGTTTCACCCTCTTCAAGACGTTCCAGCAGCGCATCCAGGCGCTCATCGTTCTCCAGCATATCCAGCTCAGCCTGCGGTGAAAGCATAGGTTTCTCGCTCTTTGGTTTGTGCTGCTTAGTCACCGGCGTGTCTGTCACGCCCAGTGGAATGGGAGTTTTACTGCCGATACGAGGATCTTTCTGCTGTTTGCCTTTTGCAGAAGCGCCTGCGGCACCGCCACCGTTAGCACGGCTACCCGCAGCATGGCCACGATGTTTTTTATCGCGTTTGCGATCGCGCGCTTCCTGATTCAGTTCTTCGCGCGTTTTGCGGCGTGCTTTTGCAGGGCGTTTCACGCCCGCAGCGGAGGTCGGTTTTTTCATGATGTTTTATCTTTAAGTCGTTTTCTTCAGTATAGAATTGCGGCGAAATCTAGCAGAAAGCAAGCAAAGAAAAAAGGCGACAGAGCAATCTGTCGCCTTTTTTCCTGACTCACAACCCTTAACGGGTCAGACATTCCCTGTTTGCCTGCAACAAACCCTGTTTATCCCTTGGCTACTACCGTCCGTGATACGGTTCCGTTTCCTGTTAAAAACGCCTCCAGGCGCCGGTCGTCCTGACAATCCTGAGTCTTCGCCTCCTGGCGCTCCTGACCCTTATCCTTAAGTCGTTATCCTGTTGGCATCCTCGCCCTGGCACACACTTTACCTTGTTCCCTTAAACTAACAAGCTATGAAAAGGTACAAAACCGGATTTTCAGATAATTACTCATTAATAACTCTTTGAATTTTAATATTTTGAGTTTTTTAGCGCCTGCGATTTCTCTTAAATTTCTCATACGCTTAAGGGCAGATCTCTTACATTCCGTAGGGCTTTCACTTACATGTCAATGACGAAGGGAAAAGCCTTTTGCCCGCATTCAGGTATAATCCCCGCAGATTACGATTTTTGGAGACGACCACGTGACTACCTGGAACTACCAACAGACGCATTTTGTCACCAGTGCGCCCGATATTCGCCACCTGCCCTCAGACACAGGGATTGAAGTGGCATTTGCTGGCCGCTCCAATGCGGGAAAATCCAGTGCCCTGAATACGCTCACCAATCAGAAAAACCTGGCGCGTACCTCAAAAACACCTGGCCGTACTCAGCTGATTAACCTGTTTGAAGTGGCTGAAGGCAAACGCCTGGTCGATTTACCGGGCTACGGTTACGCGCAGGTACCGGAAGAGATGAAGATCAAATGGCAGCGTGCGCTGGGCGAATACCTGGAAAAACGCATGTGTCTGAAAGGTCTGGTGGTGCTAATGGATATTCGCCATCCGCTAAAAGATCTCGACCAGCAGATGATTGACTGGGCGGTGGCAAGCGATATTGCGGTGCTGGTGCTGCTGACAAAAGCGGATAAGCTGGCAAGCGGCGCGCGCAAGGCGCAGGTGAACAAGGTTCGTGAAGCGGTGCTGGCATTCAACGGTGATGTACAGGTTGAACCGTTCTCCTCGCTGAAAAAGCAGGGCGTGGATAAACTGCGACAGAAGCTCGACAGCTGGTTTAACGATCTGGAACCGGCGACTGAAGCGGAAGCAGAGTAACAACAGGCGCGGCGATGACCGCGCTTTTTTTTGCCAGAAACTTTCTTTGCCGCAATAAAAAACGCCCCAGTCATTACTGACTGGGGCGGCTAAAATATTCAGCCAAATCCGATTACGTGAAGTAAAAGGTCTGAAAGATAGAACATCTTACCTCTGTACCCTACGTCGTTAACTCTACTCTTTTTTTATCGCTGGACAAAGCACTTTTTGTAGTTTTTTTTCATTCTTTACATAGGGAATTCTAATGATCGTCACAAAACGCGCGTACTTATGTTGCTTACTTACATAAAACGCGCGTTATTACGTTAACCCTTAGTGAGCCTGATCCCAGTTTTCGCCGCTACCCACTTCCACCAGCAACGGAACGTCCAGCTTCATGCTGTTTTCCATCAGTTCATGGATCTTCTGAGAGACCGTATCCAGATCGTCTTTATGAACTTCAAAGACCAGTTCATCGTGTACCTGCATGATCATTTTCACGCGCGGCTTCTCTTTTTCGAGCCAGGCATCGACAGCGATCATTGCGCGTTTAATGATGTCCGCCGCAGTGCCCTGCATGGGGGCGTTGATCGCAGCACGTTCAGCACCCGCGCGACGCGCGGCGTTGCTGGATTTGATATCCGGAAGGTAGAGACGGCGCCCATCCAGCGTTTCAACGTAGCCTTTCTCTTTCGCCTGCGCGCGGGTACGTTCCATATATTCCAGCACGCCCGGATACCGCTCGAAGTAGAGATCCATATACTTCTGCGACTCTTTACGCGGAATATTGAGCTGGCGTGAAAGACCAAAGGCACTCATGCCGTAAATCAGACCGAAGTTGATCGCTTTTGCACTACGACGCTGCTCGTTTGTCACGCTCTCCAGCGGCAGCCCAAACACTTCGGCAGCGGTTGCCCGGTGGATGTCCTTCCCTTCGGCAAAGGCCGTCAGCAGGCCTTTGTCGCGTGACAGGTGCGCCATAATACGCAGTTCGATTTGCGAGTAGTCCGCGGAGACAATCAGATAATCCTCTGGCGCAATGAAAGCCTGGCGAATACGACGACCCTCTTCATTACGCACCGGAATGTTCTGAAGGTTGGGATCGGTTGACGAAAGTCGCCCGGTCGCCGCCACAGCCTGATGATAGGAGGTATGCACGCGGCCCGTTTTCGGGTTAATCATCAACGGCAGTTTGTCGGTATAGGTCGATTTCAGCTTAGCCAGACCGCGGTATTGCAGAATAACTTTTGGCAGCGGATAGTCCAGCGCCAGCTCTTCCAGCACCTCTTCAGACGTTGAAGGGGCGCCGCCCGGGGTTTTCTTCAGCGGCTTGATACCCTGTTTTTCAAACAGGATGGTTTGCAGCTGTTTCGGTGACGACAGGTTAAATGCCTCGCCAGCAAGCTCATGCGCTTTCTGTTCAAGCTCGGTCAGGCGCTGCGCCAGCTCACCAGAGTGGTTATGCAGCACCGTTGGGTCGATTTTAACGCCGTTACGCTCAATGCGGGACAGCACAGGCACCAGCGGCATCTCAATGTTCTGGAACACATTCAGCGGCCCTTCGTGCTTCTGCAATTTCGGCCACATTTTGAGATGCAATTGTAGCGTGACGTCAGCGTCTTCTGCGGCGTAGCGGCCTGCTTCTTCCAGCGCGATCTGGTTAAAAGTCAGCTGATTTTTGCCCTTACCGGCAATTTCTTCAAAGGTGATGGTTTTGTGTTTCAGCCAACGATCGGATAAGGAATCCATATCATGGCGACCCGCCACGCTGTCCAGAATGTAAGATTCCAGCATGGTGTCAAAAGCGATACCACGCAGCTCAATGCCGTAGTTTTGCAGAATACCGCGGTCATACTTCAGGTTTTGCCCGACCTTCAGCGCTTTCTCGTCTTCCAGAATCGGCTTCAGCAGTTCTAAGGCGCGCTCGCGGGAGATTTGCTCCGGCGCATCCAGATAGTCGTGAGCAACCGGAACATAGGCGGCAATACCCGGCTCCGTTGCGAATGACAGGCCCACCATATTAGCCGTAATGTTATCGAGGCTGTCCGTTTCGGTATCGAAAGCAAATACTGGCGCTTTTTTCAGCTTTTCAATCCAGGCGACGAGCCGTGACTCTTCAAGGATGGTTTCATAGTTGTCAAAGGAGAGCGCTATTGCCTCTTCTTCTGCCTGCTCTTCGGCATCGACAACGATGGTCTCTTTCGGCTTCGCCGCAGGTTTAGCCCCTTTAGCCTGAAGCCATTTCCCGGCTTCAACATCCGCGGTCCAGCGTTTAAATTCGTATTTTTTGAACAGGCCAAGCAGTTCGTCGGCGGCGGGTTCCTGCACTTCCAGCTGCTCGCAGGTAAGCTCCAGCTCTACGTCAGTTTTGATGGTAGCTAACTGATAGGAGAGATAAGCCACCTCTTTGTTATCGGCAAGCTTTCCGGCCATGGTTTTTGCGCCACGGAAGGTAAGACCAGCAATTTTGTCGGACTCTGCATACAGCGTATCCAGCCCGCCCAGCCCTTGCAGCAGCGCCTGAGCTGTTTTTTCACCCACGCCCGGTACGCCAGGAATGTTATCCGAGGAATCGCCCATCAGGGCGAGGAAATCAATAATGAGCTCTGGCGGCACGCCATATTTGGCGACCACTTCTTCCGGGCCAAGAATGGTGTTGGTCATGGTGTTGATCAGCGTGATCCCTGGCGTTACCAGCTGCGCCATATCTTTATCACCGGTACTGATCAGAACCGGGCGGCCTGCTTTTTCCGCTTCGCGCGCCAGGGTACCAATTACGTCGTCAGCTTCAACGCCTGAGACCGCCAGCAGTGGCAGCCCCATCGCTTTCACCATAGCGTGCAGCGGTTCAATCTGCGCGCGCAGATCGTCAGGCATAGGGGGACGGTGAGATTTGTAATGCTCAAATAATTCATCGCGGAAGGTTTTACCCTTCGCATCAAACACCACGGCCGCATGGGTTGGATGGTATTGCAGAATCAGGCTGCGAAGCATATTCAGCACGCCGTACATTGCGCCGGTAGGTTCCCCTGCGCTGTTGGTCAGAGGAGGAAACGCATGATACGCCCGATACAGGTAAGAAGAGCCATCGACGAGTATAAGTGGGTTTTCTGGGATCTGAACCATAATGTCCGTGCCTTTTATGAATTTATGGGTAAAGGATGCCACAGAAGGATGAAAACATCAGGTTTTAGCGCTTTATACAGAAAAAGATTTTGCGATCGGGAAGATCGCTCGCAAAACAAAACTGTGGATAAGTTTGTGCATATTTTTAATACAGGTGAATAACAGCTTTATAAAAGTGATACTGAAAACTTATTTATATAATAAAATCAAAGCATTGCTATAAGATCACTTAAGATCGCGCTTCACTGATGTTTATTTAGTCTATGTGGATATAAGACTTAAGCACTCTGTCTATATGCAAAAATTCGCTGCCTGGCAGGAAAAGCCGCAGCCTCCTGGTGTGAAACCGCCCTGGTCTGAGCGAATTTCTGATAAGATCGGCGCCCAGCACCGGATAGCCGGCTGCTCAATTACAGCTAACTATCTGAATAAATTCATTATGTCGAGAATACTCGCAGCGATAACATTATGGTTAAGCGTCATTTTAACTATTCTGGTTACCATCGCCTGTTCTGTGCCAATCATCGTTGCCGGAATAATTAAACTTCTGCTGCCTGTCCCTCCGGTATGGCGCGCGGTGTCTGCTTTTTGTAATTTTATGATGTACTGCTGGTGTGAAGGGCTGGCGATCCTGCTGCATCTGAACCCCTGGCTGAAGTGGGATGTTCAGGGGCTGGAGAAGCTGAACAAAAAGAACTGGTATCTGCTGATCTGCAATCACCACAGCTGGGCCGACATCGTTGTATTGTGCGTACTGTTTCGCAAACACATTCCGATGAACAAATACTTTCTGAAACAGCAGCTGGCCTGGGTGCCTTTCATTGGACTGGCCTGCTGGGCGCTGGATATGCCGTTTATGAAACGCTATTCACGCAGCTATTTAATTCGTCATCCGGAACGCCGCGGTAAGGACGTGGAAACCACGCGCCGTTCTTGCGAAAAGTTTCGCGCGCATCCCACCACCATTGTTAACTTCGTCGAAGGATCACGCTTTACCGAAGAGAAGCGCCAGCAGACTCGTTCTCCTTATCAGAACCTGTTGCCGCCAAAGGCTGCGGGCATCGCAATGGCGCTCAACGTGCTGGGTGAGCAGTTCGATAAATTGTTGAACGTAACGCTCTGCTATCCGGAAAATGACAGGACGCCGTTCTACGATATGCTCAGCGGCAGGCTGACGCGTATCGTTGTCCGCGTTGATCTGATGCCCGTCAACACTGAACTGCACGGGGATTATGTCAACGATAAAAACTTCAAACGTCGTTTCCAGCTTTGGCTTAATACACTCTGGAAAGAGAAAGACGAGCAGATAGCTAAGATTAAATCTTCATACAAAAACGCCGGTCAGTGACCGGCGTTTTTCTTTATGTTTGTTACTTTTTCTCAACCAGGTATTTCACGGTATCAGCGTACTGTTGTACGAAGATATCCATGCTGGTCGTGTCCATACCACGCATATTCACCTGGTATTTGCCGTTAACATACATCGCCGGCACGCCCTGCAACTGGAAGTCAGCGGCAGCTTTTTCCTGCTGTGCCACGAGAGATTTCACCACGAAACTGTTCCAGGCAGCGTCGTAGTCTTCACCTTTAACACCGGCATCCACGAACACTTTACGGATATCTGCCGTAGTTTGTACTGTCTGGGTTTTCTGTACGGCTTCAAACATAGGCGCGGTGATCTTATCTTCCACACCCAGCGCAATCGCGACCGCCCATGCCTGAGTCAGATCTTTACCCAGTGGGCCAAGGAACTCAACGTGGTATTTCGTCATTTTGGTGCCTTCCGGCAGCTTTTTCTTCACGTTGTCAGAAACATGAAGTACCTGCTCAAACTCATAGCAGTGCGGGCAGTAGAAGGAGAAGAACTCCAGCACCTGAGGCTCGCCAGCAACAGGCTTGTCCAGCGTAATGTACTGCTTGCCGTCGGTAAACTGCGCAGCAGTTGCGCTAAATGCCAGAATCATACCAGCCAGCGCCAGCCAAATTTTTTTCATGATTAACTCTCTCCTGGGTGTGTCCAATTAATACATCGGCGTTAATTGCAAAGGGGGTTCCTGTAGAACCTTAACCTGCGCGGTAAATGTGGATATCTGGTTGCGCCAGTAATCCTCCCCGGTAAGCCAGGGGAAATTTCGGGGAAAAGCCGGGTCTTCCCAACGCCTGATTAACCACGCGAGATAATAAACAAATCGCATCGCACGTAAAGGTTCTATCAAGGCAATTTCGTCTGAATTAAAGGGGCTAAATTCTTCATAAGCTTCAATTATGGTCTCAAGCTGCATGCGCTGCTCGGCTTTATCACCGTTGAGCAGCATCCACAGATCCTGCACCGCGGGTCCCATACGTGCGTCATCAAGATCGACAAATAGTGGGCCATCGCGCCAGAGAATATTCCCGGCGTGGCAGTCACCGTGCAGGCGCAGAGTAGTAATATCATCCAGCCAGCAGGCTTTTACAGCATCAATAAGCTTATCGGTCGCCGTGAGGAAATTATCCTTTAGCGCATTCGGGATCAGCGCCGATGTTTCGAATACCTGTCGCGGCTCAATAAGATATTCCTGAACACCAATCGTCGGACGGGCAACAAACGGTTTTTTACGTCCCGTCTGATGAATGCGCCCCAGATAGCGGGCAACCCATTCCATCTGATCGATATTATCTGCCTCAAACTGTCTTCCGCCCAGGCTCGGAAATACCGCGTAGTAAAAGCCCTGATGGGTCAGCAGCGTTTGGTTATTGAATTTAATGGGTGCCGCAACGGGAACATCGTCATCCAGCAGATCGTGGGCAAACTGATGCTCTTCCTGAATTTGTTCTGCGGACCAGCGCTGTGGACGGTAAAACTTTACGACAAAGCGCTGGCGCTCTTCGTCCTGAAATTGGTAGACACGGTTTTCGTAGCTGTTTAAAGGGGTTAACCCGGAATCCACCCGAATACCCTGTTCGAACAGCGCATCCATAATGGTATCCGGGTGTAGTGTCTGGAAAGTAAAAGCCTGGTCGTTCATCCGATCATCCGGAAATTATACGAATGATTCAGGATATCATCTTGTGGCGATTTCGGTGGCTCCGCTTACAAGCTTTTACTCTTTAATTACGCCTCGGGCACGCAGTAATGCGGTTTTAAAATCCTCTTCAAAATCTTTCTGAATGCCAGGAATAACAGCATCTTTAGCCGAGTCACGCATTTTCAGGTGGTAGATCAGGATGTCGTCAGAAAGGTCTGCCAGTTCGCCATCAAAACCTGACTCTTTCGCCAGTTTCTGTAAAAATTGCATCAGATTCAGCTCTGGCTCTTTTTGCCAGGCCGGCTGGAGAAGCTCAATGACTTCATTAAGACGTTTACATTTCATGGTAGTGCTCCTTTCATTTAGAGAGACACGTTAGCAGGGTCAATCCCACAATAAAAGAGGCGATATTCGTGAATCAATGCCAGGAAATCATCGGAGTTGTTCTGGCCGGGGGCAGGGCAACGCGAATGGGCGGAAAGGATAAGGGGCTTCAGCTCCTGAACAACACACCATTATGGCAGCATGTTGCTGATACGCTTGCAGATCAGGTGTCCTCGATGGCGATCAGCGCTAACCGACATGTTGATATTTATCAGCGCAGCGGGTATCCGGTTTATCAGGATAACCTGGTGGACTACCCCGGTCCGCTGGCGGGAATGCTTTCCGTTATGCAGCAGTCGCATGGAGAGTGGTTTCTCTTTTGTTCATGTGATACGCCCTTCATCCCGTCCTGCCTGGTTGAACGTCTGGTGCAGCGGCGCGGTGGTGCTCCCGTCGTCTGGGTACACGACGGTGAACGCGACCATCCAACGATCGCATTGATTAATCGCTCGTTAATATCCGCGCTGGAAGATTACCTGGCCGCAGGAGAGCGGCGCGTCATGGTATTTATGCGTCAGTCCGGAGGGCATTCCGTTGATTTCAGCGACATGAAATCGGCGTTTGTGAATGTAAACACGACGGAAGATTTGCAGATAATGCAGGAGAAGAAATGATACCCGCATTAGCGATCTCTGCCTGGAGTGGCACCGGGAAGACTACGCTGCTAAAAAAACTAATACCTGCACTTTGCGCCAAAGGCATTCGTCCAGGATTGATTAAGCATACGCACCATAACATGGATGTCGATAAGCCGGGGAAAGATAGCTACGAGCTGCGTAAGGCTGGCGCTGCACAAACGATGGTGGCGAGTAACCAGCGCTGGGCGTTAATGACAGAAACACCGGATGAAGCACCGCTGGATCTCGCTTATCTTGTCAGCCGGATGGATCACTCCACGCTGGATCTGGTGCTGGTTGAGGGGTTTAAGCATGAGGCCGTGCCTAAGATCTTGCTGTTCAGAAACGGCGCCGGGCATGATGTTAGCGAACTAATGCTGGATGAGCATGTGATTGCCGTGGCCAGTGACGTTGCGTTGTCGCTGGAAGTACCGGTTCTGGATTTGAATAATGTGGAGGGGATTGCAGCGTTTATTTTGGCGTGGTGTGCAGTCTGAGATCTGCCGGGTGGCGGCTTCGCCTTACCCGGCCTGCCGTTTTTCAACAAACAAACGCAAAAAGGCCATCCTTCCGGATGGCCTCTTCACTTGTTTGATGCCTGGCAGTTCCCTACTCTCACATGGGGAGACCCCACACTACCATCGGCGCTACGGCGTTTCACTTCTGAGTTCGGCATGGGGTCAGGTGGGACCACCGCGCTAAAGCCGCCAGGCAAATTCTGTTAATCTGTATCA
>NZ_JBSKJP010000013.1:0-111002 GCF_053709615.1 Enterobacter sp. UPMP2061
CCGACCGGGTTATCTGTGAAGTGATTCACATCCGCCGTGTCGATGGAGGCGCATTATAGGGAGTTCCCGAGCGACCGCAACAGAAAAGTTGCAAAAAAATGACTGACTGCTGTATTCCCCAGCAAAACCCCGCCTTATACCTTTTTACACACAGACTTATCCACAATCCATTGACGATCCCGGTGTGATCCAGCGATTTGAACACTATACTAGCGGCAAATATTTCTCTCGCGGGCCAACCTCATGACGACACAACGACTTCAACGTGACTGGCGTATCCCAACCGCCGGGCTCGCCGTGCTGGTGTTACTTATGGCAGGTTTTGCACTGCATACGCACTGGAATGCTTTTATTCAGTGGTGCCTCGCCACCCAGATCACCCTGCACCGATATCTGGTGATGTATCTGCTGCAACTTAATAATCATCAGTACAGCGGTGGGCTATGGTTGTTAACCGGTGCGTTTCTTTATGGTGTACTCCATGCCGTTGGACCTGGGCACGGCAAATTTATCGTCACCACGTATCTCACCACCAATAAAGAGAGCCAGCTCGCGGCGCGCGTCGTACCGTTTATCGGTAGCATGATGCAGGGCGTCAGCGCGATCGTCTTTGTCTTTATCCTGGCGGTTGGATTGAACCTCGCGTCAGGAGATATCAGCACCAGCCGTTGGTACGTCGAGAAAATCAGCGCCGTGCTGATTGCCGTCTTCGGTGCGTTTATCATTTATCAGGCGCTCAGCAGCCTGCGTCCGCGCAAAATGGCGATTAGCGCCATCAAGCCGCTTCAACAGCATAATGAACGCTGTGGCTGCTGCCATCACGGCGTAGGGGTGGATCTGACTAAAAGCGACTGGAAAACCCGTCTGGGCGTGGTGCTGGCCATTGGCGCACGCCCGTGCAGCGGGGCAATTATGATCCTGATGTTCTCGAATGCGCTCGGTATTATTAGCTGGGGGATTGCTGCTGTGATGACAATGTCGCTGGGCACGGCGCTGTCGATTATGGGGCTGTCGCTGGCAGTACGTTACGCGCGTGAACGCACAGTAACCTGGTTTGGCGGCGGCACGTCCCTGAACTGGGTAATGCCGATGGTCAAAATTGCCGGAGGGGTTGTTCTGATACTGTTCGCGACGATCCTGTTCCTTACGGTGATCCCCGTCAGCGCCGGCGGCGACTATATTGCCGCAGGATGCTAATAAAAGAAAACCCGCCAGCGGCGGGTTTTTTTATCACTCGTTAATTCGCGGATGCTGATCGACAAGGCGAGAGCGTTTTGTCTGGAGCGCCTCAATCTCTGCGTCAATATCTTCAATCTTCTGCTCTACATTATCGTAGTGCTCACGCAGGATCTCTTTCGCTTCCTGAATATCAGACGCCGCAGGCGTTGCCCCTTTCAACGGACGATTCGCCGTCTCCTTCATGGTAATACCGGTAATCAGGCCGATCACCGCAATGACCATCAGATAGTAAGCAGGCATCATCAGGTTCTGCGTGCTCTCCACCAGTGAAGCAGCAAGCGTCGGCGTCAGGCCCGCAATCAGAACGGAGATATTAAAGGCTGCCGCCAGCGCACTGTAGCGAATATGCGTCGGGAACATTGCCGGCAGCGTAGAAGCCATCACCCCGATGAAGCAGTTGAGGATCACCGCCAGCATCAGCAGACCGGCGAAAATCAGCCCCAGCACATTGCTGTTAATCAGAATAAAGGCCGGGATTGCCAGTGCGAACAGGGCTACGCTGCCGAGAATAATGAATGGCTTACGGCCAAAGCGGTCGCTCAGCAGCCCCATAATCGGCTGCACAAACAGCATACCCACCATGATGGCGATAATAATCAGCACACCGTGGTCTTCCGAGTAGTGCAGGTTATGCGACAGGTAGCTCGGCATGTAGGTCAACAGCATGTAATAGGTCACGTTGGTGGAAATCACCAGACCAATACAGGTCAGCAGGCTGCGCCAGTGTTTGGTCGCAATCTCCTTGAACGACACTTTCGGGCCATCCTGTAACCCTTCACGGTCACCCTGCTCCAGCTTTTCAACGTGCTGCTGGAACGCAGGCGTCTCTTCCAGGGCGTGACGCAGATAAAGCCCAATGATGCCCAGCGGCAGCGCCAGGAAGAACGGAATACGCCAGCCCCAGTCAAGGAAGTTCTCTTCACCCACTACGGTTGAGATCAGAACCACAACCCCCGCGCCCATGACAAAACCGGCAATCGAACCAAAGTCCAGCCAGCTGCCCATAAAGCCACGTTTACGGTCCGGAGAATATTCAGCGACAAAAATCGATGCACCGGTATATTCGCCGCCAACGGAGAAGCCCTGCGCCATCTTACAGATCAACAGCAGAATCGGCGCCCATATACCAATAGTTGCATACGACGGAATAAGGCCGATACAGAATGTACTTATCGACATGATGACAATGGTAATAGCCAGGATCTTCTGGCGACCATATTTATCACCCAGCATGCCGAAGAAAAGGCCACCGAGAGGACGAATCAGGAAGGGAACGGAGAACGTACCCAGCGCAGCAATCATCTGCAAGCTGGGATCGGCACCAGGGAAGAACACTTTACCAAGTGCATAGGCCACAAAGCCGTAAACACCAAAATCGAACCACTCCATCGCATTACCGAGCGAGGCCGCTGTAATCGCTTTGCGCAGTTTCGCGTCATCAATAATGGTGACATCGCGCAGCGTGATGGGTTTTACTTTTTTCCTTCTAAGCATAGCTTTCCTCGTAGACTCAGCCCCGTCCGTTTCACAGCGCATTTTGCAAGCTGTGAACCAGAGATCCGCTCCATGCGAATCTCCTTATTCAAGCGTAGCAGGTTTACTTACATTGACGTTTTACCTCAATACAACCGAACCTGTTGACGCCTGTCTGGGCAGTTAAAGACCTTTTTACCCTACCAGCGTTTATATATGTGATCAACTTCACACTTATTTTTCCTGTTCGTAAGTTGCCTTCAGCTTTTGTCAATTCACGATAAATAAGGTCATTCTAAACCCCCTTATCAAACAGATCTTAACGCCCGTTATTATTCCTCCCCAAACAAAATGCAAGCACATTTTTTCACAGCGAATTTACACAAAATTCAATTATTAACAGTGGGCAATCCTGTTTACATTCAATATGTGACGAAGATAACTAAAACAGCGTTTTATTTTCGTTGAATCACAATTCCAAAGATCGCATGATAAATCCGAACACGATATCCCAGCAGCTTTCAAATGAAGGAATGCTGAACACCTGAATTTCGCTCTACAGCATAAATAACGAATCGATTGGCCCCAAAAAAGGCAATCGTTTGAATTTGTTGATCTATTTTTTGAGCTTTCCGCCAGCCATGCGGACGAGATGTGAGGGTTAATGATGAAGATTAAAGCAACAATAGAACGCATCCCGGGCGGGATGATGCTGGTCCCGCTGGTACTTGGCGCGATATTAAATACGCTAGCCCCGAATACCGGTGCTTATTTTGGCGGTTTTACAAAAGGTATGATTACCGGAACGGTACCGATTCTGGCAGTCTGGTTCTTTTGCATCGGCGCATCTATTAACTTGCGTGCAACAGGTACGGTATTACGTAAATCAGGGACGCTGGTCATTACTAAAATTGCGGTCGCCTGGGTTGTTGCCATGATCTGTGCAATGTTCATTCCGGAGAATGGAATTCAGACCGGCTTCTTCGCCGGATTATCTGTTCTGGCCATAGTCTCAGCAATGGATATGACCAACGGCGGTCTCTATGCCAGCCTGATGAATCAATATGGCACCAAAGAAGAATCGGGCGCGTTCGTGCTGATGTCCCTGGAGTCGGGTCCGCTGATGACGATGTTGATTCTGGGTTCTGCCGGCCTTGCCTCTTTTGAACCACACCATTTTGTCGGGGCGATCCTGCCGTTCCTGATTGGTTTTGCGCTGGGCAACCTCGATCACGATCTGCGTGATTTCTTCAGCAAAGCCACCCCGGTACTGATCCCGTTCTTCGGCTTCGCGTTGGGCAATACCATCAACCTGAACGTGATTCTGGAAACCGGCCTGCTGGGCATTGTGCTGGGTGTTGCCGTCATCGTCATCACGGGTATTCCACTGATTATTGCAGACCGCGTCATCGGGGGCGGCAACGGAACCGCGGGCGTGGCCGCCTCTTCGGCTGCAGGCGCTGCGGTAGCCAACCCGGTGATTATCGCCCAGATTAACCCGGCCTTTGAACCCGTGGCCGCTTCCGCCACGGCTCTGGTTGCCGCCAGCGTGATTGTGACGGCAATTCTGGTCCCTGTCATCACGGCACTGTATGCCAGACGCTTTGGGCATGTGCCTGAGTCCCGGACAGAACCTGAAGCGGTAGAAATGCACCACTAACCCTTTCGCCCCCTCCTTAAAAAGAGGGGGCAATCACGTACCAAATATCTCTTCCACCATGCCATCCACCAGCCGTTTTGCCGAACAGAGTCTCGGCATTCCCAGCGCGACCGTTTGCCAGCTCTGCGTCACTGACCAGCTCACCGGATGTTTATCCGCCTGACACCAGTCCCCCAGCCAGCCCAGCATATCTTTATAATCAATCAGACCGGGAGAAGCGGGCGTCGTCAGCCACTGATGGTAAAAATGCCGGGTGGTGGGAGAAGCATTAATTCCCTGTGCCAGATAGTTTGCGGCCATGCTGCGCAGATTATCTTTCAGCATGGCCGCCACATCGCTATTCGCCAGACGACAGGCATCGCCAAACGCCCCCCAGCGCAACTCTTCCAGCACGATAAAGCAGCGGCCAGCCAGCGACCAGCCGTCATACTGCCCGGCTCGCCAGCGGGTAAAAATTTGCTCACTGTGCTCACCCGCCTGAACCGTAAGGCCGCGCTGCGCGAGCGCTTTCTCTTTATAGGCGGCACGCTGGTTGAAATGTGAGGAGAGCTCTTCGTACTGTTGCAACAATCCGGGCGGTTGAGGGAGGCGTGGATTCACCTGCTGGCGCAGGGCTACCAGCCTGTAGGACATACGGGTCAGCGCAAGGTGTCCGGGGTCGAGCATACCGGCCAGTTTCTCCGCCAGACCCAGCCGCAGCGCTGCATTTTCGTTGAGCATTCCCGCCATTGCCCACGGCCGCAGCCGGGTCTGCGTAATGATCTCCTGCGTCAAACGCTCACGAAATTGCAGTTGCTGTGGCCCCAGGAGGGAGTGACGTGCAGCGTCCGCCCCCTGGACCAAATCGACCATAAATTTTGGATGAATACACTCCAGCGTCCGCCCGGGACCGTCCAGTAGCTGTGTTGTCATGGTTGCTCTGCCGCGAATAAGGTTTGAATATCATCGCGTAACAGTCGGGTATCTTCCTGAATCCACGCCGCAGTAGTCATACTTTGCTTCAACAACTGGCTAAGCGCCCGGGTTGAATGTTCATTCTGCTGCCGCACGGCAAGGCTATCACGCAAGCTTTCCTGTAACCCGGTCAGGCACAACGAAAACTCTGCAAAGAACGTTGCCATACCTGCCGTAACAGAGACATCGACCTGCGCGGCCAAAGCTTTACGTATTTGATCGCAAAACTGATCGATATGTTGCGTAAATTTGCCATGAAGCTGAACGATGTCGATGACATAGCGTGTGCGCGTCACGACATACTCTTCCCAGCCCCAGCCGGGATTATTGAGCCAGCGCGAGACGGTATTACGTACGCTGCCTGCCCCTGCTGGCTGACTGGCGGGAGGGGTGTCCTGCACAATGGCATCATTAAATAAGCCGCGCGTATTGAAATTAAGCTGGTTTGCCTGAAACGCCGGGAAGCTAATCCGCGCCCGAAATCCGGCATGACTGAGCTGCTCCTTAATTCGCGTCTCGATGGGTCGCATCGCCTCATTCAACGATCGGGCGAGCGTAGACTCCAGCTGATCGAAGCGTAACGCCAGCTCCCGGCCAATTCTGCTCTGCGCATTCAGCATAATCTGCTCGCATGACGATCGGATCTTGCTCAGGACAATCTGCGCCTGCCCTTCATCGTCAAGCACCAGCTGCTGGATCGCATCCGCGTCGTCTGCACGCAAACTGGATGGCTCGCGCCCTGCTAAATCAAGAATAGACGGGCGGCTAAAAATGTCGCCCAGCGCCTGGTGAAGTTCACCTTTCTGGCGAAGCAGGAATGCATCCGTTGTGTTGAGCGCCTCTTCAACTTCATGCTGGACCTCATCGCTCACCACGCTCTGCCGCTGACGCAGCAACGTCATATCCTCTTCCAGACGCGCAATATTCAGCTCCAGCTCATCAAAAGCGACCGTCAGTCCCTGATGGCGAAAATCCAGGTATTCTCTGGCATTTTGCGCATAGTTCAGCAGCTTATGCGATGCCGACCGCAAAGCGAACAGCGAGGCGTTGGCGTAAGCCGCGTAAATCAGTTTGCGGATGGGCTGTTCGAACAGCGAATCCTCCCACAGCAGATCCGCCGCATGGCGAATATGGTCAATATCGTCCAGGTCGGCCGTTCGCCAGCGGCGGCCCAGCGCGGCCTCGGCAAAATCCTGTACCCAACGCTGATCCTGATGATCGGGAAGGCGCCCATGAACGTTCATCTCATAGCGGGCGCGGTTTGCCAGATAGGCCCACATAGAAGAGACCGGATAAATTTGCCCCGGAGAAATATTTCCTTTCATCAGCGTGCCGGAAATCATCGCCCGCACCTGCTCTTCATCGTCGCTGTTACGATCTTTCTGATCGAATTTGTTGACCAGGGCGTAAAGCGGTACGGATTTGCCGGCAGCCGAAATTGCCTGACGAACCTCCGCATCAGAAATAGATTTAAGCTGTGTATAGTCCATCACCGCCAGCACGGCGGAGGCGCGCGCCAGCTGCTCGCTGAGCATTTTTTGCAGGTGCGGCTGACCGGCCTCGTTCGGCCCCGGCGTGTCGAGCAGCGTCAGTTGCCCCAGGTGCGCATCCAGACCGGCGAGATGCACAAACTCCACCTCAATCACCGGAATATGTTCTATCGCGGCATACTCAGAGAACGGAAACTCCACGCCCAGCGCCTGAGACAGCCGCACCAGATCGTTCAGGCTTTTCAGACAATGAAAGATGGGCTCCGCGCCCAGGTGATGTTTTTCAAACGCCTCACCTCTTTCTATGCGCTCCAGCAGCGTATTCATGTCCTTGTCGATTTCCAGACGCCGCGCCAGCTTGCCGCGATCTTTATCGCACAGTTTTTTCTGCAACTGGGTAATCAGGGTATCGATGGGCGAAACGTGCAAAAAATGCAGCACCGGCTCCTTCTGGCCCGGCGTATGGCGGATCAGCGTGGGAAGTGCCGTCATCGGACGATTGCGGTTCGGCAGCACTTCCGTGCCCACAATCGCATTAATGGTGGTCGATTTTCCCGCTTTCATGGTACCCACAATCGCCAGCACCATTTCGAGGCGGGTTATTTTGCGTAATTCGTTATTCAGCATCGCCTGCTGAGCGTCGACACCCCGTGCGCTAAAATGTAACGGCAAAACGTTGTTATTAACGCCGCTCATCGCAGCGGCTGTGCTATCCAGCTTTGCAATCGGCATAGATTTTAATGAATCAAGATTGTTCAGAGCGAGCTGTAACAATCGTTCAGCTTCCTGGCTTAATTCAAATATGGTCTGTGTGTGCATGATAAAAGCCTTCCCTTAACGCAAATTTATTACTTTTATTAAGCCACGATGTTTTAATTATACTTTTCAGGCTTATATGATCACGTATGGAAAACATGTTCATTTAATACAACTAACTGAAGATAATGAGAATTTAAAAACCACCCTCGTAATACGTGTAAAACATCCCCTGGCCAGAAAGCCAAAAGTGAATAGACAAAACGCATTTTCAGGAAACATCAGGATATATCATCGTTATTTACCCACCAAAAAAGAGAGGTATTCCCTGGCGCCAAAAGATGTATGGCGTCAGAAGAGGATAGATAAATAACGGCTTGTTCCTTCACCTTATCCGAAATGGCACAGCGTAGCAATTTGCTGTAATAAAATATTCGATACATTTAGCATGATTACGATCTCTGCCGTTCAGGGCTTAAGATTCCCTTAATTCACTGACAGTTCGTGTCATCGCTTGCGCATTTATGCGCTATTTTTATAAAACAATATCACCGACAAAAGTGGGGATTTGCGCTATACTCGCTGCCTTTTTCGGCACACTGCCGTCATTTAGCTGGCGTTTTCCAGCGTGTTAACACTTTTGAGGATACCAACATGCAACTTCCACACTGCCCGAAATGCAATTCTGAATACACCTATGAAGACAATGGCATGTTCGTTTGCCCGGAATGCGCCCATGAATGGAACGATGCGGAGCCTGCACAGGACAGCGATGCGCTGATCGTGAAAGACGCGAACGGCAACCTGCTGGCAGACGGCGACAGCGTTACCGTTGTGAAAGATCTGAAGGTAAAAGGCAGTTCCTCCATGCTGAAGATCGGCACTAAAGTCAAAAATATCCGTCTGGTTGAAGGCGATCATAATATCGACTGCAAAATTGACGGCTTCGGTCCGATGAAACTGAAATCTGAGTTCGTGAAAAAGAACTGATTGTCCCGCCCGGTGACGCTTCGCTTACCGGGCGTTCGGGAACTACACTTAACGGGCTTTTCTTACGTGAGGTAAAGATTATGCCGTTAAGTCCCTACATCTCTTTCGCCGGCAACTGTGCGGAGGCGACCGCCTTCTATCAGCAGGCCGTCGGCGCAGAGCTCCTCTACAAAATCACCTTCGGCGAAATGCCCAAAGACGAAAACAGTGAAGAAGGCTGTCCGTCAGGCATGAACTTCCCGGATACCGCCATCGCCCACTCTAACGTCCGCATTGCCGGCAGCGATATCATGATGAGCGATGGTCTGCCACCCGGCAGCAGCGCGCAGTACGCCGGATTTACGCTGGTGCTCGACACGCAGGACGTGGATGAAGGCAAACGCTGGTTCGACAACCTCTCTGATGGCGGCAATGTCGAAATGGCCTGGCAGGAGACTTTCTGGGCGCACGGATTCGGGAAAGTCACCGATAAATACGGCGTGCCGTGGATGATTAACGTCGTTAAACCGTAGGCCACATAAGCGCAGCGCATCCGGCAACAGCGCCCGGAGACGCTGCGCTGACCGGGCCTGCGGTGATTGTCATCAAACTCCCCTCAACTCTTCAAATTCCCGCAACCGAGACTTAACCCAAATGTCATATTGATGCGCCAGCATGAGGCCACATTTATCGTGAGGCCCGGCACATGCAAACTGTCATTCGCGTCGAGAAACTGAGCAAAACCTTCCATCACAACAAGGCGCTGCATGCCGTTGATCTGACCGTCCAGCAGGGCGAAATGGTGGCGCTGTTGGGGCCGTCTGGTTCAGGTAAATCAACCCTTCTTCGTCACTTGAGCGGCCTGATTACCTGTGACAAAACGCCGGAAAGCCGCGTCGAACTGCTGGGTAACACCGTGCAACATGCGGGGCGTCTGGCGAGCGATATTCGCAAAAGCCGCGCCCAGACGGGCTATATCTTTCAGCAGTTCAACCTGGTGAACCGCCTGACCGTGCTCGAGAACGTGCTGATTGGCGCGCTCGGCAGCACCCCGTTCTGGCGCACCTGCCTGCGCTGGTTCTCCCCATCCCAGAAGCAAGAAGCCTTACAGGCGCTGACTCGCGTCGGCATGGCGCATTTCGCCCACCAGCGCGTCTCCACGCTCTCCGGCGGACAGCAGCAGCGCGTCGCCATCGCTCGCGCCCTGATGCAGAAAGCCAAAATCATTCTGGCCGATGAACCTATCGCCTCGCTGGACCCGGAATCGGCCCGCATCGTGATGGAAACCCTGCGCGACATCAATCAGAACGACGGCATCACCGTGGTGGTGACGCTGCATCAGGTGGATTACGCCCTGCGCTACTGCGAGCGCATCGTCGCCCTGCGTCAGGGCCATGTGTTCTTCGATGGCGCAAGCCACCAGTTTGATAACGAACGTTTCGATCATCTCTACCGCAGCGTAAACCGCGTCGAAGAGCGCGCGCAGGCTGCTTAACGTCCCTATAACGAGGAATGGACATGAACTACAAAGCCGTTGCCGCGCTGGCCTTCACCAGCATGTTCAGCATCAGCACCCTGCTAAGCCCTGCTTACGCTGAGGAACAGGAAAAAGCGCTGAACTTTGGCATCATTTCAACGGAATCACAGCAAAACCTGAAGCCGCAGTGGGAACCGTTCCTGAAAGATATGGAAACCAAACTGGAGATCAAAGTAAACGCCTTCTTCGCCCCGGACTACGCGGGCATCATTCAGGGAATGCGCTTCAACAAAGTCGACATCGCCTGGTATGGCAACCTCTCTGCTATGGAAGCGGTAGATCGCGCGAACGGCCAGGTCTTCGCCCAGACCGTTGCGGCAGACGGCTCCCCGGGCTACTGGAGCGTGCTCATCGTTAACAAAGACAGCCCGATCAACAATCTCAACGACATGCTCGCCAAACGCAAAGAGCTGACCTTTGGTAACGGCGACCCGAACTCCACTTCCGGCTTCCTCGTCCCTGGCTATTACGTCTTCGCGAAAAACAACGTCTCCGCCAGCGACTTTAAGCGCACGGTCAACGCCAGCCACGAAACCAACGCCCTGGCCGTGGCGAATAAGCAGGTTGACGTCGCCACCAACAACACTGAAAACCTCGACAAGCTGAAGACCTCCGCGCCGGACAAGCTGAAGGAAATCAAGGTCATCTGGAAATCACCGCTGATCCCGGGCGACCCGATCGTGTGGCGCAAAAACCTCTCCGAGAGCACCAAGGACAAGGTCTACGACTTCTTTATGAACTACGGCAAAACGCCGGAAGAGAAAGCGGTTCTGGCGCGTCTGGGCTGGGCACCGTTCCGCGCGTCCAGCGATTTGCAGCTGGTGCCGATTCGCCAGCTGGCGCTGTTCAAGCAGATGCAGGGCGTGAAGGACAACAAGGGTCTGAAGGAAGAAGAGAAGACCAGCAAAGTGTCGGAAATTCAGGCGCAGCTGGACGATCTCGACCGCCTGACCGCCGCGCTCGGTGCCATGACCAGCGTGAATAAAGCGGTGCAGTAACGCTTTTCTCCCTCTCCCTGTGGGAGAGGGCCGGGGTGAGGGCATCAGCACGCACATTTCCCCCTCACCCTAACCCTCTCCCTCAAGGGAGAGGGGACTAAACCCAAAGGAGCCAACATGCAAACCATCACCCTCCCGCCACCAAAGCGCAGCTGGTTCTCGCTCATAAGCTGGGCCGTTCTGCTGGCGGTGCTCGTTATCTCCTGGAAGGGCGCGGAGATGGATCCGCTGCTGCTCTTCAAAGATTCCGGCAACATGGCGACCTTCGCCGCCGACTTCTTCCCGCCGGACTTCAGCCAGTGGCAGGACTACCTCGGTGAAATGGCGATCACCCTGCAAATTGCCGTCTGGGGCACCGCCCTCGCCGTGATCCTCTCCATTCCGTTTGGCCTGATGAGCGCCGAAAACATCGTGCCGTGGTGGATCTACCAGCCGATGCGTCGCCTGATGGACGCCTGTCGCGCCATCAACGAAATGGTCTTTGCGATGCTGTTCGTGGTCGCCGTCGGCCTGGGTCCGTTCGCGGGCGTGATGGCGCTGTTCATCCACACCACCGGCGTGCTCTCCAAGCTGCTCTCCGAAGCGGTTGAAGCCATCGAGCCCGGCCCGGTGGAAGGCATCCGCGCAACCGGAGCGAACAAAATCGAAGAGATCCTGTACGGCGTCCTGCCGCAGGTGATGCCGCTGCTCATCTCCTACTCCCTGTACCGCTTCGAGTCCAACGTTCGCTCCGCCACCGTGGTCGGCATGGTGGGCGCAGGCGGCATTGGCGTCACCCTGTGGGAAGCCATTCGTGGTTTCCAGTTCCAGCAAACCTGCGCCCTGATGGTGCTCATCATCGTCACCGTCAGCCTGCTGGATTTCCTCTCTCAACGTTTGCGTAAGCACTTCATCTGAGAAGCGAGGCTTTGATTTGTATGCACTTATCCAGACATCCGACCAGTTACCCTACCCGCTGGCAAGAGATTGCAGCCAAGCTCGAAGTGGAGCTGCGCACGCACTATCGCTGCGGAGACTACCTGCCCGCCGAGCAGCAGCTTGCCGACCGCTACGAAGTGAATCGCCACACCCTGCGTCGCGCCATCGATCAACTGGTGGAGCGCGGCTGGGTCCAGCGCCGTCAGGGCGTCGGCGTGCTGGTGCTGATGCGTCCGTTCGACTACCCGCTCAATGCCCAGGCGCGTTTTAGCCAGAACCTGCTCGATCAGGGCAGCCCCCCCACCAGCGAAAAGCTGCTGTCAGTCCTGCGCCCCGCCTCCCGCCACGTGGCGGACGCGCTGGGGATTCAGGAGGGCGACAACGTCGTTCACCTGCGCACGTTGCGCCGGGTGAACGGCGTGGCGGTCTGTCAGATCGACCACTACTTCGCGGACCTCACCCTCTGGCCCGTGCTGCAACATTTCGCCAGCGGTTCCCTGCATGATTTTCTTCAGGACGCGACGGGTATCGCGCTCAAACGCACCCAGACGCGCATCAGCGCCCGCCGCGCGCAGGCGAAAGAGAGCAAGGTGCTGGAGATCCCCAACATGGCCCCGCTGCTCTGCGTGCGCACCCTCAACCACCGTGACGGCGACGTCAACGCAACGGAATACTCCGTCAGCCTGACCCGCGCCGACATGATTGAATTTACCATGGAGCACTGAATGCACTTCGACACCTCCACTCGTCAGCGCTGGATGCGCGTGCTGGCCCACAGCCAGCCTAATGCGCTGGCTGCCCGCATGAGCACGCTCGGCCTGACGCCGGACTACGACACGATCCGCGCGCCGGAGATCGGCCTGGTGCAGATCCAGGCACGCATGGGCGGCACCGGCGAGCGCTTCTTCGCCGGCGATGCCACCCTCACCCGCGCGGTGATCCGCCTGAAAAGCGGCACGCTGGGCTACGGCTACGTACTTGGGCGCGACAAAACGCACGCCGAGCGCTGCGCAGCGATCGACGCGCTTTTACAGGAACAGCCGCATTTTCAGACGTTAATGGAAACCCTTATTGCCCCGCTGGAAGCCGACCGCGCCGCACGCCTTGCCGCGCGTCAGGCCGAAGTGAATACCAGCCGGGTCGACTTCTTTACGCTCGTTCGCGGAGACAACGCATGACGCTTCAACCTGCTTTTACCCTGGCCGTCCAGGATGCCCAACAGAGTTTCCGTCGCCTGCTGAAAGCCATGAGCGAGCCGGGCGTCATTGTCTCGCTGCATCAGCTCTCCCAGGGCTGGCTGCCGCTGAACCTCGCCTCGACCAGCGTGCTGCTGACCCTGGCGGACAACGACACCCCGGTATGGCTGTCAGGCGCATTGCTGAACGATATCGCCAGCCAGAACCTGCGCTTTCACACCAACGCGCCGCTGGTCGAGCAGCCCCAGCAGGCGGTCTTCGCCGTGGCCGACGAGCAAATCAGCCACGAACAGCTTAACGCCCTGAGCGAAGGCAGCGCCGTCGCACCAGAAACCAGCGCTACGCTGATTTTGCAGGTCTCCAGCCTGAGCGGTGGCCGCATGCTGCGCCTGACGGGTGCAGGGATTGCCGACGAGCGGATGGTCGCCCCCCAGCTGCCGGAGTGCATCATTCATGAGCTGACCGAGCGCCCGCATCCGTTCCCGCTCGGTATCGACCTGATCCTGACCTGCGGCGAGCGCCTGCTGGCGATCCCGAGAACCACTCACGTGGAGGTGTGCTGATGTACGTTGCCGTCAAAGGGGGCGAGAAGGCGATCGCCGCCGCCCATGCCTTGCAGGCGCACAGACGCCGGGGGGATGACGCCCTTCCCGAGCTGAGCGTCGCCCAGATTGAACAGCAGTTAAACCTGGCCGTCGACCGCGTGATGACCGAAGGCGGCATCGCGGACCGCGAACTGGCGGCGCTGGCGCTGAAACAGGCCAGCGGCGATAACGTGGAAGCCATCTTCCTGCTGCGCGCTTACCGCACTACGCTTGCGAAGCTGGCGGTTAGCGAGCCGGTGAATACGGCGGAAATGCGATTAGAGCGCCGTATTTCTGCGGTGTACAAAGATATTCCTGGCGGCCAGCTGCTTGGTCCGACCTACGACTACACCCATCGCCTGCTGGACTTCACTCTGCTGGCGAACGGTGAAACACCGCAGCTCAGCGTCTCTGACGCTGAACAAGACGCCTCCCCGCACGTCTTTAGCCTGCTGGCAAACCAGGGGCTGGCGAAGGCGGAAGAGGACACCGGCAGCACACCGGATGACATCACCCGCACGCCGCCGGTCTATCCCTGTTCGCGCTCGTCCCGCCTGCAACAGCTGATGCGCGGCGATGAAGGGTATCTGCTGGCGCTGGCCTACTCCACGCAGCGCGGCTACGGGCGCAACCACCCCTTCGCGGCAGAGATCCGCAGCGGTTATATCGACATTGAAATCGTGCCGGAAGAGCTGGGTTTTGCGGTGAACATCGGCGAACTGCTGATGACCGAGTGCGAAATGGTCAACGGTTTTGTCGCGCCAGAGAATGAAGATCCGCACTTTACCCGCGGCTACGGGCTGGTGTATGGCCTGAGCGAGCGCAAGGCGATGGCGATGGCGCTGGTTGACCGTGCACTCCAGGCGCCGGACTACGGCGAGCATATTGCAGGCCCGGCACAGGACGAAGAGTTCGTGCTGGCCCACGCGGATAACGTTGAGGCCGCCGGCTTTGTCTCGCACCTCAAGCTGCCGCACTACGTCGATTTCCAGGCCGAACTGGAACTGCTGAAACGCCTGCAACGGGAGCGCGCCAATGGCTAACTTAAGCGGCTACAACTTTGCCTATCTGGACGAACAAACTAAACGCATGATCCGCCGCGCCATCCTGAAGGCAGTGGCGATCCCCGGCTACCAGGTGCCATTCGGCGGCCGCGAAATGCCAATGCCCTACGGCTGGGGCACCGGCGGTATTCAGATCACCGCCAGCGTGATCGGCGAAGCGGACGTGCTTAAGGTCATCGACCAGGGGGCAGACGACACCACCAACGCCGTGTCGATCCGCAACTTCTTTAAGCGCGTAACGGGCGTTAATACTACCGAAAAAACCGAAGACGCGACGCTGATCCAGACCCGTCACCGCATTCCGGAGACCCCGCTGACTGAAGATCAGATTTTGATTTTCCAGGTGCCGATCCCGGAGCCGCTGCGTTTTATTGAGCCGCGGGAAACCGAAACCCGCACCATGCACGCCCTGGAAGAGTACGGGATCATGCAGGTCAAACTGTATGAGGACATCGCCCGCTTCGGCCATATCGCCACCACCTACGCCTACCCGGTGAAGGTGAACGGCCGCTACGTGATGGACCCGTCGCCGATCCCGAAATTCGATAACCCGAAGATGGACATGATGCCCGCCCTGCAACTTTTTGGCGCCGGACGTGAAAAACGCATCTACGCCGTACCGCCGTACACCCGTGTGGAGAGCCTGGATTTTGACGATCACTCGTTTACGGTGCAGGAGTGGGACGAGCCGTGCGCCATCTGCGGTTCGAAGCATAGCTATCTGGATGAAGTGGTGCTGGACGACACGGGCAAACGGATGTTTGTCTGCTCCGACACCGATTACTGCCGCCAACAGAGCGAGGCGAACAGCCAATGAAACCGCTGCTTTCGGTTAATAACCTGACTCACCTTTATGCGCCGGGCAAAGGCTTTAGCGACGTGTCGTTTGAGCTGTGGCCGGGCGAAGTGCTGGGCATTGTCGGCGAGTCCGGCTCCGGTAAAACCACCCTGCTGAAGTCCATCTCCGCGCGCCTGACGCCGCAGAATGGCGACATTTTGTATGAGGGCGTGTCGCTGTATGGCATGAGCGAAGCCGATCGCCGCCGCCTGCTGCGCACCGAGTGGGGCGTGGTGCACCAGCACCCGATGGATGGCCTGCGCCGCCAGGTGTCGGCGGGGGGCAACATCGGCGAACGGCTGATGGCCACCGGCGCGCGCCACTACGGCAACATCCGCGCCACGGCGCAGCACTGGCTGGAAGAGGTTGAAATTCCCGCCTCGCGCATCGACGACCTGCCGACCACCTTCTCCGGCGGCATGCAGCAGCGTTTACAGATTGCCCGCAATCTCGTCACCCATCCGAAGCTGGTGTTTATGGATGAACCGACCGGCGGGCTGGACGTCTCTGTGCAGGCTCGCCTGCTCGACCTGCTGCGCGGCCTGGTGGTGGAGCTAAACCTGGCGGTGGTGATTGTCACCCATGATTTAGGCGTCGCGCGCCTGCTGGCAGACCGCTTGCTGGTGATGAAGCAGGGTCAGGTGGTGGAAAGTGGGTTAACCGACCGCGTGCTCGACGATCCCCATCATCCGTATACCCAGCTGCTGGTGTCGTCCGTATTGCAGAACTGAGGGCGCGGTTGCCGGGTGGCGCTGCGCTTACCCGGCCTACGAACACCGCACCTTGTAGGCCGGGTAAGGCGAAGCCGCCACCCGGCAAAACGAACACCGCACCCGTAGGCCGGGTAAGGCGAAGCCGCCACCCGGCAAAACGAATCGCGAGGCCAACATGATCCACGTACAAAACGTAAGTAAAACCTTTGTGCTCCACCAGCAAAACGGCGTGCGCCTGCCGGTACTGCAAAATGCCTCGTTAGAGGTCAGCAACGGCGAATGCGTGGTGCTGCATGGCCATTCCGGCAGCGGAAAATCCACCCTGCTGCGCTCCCTGTATGCCAACTACCTGCCGGACGAAGGCCATATTCATATTCGCCATAACAATGAATGGGTCGATCTGGTTCAGGCTCCCGCGCGCAAAGTGCTGGAAGTGCGCCGCTCGACGATCGGCTGGGTCAGCCAGTTCCTGCGAGTGATCCCGCGGATCTCCGCCCTGGACGTGGTCATGCAACCCCTGCTGGATCTCGGCGTGCCGCGCGAAACCTGCGCCGCTAAAGCCGCCAGCCTGCTGACGCGCCTCAACGTACCGGAGCGTCTGTGGCACCTCGCCCCGTCGACCTTTTCCGGCGGCGAGCAGCAGCGCGTCAACATCGCCCGCGGCTTTATCGTCGATTACCCGATTTTACTCCTGGATGAACCCACCGCCTCGCTCGACAGTAAGAACAGCGCAGCGGTGATGGAACTGATCGAACAGGCCAAAGCGCGCGGCGCGGCGATCGTCGGGATCTTCCACGACGACGCCGTACGCCAACGCGTGGCGGACAGACTGCACCCGATGGGGACAAACGTATGATTATCAATAATGTCAGGCTGGTGCTGGAAAATGAGGTCGTGAACGGCTCGGTTGAGGTGCGGGACGGTGTCATCCGCGCCTTTGCCGAAACCCGGAGCCGCACTCCTGAAGCGATGGACGGCGAAGGCGGCTGGCTGCTGCCGGGGCTGATTGAGCTGCATACCGATAATCTCGATAAATTCTTCACCCCGCGCCCAAAGGTGGACTGGCCTGCTCATTCAGCGATGAGCAGCCACGACGCGCTGATGGTCGCCAGCGGCATCACCACGGTGCTGGACGCGGTGGCGATTGGCGACGTGCGCGACGGCGGCGATCGCCTGGAGAACCTGGAGAAGATGATCAACGCCGTGGAGGAGACGCAAAAGCGCGGCCTCAACCGCGCCGAGCACCGCCTGCACCTGCGTTGCGAGTTGCCGCACCACACCACCCTGCCGCTGTTTGAGAAGCTGGTGGGCCGCGAGCCGGTCTCGCTGGTTTCCCTGATGGATCACTCGCCGGGGCAGCGCCAGTTCGCCAACATTGAAAAGTATCGCGAATACTATCAGGGCAAATATTCGCTCAACGACGCGGAGATGGCCCGCTACGAAGAAGAGCAGCTCCAGCTTGCGGCCCAGTGGTCGCAGCCGAATCGCCTCTCCATTGCCGCGATGTGCCGGGACCGGAATATTGCCCTGGCCAGCCATGACGACGCAACGCACGATCACGTGCGCGAATCCCACCAGCTTGGCAGCGTGATAGCTGAATTTCCCACCACGTTTGAAGCGGCAGAGGCATCGCGTAAGCACGGCATGAACGTCCTGATGGGCGCGCCAAATATCGTGCGCGGCGGATCGCACTCCGGCAACGTGGCGGCAAGCAGGCTCGCCTCGCTCGGCCTGCTGGATATCCTCTCCTCTGACTATTACCCCGCCAGCCTGCTGGACGCGGCCTTCCGCGTCGCGGACGACGAGAACAACAGCTTCACGCTGCCACAGGCGATTCGCCTGGTGACGAAAAACCCGGCCAGCGCGCTTAATCTTCACGATCGCGGTGAAATTGCCGAGGGGAAACGGGCCGATCTGGTGCTCGCCCACCGTAAGGGCGAGCACATTCATATCGACCACGTCTGGCGTCAGGGAAAAAGGGTATTCTGATGGGAAGACTCATCTGGTTAATGGGCCCGTCCGGCTCCGGGAAGGACAGCCTGCTGTCGGCGTTACGGCAGCGGGAACATTCACAGCTGCTGGTGGCGCACCGCTATATCACGCGCGATGCCAACGCCGGAAGCGAGAACCATATCGCCCTGAGCGAGCAGGAGTTTTTTACCCGCGCCGGACAAAACCTGCTGGCGCTGAGCTGGCATGCCAACGGTTACTACTATGGCGTCGGTATTGAGATTGACCTCTGGCTGCATGCGGGGTTCGACGTGCTGGTTAACGGCTCGCGGGCGCATCTCCCGCAGGCTCGCGCCCGGTACGAAGCGGCGCTGCTCCCGGTCTGTTTGCAGGTTTCCCCGGACGTTCTCCGTAGCCGGCTGCAAAAGCGGGGGCGCGAAAACGCGCGCGAGATCGACCAGCGGCTGGAACGGGCGGCGCGCTACACCCCGTCGGGTTGCCATCTCCTCAATAACGACGGAAGTTTGCTACAGTCAGTCGAGACCTTGCTATCGCTTATTCGCCAGAAGGAGAAACAGCATGCCTGACTGCCAGCTTCGCCCCGCCACCGCCGACGATGCGCCGATCGTTTACGCGCTGATCTGCGAACTTAAGCAGGCCGAGTTCGATCATCAGGCGTTTCACGCCGGGTATCTGGCCAACTTGCAGGATCACAATATGCGTTACCAGCTGGCCGAGCTGGACGGGCAGATCATCGGTATGATCGGCCTGCATATGCAGTTTCACCTGCATCACGCCCGCTGGATCGGCGAGATCCAGGAGCTGGTGGTGATGCCGCAGGCGCGCGGATTAAAAGTGGGCAGCCAGCTGCTGGCCTGGGCAGAGGACGTCGCGCGACAGGCAGGCGCCGAGCTGACCGAGCTTTCCACCAGCGTGAAGCGCGTGGACGCGCACCGTTTTTATGTTCGTGAAGGATATACGCAAAGCCATTTCCGCTTCACCAAACCGCTGTAGAGGTGCGTTATGAGTCTGACGATCACGCTGACAGGAACCGGAGGGGCGCAGCTGGTGCCGGTGTTTGGCTGCGACTGCGCGGCGTGCCGACGGGCGCGTTTACAGGAAAATTATCGCCGTCGCCCCTGTAGCGCGGCGGTGAAATTCAACGATTCGGTCACCTTGCTGGACGCGGGTATTCCACACCTGATGGACGACTGGCCCGCGGGGAGTTTCAGGCAGATTTTGCTTACCCATTATCATATGGATCACGTTCAGGGGCTTTTTCCTCTGCGCTGGGGCGTGGGAGCGACCATTCCGGTTTACGGTCCGCCGGACGACGCAGGCTGTGACGACCTGTTCAAGCATCCGGGCCTTCTCGATTTCAGCCACACGGTGGAGCCGTTTGTGATGTTTGAACTTCAGGGCTTGCGGGTCACGCCGCTGCCGCTCAACCATTCAAAACTCACGTTTGGCTATCTGCTGGAGTCCGCCCACAGCCGCGTGGCGTGGCTTTCTGATACCGCCGGGCTACCGGATAAAACGGTGACGTTTCTGCTAAACAATCAGCCGCAGGCGATGATTATCGACTGTAGCCATGAACCGCGCCCGGAAACGCCGCGCAACCATTGTGATTTGAATACGGTGATTGCGCTGAACGGGGTGATTGGCTGTCCGCAGGTGATCCTGACGCATATCAGCCATCAGTTTGACGTGTGGATGATGAATAACCCGCTGCCGTCCGGCATTGAAGCGGGGTATGACGGGATGGTGCTGGTACTGGATTAGGTTTTGCCGGGTGGCGGCTGCGCCTTACCCGGCCTGTGCGTTGCAATACCGGCGTTACCACCGATCGTAATCATCCTCTAACCGGCGCTCATCCTCTTCTAACCGACGCCGATCGTCATCCAGCTGCCGCTGACGCTCGTCTAAACGCTGGCGTCGATCTTCTAACTGTCGACGACGATCGTCGTACTGGCGGCTGTCGGTTTGACGGCTGCGATCGTAACGATCGTCGTCGTCATCATTACGGCTGCTGCCGGGGTTATAGGCGTCGTTGATCGCCTGCTGAATATTGCCAATGGCATCATCAATCACATCGGCATGCGCCAGTTGGCTGGTTAAAGTCAGCAGACCCAATAACAGAGCGGTAGAGTAACGTTTCATAAGGCCAGACTCGCAGGTGAACTGGCCTTACGGTAATGAATGGCAGGGAACCGGGGTAGCGGAGGAATCTCAATTCCTGGCCTGTTCAATCGCCCCTATCGCATCGACTCGCGCCTGATGTCGTCCCCCTTCAAACGGTGCATTTAGCCAGGCATCGACGATCATTTTTGCCAGCTCCAGTCCGACCACGCGCGAACCAAATGCCAGCACATTCGTGTTGTTATGCTGCCTTGAAAGCTGAGCTGAATAAGGTTCGCTACAGACCACTGCGCGGATGCCCGGGAACTTATTGGCCGTAATGGAGATCCCTACCCCCGTTCCGCAGATCAGGATGCCGCCATCCACCTCCTTATCGATAATAGCCTGTGCAACCGCGCTGGCATAATACGGGTAGTCAGTACGCTCCGGGGAACAGGTGCCTTTATCCACCACGTCGATGCCACGCGCGCGCAGATGGGCCAGAATATCCTCTTTCAGCATAAAACCTACGTGATCGCAGCCAAATGCAATCTTTTTCATAATAAACCTCATCGTGGGTTAACTTTACGAACTCGATGGAGTTGTGATTTAAGACCGGTCAGTTGTGCAATAAAACCTCAAAACCATCGAGTTCTGCGCGTGTTCTACACCCATGACTTTGACATTTCAACTCTCTCATGACGGTATATTTCTTACGGCATGCATTAAAATCCGTTAACGTGTCATAATTATATTATTGATTTTCAAGGGAATAATAAAGCAATCGCCCATCAAAACTTCACAGACAATAAAACTTTATGAATTTTTAAACATTGTGAAGTTACCAGCATATTTTCATGCCAGAGTGTGGTGATATAGTGTCGTCTTCATTTTTAAGGACAAAAGAGAGCGATGAGTCAGTCAGAATTTAAAAAAGAGCTGCCTAACGGCATTGGCCTTGCACCGTACCTGCGCATGAAGCAGGAAGGCATGACCGACAACGAAAGCCGTATCGTCGACTGGCTGCTCCAGCCGGGTAACCTGAGCGGCGCGCCTGCGATTAAAGACGTTGCCGAAACGCTGATGGTGTCGGAAGCGATGATCGTGAAAGTGGCCAAACTGCTCGGCTTTAGCGGTTTCCGTAACCTGCGTGCGGCGCTGGTCGACTACTTCTCGCAATCCGAACAAGTATTACCTGCGGAACTCGCTTTTGATGAAGCACCACAGGATGTGGTTAACAAAGTGTTCAATATTACGCTGCGCACCATTATGGAAGGCCAGTCGATAGTGAACGTGGATGAAATTCACCGCGCGGCACGTTTCTTCGCCCAGGCCAACCAGCGCGATCTGTACGGTGTGGGTGGTTCTAACGCTATTTGCGCCGACATCCAGCATAAGTTTCTACGCATCGGCGTGCGCTGCCAGTCGTATCAGGACGCGCACATTATGATGATGTCGGCATCGCTGCTGAAGGAAGGGGATGTGGTACTGGTGGTCTCCCATTCCGGCCGCACCAGTGATGTGAAAGCAGCAGTTGAGTTAGCAAAAAAGAACGGCGCCAAAATTATCTGTATTACCCATAGCTACCATTCGCCGATTGCTAAACTTGCTGATTATATTATTTGTTCGCCAGCACCAGAGACCCCGTTATTAGGGCGCAACGCCTCCGCGCGTATATTACAGCTTACATTATTAGATGCGTTATTTGTTTCCGTTGCACAACAAAATATCGAACAGGCCACACTTAATATGCAAAAAACCGGCGCTATTGTGGATTTCTTCTCTCCTGGCGCACTGAAGTAAATTAAAAGGTTAATCCTGCTCAGGCGGGATTAACAACAACATACCCTACATTGAGAACACTGCTATGAATAAATATCTGAAATATTTCAGCGGCGCCGCTATGGGCTTAATGTTATCCACCAGCGCGTTTGCTGCTGCGGAATATGCGGTGGTATTAAAAACGCTCTCCAATCCATTCTGGGTGGATATGAAGAAAGGGATTGAAGATGAAGCCAAAACCCTGGGAGTAAGCGTTGATATTTTTGCCTCGCCGTCAGAAGGGGATTTTCAGTCCCAGCTACAGCTGTTCGAAGATCTGAGTAATAAAAAATACAAGGGTATCGCTTTTGCCCCACTCTCCTCCGTGAATCTGGTCATGCCCGTCGCGCGCGCCTGGCAGAAAGGTCTCTATCTGGTGAATCTCGATGAAAAAATCGATATGGATAACCTGAAAAAAGCAGGTGGCAATGTAGAGGGGTTTGTCACAACGGACAACGTGGCCGTCGGCGCAAAAGGGGCCGATTTTATTATCAATAAACTTGGTGCGGAGGGGGGCGAAGTCGCAATCATTGAGGGTAAAGCCGGTAACGCATCGGGCGAGGCGCGCCGCAATGGCGCAACAGAAGCCTTCAAAAAAGCAAACCAAATTAAGCTGGTTGCCAGCCAGCCCGCTGACTGGGATCGCATTAAAGCTCTGGATGTGGCAACCAACGTGCTGCAACGAAACCCGAATCTGAAAGCCTTCTACTGCGCGAACGATACCATGGCGATGGGCGTGGCACAGGCGGTGGCAAACGCCGGTAAAATCGGCAAAGTGCTGGTGGTCGGCACCGATGGTATCCCAGAGGCGCGTAAGATGGTCGAAGCCGGTCAGATGACGGCAACCGTCGCACAAAACCCGGCGGACATCGGGGCGACCGGCCTGAAATTAATGGTGGATGCCGCGAAAACCGGGAAAGTCATCCCGCTGGAAAAAACGCCTGAATTCAAGTTGGTGGATTCGATTCTGGTGACAAAATAACGCAGAACTGTGCGGCTTGATGCCCTCACTCCGGCCCTTTCCCACAGGGAGAGGGTGAACAGAGAAGGAAATAAACATGGTCACGCCATATATCTCGATGGCGGGGATCGGCAAATCCTTTGGTCCGGTTCACGCATTAAAATCGGTTGATTTAACTATATACCCTCATGAGATCCACGCGTTATTAGGGGAGAATGGTGCCGGTAAATCAACCTTAATGAAAGTATTGTCGGGAATTCATGAACCGACCAAAGGCTCCATTATTATTAATGAAAAGAATTACGACAGATTGGATCATAAACTGGCAGCACGACTGGGCATCGGCATTATATATCAGGAACTCAGCGTTATTGATGAATTAACCGTGCTGGAAAATCTATATATAGGCCGTCACCTGACCAAAACGGTTTGTGGCATCAGGATTATTGACTGGAAAGAGATGCGCATTCGCGGTGCGATGATGCTCTTACGCGTCGGATTAAAAGTCGATTTAGATGAAAAAGTAGCGAATTTATCCATCAGCCATAAACAGATGCTGGAAATCGCGAAAACCTTAATGCTCGATGCCAAAGTGATCATTATGGATGAACCCACATCTTCATTAACCAATAAAGAGGTGGATTATCTTTTCTTGATCATGAATCAGCTGCGTAAAGAAGGCACCGCCATTGTCTATATCTCGCATAAGCTCGCGGAAATCCGCCGCATCTGCGACCGCTACACGGTAATGAAAGACGGTTCCAGCGTATGCAGTGGCCTGGTGAGTGACGTTTCAAACGACGACATTGTGCGCCTGATGGTCGGCCGCGAACTGCAAAACCGCTTTAACGCCATGAAAGAGAGCACCGGCAACATCGAACGCGACACGGTGTTTGAGGTGAACAACGTCACCAGCCGGGACAAGAAAAAAGTGCGAGATATTTCGTTCAGCGTGAACCGCGGCGAAATACTGGGTTTTGCGGGTCTGGTCGGCTCGGGACGTACCGAACTGATGGACTGTCTCTTCGGCGTGGATAAACGCGCGAGCGGTGAAATTCGCCTCAACGGCAAAACCATCTCCCCGCGTTCGCCTCTGGATGCGTTGAAAAAAGGGATGGCCTACATCACCGAAAGCCGCCGCGAAAATGGCTTTTTCCCTAATTTCTCTATCGACCAAAACATGGCCGTCAGCCAGAGCCTGAAAAACGGTGGCTATAAAGGGGCCATGGGGCTCTTTCGCGAGCATGAAGAACGCAAGACCGCCGAAGCACAGCGCCAGTTGCTGGCGTTGAAGTGCCATAGCGTAGAGCAAAACATCACCGAACTCTCCGGCGGCAATCAGCAAAAGGTGCTGATTTCTAAATGGCTGTGTTGCAACCCGGACGTCATCATTTTTGATGAACCCACGCGAGGCATCGACGTCGGCGCAAAGGCCGAAATCTACAAGGTGATGCGCCAGCTGGCTGACGAAGGCAAGGTCATCCTGATGGTGTCATCTGAATTACCTGAAATTATCGCCGTCTGCGACCGCATCGCCGTGTTCTGCGAAGGGCGGCTGACGCAAATCCTGACCAATCGCGACGGCATGAGCGAAGAGGAGATCATGGCATGGGCATTACCACAAGAGTGAAAGGCGATATGGCGGAGAAAAAGCCATTTAACTTCGCGCTGTTCTGGGACAAGTACGGTACCTTTTTTATCCTCGCGATTATAGTCGCCATCTTTGGCACGCTGTCATCGGAGTACTTCCTCACCACCAACAACATCACGCAGATTTTTGTCCAGAGCTCGGTAACGGTGCTGATCGGGATGGGCGAATTCTTTGCCATCCTTGTCGCGGGTATTGATCTGTCCGTCGGAGCCATTCTGGCACTCTCCGGCATGGTGACTGCCAAACTGATGCTGGCTGGTGTCGACCCGTTTTTTGCAGCACTGATTGGCGGCGTACTGGTCGGCGGCGCGCTGGGGGCGATCAATGGCTGTCTGGTCAACTGGACCGGGCTACATCCGTTCATTATCACTCTCGGTACTAACGCCATTTTTCGCGGCATCACGCTGGTGATTTCCGATGCTAACTCCGTCTATGGCTTCTCGTTCGATTTTGTAAACTTCTTCGCTGCCAGCGTCCTCGGGATACCCGTACCGGTCATCTTCTCGCTGATCGTCGCGGTGATCCTCTGGTTCCTCACCACCCGTATGCGGCTGGGGCGCAATATCTACGCCCTGGGCGGTAACAAAAACTCGGCGTTCTACTCCGGCATCGACGTGAAGTTTCATATTCTGGTGGTGTTCATTATTTCTGGCGTATGCGCCGGGCTGGCGGGCGTGGTGTCGACTGCGCGTCTGGGCGCAGCGGAGCCGCTGGCCGGGATGGGATTTGAAACATACGCCATCGCCAGCGCCATCATCGGCGGAACCAGCTTCTTCGGCGGTAAAGGCCGCATCTTCTCGGTCGTGATTGGTGGTCTCATCATCGGCACCATCAATAACGGACTCAATATCTTACAGGTACAAACCTACTACCAGCTGGTGGTAATGGGCGGGTTGATTATCGCCGCTGTTGCCCTCGACAGATTGATCAGTAAGTAAGGAAATCACTATGAAAATTTCACCCTCCCTGATGTGTATGGATCTGCTGAAATTCAAAGAACAGATCGAATTTATTGACCAGCACGCGGACTACTTCCATATCGACATCATGGACGGCCACTTTGTGCCTAATCTGACGCTGTCTCCGTTCTTTGTCGGCCAGGTGAAGAAGCTCGCCACCAAACCACTGGACTGTCACCTGATGGTGACTCGCCCGCAGGACTACATAAGCCAGCTGGCGCAGGCCGGAGCAGACTTCATCACACTGCACCCGGAGACCATCAACGGTCAGGCTTTCCGCCTGATTGAAGAGATCCGTCGTCACGGTATGAAGGTGGGACTCATCCTCAACCCGGAAACCCCGGTTGAGGCGATGAAATACTATATTCATAAGGCGGACAAAATCACCGTGATGACCGTCGATCCAGGCTTTGCCGGGCAGCCGTTCATTCCGGAAATGCTGGAGAAAATTGCCGAGCTGAAAGCCTGGCGCGAACGCGAAGGGCTGAGCTATGAGATTGAGATCGATGGCTCATGCAATCAGGCCACCTATAAAAAACTGATGGCCGCCGGCGCAGATGTCTTTATCGTCGGAACGTCTGGTCTGTTCAACCATGCAGAGAATATCGGGGATGCATGGCAGCTTATGGCCGGGCAGATCCTGTCGGCACGAAACGAGGTTGTTCCTCATGCAAAAACAGCCTGATGTCGTCGCCGGAGTGGATATGGGGGCCACTCATATCCGTTTTTGCCTACAAACGGCCGACGGTGCGGTGTTGCATTGTGAAAAACAGCGCACCGCGGAGGTTATCCGCTCTGGTGTGGTGTGCGGCGTGACGGAAATGATCACGGCTCAGCTGCGTCATTTACAGGTTCACTGTCGCGGTCTGGTCATGGGCTTTCCGGCACTGGTCGGCAAAGACAAACGCACCATTATTTCGACGCCTAATCTGCCTTTGCAGGCGAATGAGCTCCGCGATCTGGCGGGAAAACTTGAAGATGCGCTAGGCTGCCCGGTCGAATTTTCCCGCGACGTTAACCTTCAGCTTTCGTTTGACGTGGCGCAACACAATCTCCAGCAGCAAGAGGTTCTGGCGGCCTATCTTGGCACCGGCATGGGATTTGCCATCTGGCTAAACGGTGCTCCATGGACGGGCGCGCACGGCGTAGCGGGCGAGCTCGGGCATATTCCACAGGGGGATATGACGCGGCACTGTGGTTGTGGCAACCCGGGATGTCTGGAAACAGTTTGTTCCGGTATCGCATTGAAACAGTGGTACGAACAGCAGCCCCGCGAGTATGCGATGGGAGATATCTTTTCAGCCGTACCCGATGACCCCTTCGTACAACAACTCCTGAATCATGCAGCCCGCGCCATTGCCACCAGTGTAAATCTGTTCGATCCGGATGCGGTGATCCTCGGTGGCGGCGTAATGGATATGCCTGGCTTTCCGCGCGAAGCGCTGATTGTCGGGATAAAGCAGCATTTGCGCCGCCCGCTGCCGCATGAGTCCGTGAAATTTATCCCTGCCTCGTCGTCGTCTTTTAACGGCGCTCAGGGGGCCGCTACCCTGGCTCGCTGCCGGTTCCTGCCATCACCTTGCGCAGCGCCTGCGCCAGCTGTGCGCGGGTGAACGGTTTTCGCAGTAACTGAACGTCCGGCAGCTGCGGGTTATGCGCCGGGCGCAAATCCTGCCCGCTTATCAGCAGCACCGGCAACTGCGGATAGTGGCTGCGTACATGGCCGATCACCTCCGCGCCGCTCAGGCCGCCCGGCAACATCAGGTCGCTGATAAACATGCCGATATCCGGCGATGCGTCCAGCATGTTCAGCGCCTGCTCGCCGTTTTCGGCTTCAAGCGTCAGGTAGCCAAGCTGGTGCAGTTGCTCGCACAGTGTCTGCCGCACGCCCGCCTCATCTTCCAGGACCAGCACAAGCAGCTCACTCTCTGCCGGGGCCGTGGTCGCCAGCGCGGCATCATCGGAGAACGCGGGCAGCGTCGAGCGCGGCAGCTGGAGCCGCACGGTGGTTCCCTGCCCCGGCGCGCTTTCGATCTCAACGCGCCCCCCGGACTGACGCACAAAGCCGTACACCATCGACAGCCCTAACCCGCTGCCGCTGCCGGTCTGTTTGGTGGTGAAGAACGGTTCAAAGACTTGCGATTTCACCTCCTGCGACATCCCGCAGCCGTGGTCAATCACCTCCAGCGCGACCATATCCTGCCTGCGCCCGTCGCTGCGGGTCACACGCTGGTTCCAGGTGCGGATTTTGATCACACCATTTTGCCCCTCCATTGCATCACGGGCGTTCATTACCAGGTTGATAATGGCGTTTTCCAGCTGGCTGACGTCAATCCATGCGGGCCAGGCCGGGGTTTGCGCTTCAATATCCAGCGTCAGCGTGGCGGGAAGCGAGTGCCGCATCAGCTCGCTCAGGTTCTCCAGCAGCGGCTTCATCTCTACCGCATGAGGTTGCAGGGATTGCTTGCGCGAGAAGGCCAGCAGACGCTGGGTGAGCATGGCCCCGCGTTCCGCGGCTTTGAGCGCACGAGTGATGCGCGGCGCGTCCGGTGACGCTGAATCGGTCAGCTCCAGACTGCCGATAATCACCGCCAGCAGGTTATTAAAATCATGCGCCAGCCCGCCCGTCAGTTGCCCAACCGCCTTCATTTTCTGGCTGTGCAGCAGCGCCTCCTCCAGCCCCTGACGTTCGATGCGGTCGACCTCCATCTGCGAGGTCTTCTCCTTCAGTAGCCGCGTGGTGTGCTCCAGCGAAGCGGTATTGCGGGCAAAAACGTTAAACGCGCGCGCCAGTTCCCCCAGCTCATCACGCCGCTGTAGCGCGGGCACCGACACATCCTGCTCGCCGTGAGCGAGGCGCGACATTGCCCTTGAGATAGCCGTCAGGTTGGAGCCCAGATTGCGGTAAATATACCAGCAGGCGCAGCCGGTGATGATCAGCGCCAGCACCGCGAAGACGCTGATAAACACGCTGATGGAGCGCAGCTCCTGGTGGCTTTGGGCGGTACGCAGCCGGGAGGCCTGCGCCACCTGTTCAACGTACTGATTGATGTCGCGGTTTAATATCGCCACCAGCGCCTTGATGTGGAACATGTACCAGCTGATGGACAGATCGCTCTCCTCCAGCTGCTTTGACAGTGGCGCGAGCTTGCGCAGCTCATCATTAAAATCCGGGAGCACCAGGTTGACCACCGGTTGCAGGGCGCTCGCGGGTAACATCGCGGTTACTGCATCCAGCTGCTGCACCGTGGCGCGCGGTGAAGGGGTATCAATGGCGGCAACGATCAGCCTGTCCATCTCTGCAAGCTGCCGGGCGTCTGGCACATTGCTCGCGTAACGGCGGTTGATATCCTGCAAATGACGCAGATAGCTTTGGCTTTGATACAGCGCGCTGAGCAGCGCGTTACGCTCCAGATGCCGTTTTTGCCCGCGCTCCAGCATTCCCGTCACGCTCTGCTGTAACTCATTGCTCCTGCGGATAATACGCGCCACCAGCGCCGGCTCCTGCTGCGCCAGCGGCGCATCGGCAAGCTGCTCCAGCGAGTGGCGCAGCGCCATCTGCGTCTGTTTAAGCCGTTCAGCTTCGCCTTTGTACTCCAGCGCACCGACTACCTGCGACAGCCGCACCGCCGCCGTCGCCACATTCGCGGTATCACGCGCGAGGTTCATGCTGCCAGTCATATCATCCAGCGTTTGCTGCTGCACCTGCTCCTGGATCTGGCTGGCATGACGAAAGCCGAGCACCGCCACGCCGCTTACCATCAGCGTTACCGCCACCACCAGCAGGTTAAATATCAGCAGGCGACCGCGGGCGCTGGTGAAGAACGGGGGGCGTGAAGACATGGGTTTGGGCTCCTCTGCGGTTTGGTGCCCTCACCCTGGCCCTCACCCACAGGGAGAGGGAAAAGGAAAATGTGATGGCGATTAGCTATTCATAACTATGACAAATATGAACAGCTTCTGACATTTTGCATTTACGCACCTGTGATGAAGTGCAGATATCGACATTCACAGGAGATCCGCCATGAGCAGAACCCCGGTTTTAGAGATGCGCAATATTGCCAAGTCGTTTGGCAATTTCCACGCGCTCAAGGGTGTGGATTTGACGGTTTTCCCCGGAGAGATCCACGCGCTGATGGGGGAAAACGGCGCCGGAAAAAGCACGCTGATGAAGATCCTCGCAGGCGCTTATACCGCCAGCAGCGGCGACATCCTCATCGACGGCCAGCCGTTTCACATCAAAGGTCCGAAGGATGCGCTGGCCGCAGGCATTACCCTGATTTATCAGGAGATGCAGCTTGCTCCTAACCTGACCGTGGCGGAAAACATTTTTCTCGGCAGCGAGCTGTCGCGCGGCGGGCTGGTCCAGCGCAAAGAGATGGCAGCCCAGGCGCAGGCGGTCATTGACCGTCTGGGCGCGCAGTTCAGCGCCACCGACCTGGTCATGAAGCTGACCATCGCCGAGCAACAGCAGGTGGAGATCGCCCGCGCGCTGCACCGCAACAGCCGTATTCTGGTGATGGATGAACCCACCGCCGCCCTCTCCTCGCGCGAAACCCACCGTCTGTTCGAACTGATTTTGCGCCTGCGCGATGAAGGGATGGCGATTATCTACATCAGCCACCGCATGGCGGAAGTGTATGAGCTTTCCGATCGCGTCAGCGTCCTGCGCGACGGGCAGCACGTCGGCAGCCTGACGCGCGACAAGCTGAATGCCTCTGAGTTGGTGCGCATGATGGTGGGCCGTCCGCTCAGCGATCTGTTTAACAAAGAGCGCGATATTCCGCTTGGCAGCCCGCGTCTGAACGTGCACCACCTGACAGATGGCAAAAAAGTGCTGCCGTGCAGTTTGCAGGTTCGCTCCGGTGAAATCGTCGGGCTGGCGGGGCTGGTCGGGGCCGGTCGCTCCGAGCTGGCGCAGCTGATCTTCGGCGTGCGCAAAGCCACCGGCGGCATGATCGAGGTCGACGGCGAACCGGTGGTGATCCACTCCCCGCGCGCGGCCATTGAAAACGGCATCGGTTTTCTTACCGAGAACCGCAAGGAGCAGGGGCTGTTTCTGGAGCTGGCGGCGCAGGAGAACATCACCATGGCGACGCTGGAGCGCGACGCCACCTTCGGCTGGCTGAACCGCAAAAAAGCGCAGTCTATTTCCGATGACGCCATCGCCCTGCTCAATATCCGCGTGCCGCATTCTCAGGTGCGCGCGGGCGGGCTCTCCGGCGGCAACCAGCAAAAGCTGCTGATCTCCCGCTGGGTGGCGATTGGCCCGCGCATTCTGATTCTGGACGAACCTACGCGCGGCGTGGACGTCGGCGCGAAAAGCGAGATCTACCGCATCATGAACCAGATGGCGCGCAAAGGGGTGGCGATTCTGATGATCTCCAGCGAGCTGCCGGAAGTGGTGGGCATGAGCGACCGGGTGTACGTGATGCGGGAAGGCAGCATCGCGGGTGAACTCCACGGACGCGACATCTCTCAGGAAAACATTATGACGCTGGCAACCGGCGTGAACGACACACATCATCAGGCGGTGTAATTATGACAACTCCAACCCATCCGCAGCAGGTGGCGAAATCCGCCTCCGCCAAAAAAATGCTGATGAGCGATCTGATGCAAACGATCGGCATTTTGCCGATTTTAATCCTGATTGTGGCGGTATTTGGCTTTATCGCCCCGAACTTTTTCACCGAGAGCAACCTGCTGAATATTACCCGGCAGGCGTCGATCAACATCGTGCTGGCGGCGGGGATGACCTTCATCATCCTGACCGGCGGGATTGACCTCTCTGTGGGCTCGATTCTGGGCACTACGGCGGTAGCGGCGATGGTGGTCTCGCTTATCCCTGAATTTGCGATGCTCTCCATTCCGGCGGCGCTGATGCTCGGTATGGTGCTGGGGCTGTTCAACGGCGCGCTGGTGGCCTTTGCCGGGCTGCCGCCGTTTATCGTCACCCTCGGCACCTATACGGCACTGCGCGGCGCGGCGTATCTGCTGGCGGACGGCACGACGGTCATTAACTCCAACATTAACTTCGAGTGGATCGGCAACAACTACCTCGGCCCGATTCCGTGGCTGGTGGTGATCGCCCTGGCGGTGATTGTGGTGTGCTGGTTTATTCTGCGTCGCACAACCCTCGGCGTTCACATCTATGCGGTCGGCGGCAATATGCAGGCGGCACGCTTAACCGGCATCAAGGTCTGGCTGGTGCTGCTGTTTGTCTACGGCATGAGCGGCCTGCTCTCGGGATTAGGCGGCGTGATGAGCGCCTCGCGCCTCTACAGCGCCAACGGCAACCTCGGCACGGGGTACGAGCTGGATGCGATTGCGGCGGTGATCCTCGGCGGAACCAGCTTCGTCGGCGGGATCGGCACGATCACCGGCACGCTGGTCGGTGCATTGATCATCGCCACCCTCAACAACGGCATGACGCTGATGGGCGTCTCCTACTTCTGGCAGCTGGTGATCAAAGGGGCGGTGATCATCATAGCGGTGCTGATCGACAAATACCGTACCCGACACCATCAAAGTGCATAACAACAATACCCTACGTGAGGAATACAGCATGAGATTGAAGCCCTTAGTGACCGCGCTCTGTGCTGGCGCGCTGCTGGCCGCAACCCCGTTTGCGCAGGCAAAAGATCTGAAGTCCATCGGCGTGACGGTGGGCGACCTGGCTAACCCGTTCTTCGTGCAGATCACCAAAGGTGCCGAGCTGGAAGCGCGCAAGCTGGCGGGAGATAACGTCAAGGTGACGCTGGTCTCCAGCGGGTACGATCTGGGCCAGCAGGTGTCGCAGATCGATAACTTCATTGCGGCGAAAGTGGACATGATCATCCTCAACGCCGCGGATTCCAAAGGGATCGGCCCGGCGGTAAAACGCGCCAAAGAGGCAGGGATCGTGGTCGTGGCGGTTGACGTGGCGGCGGAAGGGGCTGATGCGACCATCACCTCCGATAACACCCAGGCGGGGGAGATGGCCTGTAAGTACATAACCGACCGCCTGAAAGGTAAAGGCAACGTGGTGATCATCAACGGGCCGCCGGTTTCTGCGGTACAAAACCGCGTGGAGGGCTGCCAGACCGAGTTCAGGCGCCACCCGGATATCAAAGTGCTCTCGGATAATCAGAACGCCAAAGGCAGCCGCGAAGGCGGACTGGAGGTCATGACCTCCCTGCTGGCGGCCAATCCGAAGATCGACGGCGTATTCGCAATTAACGATCCGACGGCGATCGGCGCCGATCTGGCAGCGAAACAGGCCCAACGTAATGAGTTCTTTATCGTTGGCGTGGATGGCAGCCCGGACGGTGAAGAAGCTCTGAAGCGCGAAAACTCCCTGTTTGTGGCGACGCCGGCGCAGGATCCGCAGGTGATGGCGGCGAAGGCGGTGGAGATTGGCTATGACATTCTCCAGGGCAAACCTGCGCCGAAAGAGCCTGTGCTGATCCCGGTGACGATGATCGATAAAAAGAACGTCGGCACGTATAAGGGGTGGACGGTTAAGTAAACCCGGTGCGGCCTGATGCCCTCACCCTAACCCTCTCCCACGGGGAGAGGGAACTTACTCCCCCTCTCCCTTGAGGGAGAGGGCCGGGGTGAGGGGGTGGCATAAAACGCAAGGAGTCCCCATGAAACGCTCCGACATCAATGAAATCCTCGGCCACACGCGGCAGTTCTTCTCCATGCACGACGTGCATCTCCCGCCGTTTGCCAGCTTTCCGCCAACAAAATGGCAGCAGCTTGACCAGGCCGCCTGGCAGGAGGTGTTCGACCTCAGGCTCGGCTGGGACGTGACGGCGTTTGGCGGCAACCACTTTGCCGCACAGGGGCTGACGCTGTTTACCCTGCGCAACGGCTCCCCCAACGGCGTGCCTTATGAGAAGTGCTATGCCGAAAAAATCATGCACGTCCGCGACGGCCAGGTGACGCCGATGCATTTCCACTGGCGCAAGCGGGAGGACATCATCAACCGCGGCGGCGGGAATCTGATTATTGAGTTATGGAATGCGGGGGCGCATGAGGAGACCGAAAACACCGACGTGATCGTCACGATAGACGGCTGTCGGCAGACGCACGCGCCCGGCAGCCAGCTGCGCCTCACGCCTGGGGAAAGCATCTGCCTGACGCCCGGCCTGTACCACAGTTTCTGGGGTGAACGCGGCTTTGGCGACGTGCTGGTGGGCGAAGTGTCGTCAGTCAATGACGATGAACACGACAACCACTTTTTACAACCCATCGATCGCTACAACACCATCGAAGAAGACGAACCGGCGGTGCTGGTGCTGTGCAACGAGTACAACCTGTTTCGGATATAAGGAGTGAATGATGCCATTGATTTCTCTTGCCGACGGTCTGGCACACGCCAGAGAACACCGCTACGCCCTGGGCGCGTTCAACGTTCTCGACTCCCATTTTCTGCGCGCGCTGTTTGCCGCCGCGAAGCAGGAACGCTCGCCGTTTATCATCAACATCGCCGAAGTGCATTTTAAGTACGTGTCTCTGGAGTCGCTTGTTGAAGCGGTAAAGTTCGAAGCCGCCCGTCACGATATTCCCGTGGTGCTTAACCTCGACCACGGGCTGCATTTTGAGGCCGTCGTGCGCGCCCTGCGCTTAGGGTTCAGCTCGGTGATGTTCGACGGCTCGACGCTGAGCTATGAGGAAAATATCCGCCAGACCCGGGAAGTGGTGAAGATGTGCCACGCGGTGGGCGTCTCGGTGGAGGCGGAGCTGGGCGCAGTCGGCGGAGATGAAGGCGGCGCGCTGTATGGGCATGCGGATGAAGCGTTCTTTACCGACCCGCAGCTGGCGCGCGAATTTGTCGATTTAACCGGTATCGACGCGCTGGCGGTCGCCATTGGCAACGCGCACGGCAAATACAAGGGCGAGCCGAAGCTTGATTTCCCGCGTCTGGACGCCATTCGCCAGCAGACGGGCCTGCCGCTGGTTTTACACGGCGGCTCCGGGATTAGCGATGCCGACTTCCGCCGCGCTATCGAGCTGGGCATTCATAAAATCAATTTTTATACCGGCATGTCGCAGGCCGCGCTCGCCGCCGTTGAGCAGCGCATGGCGAACCGCCAGCCGCTGTACGATGAGTTTGCCGAACTGCTGCTGGGCATTGAAGAGGCCATTACCGATACGGTCGCGGAGCAGATGCGCATCTTCGGCAGCGCGGGGCAGGCATAATGGAACGCAAAGGGATTATCGCCGCAGGCAACATGCTGGTGGATCACGTCCACCAGATCGTACAGTGGCCGGAGCGCGGCTGGCTGGCGGAAATCACCCACAGCGAACGCTCAACCGGCGGTGCGCCGCTCAACGTTCTGCTGACGCTGGCGAAAATGCACGTCGGCCTGCCGTTACAGGCGGTGGGGCTGATTGGGGAAGACAGCGACGGAGACTATATTCTGGCGATGCTCGACCAGTATCACGTCAATCGCCAGCGCGTGCAGCGTACAACGTTCGCCCCAACGTCGATGTCGCAGGTGATGACCGACCCCAGCGGACAGCGCACCTTTTTCCACTCGCCGGGCGCCAACCGCCTGCTGGATCTTCCCGCCTTCGATCGTTTAGACGGATCGCTGAAGATCTTCCATCTCGGCTATCTGCTGCTGCTCGACAGCCTGGACATGCCGGACGAGGAGTTTGGCACCCGCAGCGCGCGGTTACTGGCACAGATGCGCGATCAGGGGTATGAAACCTCGCTCGATCTGGTTTCCCGCAAGGGCGATCCGCGCTATCAGCCGCTGGTGCTCCCTGCCCTGCGCCATCTTGATTATCTGGTGATTAACGAGCTGGAAGCCGGTGAGTTTAGCGGGCTTGAGATCCGCGACGGTCATGATGCGCTGAACATGGCCCATATCGCCGACGCTGCCGCACAGCTGCTGGCGGCAGGCGTGCGGCAGCGGGTGGTGATCCACTGTCCGGAAGGGGCATGGGGTGAAGCGCCGGGTGAAAAAGGGCAATGGGTTCCGTCGTGGAAGCTGACGCAGGACGAGATTATCGGCAGCGTCGGTGCGGGCGACGCGTTTTGCGCAGGCTTTTTATACGGTTGCCATGAATCGCTGTCGCTTACCGAGAGTATTTATCTGGCGCACGCCTGCGCGCGGGCCAGCCTGCTGGCGGCCAATGCGATTGACGGCGCGAAAACGCTGGCCGAGCTTCAGGCGTTTATTCAGGAGAACGGTCAGGCGGCTTTCTCATGATGGGAAACGTCCGTGGCAAAAACATAGCCCAGACCGCGAATGGTTTTGATCAGCAAAGGCTGATGCGGATTGACCTCAATTTTTCGCCGTAGCCGCATGATCAACACGTCGATAGTGCGGTCAAAGACCTCGGCGCTTTCGCTGTGGGTCAGCTCCAGCAGCTGTTCACGGCTCAGTACCCGGCGGGCGTTTTGCGTTAATGCCAGCAGCAGGCCGTATTCCCCCTGGGTTAATGGCACGGTATTACGCTGCGGATCGCTCAGCTCGCAGCGGGTGGTGTCCAGCGTCCAGCCGTTAAAGGTAATACCTTCAACGCGCGGCGCGGCAGGCTCCGCGTCCAGCGCGCCGGTTCGACGCAGCACCGCCTTAACGCGGGCGACCACCACGCGCGGATTGAACGGTTTTCCGATGTAATCATCAGCGCCCATTTCCAGCCCGACGACCACATCTGATTCACTTCCCAGCCCCGTCAGCATCACCACCGGTAGCGATGGTCGCTGCTTTTGCAGTTGCAGCAAAACCTGTAATCCGTTGATATCCGGCAGCATCATGTCCAGCAGAACCAGCGCAATGCCGGGATCCTGCTGGACACGGTTCACCGCGTCCTGACCGGTGTGACACGTCAGCACGGTAAAGACGTGCTCGCTGAGCACATCCTGTAGCAGTTCGCAGACTGCGACATCATCATCAACCACCAGAATCGCCGGTTTCATCGCATGCTTCCGTCAGGGAATTATGTTAAGTCTGAACCATTCTGCCGCCGGCTCCAGCCGAATTGTTTTTTACGTGACGGAAATTCAATCCATGTCACATCCCCTGCCCTTTCGACACGTCAATTTTGACGATTGGCTGTTTTTCGTCAGGGTTTTGCCCCGCAAAGGGCCGTAAAGTCAGGAAATACCCATAGTAAAAACATGGCATAGAAGCTGCATATTGGGCAGGTAAGAACTGTTTAACTGGAGCAAAGTGATGAAAAAAGTCGTCACGGTTTGCCCTTATTGTGCCTCAGGTTGCAAGATCCACCTGGTGGTCGATAACGGCAAAATCGTCCGGGCGGAAGCGGCGCAGGGTAAAACCAATCAGGGCACGCTGTGCCTGAAAGGGTACTACGGCTGGGATTTTATTAACGATACCCAAATCCTCACGCCGCGCCTGAAAACCCCTATGATCCGCCGCGAGCGCGGCGGCAAGCTGGAAGCCGTCTCCTGGAATGAAGCGCTGGATTACGTCGCCACGCGCCTCAGCGCCATCAAGGCCAAGTATGGCCCGGATGCGATTCAGACCACCGGCTCCTCACGCGGAACCGGGAATGAAACCAACTATGTGATGCAAAAATTCGCGCGCGCCGTTATTGGTACCAATAACGTCGACTGCTGCGCTCGCGTCTGACACGGCCCATCGGTTGCAGGTCTGCACCAGTCGGTCGGTAACGGCGCAATGAGTAATGCCATCAATGAGATAGATAACACCGATCTGGTGTTCATCTTCGGCTATAACCCAGCGGATTCTCACCCTATCGTCGCGAATCACGTTATTCGCGCCAAACAGAACGGGGCGAAAATCATCGTCTGCGATCCGCGTAAAATTGAAACCGCGCGCATTGCGGATATGCACATCGCACTGAAAAACGGCTCGAACATCGCGCTGTTGAATGCGATGGGGCATGTCATTATTGAGGAGAACCTCTACGACCAGGCGTTTGTCGCGAGCCGTACGGAAGGGTTTGAAGAGTATCGCAAGATTGTCGAAGGCTATACGCCGGAGTCAGTAGAGGCGATAACCGGCGTCAGCGCGCAGGAGATCCGCCAGGCGGCGCGGATGTACGCCGGAGCGAAAACCGCCGCCATTCTGTGGGGCATGGGCGTGACCCAGTTCTACCAGGGCGTGGAAACCGTGCGCTCGCTCACCAGCCTCGCCATGCTGACCGGCAATCTGGGTAAAGCGCATGTGGGCGTGAACCCGGTGCGTGGTCAGAATAACGTGCAGGGTGCGTGTGATATGGGCGCGCTGCCGGACACCTATCCGGGCTACCAGTACGTGAAGTTCCCGGAAAACCGCGAGAAGTTTGCGAAGGCCTGGGGCGTGGAAAGTCTGCCGGCACACACCGGATACCGCATCAGCGAGCTGCCGCACCGCGCGGCTCACGGTGAAGTACGTGCGGCCTACATCATGGGTGAAGATCCGCTCCAGACCGACGCCGAACTGTCCGCGGTGCGCAAAGGCTTTGAGGATCTGGAGCTGGTGATTGTTCAGGATATCTTTATGACCAAAACCGCGGCGGCGGCGGATGTGATTCTCCCGTCGACCTCCTGGGGCGAGCATGAAGGTGTCTATACGGCGGCAGACCGCGGCTTCCAGCGCTTCTTCAAGGCCGTCGAGCCGAAGTGGGATCTGAAAACAGACTGGCAAATCATCAGCGAAATCGCCACCCGCATGGGCTACCCGATGCACTACAACAACACCCAGGAGATCTGGGACGAGTTGCGGCATCTGTGTCCGGACTTTTATGGGGCAACCTATGAAAAAATGGGTGAGCTGGGCTACATCCAGTGGCCGTGCCGGGATGAGTCAGAATCCGATCAGGGGACGTCATACCTCTTTAAAGAGAAGTTCGACACCCCGAACGGGCTGGCGCAGTTCTTCACCTGCGACTGGGTCGCGCCGATCGATAAGCTCACCGACGAGTATCCGATGGTGCTCTCCACCGTGCGTGAAGTGGGCCACTACTCCTGCCGCTCCATGACCGGCAACTGCGCCGCGCTGGCGGCGCTGGCGGATGAACCGGGCTACGCGCAGATCAACACCGCCGATGCCGAACGGCTCGGTATTGAAGATGAAGCGCTGGTGTGGGTGAACTCGCGTAAGGGCCGCATCATTACCCGCGCGCAGGTCAGCGACCGTCCGAACAAAGGGGCAGTCTATATGACCTACCAGTGGTGGATTGGCGCCTGTAACGAGCTGGTGACGGAGAACTTAAGCCCGATAACCAAAACGCCGGAGTATAAATACTGCGCCGTAAACGTGGAGCCCATTGCGGATCAACACGCTGCGGAACAGTATGTGATCGACGAATATAACAAGCTGAAAGCCCGCCTGCGTGAAAGCGCAATGGGATGAAGCCGTAAATTAATCACTGACTAAATGGGGTGAGATATTCACCCCATTATTATTTCTGGCATCGCTATTAATTACATCTATATATATTTCTGAAGACGTCTCGCAGAAAAAATGTAATTTGCGCGAAAATTAATTACATCTTTGCATTTTAATTCAGAGGGATAAGATATGCGGCGGGTGCTTAAGACTTTCTGTCTTGAGCATTGTTGAGGGACAGAAAGTGGAAAGCCCCGGGAAATTTGCATTTACCCGAGGCTACCCCTCAACCCCCAACAGGTTGAGAGTAGCCTCTTATTCTTTTTTTCACAAGGAGTAAAAGGCATGACGCCATTAAAAACTGCGTTAGGCATCGTCTTTATTATTTGCCTGACGATAGTGATCTTTACCTTTATTACTCGCGGTAACTTATGTGAGTTTTCAATAAAGAGTGAACATCAGGAGGTGGCGGCGAAATTAGCCTGTAACGCAGGCTAACCTCTTCGGGCGGAACGCGTGTTCCGCCCGGCTTGTGGGATGCTGAGGTCTTAACGCACCCGTTTTTTTCTTCTGTCGCCGCGATTATACTGCGCGGCGTGTACCCAGATGATAAGAATCCATGAAAACCCTTTTTCTGATGTTGTTATTTTTAACCGCGTTTGCCCATGCCGATGAGATAGGCAGCCAGTATAAAAAGCAGGCTGAAGCGGGCGATGCGCGCGCGCAGTATTATCTTGCCGATACCTGGTTCAGTTCCGGCGACAGCGCGCAGGCGGCGCTGTGGGCGGAAAAAGCGGCAAAAGGCGGTGATGTCGACGCCATGGCGCTGCTGTCGCAAATCCACTTTTCGCAGGGTGACTATGCGCAGGCTAAAGCCCTGGCCCAGCAGGCAAACATTGCGGGCAGCAAACGCGGCGCGATCATGCTGGCGCGGGTGCTGGTGAACACGCAGGCGGGCAAAACCGACTACCCGCAGGCCATCGCACTGCTGCAATCGGCGACCGAAGACATCGATAGCGACTCGGCGGTAGACGCGCAACAGCTGCTGGGGCTGATCTATGCCAACGGCGTTGAAGTTCCTCAGGATGACGTGCAGGCCGCATCGTGGTTCAAGCGGAGTTCGGCTCTGTCCCGGACGGGCTATGCGGAGTACTGGGCAGGAATGCTGTTCAGGCAGGGTGAGAAAGGCTTTATCACACCGAATAAACAGAAAGCGCTTTACTGGTTAAACCTGAGCTGTACCGAAGGGTTTGATACCGGGTGTGAAGAGTTTGATGCGTTGAGCGGGGAATAACGTGCCGGGTGGCGGCTTCGCCTTACCCGGCCTACAAAACCTGTAGGCCCGGTAAGCGCAGCGCCACCGGGCTTAGAATGTTACTGGTCAGCCGTTTTATCAAAACGACCCAGCACCTCGCGTTCATACGCCAGCGCTTTTTTACGGTCGAACTTGTGTTCCCACTTGGAGATTACCAGCACCGCCAGCGCATTACCCACCACGTTCAGCGCAGTACGCGCCATGTCGAGGATACGGTCCACACCGGCAATAAACGCCAGGCCTTCCAGCGGAATACCGACGCTGCCCAGCGTCGCCAGCAGCACCACGAAGGAAACGCCCGGCACGCCTGCGATGCCTTTTGAAGTCACCATCAGCGTCAGAACCAGCACGATCTCCTGCCACAGCGACAGGTCAATGCCGTACAGCTGCGCGATAAAGATTGCCGCAATACTCTGATACAGCGTCGAACCATCCAGGTTAAAGGAGTAGCCCGTTGGCACCACGAAGCTGGTAATGGACGCCGGCGCACCGTAGGCCTCCATCTTCTCAATGATACGCGGCAGCACGCTCTCGGAGCTTGCCGTGGAGTAGGCCAGAATCAGCTCATCCTTCAGGATGCGGATCAGGATCCAGATGCTGAGCCCGCACAGGCGCGCCACAATGCCCAGCACTACCAGCGCGAAGAACAGAATCGCGAAGTGCACCAGAATCACCAGCTTCGCCAGCGGCCACAGGGAGGCAAAGCCGAAGTTCGCTACGGTCACCGCAATCAGCGCGAATACCCCGACCGGCGCATAGCGCATCACCATGTGGGTGACTTTGAACATGGTTTCGGAGACAGATCGGAACACGGTGACCAGCGGTTCACGGTGCGTCGCGGGCAGGGAAGAAAGCCCCAGACCAAAGAGTACCGAGAAGAAGATGATCGGCAGCATCTCGCCCTTCGCCATGGACGCGATAATGTTGGTCGGCACCAGCGAGAGAATAGTCCCCATCAGTCCATGCGAATGGCTCTGCACATCGGCGGTTGTGCTTTGGTATTTCGAAATATCCACCGTCGCCAGCTGTGACATATCGATCCCGGCACCAGGCTGGAACACATTCGCAAGGGTGATGCCAAGAACGATGGCAACCGTGGTGATCACTTCGAAATAGAGAATAGTTTTAACGCCGATGCGGCCTAACTGTTTCGCATCACCGACACCCGCGATACCGACCACCAGCGTCGAGATCACAATCGGCACAACAATCATCTTGATCAGATGAATAAAGATATCGCCCGCAGGGGAGAGAAGGTTCGCAATCAGCCACTCGCGGCTGTCGCTATGATAATGGAGGTAACTGCCCAGCAAGATGCCCAGCACAAGGGCCAGCAGGATCTGCCAGGCCAGGCTGACTTTCAAATTTTTCATAGAAACTGACTTCCTCAATGAAATCTCCGTACCATCAAAACTGCATGAATATGGAGACATACTGAAAGGGTATGAATTGTGTTGCGTTGGTTTATGGGATTTTTTAACGCGCCGTATGAGTATCATTTGCACGGCATGCTGCGCAAGCCTTAAAGAACAAGGCATTTCACTGCAAAAAGTGTCATTGACGGCAATTTATAGCAATTCGCATAAATAACCATTTGTTATACAAAATATTTTCACTTCAAAAAAGTGAATAATTCTTCAGGTGAATTATTTCCCTTCAAAGTTTCATTCGCTCAATTTTCATACTCTTCAGACATTGCGTGATCTGTCGCCCAAATACTAAACAAAGCTTGTAAAGTCCCTACTATTAACGTTTTTGCGACATATTATTAACATCTTACAAGGAGAAAAAAAGCCATGAGCCAAATACACAAACACGACATTCCCGCAAACATTGCGGACCGTTGCCTGATAAGCCCGGAGCAATACCAGGAGAAATACCAGCAGTCCGTTTCCAGCCCTGACGCGTTCTGGGGTGAGCAGGGCCACATCCTCGACTGGATCAAACCTTATCAGAAGGTAAAGAACACCTCTTTCGCGCCGGGCAACGTCTCCATTAAATGGTATGAAGACGGCACGCTGAACCTGGCGGCGAACTGCCTGGACCGCCATCTTGCTGAACGCGGCAACGAAACGGCCATCATCTGGGAAGGCGACGATGCCTCTCAGAGTAAACACATCTCGTATAAAGAACTTCATCGCGACGTGTGCCGCTTTGCCAACGTGCTGCTGGCCCAGGGCATTAAAAAAGGCGATGTGGTGGCGATCTATATGCCAATGGTGCCGGAAGCCGCCGTGGCTATGCTGGCCTGCGCGCGCATCGGTGCGATCCACTCCGTTATCTTCGGCGGTTTCTCGCCGGAGGCGGTTGCCGGGCGTATTGTCGACTCAAATTCGAAGCTGGTGATCACCGCTGACGAGGGCGTGCGCGCCGGGCGCGGTATTCCGCTGAAGAAAAACGTTGATGAAGCGCTGAAAAACCCGAACGTGAAATCCATCAGTAACGTCATTGTCTTCAAACGCACGGGCGGCAAAATCGACTGGCACGAGGGGCGCGACCTGTGGTGGAGCGATCTGATTGAAAACGCGAGCGACCAGCATCAGCCTGAAGAGATGAACGCGGAAGATCCGCTGTTTATCCTGTATACCTCCGGCTCCACCGGTAAGCCGAAAGGCGTACTGCATACCACCGGCGGCTATCTGGTTTACGCGGCCACCACCTTTAAATACGTTTTCGACTACCATCCGGGCGACATCTACTGGTGTACCGCCGACGTGGGCTGGGTGACCGGTCACAGCTACCTGCTGTACGGCCCGCTGGCCTGCGGCGCAACGACGCTGATGTTTGAAGGCGTACCGAACTGGCCGACCCCGGCGCGTATGTGCCAGGTGGTTGATAAGCATCAGGTCAACATTCTCTACACCGCGCCAACGGCGATCCGAGCGCTGATGGCGGAAGGCGATAAAGCCATCGAAGGGACCGACCGCTCTTCCCTGCGTATCCTCGGCTCCGTGGGCGAGCCGATCAACCCCGAAGCCTGGGAGTGGTACTGGAAGAAGATCGGCAACGAGAAGTGCCCGGTGATGGATACCTGGTGGCAGACCGAAACCGGCGGCTTCATGATCACCCCGATGCCGGGCGCCACACAGCTGAAAGCCGGTTCGGCCACCCGTCCGTTCTTCGGCGTGCAGCCTGCGCTGGTGGATAACGAAGGCAATCCGCAGGAAGGCGCTACCGAGGGCAACCTGGTGATCGTCGATTCCTGGCCTGGCCAGGCGCGTACCCTGTTCGGCGACCATGAGCGCTTCGAGCAGACCTACTTCTCGACCTTCAAAAACATGTACTTCAGCGGCGACGGCGCGCGCCGGGATGAAGACGGTTATTACTGGATCACCGGACGCGTGGACGACGTGCTGAACGTCTCCGGCCACCGTCTGGGCACGGCGGAGATTGAGTCTGCGCTGGTGTCGCATCCGAAAATTGCCGAAGCGGCGGTTGTCGGCATTCCTCACAACATCAAAGGCCAGGCGATCTACGCCTACGTCACTCTGAACCACGGCGAAGAGCCGTCGCCAGAGCTGTATACCGAGGTGCGCAACTGGGTGCGTAAAGAGATCGGCCCGCTTGCCACGCCGGACGTGCTGCACTGGACCGACTCGCTGCCGAAAACCCGTTCCGGCAAGATTATGCGCCGTATCCTGCGCAAAATCGCGGCGGGCGACACCAGTAACCTCGGTGATACCTCAACGCTGGCCGATCCTGGCGTGGTGGACAAACTGCTCGAAGAGAAGCAGGCCATCGCAATGCCTTCCTAGTGTTTCTCCCTCTCCCCGTGGGAGAGGGCCGGGGTGAGGGCATCAGACCGCACCTTCCTCCTCTCACCCTAACCCTCTCCCCACAGGGGAGAGGGGATAAAACAAACCAACCTTACTTCTGGAGACTCTGTGATGAATAACGATATTTGTCAGCAGATAGAGAATAGTGCGCACTACAGGGAGCTCGTCGAAAAACGGCAACGGTTTGCCTTCATCCTTTCCATCATCATGCTGATTATCTACGTCGGCTTTATTCTGCTGATCGCCTTTGCGCCGCACTGGCTGGGCACCCCGCTGCATGAGGGTACCAGCGTCACGCGCGGTATTCCGATTGGGATTGGCGTGATCATCATTTCGTTTGTGCTCACGGGTGTGTACGTCTGGCGTGCGAACGGTGAATTCGATCGTCTTAACAGAGAAGTTCTGCGCGAGGTAAAAGCATCATGAAGCGAGTCCTGACGGCGCTAGCCGCCACACTTCCCTTTGCTGCCCATGCGGCAGATGCCCTTACCGGCGAGGTTCAGCGCCAGCCAACCAACTGGCAGGCGATTATCATGTTCCTGATTTTCGTGGTGCTGACGCTGTATATCACCTACTGGGCGTCGAAACGCGTACGCTCCCGTAACGATTACTACACCGCGGGCGGCAATATTACCGGCTTCCAGAACGGGCTGGCGATCGCGGGGGACTTTATGTCCGCCGCCTCGTTCCTTGGGATCTCCGCGCTGGTGTATACCTCAGGGTATGACGGCCTGATCTACTCCCTCGGGTTCCTGGTGGGCTGGCCAATCATTCTGTTCCTGATTGCCGAGCGCCTGCGTAACCTGGGGCGCTATACCTTTGCTGACGTCGCCTCCTATCGCCTGAAGCAGGCGCCGATTCGTACCCTCTCCGCCTGCGGTTCGCTGGTGGTGGTGGCACTCTATCTGATCGCCCAGATGGTCGGCGCGGGCAAACTGATCGAGCTGCTGTTCGGCCTGAACTACCACGTCGCGGTGGTGCTGGTCGGCGTGCTGATGGTGATGTACGTCCTGTTCGGCGGCATGCTAGCCACCACCTGGGTACAGATCATCAAAGCGGTACTACTGCTGTTCGGCGCCAGCTTTATGGCCTTTATGGTGATGAAGCACGTCGGGTTCAGCTTCAATAATCTGTTTACCGAAGCGATGGCGGTCCACCCGAAAGGGGAAGCGATCATGAGCCCGGGCGGGCTGGTGAAAGATCCGATATCCGCGCTCTCGCTCGGTCTCGGCCTGATGTTCGGTACCGCTGGCCTGCCGCATATCCTGATGCGTTTCTTCACGGTGTCAGATGCGCGTGAAGCGCGTAAAAGCGTGTTCTACGCCACCGGGTTTATGGGCTACTTCTACATTCTGACCTTTATCATCGGCTTCGGCGCAATCATGCTGGTGGGGGCAAACCCGGCGTTTAAAGACGCGGCGGGCGCGCTTATCGGCGGTAACAACATGGCGGCGGTGCATCTGGCCGACGCGGTGGGCGGCAACCTGTTCCTCGGCTTTATCTCTGCCGTGGCCTTTGCCACCATCCTCGCGGTGGTTGCAGGGCTGACGCTGGCCGGTGCGTCTGCGGTATCGCATGACCTCTACGCCAACGTCTTCCGCAAAGGCGCGAGCGAGCGCGATGAGCTGAAAGTCTCCAAAATCACCGTGCTGGTGCTGGGCGTCGTCGCCATCCTGCTGGGGATTTTGTTCGAGAAACAGAACATCGCCTTTATGGTCGGGCTGGCCTTCTCGATTGCGGCAAGCTGTAACTTCCCGATCATTCTGCTCTCCATGTACTGGTCAAAACTGACCACCCGTGGGGCGATGATTGGCGGCTGGCTGGGCCTGCTGACGGCGGTGATTCTGATGATCCTCGGCCCGACCATCTGGGTGCAGATCCTCGGTCACGAAAGCGCTATCTTCCCGTATGAATACCCGGCGCTGTTCTCCATTGCCGTGGCGTTTATCGGGATCTGGATCTTCTCTGCCACCGATAATTCACCGGAGGGTAACCTGGAGCGTGAAAAATTCCGCGCCCAGTTTATCCGCTCGCAAACCGGCCTGGGCGTTGAGCAGGGCCGCGCGCACTAAGCCTTTTCTCCCCGGTCGCTCTGGCCGGGGAGCTTAAAACATCACCCACGCCACCAGCGGCGCAATCAGCACCATCGTGACGCCCGAAAGCATCATCACCAGGCTCGCGACCACGCCCTCCTGCTGTCCCAGCTCATACGAACGTGCCGTCCCCGCCCCGTGCGACGCCGCGCCAAACCCCGCGCCTTTCGCCATCCCTTCGCGAATGGAAAGCCGCAGAAACAGCACATCCCCCACTGCCATGCCGAAGACGCCCGTCACCACCACAAACAGCGCCACCAGATCCGGCTGGCCACCGAGCGGTTTGGCGGCTGCCAGCGCAAACGGCGTGGTCACCGAACGCACCGCCAGGCTGCGCTGGATTTCATCCGACAGGGTAAACAACCGCGCCAGCCAGACCGAACTGCACACCGCCACCACCGTCGCGGTGACGACACCCGCGCTGAGCGACATCCAGTGGCGTCTGATAATGGCGAGGTTGTCATAAACGGGTACGGCGAAGGCGATGGTCGCCGGGCCGAGCAGCCACAGCAGCCAGTGGGATTCGCCAATGTAGTTCTGCCAGGAGATATGGCCGAAGACCAGCATCAGCACCAGCAGGATCGGCGTAAAGACCAGCGGCATCAGCGGCAGCGCGCGAAAGCGGCGATACAGGCGCTTGTTGGCAAAGTAGATGACGACTGTCGCAATCAGGCACAGCACGCTTATCTGAAAGTTAGTCATGCTTCTGCCTGCTGATTTCAAAGCGATACACTTTATCCACCACCCAGGCGGTGGCGCCCAGCACCATCAGCGTGCTCAGGGCGATAACCGCAAAGATGCGCCAGCCGTCGACCATCAGCAGCTGGGCATAGTTCACCACCGCCACCACGGCCGGCACAAAGAACAACAGCATCTCCGCCAGCAGCCAGCGTGCGCCGGCCCGCACCCAGCTAAGGGGCAACGCGCGACAGAGGATCAGCGTCAGCATCAGCACCATCCCCACCAGGTTGGCGGGTAAAGGCAGATGCAGCCAGTCGACAAGATATTCCGCGAAAACAAACAGTCCCGCGTAGAGCAGTACCTGAACCGGTACCTGGAGTCGTTGCACAACGGCAGGCGTAACACGGCTTAACGCCACGGCCATGGGGGTTTTCCTCAGAAATGAGACGAGGCGCCAGTATAGTGAGCGTACGGTATCGACTGAAATGAATTAAAATCATCGAAGGTATAGTTTCGAGGAATAATCATGGACATAAGAACGCTGCGCTATTTTGTCGAGGTGGTTCGCCAGCAAAGTTTTACCCGCGCAGCGGAGAAGTTATTCGTAACCCAGCCAACCATCAGCAAGATGCTGAAAAACCTCGAAGATGAGCTGAACTGTACCCTGCTGATCCGCGACGGGCGCAAGCTGCTGCTGACCGATACCGGTCGCGTGGTGTTCGAGCGCGGGCTGGCAATTCTGGCGGAGTTCCGCCAGCTTGAGGCCGAGCTTGGGGACATCAACCATCTGACAAAAGGGCTGCTGCGGCTCGGCATTCCGCCGATGGTCGGCATGATGATGGCCGGGCCGATAAGCCTGTTTCGCCAGCGCTATCCCGGCGTTGAGCTAAAAATTTCTGAATTTGGCGGCCTGACCGTGCAGCAGGCGGTGATGAACGGCGAACTGGACGTGGCCATGACCGCCCTTCCCGTGGAGGAGGAAAGCGGCCTGGCGACGCTGCCGCTGTTCAGCCACCCGCTGTGCGTGCTGGTGCCGCGCTCCGGCGACTGGCTGAAGATTGAATCAGTAAAACCCGAGCTGCTCGGCGAACACCCGCTGCTGATTTACAACGAAGATTTCGCCTTAAGCCGCCAGCTGATGGCGTTGTTTAACCAGCACAACGTGAAGCCTCGCATTGCGGTGCGCAGCGGCCAGTGGGATTTTCTGGCGGCGATGGTACAGGCGGGCGTGGGGATTGCCATTCTGCCGCAGCCGATCTGCGAGCGGCTGGATAAAAATACGCTGCGCTGGATCCCGCTGGAGAGCGACCTGCACTGGCAGCTGGGGATGATCTGGCGTGAAGGGGTCTATCTGTCGCACAGCGCACAGGCGTGGTTGCAATGCTGTGAGGGGTTTTGGGCCCCCTCACCCTAACCCTCTCCCACAGGGAGAGGGAACCGATCGAGCACGTAGGCCCGGTAAGCGCAGCGCCACCGGGCAATTACAGCGCTACTGATTCTCTATCAACAACGCTTCCAGCAGGTCCAGATCGTGCAGCAGCTTTTGCAGCGTCTCGTTGCTGATCTGCCGCGTCGCGCGCAGGTGATACAGCTCGGCACGCTCGGAGCGCAGCGCCGCCAGGCGGAAACGGCGTTCGAGGTTCTCTTCCTGCAACGAACTTTCCACGTCGTTACGTCCGTCAGCACGGCGACGCAAATTACCGATCACGCGTGAACTGACTTCCTTCAGCAGCTGGTTATCAATGTTCTCTTCGGCATCGGCGGCCAGACGCTCCTCCATCTTCTCGATGGCGACAATCGCCACTTCCGCCGTCGCCGCACGGGCAATCCGCTCTTCTTTGTGCTGCTGCGAGGAGTCCCCCGCGTCAATATGTTGCAGCAGAATCGGCAGCATAATCACGCCGACAAACAGCGAGAAGAGGATCACGCCCGCCGCCAGGAACACCAGCTCGTAGCGCGCCGGGAAGACGTCGCCCGTCGGCAGCAGCAGAGGAATGGAAAGCACACCAGCAAGGGTGATCGCCCCGCGAACGCCCGCGAAAGAGGCAATCAGCAGCTCGCGCGTGGTCCACGAGCCGAACTCCATCGGCTTTTTGGTCAGGAAGCGAACGCTGAATTTCTTCATCGTCCACAGCCAGCCGAAACGCACCAGCATCAGCGCAAGGTAGATGAGCACGATATCGGTAAACAGCATCCAGACTTCAACGTTTGGATCCGCTTCGGCCGCAATCAGCGAGGATTCCATAATGCCCGGCAGTTGCAGGCCCAACAGCAGGAACACCATGCCGTTAAACACAAACTCGAGCATGGCCCATGTACTGTTCGCACGCAGGCGCATCGCCAGCGGCGCGCGGCGCATTACGCCGGAGCGGGTGATGGTCATCCCCGCGGCTACCGCCGCCAGAATACCCGACACGCCGATGTGTTCGGCGATCAGGTAAGAGGCAAACGGCAGCAGGAACAGCAGGACGATCTGCGTCGCCGGTTCATCACCACCCCAGCGGCTAAGGAAGCGCAGCGAGCGTCCGTACAGCCAGCTCACTACGAAGCCCGCGAGGATACCGCCAATCGCCACCTTGAAGAATTCCAGGGTCGCGCCGCCGACGGTAAAGACCATGGTGCCCATGGCAACCGCCACGGCAAACTTCAGGGCGACCAGGCCAGAGGCGTCGTTCATCAGCGCCTCGCCCTGCAAAATGCCCATGATTTTCTTTGGAATGCGCCCTTCGCCCACAATGCCGGACAGCGCCACGGCGTCGGTAGGCGACAGCACGGCGGCCAGCGCAAAGGCGGGTATGAGCGGGATCCCCGGTACGGCCCAGTAGATCAGAAAACCAATCCCGACCACGGTGACCACCACCAGCGCCAGCGCCAGGCCGAAGATCTCTCGCCCGTGCTCCAGAAATTCGCGCGTCGGCGTTTTCCAGCCATCGGCAAACAGCAGCGGCGGGATGAACAGCACGAGGAACAGTTCCGGATCGAACTCCACGTGCAGACCGAACGTCGGCCACGCCAGCAGCGCACCGATAGCTATTTGCATTAAAGGCAGGGGGACCTGGAAGGGCAGTACGCGTGTAACCACCCCGGATAATGAGACCACAAGGGTCATGATGAGTATTGTGAAGAAAATTTCCATGCGTTCCCTGTTTGCTGTGTTTCTTATATGCCAAACCTGAGGCGTCGTGCCTCTTATTCTATCCTCTCCAGAGTAACGTAAAAGGCAACAGGATGAGTCCTGAAAATAAAAACGGGCGGCCTGAGCCACCCGTTTTCGCATAAAAAGTCAATTCAGATGGCCCAGCCGCCCGCGTAAAACGCCACCAGCGCAACGGCGATGACCACGGTACCGATGTTCAGCTTACGCCACTCACCGGAGACCAGACGCCCAATCACCAGCGAGGCGAAACCGATCATAATGCCGGTCACGATGTTACAGGTCAGCACGATGAATACCGCAGTGATCAGGCCTGACATGGCATCAACAAAATCCGCGAAATCGATTTTCGCCACGTTGCTCAGCATCAGCAGGCCGACGTACATCAGCGCAGGTGCGGTCGCGTAAGCCGGCACCAGATAAGAGAGCGGAGAGAGGAACAGGATCAGCAGGAACAGCACGCCAACGGTGATGGCCGTCAGGCCGGTTTTACCGCCTGCCGCCGTACCCGCTGCGGACTCAATGTACACCGCCGCAGGCGCCGCACCCACCAGGCCAGAGAAAACGCTGCTCAGGGAGTCGGTGGTCAGCGCTTTGCCGCCGTCAATAATCTGTCCGTCTTTATCCAGCAGGTTAGCCTGACCGGCCACCGCGCGGATGGTGCCCGTGGCATCAAACACCGCGGTCATTACCAGCGCCAGCACGCTTGGCAGGATCACCGGGTTCAGCGCGCCCACAATATCCAGGCTGCCAATCAGGGAGTTACCGTTGTCATCGCTCAGCGACGGCATGGCGAAAATCCCGGAGAAATGAACGGTCGGGTCGAAGATCAGGCCGACGATGGACACGCCGATAATGGTCAGCAGAATGCCGCCCGGCACTTTCAGTTTTTCCAGGCCAATGATCACCGCCAGACCCACCAGCGACATGATCACCGGGAAGCTCGCGAAGTTACCCAGCGCAACCGGCAGGCCGTCCAGCGGGTTCTTGATGACCAGACCCACGCCGTTGGCAGCGATCAGCAGCAGGAACAGGCCAATACCGATGCCGGTGCCGTGCGCCACGCCCTGCGGCAGGTTGCGCAAAATCCAGCTACGAATGCCGGTTGCTGAAATTACGGTGAACAGCACGCCCATCAGGAACACGGCGCCGAGCGCTACCGGGACGCTGATATGCTGGCCCAGCACCAGGCTGAAGGCGGTAAACGCGGTCAGGGAGATGGCGCACCCGATCGCCAGCGGCAGGTTCGCCCACAGGCCCATCACAATCGAACCCACACCCGCAACCAGGCAGGTGGCAACGAAGACCGCCGCTGGCGGGAAGCCCGCTTTGCCGAGCATGCCTGGCACCACGATGACGGAGTACACCATCGCCAGAAACGTGGTCAGACCGGCAACAACTTCCTGGCGCACGGTGCTGCCGCGAGCAGAAATTTTAAACATGGCGTCAAGTGAACCGCCGGTACGCGCAGATGGCGTAGACATAGAAAACATCCCCTGAAAATTTTTATTGAAAGTCCGTAAGCGTGGTGGAGACTCCACTGCCAGCGAAACGTCAAATCCTTGTGCTGCGTTTGCGACGAAAGGGGCGTCACAAAAAAAGCAAACGTTTAGCTCCGCGCTTACAAAACGGGTGGTCAAATGTAGGCAAACGATTATCTAGCCTAATACCCGCCCTTTTCAACTGAACTTTCTCGTTTTTCGCTAAAATTGCCTCATGACGATGAAGAATTAAGCAGAGGATGCGCAAACGTTATCGTCCATGCGCAATTTCGTTACATTTCATCCCTCGCCGGGGATTGTCAGCGGGCCGCCTTTCGCAAGCGTTGTCTGCCAGCCCGGACGTGCCTCCACTCTCTGTTTCCACGCCGCTATGTGGTCGAGATTGTCAATGCCGCCTCTCGCCAGCAGGGCGAAGAGGGGAAAACTCATCTGGATATCAGCCATGGTCAGCGTGTCGCCGGCAAACCAGCTGTTTTCGGCAAGATGATCGTTAATAAAGCGCGCATGCGTTTCCAGCTGGCGGTTGAGATACGCTTTTTGCACCCCCTGCCCCAGCGCCTTACCCAGCGTGCGCAGGCCAAACGGGACGGGTGGTTTGCCGAGGCTGTTAAACACCAGCTTCATTAACAGTAGCGGCATCAAAGACCCTTCGGCGTAATGCAGCCAGAAGCGATACTGCACTTTATGGGCGGGATCTAACGGTTTGAATCGTGACGCCGAATCGTACGTTTCCTGAAGATATTCCAGAATCGCGCCTGATTCGGCCAGCACCAGTCCGTTATCTTCCAGTACCGGGGATTTCCCCAGCGGATGCACTTTTTTGAGCGAATCAGGTGCAAGCATGGATTTTTCGCGCTGGTAGCGCACAATCTCATACGTCAGACCCAGCTCTTCCAGCGCCCAGAGGACGCGATGTGAACGAGACTGATTAAGGTGGTGGACCGTTAGCATGATGTTCTCCGGTGATTCATACTTTTTAACTATAGAAAACTGAACAACTTCACGAAAAAAATTTGGCTAAAATCTCACCGTCTCCGGTGGCAAAAACGGCGGCCGGGCATAGAATTAAAGTGTCAGTACAAACCGGAACCTCCTCCACAAGCTCGACACGAGGGGTACTGATGTCGGGGGAAACCCTCCCGTGAGCCAGCGGGATAGAGAGAAAGACAAAGACCGGAAAAAACTAAAGCGCCCTTAGTGGCGCTTTAGTTCTTTATGCTTGTTGCCGGGTGGCGGCTGCGCCTTACCCGGCCTGCAAAACCGAGAGCGTAGGCCGGGTAAGCGAAGCGTCACCCGGCAAACACCTCTCAATCCTCCTCCAGCAACCGCGCCCCTGTTCCCTGCTCGCCCAGCCTGTCACCCGGGTTACGCAGCGGACAATCGCTGCGTGATAAACACCCGCAACCAATGCAGCCGTCCAGCTCATCGCGCAGGGCCACCAGCGTGTGAATACGACGATCCAGCTCTTCTCGCCACTGGGACGACAGCTGCTTCCACTCCTTCGCGCTCAGCGAGTGCCCTTCCGGCAATACGCCGAACGCGTCACCGATGGTGGCCAGAGGAATGCCGATACGTTGCGCAATTTTGATGATCGCCACGTAGCGGAGCACATCGCGGGTGTAGCGCCGCTGGTTTCCGGCGTTACGGATACTTTTTATTAACCCTTTGCTTTCATAGAAGTGGAGTGCCGACACCGCCACACCGCTTCGCTTAGCCACTTCACCGGGGGTTAACAGCGCTTTGATGCGCGGTAATCTCTTTTCCATAAAACCTCTTTACCTCAAGTTAACTTGAGGAATTATACTCCCCCGCAGAGAAAACGACGAATCAACCAGGACAGATGTCTCCACAGAGGGGTAACCTTATGTCGCATCAGCAAATTATTCAGACACTTATTGAATGGATTGATGAACATATCGACCAGCCGTTGAACATTGATGTGGTCGCTAAGAAGTCGGGCTATTCGAAATGGTATTTACAGAGAATGTTCCGCACCGTAATGCATCAAACGCTGGGTGATTACATTCGCCAGCGCAGGCTCCTGCTGGCGGCGCAGGCGTTACGCTCAACGCAGCGGCCCATTTTTGATATCGCAATGGATCTGGGCTATGTGTCGCAGCAGACCTTTTCCCGCGTCTTCCGCCGCGAGTTTGACCGTACGCCGAGCGACTACCGCCATCAGCTCAATTAATGCGTGTTAACGCAAGGGTTGCTGCTGCCAGGCCATAAATGCCTGGGGCGGCATCGCTTTCGCGAAGTGCCATCCCTGACAATACTGCACGCCACGCTTCAGCAACCAGCTCACCTGCTCCCCCGTCTCGACCCCTTCCGCAATGGTTTTCAGCCGCAGGCTTTGCGCCATCTCAATGATGTGCTCGGCAATCAGGTGGCTGGTGCTGTTGGTGGTTAAGGTATCGATAAAGGATTTGTCGATTTTCAGGATATCGACGTTCAGCGAATAGAGGTTATGCAGGTTAGAGTAGCCGGTTCCGAAATCATCAATCGCCACTTCATACCCCGCCTGGCGAAACGCCTGAATGACCGGCGTGGTTTTCGGCACGTCAATAAACCCCCGCTCCGTCACCTCAATTTTGATTTGCTGCGCGCGAACCGAGTAAAAGCGGGCTTTGTCGGAGATCAGGGCGATAAGACGCGAAGAGTGAAAATCCGACGCCGACAGGTTAATCGAGACATACAGATCGGGATGAGCGGCAAGAAAATGGCCCAGATCGCTGAACACCTCCTCCACGACGTAATCCGTAATGCGCTCAATCATCCCCTCTTTTTCTGCCAGGGGAATAAATTCCGCCGGGCTCATAACCTGACCGTTGAATCCAGGCCAGCGCAACAACGCCTCTGCCCCCACGCACTGGTTATTTTTAATATCAATAATGGGCTGATAATGGACGCACAGCTGGCGTTTATTCAGCGCCCGGTGCAGAAGTCGGCCAGGCGAATTGAATTCACGGTGTGTACGCGACCACACCAGCAGAATAATAATGCTGCAAATTATCCCCAGCGGTAGCGTCAGGGTAGCCTGATGATAAAGCGTTTTATAAAAACGGGCGCTGGAGGTTGAAACGATGGCCGCAATCGGCCGCTGCCCGGATTTCACGATCGTATAAAAACGGTCACCTTTCTGAAAAGTCGTTTCCTGATGTCGAAGCATCGAATGCAATAAAGAAATATTGGCTTTCTGGCTTACAGAAAAGAATGCATTGCTGACGGTGTCATACACCCCCCACGACAGGGAACGATCGTCTGACATCACCTCACTGTACGAAAGCGGGTTGACCACTGCGACATAATTTCCGCGCTGCATATATATCATTTTATAACCATCAAAAAATGGCGTATCGCGAAAATAATAGATAGCAACGTCGGGTTTACGTGTGTAATTGGCAGCGGGAATGGTGTAAGGATGATCCGGCGTAAAAAGGGTCGAGCAGAGAAACGCCTGGCCTTCAGCATAAATTAAATCGGCAACAAAAAGACGACCGCGGGAAACGTTCAACATATATTGACGATGCTCCGGCGTACACACTTTTCCCTGATATTTTTCCGCGTCTTCCCGGGCCAGATCAACCTGTTGAATAACCCGTTCAGTTTTGTTTAAAGCAAGTTCAGCAAACGTGCGCAGCTGGGCGCTGATTTCCGACACGGCTCTAAGCTGGGCAAACCATAGCGCAAGCATCACCGGCAGCATAACTACCATGATAATCCCGACCACTTTGAGCATGTTGCGCAGCGCGCTACGATTCATTTCCCGCTCTGTATCCCTGCATGTTGTACGCCTGTAGCAATGAAGACCGGCTGCTTTGATAAACAGGTGATTACGTTGCATGAATCATGGGAAGTTAGCAACTGACTTTTGGTATTAAAAATCCTAAAATTCGTGATGCCGATAATATTTTCCCGTAAGCCAAACTAAAAGTATTCATTTCGTTTCTGATAAGGAAAATAATTACCCGCGACAGGTGTGGAAAATTCGCTGGCTGAAATAGCCTGCTCTTTGTTCTTATGCTGATTTATAAATAATCAGACGCCAGGACCGTTTTTCCTCTTCCCGTACGCTTGGCGTCATATAATGCCTTATCGGCACGCATCAGTATGGCAGAAGTATCCCGTTGCCCCTGACAGACTTCAACCACCCCGGCGCTGAAAGAGAGTACCAGCGTTTTATCGCCCACACGCAGCGGTTTTGAGATCAGCGCGGCACGCAGCCGGGAAGAGAGCAACGTAGCGGCCATACCATCCGTGTGCGCCAGCAGAAGAACAAACTCTTCGCCCCCCACCCGTCCCAGCGCCGACCCGGCCGGGCTCACCTCGCGAATACGGTCGCAAAAGTGGATCAATGCCGCATCGCCAACCTGATGTCCCCACCGATCGTTGATCTGCTTGAAATAATCGAGATCGAACATCAGGAGACAGAAGTGGCTACTGACATCCTGCGGCGAACTGGCTGCCAGCGCTATTTTGAGACGCTGTAAGATTGTCGAGCGATTCAGACAGCCCGTCAGATCGTCCGTGGTGGCTTTGACGGTCAGCTGCTGTTCTGCTTTTTTACGTTCGGTGATATCCAGGCCAATGTTGAGAATGGAGTTATCCGGCAAAAGGATGTTTGACCAGAGAATGGTTAACTGCGTCCCGTCTTTACGCACCGGGTGCCATTCGTACATATCCTTAAGTGGTGCGAAACGAACCGACTCCTGCACGCGCTGTCGCTCCTCAGGATCCGGGTAAAACAGGGCCAGCGGATCGGGGTGCTCGCCGATTTCGGTCATACTCCAGCCAAAGACTTTTTCGCATTCGGCATTCCACAATACACACCGGTTATGCCTGTCAAAGGCGTTCATTAATACCGGAGCACGTTCAAATAAGGTTTTATATTGCGTGACGACGCGCTGCATTTCCTGCGCCGTTTTTTCCCGCACGATGATGTCATCAAAATAATCTTTTAGCTTCTCAACCAATACCACCATGATATTTTTCAGTATCGGCAACGAGGTCAGTTTTTCATTAAAAGCCAAAAAGAAATAACCACTGCACTGTCTGCCATGCGCTGAGAGTTTACACAGTACGCCGCTTTGCAGCCGCGCATAGCCCGGGTGCTGAGGGGAAAATACCGCCCGGCCAATATGCTCTTTCCAGTAGATCACCCGCCAGGCGCGGTGATGGCGCTGCAACAGGGTGCTGGCAAGAAAATCCGCCACGTTGAAGGCGTGACACGTCACGTCGCCGGCACAAACCACGCGCGGCCCGTCTGCGGACTCGACACTGACCCACGAGAGATTTGCCCCCAGTGCGCTGTTGATGATTTCCAGCATTTCAACCGGCGAACATTGCGCGTTGAGTTGCGGCATCAGCTTCGCCAGGGCGTGCAGCGCCTGCATGCTGTCGTTAATAATCTCGCGTCTTTTTTCTTTCATTATCTTTTCGCAGGTCATTAATCGAGAGAGCAACCGCAATAATTCATATCTGAATAAAAGAATAAGACCACGAAATCAAAGAGCATGCTGAGTGTAAAACAAAGAATACAAAATCCAAAAAAGTCAATTAATTCAATGCGATGAATTATTTTTTGCGGGTACATTTATTGTTCCACACAAGCATAATCCATAGATATACTGCTGTAAACGCTATACAGCCGATGGCGTTTTGCAAAGGTTTTACTATCTGGATGAAATAAAAATAAAAATTCCGACCAGACGTCGTTCTGAGCGACGACGATATATTTTCCCCGGCAATAATCCCACTTTTACCTCACGCGGATACTGGCGAATAAAACAGCAAATGTGATATAGTTCACACATCTTATGTAACGAGAAACATTGTTTCATTCCAGTTCGTCTGTTTTGTCGAGGATGGGTTTTATGGCAACCATTACCACCAGCATGGTGCTCCTGCGCTGGCCGTTGTTGAGCGCGGTTTTGATGTTCCTGGCCAGCACGTTAAACATTCAGTTTCGAAAGTCCGACTACGCAGGTCTTGCTGTGATTAGCACCCTGTTAGGGTTGGGCGCCGCATGCTGGTTCGCGACAGGTTTGCTTGGCATTACGCTGGTAGACATTGCCGCCGTCTGGGAAAACATTAAAGTGGTGATGGTTGAAGCCATGAGCCACACTCCGCCAGACTGGCCGATGGTGATTACCTGATAGCCTGTTATAAAAAAACCCAGACATTGTCTGGGTTTTTTGTTTTTCACGCGTCTGGATATCAGAACGGGATATCGTCGTCGAAATCCATTGGCGGTTCGTTAGACGGTGCCGGAGCAGACTGCTGCTGCGGACGGGACTGCGCGCCGCCGCTGAACTGGTTGCCGCCCTGAGGCTGCTGAGGCTGACCCCAACCACCCTGCTGCTGATTCTGACCGCCACCTGCCGGTGCGCCACCGCCCTGACGGCCACCCAGCATTTGCATGGTGCCGCCCACATTCACCACCACTTCCGTGGTGTACTTCTCAGCGCCGGATTGGTCGGTCCATTTGCGGGTACGCAGCTGGCCTTCGATATAGACCTGAGAACCTTTACGCAGATACTCACCGGCCACTTCGGCCAGTTTGCCAAACAGCACAACGCGGTGCCATTCGGTCTGCTCTTTCATTTCTCCGGTCGCTTTATCACGCCAGGATTCGGAAGTAGCCAGCGTAATGTTGGCAACTGCGCCACCACTCGGCATGTAGCGTACTTCCGGGTCCTGGCCCAGATTACCGACGAGAATCACCTTGTTTACGCCTCTGCTGGCCATGTTCGTGTCTCCTGAATACGTTTCTTAATAGTGTAAACGCGCGAGTGTACCATTTCCATGCTGCACTTTGATAGTTGCGTAGCACGTTCCAGAGTTCTCCCGCGAACTCGACATTGTTACACAGTGAATCAGAAAATGCATTCCAATACTGTATATTCAAACAGGTCATTTTGTGTCATAATTAGCCGTTTCTGACAGCCGTTTGTCCTTCAAACAAATCAGGCAATCCGTGTTCCAACCGGGAAAGGTGAATGGATAAGATCGAAGTTCGGGGCGCCCGCACCCATAATCTCAAGAATATCAACCTCATAATCCCTCGCGACAAACTCATCGTCGTGACCGGGCTTTCGGGGTCTGGCAAATCCTCACTGGCTTTCGACACTTTGTATGCCGAAGGACAGCGTCGTTACGTTGAATCGCTCTCGGCGTACGCGCGTCAGTTCCTGTCGCTGATGGAAAAACCGGATGTCGACCACATTGAAGGGTTGTCCCCTGCTATCTCCATTGAGCAGAAATCCACATCGCATAACCCGCGCTCCACGGTCGGTACCATTACCGAAATCCATGACTACCTGCGTCTGCTGTATGCGCGCGTGGGCGAGCCGCGCTGCCCGGATCACGATGTCCCGCTGGCGGCACAAACCGTGAGCCAGATGGTGGATAACGTGCTGTCGCAGCCGGAAGGCAAACGCCTGATGCTGCTGGCGCCGATCATTAAAGAGCGTAAGGGCGAGCACACCAAAACGCTGGAGAACCTGGCAAGCCAGGGCTATATCCGCGCCCGTATCGACGGTGAAGTGTGTGACCTGTCGGATCCGCCAAAGCTGGAGCTGCAAAAGAAACACACCATCGAAGTGGTGATTGACCGCTTTAAGGTACGTGAAGATCTCGCCACGCGTCTGGCGGAGTCCTTTGAAACGGCGCTGGAACTGTCGGGCGGCACGGCCGTGGTCTCCGATATGGACGACCCGAAAGCGGAAGAGCTGCTCTTCTCCGCCAACTTCGCCTGTCCGATTTGCGGCTACAGCATGCGCGAGCTGGAACCGCGCCTGTTCTCGTTCAACAACCCGGCGGGCGCGTGCCCGACCTGTGACGGCCTGGGCGTTCAGCAGTATTTCGACCCGGACCGTGTGATCCAAAACCCGGAACTGTCGCTGGCGGGTGGCGCTATTCGCGGCTGGGATAAGCGTAATTTTTACTACTTCCAGATGCTGAAATCGCTGGCTGAGCACTATAAGTTCGACGTTGAAGCTCCGTGGGCCAGCCTGAGCGCGAACGTACATAAAGTGATCCTGTTCGGTTCCGGCAAAGAGAATATTGAGTTCAAGTACATGAACGATCGCGGTGACACTTCCGTGCGTCGCCACCCGTTCGAAGGGGTGTTGCACAACATGGAGCGCCGCTACAAAGAGACCGAATCCAGCGCGGTGCGTGAGGAGCTGGCGAAGTTCATCAGCAACCGCTCCTGCGCCACCTGCGAGGGTACACGTCTGCGTCGCGAAGCGCGTCACGTGTTTGTCGAAAACACGGCACTGCCGACCATCTCAGACATGAGCATCGGCCACGCGATGGACTTCTTCAACAACCTGAAGCTCTCCGGACAGCGCGCGAAAATCGCTGAAAAAGTGCTGAAAGAGATCGGCGATCGCCTCAAGTTCCTCGTGAACGTCGGTCTGAACTACCTGACGCTTTCCCGCTCGGCTGAAACGCTGTCCGGCGGTGAAGCCCAGCGTATCCGTCTGGCGAGCCAGATTGGCGCGGGCTTAGTCGGCGTGATGTACGTGCTGGATGAGCCGTCTATCGGCCTGCACCAGCGCGACAACGAACGCCTGCTCGGCACGCTGGTTCACCTGCGTAACCTCGGCAACACGGTAATCGTGGTCGAGCACGACGAAGATGCGATCCGCGCCGCGGACCACGTGATCGACATCGGCCCGGGCGCAGGCGTACACGGCGGCCAGGTGGTCGCGGAAGGGACGCTGAAAGACATCATGGCGGTGCCTGAATCGCTGACCGGCCAGTACATGAGCGGCAAGCGCAAAATTGAAGTGCCGAAACAGCGCGTGGCGGCGAACCCGGAAAAAGTGCTGAAGCTGACCGGCGCGCGCGGCAACAACCTGAAGGACGTGACCCTGACGCTGCCTGTCGGGCTGTTTACCTGCATCACCGGCGTGTCCGGTTCCGGTAAATCGACGCTGATCAACGATACGCTGTTCCCGATTGCGCAGACGGCGCTGAACGGCGCGACGCTGGCCGAGCCTGCGCCGTACCGCGACATTCAGGGGCTGGAGCATTTCGACAAGGTTATCGACATCGATCAGAGCCCGATTGGCCGTACGCCGCGTTCCAACCCGGCGACCTATACTGGCGTCTTTACGCCCGTACGTGAACTCTTTGCCGGCGTGCCGGAATCACGTTCGCGCGGGTATACGCCAGGCCGTTTCAGCTTTAACGTGCGCGGCGGCCGCTGTGAAGCGTGCCAGGGCGACGGCGTAATCAAGGTTGAGATGCACTTCCTGCCGGATATCTACGTGCCGTGCGACCAGTGCAAAGGTAAGCGTTATAACCGCGAAACGCTGGAGATTAAGTACAAAGGCAAGACCATCCACGAAGTGCTGGATATGACCATCGAAGAGGCGCGCGAGTTCTTTGACGCCGTCCCTGCGCTGGCGCGTAAGCTGCAAACCCTCATGGATGTGGGTCTGACCTATATTCGTCTGGGGCAGTCAGCGACAACGCTGTCCGGCGGTGAAGCGCAGCGCGTGAAGCTGGCGCGTGAGCTGTCCAAACGCGGTACCGGTCAGACGCTGTATATTCTGGATGAGCCGACCACCGGCCTGCACTTTGCGGATATCCAGCAGCTGCTGGACGTGCTGCACCAGCTGCGCGATCAGGGCAACACCATCGTGGTGATTGAGCACAACCTGGACGTGATTAAAACCGCTGACTGGATTGTCGATCTCGGCCCGGAAGGCGGCAGCGGCGGCGGTGAAATCCTCGTCTCCGGTACGCCAGAGACCGTTGCAGAGTGCGAAGCCTCGCACACCGCGCGCTTCCTCAAACCGTTGCTGTAATCGTCACACGGAGAGCTGCTGTCGGATCGTTTCCGGCAGCAGTTCAACCGCCTGTATATACGACGCATCCACCAGGTAGTAAATTTGCGAATCTGGCAGCGAGCCGTCGAGAAACACCGTACTCCAGTGCGCTTTATTCAGATGCTTACTTGGCCTGACATCATCGTGCTGCTGGCGCAGTAAGTCGGCCAGTTCCGGACTGGTTTTCAGTGATGCCGCAGGCCGCGCATCCACCTCTTTCACCATCGCGAACAGCACATCACCCACTTTGATCTGCGTGGCTTTCCAGTCGCTGTGAACGCTTTGTTCCGCACCCGGCTTGCTCATGCAGTACTGAAGTATCTCCGAAATTGTCATCTTTATTCCCCTTGTAGCGTTGCGATAATTTTACGCGAACCACCGTGAATGCGATGTTCTCCCAGCCAGATCCCCTGCCACGTTCCCAGCTGTAGCCGTCCGTTGTGGACCGGCAGCATCAGCGAGACGCCCAGCAAAGAGGATTTGATGTGCGAAGGCATATCGTCCGCCCCCTCGTAATCATGCTCATACGGGGCGTTATCCGGGACGCTCTTCAGAAAATGGTGCTCCATGTCGGACCGGACGGTGGGATCGCAATTTTCATTGAGCGTGAGAGAGGCGGACGTGTGCTGAAGCAGCAGATGCAGTAAACCCGTTTTGACGCGCGACAGGTCGCGGATTTGCCCGATGACTTCGTCCGTCACAAGGTGAAATCCGCGTGGTTTAGCGCTTAAGGTCAGGGTCTGTTGGTACCACATGTGCTGCTCCATTATGAAAGGTGAATCTTTCTAAGTGTGCAGCAAGAAAGCGAAAGGTAAAACCCGCGCAGCGAGATTTGATTAAAAAAGCATTCACCCCGCCGTTAATGCGTCAGTATTCAGAGTTAACGATCACCTCTTCACCAAATTTTCCGGCCATCGGCAGCGGTCGGTAGGTGGAGTTCGAGGCGCGTAACACCCTGATGCCTCTGGCTCCCACGTCTTGCGCCGCGGTGATGTCGTTATCTGAATCCCCGTAGAACACTTTGATATTTTTCTTTTCCAGCCACTGGGTTTTGGTGTTTTGCCCTTCGTGGTCCCCGGCAAAAATGACCGGGTTCATGCTGGCCGCCGGGATCAGGAAATCATCCTGTAGCGTTTTCGAGACGGTTTCGGTTTTGGTCTGGCTACGTCCGGTCACGAAGTAAATGCTGTCGCCGCGCTTTACGTGCATGGCGATCAGCGCGCGGGCAACCTCTTTCGGGATACTGAACTCATCCCAGCCGTTGTTCATCTTTTCCCAGAATTCCGGGTTTTTCAGATAGGCTTCGCTGTCCGGGGAGTACGTTTTTTTGCCGCGCCAGAAACCGGGGCTGGAGAAGAGAACGGTATCGTCAATATCGAAGCCCACGGCTATCGGCGGGCGACCCGTCAGGCTATTTTCGATTTGTGCCACTGAAACCCAGTGAATGGGGGCCTGTTCGGCAAGAATGGCGGCGGTGGTGCCGGTGTAAAGCGGCGTGGGTGCAGAAGCCCGTGCAACAACGGCGCTATTAAGCGAGAACAATAAGCAGGCGGCGCTGAGCGCCAGTGTGATCTTGCGCATATTTTCCCCTGAATATTCAGTTTGTTACCTTTTTATTTTGAGCGGATGGTCAAAAAACTATCCGACCATAACCCCAGCGGTAGGGGAAGGAAAGGAGTTTTTACTTATGGGGCTGAATAAAAAGAAGACGATCACAAAGCGCAGAAGAAACGTGTAGGTCCGGTAAGCGAAGCGCCACCGGGCAATGACTGGCACCGACGCGAACAAAAAAGCCGGGTGGCGGCTACGCCTTACCCGGCCTACATACAGTATGCAAGTAAGTGAATGCTTACATTACGGATGCAAACGCCTGCGCCACGCGCTGGACATTGCTGGCATTCAGACCCGCCACGCACATACGGCCGCTGGCGATCAGGTAGACACCGAACTCTTCGCGCAGGCGATCGACCTGCGCTGCGCTCAGTCCGGTGTAGCTGAACATCCCGCGTTGCTTGAGAAGATAATCAAAGTTATGCCCAGGCACGGCCTCTTTCAGGACGTTAACCAGCTCCTGACGCATCGACAGGATGCGCTTACGCATCGCTTCCACTTCCGCAAGCCAGGACGCTTTCAGCGTTTCGTCACCGAGAACTGTCGCCACCACCTGCGCACCAAAGTTCGGCGGGCTGGAGTAGATCCGGCGGACCGTCGCTTTCAGCTGACCGAGTACGCGTCCCGCGGCTTCGGCGTCTTCACACACCACGGACAGGCCGCCAACGCGCTCGCCGTACAGGGAGAAGATTTTTGAGAACGAGTTGCTGACCAGAGCGGGAAGCCCCGCGCTGGCAATCGCGCGAATGGCGTAGGCGTCTTCCTGCATGCCCGCGCCAAAGCCCTGATAGGCGATGTCGAGGAACGGGATCAGGTTACGCGCCTTCAGTATCTCGATCACCGCATCCCACTGGGCATTGGTGAGGTCCGCACCGGTCGGATTATGGCAGCACGGATGCAGCAATACGATACTGCGCTCCGGCAGGGTGTTCAGTTTTTCCAGCAGCGCATCAACGCGCACGCCGTTGGTTTCGCTGTCGAACCACGGATAGGTCGCCACCTTAAAGCCCGCGCCCTCGAAGATCGCAACGTGGTTTTCCCACGTCGGGTCGCTGACCCACACGCCGGAATCCGGGAAGTACTTTTTCAGGAAATCTGCGCCTACCTTTAGCGCACCCGAGCCACCCAGCGTCTGGATAGTCGCCACGCGCTTTTGCGCGAGCACCGCGTGGTCCGCACCAAACAGCAGCGGCGCGATAGTGTTGCGGTAGGTGTTTAATCCTTCCATCGGCAGATAAAGCGAAGCACCGTGCGGGGTTGCGTTCAGACGCGCTTCAGCTTCGGCAACGGCTTTCAACTGAGGAATGATGCCGTCTTCGTTGTAGTAAAGACCAATGCTGAGGTTCACTTTGTCGCTGCGAGGATCTTCTTTGAAACGCTCCATCAAGGAGAGGATAGGGTCGCCGGCGTAGGCGTCTACTTTCTGAAACACGCGATGTTCTCCGGATTATTATGAGGCAGGGCATTCAACAATAAACCGGAAGCGGAAGAAGATCGAGGGGATGTTAACAGAAGCGGGATGCATCTCATCCCGCTCATGCTTAGTCGACGTATTTCATTGCGACCCTTGAGGTAAGGCGCGTGATAAGTTCGTAAGCACTCACTTTTGTTATTTCAGCAATACGCTCTACCGGCAGGCCTTCACCCCACATCACCGCATCGTCCCCCGCTTTATCCTGCGCGTCGGGCCCAAGATCAACACAAATCATGTCCATCGCCACGCGACCGACAATCTTGACTTCGCGTCCATTGACCAGCACCGGCGTCCCCGTTGGCGCGGCGCGGGGATAGCCGTCGCCGTAACCCATCGCCACCACGCCAAGACGCGTGTCGTGCTCGCTGGTCCAGGTGCCGCCGTAACCCACCGGCTCTCCCGCTTTGTGCTCACGCACGGCAATCAGCTTTGAAACCAGCGACATAACCGGCTTAAAGCCAAAGTCCGGCCCCCAGGGTTTGTTCTCCAGCGGCGAAACGCCATAAAGAATGATGCCCGGACGCGCCCAGTCGAAGTGCGACTGCGGCCATAGCAGGATCCCGCCGGACGCCGCAATGGAGCGCATCCCCGGTTTGCCTTCGCAGAAGGTGTTGAAGATATCAAGCTGCTGTTCCGTTGCGCCGCATTCAGGCTCATCGGCGCGGGCAAAGTGGCTGACGATATTCACTGGCTGACGCACATTTTTGCACTGACTCAGACGCTGATAAAACGCCTCCGCGCTTTCCGGCCGCACGCCCAGACGGTGCATGCCCGTGTCGAGCTTCATCCAGACGGTGACCGGCTCGCTCAGTTCAGCCGTTTCCAGCGCGGCCAGCTGTTCTTCGTTATGCACCGCCGTGTGCAGGTGCTGATCGGCAATGGTCGGCAGGTCCGAGGCTTCAAAAAAGCCTTCCAGGAGCAGTATCGGTTGCGTAATTCCACCTGCGCGCAGGTGGAGAGCTTCTTCGAGACGGGCGACGCCAAAAGCGTCGGCATCGGGGAGCGTTCGCGCGGTCTCAAGAAGACCGTGTCCGTAAGCGTTCGCTTTCACGACTGCAACGAGCTTACTGGCGGGCGCCAGTTCTCGCAGACGTTGCAGGTTGTGTCGCAGAGCGCGGCGGTTAATCACAACAGTTGCCGCTTGCATTTGAATTCCTTAGAAATTACTCATCATCATATTGAGGACCGGCATAGTTGTCGAAACGCGACCACTGGCCGTTAAAGGTCAGACGTACCGTACCGATGGGGCCGTTACGTTGCTTACCAATAATAATTTCGGCGATCCCTTTCAGATCGCTGTTCTCGTGATAAACCTCATCACGGTAGATGAACATGATTAAGTCGGCATCCTGCTCGATGGAGCCGGATTCACGCAGGTCGGAGTTGACCGGGCGCTTGTCTGCACGTTGTTCCAGAGAGCGGTTAAGCTGCGACAGCGCCACCACCGGCACGTGCAGCTCTTTGGCTAACGCCTTGAGCGAGCGAGAAATCTCGGCAATCTCCAGCGTACGGTTGTCGGAAAGCGACGGGACGCGCATCAGCTGAAGGTAGTCGATCATGATGAGGCCGATGCCACCGTGTTCACGGGCGATACGGCGCGCGCGGGAGCGCACTTCCGTCGGCGTCAGGCCGGAGGAGTCATCGATATAGATGTTCCGTTTTTCCAGCAAAATCCCCATGGTGCCGGAGATCCGCGCCCAGTCCTCATCGTCCAGCTGACCGGTACGGATGCGGGTCTGATCCACGCGCGACAGGGACGCCAGAGAACGCATCATGATCTGTTCAGAGGGCATCTCAAGACTGAAGATAAGCACCGGCTTATCCTGCAACATCGCCGCGTTTTCGACGAGGTTCATCGCAAATGTCGTTTTACCCATCGACGGACGCGCCGCGACGATAATCAAATCCGATGGCTGAAGACCTGCCGTTTTCTTGTTGAGATCGTCATAACCGGTGTTCACCCCCGTCACGCCATCGTGCGGCTGCTGGAAAAGCTGCTCAATACGCGCAACGGTGGCGTCGAGCACGTCAGCGATATTTTTCGGGCCTTCGTCTTTGTTCGCACGGCTTTCGGCGATCTTAAAGACGCGGGATTCCGCCAGGTCGAGCAGATCTTCGCTGGTGCGCCCCTGGGGATCGAAACCGGCCTCGGCGATCTCATTCGCCACCGAGATCATCTCGCGGACAACGGCACGTTCACGGACGATATCAGCGTAAGCGCTGATGTTCGCGGCACTTGGCGTGTTTTTTGACAGTTCCGCCAGATAGGCAAACCCGCCGACGCTGTCGAGCTGACCCAGACGCTCCAGCGATTCTGCGAGCGTAATCAGGTCAATCGGGCTGCCCGACTCCTGCAACCGCGCCATTTCCGTAAAGATGTGGCGGTGGGGGCGGGTATAGAAGTCTTCCGCGACAACGCGCTCGGCGACGTCGTCCCAGCGTTCGTTATCCAGCATTAAACCGCCCAACACCGACTGTTCCGCTTCAATCGAGTGCGGCGGGACTTTTAACCCGGCGACCTGATAATCACGCTCACGAGGTTCAGTCTGTTTGTTGAAGGGTTTGTTTCCTGCCATAGTGAATGGAGTTACCGAGATAAAGAGTGGGTCGAAAGATTACCACATTCTGGAGGAAGCATGGCAACACGTATTGAATTTCACAAGCATGGTGGCCCTGACGTACTCAAAGCGGTGGAATTTACCCCCGCTGCGCCTGGCGAGAACGAAATCCAGGTGGAAAACAAAGCGATCGGCATTAACTACATCGATACCTATATTCGCGGCGGCCTCTATCCGCCTCCGTCGATGCCGAGCGGACTGGGCACCGAGGCGGCCGGTATCGTCAGCAAAGTGGGCAGCGCGGTTAAGCACATTAAGGAAGGCGATCGCGTGGTGTACGCGCAGTCGGCGCTGGGCGCTTACAGCACCATCCATAACGTTCCGGCCGAGAAAGCGGCGCTTCTGCCAAATGCGATCAGCTTCGAGCAGGCTGCCGCCTCATTCCTGAAAGGGCTGACGGTCTATTATCTGCTGCGCAAAACCTACGAAATTAAGCCTGACGAGCAATTTCTGTTTCACGCAGCCGCAGGTGGCGTGGGGCTGATTGCCTGCCAGTGGGCGAAAGCCCTGGGCGCGAAGCTGATCGGCACCACAGGCAGCGCGCAAAAAGCGCAGCGCGCGCTGGACGCGGGCGCATGGCAGGTGATCAACTACCGGGAAGAGAGCATCGTTGAGCGGCTGAAAGAGATCACTGCCGGCAAAAAGGTCCGCGTGGTGTATGACTCGGTGGGGAAAGACACCTGGGAATCTTCGCTGGACTGCCTGCAACGTCGCGGGCTAATGGTGAGCTTCGGTAACGCCTCCGGGGCTGTCACCGGCGTCAATCTGGGCATTCTGAATCAGAAAGGGTCGCTGTACGTCACTCGCCCCTCCCTGCAAGGTTACATCACCAACCGGGAAGAACTGGAGGAAGCCAGCAACGAGTTGTTCTCGCTGATCGCCAGTGGGGTGATTAAAGTGGATGTGGCTGAGGCGCAGAAATATCCGCTAACCGATGCGCAGCGCGCGCATGAGGTGCTGGAGAGCCGGGCAACGCAGGGATCAAGTCTGTTAATTCCCTGAGCCATAAAAAGAAATTGGGCTTCCCGTGGGAAGCCCTTTCTTTTTTTAGTTCGGCTGTATGTAGGGTACAGCTCGATGAATTCTTTAGCGGCAGCCATAGTGACAGATTCGATAAGTAAATCCTATTCTGTTCTAAGGATTGCTGCCGGAAAAGTTGCAGGTATGTGACGTACCCCTCAATACCTTAGTAACGGAAGCGGTTATTACGCTGATAAGTGGGCAGTTTTGGCGATTTAATCGTCCGTATCGCCCATACCACCGCAATCGCCAGAAGTAACCACGGCAAGAGTTTAATCGTCAGGGCAAATAAACCACCGACAAACATCACCACCGTGGCCACAACGAGCGCGGCCAGAATACCGAGCAGCGACACGCCCGTGACCATCAGCATGATAAAGAAGCCAATCACAAAAAGTAGTTCCAGCATGGTGCTCTCCCACGAGTTCCCGAATGATGCTGCGATCATTACAAGAAGCATGCCAAAAATAAGTCGTTGTTCTGAAAGCAAAACGCCCCGCAATGTCTTGCAGGGCGTGGCGTATTTGACCATCTTTTAGCGAAATTTAACGTTTATCCGCAACCAGACGCAGCGCGTGTTCCAGGACCTCAATATCCGCACCGGCTTTATGCGCGTTCTCGCTGAGATAACGACGCCACTGGCGCGCGCCAGGAATGCCCTGGAACAGGCCAAGCATATGGCGGGTAATGTGGCCCAGATAGGTACCATTACTCAGCTCGCGCTCAATGTACGGATACATGGCGCGCACTACCGCCACGGGATCGGTGTCAGCACCGTCAACGCCAAAGATTTCCCGGTCAACCGTCGCCAGAATGCCCGGATTTTGATACGCCTCGCGTCCGACCATCACGCCATCCATATGTTCGAGATGCGCTTTGGCCTCGTCCAGCGACGTAATACCGCCGTTGATCGACATGGTCAGGTGCGGGAAGTCGCGTTTCAGCTGGTACACGCGCGGGTAGTCCAGCGGCGGGATCTCGCGGTTTTCTTTCGGGCTGAGGCCAGAGAGCCAGGCTTTACGGGCGTGGATGATAAACATCTCGCATTCACCCTTCCCTGATACCGTGTTGATGAAATCACACAGAAACTCGTAGCTGTCCTGGTCGTCTATGCCGATACGGGTTTTGACCGTGACCGGGATAGAGACGACGTCGCGCATCGCTTTGATGCAGTCCGCCACCAGGTGTGCATTCCCCATCAGACACGCGCCGAACATACCGTTTTGCACTCGGTCGGACGGGCAACCGACGTTGAGGTTAATCTCGTCATAGCCGCGTTCTTCAGCCAGCTTCGCGCACTGCGCCAGCGCAGCCGGATCGCTGCCGCCCAGTTGCAGCGCAACCGGATGCTCCTCTTCGCTGTACGCCAGATAATCGCCCTTGCCGTGAATAATTGCGCCGGTAGTGACCATTTCGGTGTACAGCAGCGTATGGCGGGAGAGCTGGCGCAGGAAATAGCGGCAGTGTCTGTCCGTCCAGTCGAGCATTGGCGCAATGGAGAAACGGTGTGCAGAGAAAGCGGTCTGGAATTCTGACGACATGGCGAATTTTTAAGCATCTGGTGGAAAAGGGGCGCTACTATAGCACAAAGAAAAGCCGGAGGCGCAGCGCCTCCGGTGTACTTTAGAACGTCATGCTCAACTGTGCCCCTGCGCCCCAGGTCTCGTCTTCGCCATAAAGCCCCATCAGGTCAACATGGACGGAGTTGAACGGCGCGAAACCGACACCGCCGGTAAAGACGTTGCTGTCGTTCCCTTTCATATCCGCACGATAACCGGCGCGTACTGCCAGCCAGCTCAGTGGCGTGACTTCGGCACCGACGCCAACGTACTGGGAGGTGTCTTCGCTTTTAAAGCCCTTGGTTTCGGTCAGATCGCCGTCTGCGGTCAGCGTGACCAGATCGTTGTGCCAGGCGGCCCCGGCAGTGACCAGCGGACGGATCTGATAAGTGTCTTTATAACTCACCACCTCTCCCGTGCGCCCGTTGCGGATGCGGATATCTTTGGTATCGATATCGCGCGACATCAGGTTTTGCCCGCTCACGCCGACCGTCCAGTTTTCACCGAAATCAGCAGCAATACCGGCATCGACGTTGAAGCCAGTGTCGTCGGTACGATAGCGGCTGTCGTTCCACTTATTACTGTCGTAATCGTAGATTGACGTGGTGTAGTTATAGAGCCAGGTTTTTTGCAGCTTTGGCGTGACGCCAACGGAAACCGGAACGCCGCCAAGATCGAACTGACGGGCCACCGCAATACCGTAGTCGGACACAATCGCCGCCCGACCAGACGCCGTAGAGTTAAGGTTTTTGGTGATCTGATCGGTACCGTTTAGCGCGGCATCCAGCGCCACACCGGCAGCCACCGCATCGCTTCGTTGTATACCGCGCAGATAATCAATGTCCTGCTGATCGATTGAAGAGCTGACCCGGCCATGGGCATAGCCTTTTGCCATAAAGGCCACGGAAAGAACATCGTTAGGGATACTGACGGCAATCCCCGCCCCTGCGGTGGCGTGTGCGGTCTTGCCTTTCAGGTAGTCCAGTTCATCAGCGAGATCTTTCGCTGCGCCCTGGAACTGATTGATCGAACCTAATGGATTGGTGATAACTTCAATGGGGGTCAGACTATCAACCACATCCTTGTAATGATTGATTTTGTCGTTAATGGTATCAATCTCGTCCTGAAGATTGTCTTCATCGGTCACCTGCACGCCAACGGACGGCAAAATGACCGTCACATCATCCTCTGGCTTAGATTTTGCCAGTAACGCGGGGTTGATTAACGCCCCGCTGCCATAGCTCCCTGCCGCGACACCCGTTCCGCCCATTGCGTCGCTACGCGCTTCCGTCCAGGTATTGGCTGCTCCCGCCTGATTTGCCATAAAAAAGGAGACAGCGATGCTAACCATCGAAAATTTAAAATGTTTTTTCACAGTGTGCTCGTAAATAGTTTGTTATTAGTTAACCCTGTCTGTTATCACCCAAACAGGAACGAACTATTGCTGTGAATAAGTGCAAAAAGACCCGCTATTTCCTTAAGTTAAATTCCATCCCGGCCTGTTGTAATATGTGACGACCATCAATATTTATAGAAGAGGAAATTATTTTCGCCCAGGTTTTCCATCGTGCGGCCCAAAAAACTGAGGCGGATGGTCGACCCAGCGGTCTTCGCGCGTCGCGGCATACACCGGATTGAGCGGATAGTAGATGCGGTTATGTTTTTTATTGGCCTCACCCACCACCAGCAGGCGCACCTCTTCATCGGTATTGTTGATAAAGGTGTGACACACGCCCGTCCCGGCAGGAAATCCCACGCTGTCTCCGGGTTCGAGCTTCCATAAATAGCCATTGATCCAGGCCTCAGGGTAACCCTCCAGAACGTAAACAAACTCCTCTTCGTCGCTTTCCGCATGCGGATAAGACGTACGGCGTCCGGGTGGCAGCCGTTCATGGTGAATACCAATGCGGCCGAGACCCAGCCTGCGGGCCAGCGGCGCGCCAATAGAAAAACGTTCGTTGCTGTCAGGATACGTTGCGTCATCGGCGCCTTCCACGTCCCGCCAGTGCCGAATACAGTCAGGTCTTTTCATTTTGCGATCTCCCGATTTGCGATGCGTCAGGTATAGCACAGCCTGGGGGATCTCGGTGTTTTTAGCAGAACATGATAAAGTGAAGGTTTTCACCCCTTACCACATCCGAGGTGCCCGATGGACAAGTCCACAAAAGAGCTGTTAGCGCAAGCTGAAAAGCTGTGCGCGCAACGCAATGTGCGCCTGACCCCGCAGCGCCTTGAGGTACTGCGTCTGATGAGCCTGCAACAGGGCGCCATCAGCGCCTACGATCTGCTCGATCTGCTGCGTGAAAGCGAGCCGCAGGCAAAACCGCCGACCGTTTATCGGGCGCTGGATTTTCTGCTGGAGCAAGGGTTTGTGCATAAAGTGGAATCAACAAACAGCTATGTGCTGTGCCATCTTTTTGACCAGCCAACTCACACGTCCGCCATGTTTATCTGCGATCGCTGCGGTGTGGTGAAGGAAGAGGGTGCGGAAGGTGTGGAAGATATTATGCATACGCTGGCAGCCAGAATGGGCTTTGCGCTGCGCCATAACGTGATTGAAGCCCACGGCTTATGTTCTGCCTGCGTGGAGGTGGAGTCATGCCGTCATCAGGATGTCTGTCAGCACGATCACTCTATCCTGGTGAAGAAAAAGCCGCGTTAAAGCCAAAGAAAAAGGCGGCTCAGGGCCGCCCTTGGGGATAGTGCCGGTTACCAGCGGTAGTCGTTACGGGTTTCCCAGTCTTTGACTTCGTTTTCCGCCTGATCTTTTTCGTAACCGTAGCGCTCCTGGATTTTACCTACCAGCTGATCGCGCTTACCTTCAATGACGGTCATATCGTCATCTGTCAGCTTACCCCACTGTTCTTTCGCTTTACCTTTGAATTGCTTCCAGTTGCCGCCGATTTCGTCTTTATTCATAATCGTGTCCTCGTGTTCAGCGTCTATGAGTATCGCCCGCTACGTTCTTTTCTGCTGGACGTGATTATTATTGTAGTTAAGGATTCGGCAGTTGTTTTTATATTCGGAATCTTTAACCGTTACGATATATCGTGCGGGGCTGGAAACCAGGTATTGTTTCGCCAGTGACGATGCCAGATAACGGCCAGCGAAAGGCCACGCAGTGAGAGAAACACCGCCAGCGCCAGCCACAGACCATGATTACCGAGATACGGCAGGGTCAGCAGCGTCAGGCCGAACCCCGCCGCCGCCACGGCCATGCTGTTGCGCATCTCCGCCCCTCGCGTCGCACCAATAAACATGCCGTCCAGCAAATAGCACCACACGCCCACCACCGGTAATACTACCTGCCAGAGGATGTAGCGATCGGCCAGCTCACGTAGCGCGGGCAACGAGGTGAGTAGCGCGACAATATGCCCACCAAAACAGGCGTACACCAGTGCAAAGACCAGCGCTACCAGGCCCGCCTGACGACAGGCAGCACGCCAGATCTCACGTAACTGGCCGCTTTCACGCGCGCCATAGGCCTGCCCTGAATGCGCCTCCACGGCGTAAGCAAAACCATCCAGCGCGTAAGCGGTAAAGGTCAGTAATGTCATAAGCACTGCGTTGACGGCAACGATCTCAGGCCCAAGACGCGCACCAAAAACGGTTAATGCACCAAAGCAGAGTTGCAGCAGAAGCGAACGGAGCATGATGTCGCGATTAAGCGCCAGCAGCTTTCGAATGTTGCCGCGCCAGGCCGATTTCAGCAGATCCAGGGTGATACCGCGCATCGCCAGCACGCGCCAGACCATCCCCAAACCGATCAGCAGCGTACCGTACTCGGCAATCGCCGTGGCCAGCGCCGCGCCCCGGACGTTCATGTGCAGCCCCATCACCAGCCAGAGATCGAGCACAATGTTAAGCAGGTTGCCCACCACCAGCAGGATCACCGGCGCGCGGGCGTACTGCACGCCCAGCAGCCAGCCCAGCAGGACCAGGTTTGCCAGTGAAGCGGGCGCGCTGAGCCAGCGAATTTCGAGGAACCGCCGGGCCTGTTCCAGTACGGCATCGCTGCCGCCTACAATATGGAGCGCAAGATCAATCAGCGGCGTACGCAACAGAACGATTAACGCGCCGGCACCGAATGCCAGAATGAGCGGCTGAACCAGCGCACGCGCCAGACGCAGGGGATCTTTTGCACCATACGCCTGGGCCGTCAGGCCTGTCGTACTCATGCGCAGAAAAAGCAGCAGCATAAAGAGGAAGCTGGTCGCCGTTGCGCCGATCGCGACGCCGCCAAGATAAATCGGCGAATCGAGATGCCCGATAACCGCCGTATCCACCAGCCCCAGCAGAGGAACGGTAATATTGGAAAAAATCATCGGTAGCGCAAGACGCCACAACGCCTTATCGGCAGAAGTTAGCAATGCCATGGAAATTACCGGAATCAGAAAACAGGCCAGGCTGTAGAGGAACTACAGCCTGTCAGGAAGAGATTACAGCCATTCACCGTTGCGGATAACGCCGACCGCCAGCCCTTCAATAGAGAAGCTCTGCTCGCGGAGATCTACCACAATCGGGGAGAATTCATTGTTTTCAGGCAGAAGCTGCACGGTATTGCCTTGTTTTTTCAGGCGCTTAACCGTCACTTCATCATCAATGCGCGCCACCACGACTTGCCCGTTACGCACATCCTGCGTTTTGTGTACCGCCAGCAGATCGCCATCCAGAATACCGATATCTTTCATGGACATTCCGCTAACGCGCAGCAGGAAATCGGCGCTCGGCTTGAACATGCCTGGGTCAACCTGATAGTGCCCTTCGATGTGCTGCTGCGCCAGCAGAGGTTCACCTGCGGCAACGCGGCCCACCAGTGGAATACCGCTCTCTTCTTCCACAAGCAGACGAATGCCGCGTGAGGCGCCGGAAACAATCTCAATCACGCCCTTACGCGCCAGCGCTTTAAGGTGCTCTTCGGCAGCATTAGGAGAACGGAAGCCCAGACGCTGCGCAATTTCTGCACGCGTGGGTGGCATACCCGTCTGGCCGATATGATCCCGAATGAGATCAAACACCTCTTGCTGCCTGGTCGTTAACGCTTTCATACCGCCCCCTGGGTGTATATACAGTTATGCTGTGAGTATATACAGTCAAAGGCGATTTTGGAACCAAAAACTGCACAAAAAACCAGGGACTTAATTATTCCTCGAGGCTCATCGGAAATGCGACCAAAGCAGCGTGACCCAGGTGATCGCCGCAGTGATAATCGCCAGCAGTACGGCAGCGGAACCCATGTCTTTCGCCCGGCCAGACAGTTCATGGAATTCCGACCCGATTCGATCAACTACGGCCTCAATAGCGCTATTCAGAATTTCCACTATCATCACCAGAAGGACAGATCCGATGAGCAGTACGCGGGTGATAGCATCAACATCAAGGAAGCAGGCGATGACAACGGCAACGATTGCGGCAACCGCTTCCTGGCGGAAAGCGGCTTCATTAACCCATGCCGCGCGGAAACCTTTCCATGAATAACCGGCAGCTTTAATGATTCGAGTTAACCCAGTGGTATTATTGGCCATTAAAAGAACCTTTTATGATAAATAGCGTCTGTAACTAAAGCCGCAGCGCGTTTTGCTGCAACCTGAAGTATGACGGGTAACAACAGAAATTTTGCGCGCTTTCTGTTATCCTTGCGCCGCAATTGCATTATTAACCAGAGGCTTTACATCGTTTATGTCCGGCTGGCCACGAATTTACTACAAATTACTTAATTTACCATTAAGCGTCCTGGTAAAAAGTAAGTCTATCCCAGCAGAACCTGCGCTGGAATTAGGGCTCGATACGTCGCGCCCTATTATGTACGTTTTGCCTTATAACTCGAAGGCAGACCTGCTGACGCTTCGCGCTCAATGTCTGGCGCACGATTTACCTGACCCGCTTGAACCGCTGGAAGTCGACGGTACGCTGCTGCCGCGCTACGTGTTCATCCATGGCGGGCCGCGCGTGTTCACCTATTACACGCCGAAAGAAGAGTCCATTAAGCTGTTCCATGATTACCTCGATCTGCACCGCAGCAACCCCGATCTGGACGTGCAGATGGTGCCGGTGTCGGTGATGTTTGGCCGTCGTCCGGGGCGCGAAAAAGGGGAAGAGAACCCGCCGCTGCGTATGCTCAACGGCATTCAGAAGTTCTTCGCCGTCTCCTGGCTGGGACGCGACAGCTTTGTCCGCTTCTCACCTTCCGTTTCACTGCGCCGCATGGCGGATGAACACGGCACTGACAAAATCATTGCGCAAAAGCTGGCGCGCGTTGCGCGTATGCACTTTGCACGTCAGCGTCTGGCGGCCGTTGGACCACGTCTCCCGGCACGTCAGGATCTGTTCAACAAGCTGCTGGCTTCCAAAGCGATTGCCCGTGCCGTAGAAGACGAAGCGCGCAGCAAGAAAATTTCGCACGAGAAAGCGCAGCAGAACGCGATAGCGCTGATGGAAGAGATCGCCGCGAATTTCTCCTACGAGATGATTCGCCTCTCTGACCGTATCCTTGGCTTCACGTGGAACCGCCTCTATCAGGGGATTAACGTCCACAACGCCGAGCGCGTACGTCAGTTAGCGCACGACGGCCACGAGATTGTCTATGTGCCCTGCCACCGCAGCCACATGGACTACCTGTTGCTCTCTTACGTGCTCTATCACCAGGGTCTGGTGCCGCCGCATATTGCTGCCGGTATCAACCTGAACTTCTGGCCAGCAGGCCCGATTTTCCGCCGTCTGGGTGCGTTCTTTATTCGTCGTACCTTCAAGGGTAACAAGCTTTACTCCACCGTCTTCAGGGAGTATCTGGGCGAGCTGTTCAGCCGCGGTTATTCCGTGGAGTACTTTGTTGAAGGCGGTCGCTCGCGTACCGGTCGTCTGCTCGATCCGAAGACCGGCACGCTGTCGATGACCATTCAGGCCATGCTGCGTGGCGGTACGCGTCCTATCACGCTGGTGCCTATTTACATCGGTTATGAACACGTGATGGAAGTGGGCACCTACGCGAAAGAGCTGCGCGGTGCGACCAAAGAGAAAGAGAGTCTGCCGCAGATGCTGCGTGGGCTGAGTAAACTGCGCAACCTCGGCCAGGGCTACGTGAACTTTGGTGAGCCCCTGCCGTTGATGACATATCTGAACCATCATGTTCCGGAGTGGCGCGAGTCTATCGATCCTATCGAAGCGGTACGTCCGGCCTGGCTGACGCCAACGGTCAACGGCATTGCATCCGAGCTGATGGTACGCATCAACAATGCTGGTGCGGCAAACGCCATGAACCTGTGTTGTACTGCGCTTCTGGCCTCCCGCCAGCGTTCACTGACCCGCGAACAGCTGACCGAGCAGATTGACTGCTACCTGGATATCATGCGCAACGTGCCGTATTCCGTTGATTCGACCGTGCCGTCTGCCACCGCCAGCGAGCTGATCGCTCACGCGTTGCAGATGAACAAGTTCGAAGTCGAGAAAGATACGATTGGTGACATCATCATTCTGCCGCGCGAGCAGGCCGTGCTGATGACCTACTACCGCAATAACATCACGCACATGCTGATGCTGCCGTCGCTGATGGCGGCCATTATTACCCAGCACCGCCGGATTTCGCGTCAGGAGCTGCTGCGCCATATTCAGGCCATCTACCCAATGCTGAAAGCGGAGCTGTTCCTGCGCTGGAGTAAGGATGAACTGGCGGCAGAGCTCGATAAAATGACGGCAGAGATGCATCGTCAGGGGCTGATTACCATCAGTGATGATGAACTGCATATCAATCCGTCACGTTCCCGTACCTTGCAGCTTCTGGCTTCCGGTGCGCGTGAGACGTTGCAGCGCTACGCCATTACCTTCTGGTTGCTGAGTGCAAATCCGTCCATCAACCGCGGTACGCTGGAAAAAGAGAGCCGGACGCTGGCCCAGCGCCTTTCCGTTCTGCATGGCATTAACGCCCCGGAATTCTTCGACAAAGCGGTATTCAGCTCCCTGGTGCTGACGCTGCGCGACGAAGGGTACATTAGCGATACGGGCGATGCCGAGCCGGAAGAGACGATGAAGGTTTACCAGATGCTGGCAGAGCTGATTACCGCGGATGTGCGTTTGACGATTGAGAGTTCGACGCAGGGCGAATGATGCTAAAGCCGGGTGGCGCTAACGCTTACCCGGCCTACATGTTCCGCTAAATCGTAGGCCGGGTAAGGCGAAGCCGCCACCCGGCTTTTTTATCACCAGTAACTCATCGCCAGGCCCAGAAACAGCACCAGCCCGACGTAGTTATTATTCAGAAACGCTTTAAAGCAGGCTTCACGCTCGCGCTTCGCGATCAGCTTCTGCTGATACGCAAACAGCAGCCCCGCCACCAGTACGGACCAGTAAAACTCCCAGTTCAGCCCGTTCAGGCGACCAATCGCCACCATCAGCGCCAGCACCGCCACCTGCAATATGCCGATGATAAGTTTGTCGTGACGACCAAACAGGATCGCCGTCGATTTGATGCCAATCTTGAGATCGTCATCGCGATCGACCATCGCGTATTGGGTATCGTACGCAACGGCCCAGAGAATATTCGCCAGGAACATCAGCCAGCAGCTGAGCGGAACGGACTCGCTGACCGCGGCAAACGCCATGGGAATCGACCAGCCAAATGCCGCACCCAATACCACCTGCGGCAGATGGGTGTATCGCTTCATGAACGGGTAAACCCAGGCCAGCGCCAGAGCAGCAACTGACAGCAGAATGGTCATGGTGTTAAGGGTTAACACCAGCATGAATGAGAGCAGCACCAGCACCACGAACAGAATGCGCGCCTCTTTCCCGGTCACCTGACCGCTCGGCAGAGGACGATTCGCGGTGCGCTTAACATGTCCATCAAATTTCCGGTCAGCATAGTCGTTAACCACACAGCCCGCAGCGCGCATCAGCCAGACGCCCGCCACAAACACCGCCAGGATCCACAGCGGCGGCACGCCCGGCGTGGCAACCCACAGCGCCCATAAGGTCGGCCACAGCAGCAGTAGCGCGCCAATGGGTTTATCAGTACGCATCAGGCGGTGATAGGCCAGCAGCTTATTCTGCGTCAGACTCCACTCCATTTTTTCTCCCTCTTAGTACAACGGCGATGCAGGCAAAAAGAGTTCCGTCAGTATTAACGGCTTGCCACTCAAACGAAGGCGGGAACGGCGCCCCCACAAATCGGCATCGCAACCAATTTCAATAAAATCACGGGTCAGTTCAGACGAGGTGAACAGATAGCGCCCCAGGGGCGTTTTGCCGAGGCGTTGCAATGCCAGCTCCGGCCCGGAAAGTGTAGACTCAGGAACCACCGTCCGCCCGGCAAGCCACGGCTCGCCATCGGCACACAGTAAAATTTCACGCAGCCAGTAGCGTTCTTCCTGCGGCAGCAGCGGCAGCTCGCTGGCAATCTCCGCAGGCGAGACAAACCCTTCCTGAATCATCGTCACCGTGACCGTTTTACCCTGTTGCTCAAAACGTTTTGTCATGGAATCTTCCAGCAGCAGCCAGTCCAGTTGCTCCGGGTCAAGCGCGGGTATTTGGTCGAAATAGCGTAGCGCACGCAGCTGCGTTAGCGCGGGGTGTGACATGCCAGACTCTCCGATACATAACGTAAAGGCATTGTATCGCAGATTGGCAAAATGAGGACGGACAAACCAAATTTAGCGATCACTATCGCAACAATGGTGCAACTTAGCCAAAAAAAGTGCGCCCGTGAAGGCGCACTAAACGACTAACAAAATCAGCACTGTGGGGAGACGGTTACCCCTTGCCTTTTACACTGCTGATAAAGGTGGAACGGGCAGTGGTTGAACCTAAACGCTCGGCTTCATCAAGCAGTTTCAGCGCTTTATCGACATCGCCGTTTTTAACCGCCTGCTTGATGGCGTTGTTAAAGTAAGTTTCAGTATCGTTAAGCACCGGCTCGGCTTTTTTCGCCGGGGCCGGAGCTGCGGCCGGTGCTGCGGCAGGCGCGGCATACACAGGCGCGGCAGTATTACCCACCGTTACCGGACCCGGGCCAGATGAGCCAAACAGCGGGCCTACGAGTACGCTGGAGGCGCTGTTGGTGGAGACTTTCAGCTTGATCAGACCATCGGTGGTATGACGGGCAAGCGGGTCCGGAATATCCGGAACAGAGTTCCCCGTGCCTTTCGCATAGGCTTTTGCCGGGTCAACAAGCTTCGTGGTTTGCTGCAAATCTTTTTCAGTCGTGAACACCAGAACATAAATCTTCTGCTGACCCAGGGCTGGTGTCAGGCGCATAACGCCTTCCAGCCGATCGGCGCTCATGACGCCAGGCTCCTGATAGCTGAAATAGTCGCTTGGGAAGAACGCGGATGGCGTCATGTTCTGATCGAGGATCAGCACGTTAGGCGCGAAGACGCTGGTCTGTTTATTGACTTCACTGGTCAATGTCAGGGTCAGCTCGCCGATATTCGCCGGCACGCTGAAAGCCGCAACCGGACCGCTGATACCCGGCACGTTCAGTGACTGGCCCCCCGCTGAAAGCTGGGTAGTTTGTGTTTTCGATTGATCAACTGGCGTCCACACCAGTTGCTGAAGTGCCGCAGCCGGAATAGCTGGCGCAGCGCTGGTATTTTGAGGAACAAAATTCACATCTGCAAAGGTGACCGCAGGCGCACAGGCCAACAGCCCCGCAGAGAGGCACAGCGCGACGAGACTTTTCTTCATTTTCATTGTTATTACCTCTGATAGCGTGAGCACTGCGGTGGCCAGGCAATAGCGCGCAGCACCCTAAGGAGAGAGGGGCTTGCGCCCCTCTTTTCAGGTCATTACGTCAGGCTTGACGAATTACCACCAGATTTCCATCTGGGCGCCGAAGGTCCACTCATCGTTGTCGCCACGGCTGAAGGTTTTCGCGGAGGTGTCGCTATACGCTACGCCAGAGGTGTAACCTGCACCTGAGTCGTTGTTTGCATAGCCCCATTTCTCATCCCACTTCGCGTAGGTTGCGAAGACACGGATAGCCGGACGGGACCAGATGCTGTCGCCTGCCTGCCATTGCTGTGCCAGGGTGATTTTGTACTGGCTGTTTTTGTCGTCAGTTTTCTGAGATTTGACGTTGTCGTAGCCCACTTCCAGCAAGGTGCTCATGATCGGCGTCCATTTGAACATTGGACGAACACCCACGGTCCACCACTCGGTACCGTTGTTGTTGTCACGATCGATGTTCTGGTACATACCGACGTACATCAGGTCCCAACGGTCTGCCAGGGTGATTGCACCGTGATCCAGCACGCGCCACATAGAGCCGTCGTTATCGATGCTGCCGCCCTGTGGAATACCTTTACCGTTAGAGGTCATGGAATCCGTACCGTATTGCAGTACGAACTTGTTGAAGCCTTTCATCATGCTCTGGGTGTGTTCAGCGGTGAACAGCCAGCCATCTTTAGAGGCGCCAGGTTGCAGGTAGTAGTCGTCAGGAATGTTGGTATGACCGTAGTCAACGCCCAGCTCCAGCGTACCGCCCGGGTTGGTTTCCAGACCGGCTAAACGGACGTCGAAGACATCGTTTGGTACCACGTTGTCATAAATACGGTCGCCGTTCGCATCACGATCGGCGAAGGTTGCAGAACCGCCGGACTCAGAAGAACGGGTCGCTGCCAGAGAGAGTTTACCAAAGCCCAGATCGATGTTTTCAATACCGGCACCAGGACCAGAGATATCCCAGTAGTAGAAGTCGATCATGTGTACGTCATGACGCTGATAGAAGCGTTTACCGGCCCAGATGGTAGAGCCTGGCAGCCATTCAATCAGGTTTTTACCCTGCACGTTAGCTTCACGGAAGGCCGGGCTGGTGGATTCCCAGTCATTCTGTTGAGAAACGGAGTACGCTACGTTGGTGTCGAAATAGAAGCTCTTGTCGCCTTCTTTCCACACTTCCTGGCCCAGTTTCAGTTCGGCGTAGGTTTCACATTCGTTACCGAGACGGTATTTACTTTGTGCGCCTGTTGCCTGGAAACATTGTTGTTCACCGCCACTTCCGGTCCAGCCAATGCCGGAACGAGCATAACCTTTAAAGTCTACGGCGCCCGCCTGGGCAGACAGGATGCCTGCCGCAATGGCGACAGCCAGAGGGACTTTGCGCAGAGTAATCATTATTCTATCTCCTGAGATCATTGCTTTTCTTTGTAATTGGAATGCTTAAACGCCTGGCTCTTTGTGCAACCGACGACATGCAGTGCCATCCTCACGGAACAGATGGCAACGCTCTGGCGGCAAACCGATAGCGAATGTGGCACCCTCTTCTACCAACACCACGTCATTCTGGCGGTAGACCAGGTTCTGACGGATGGCGGGGATCTGGATATGAATCTGTGTTTCGTGACCAAGCTGTTCGACGACCTGAACTTCACCTTCCAGCGTCACATCAGCGATGTGGCTCGGCAGTAAATGCTCAGGGCGGATACCGAGGGACATATTGGCCCCCACCTGTACGTTGGCGCTGTCGACCGGCAGCCAGACTTGCTGACGGTTTGGCAGCTCCACCTGTACCTGTTCAATGGCCGTCGCGGTCACTTTTACGGGCAGGAAGTTCATCTTTGGCGAGCCAATGAAGCCCGCAACAAAGCGGTCTGCCGGGTAGTGATACAGCTCCAGCGGTTTGCCCACCTGCGCCACGCGACCGGCGTCCAGCACCACGATTTTGTCGGCCAGCGTCATCGCTTCGACCTGATCGTGGGTGACGTAAATCATCGTGCGTCCAAGGCGTTTGTGCAGACGGGAGATTTCGATACGCATCTGGACGCGCAGGGCGGCATCCAGGTTAGAGAGAGGTTCATCGAGCAGGAACACGCGCGGCTCGGCCACCAGCGTACGGCCGATCGCCACACGCTGACGCTGACCGCCGGAGAGCGCCTTCGGTTTACGCTCCAGCAGATGTGCCAGCTGGAGCACTTCCGCCACCTGGGTGACGCGCTGGTTAATGGTCTCTTTTTTCGCGCCGGCCAGCTTCAGGCCAAAGGACATATTCTCGGCAACGGAAAGATGCGGATAAAGCGCATAAGACTGGAACACCATGCCCACGCCGCGTTCAGCTGGCGGGATGTCGTTCATTCGGGTATCACCAATAAACAGATCGCCACTGGTGATGGTTTCAAGACCGGCAATCATACGCAGCAGAGTCGATTTACCACAGCCTGATGGACCCACGAACACCACAAATTCACCTTCGTGGATGTCCAGATTGATGTCTTTTGACACCACAACGTCGCCCCAGGCTTTCGTTACATTACGCAGCTGTACGCTCGCCATGCCCTTCTCCCTTCGTTACAACCTGTCACCGACAGAAACATTCAAGATAAGTTCACTATGCGTGTTCCATTACTTTCGTGAATCCTCCACCCCCCGGCTTTTTTATGGGGGAGGAGGCGGGAGGATGAGAGAGCAGGCTCTGCGACCGCAGCGGAGGGGCCGAGGCGAAAATCGTGAAGCGGCCTGCAAAATTCAGTGGGTTTTTATGTGCGCCAGCACTCATAACTTAAATTTATGTTACAGGGATCACACAAACAGGGGGTGGGGCGTAGGGACTGGGAGGATGGAAAGAGGATGTCAAATAAGGAGACTGAGTCACGTTGAACCACCTTATGTATCCACGAGCACATCACCAATAAAGGATGGCAGATATGAAGATCAAGACTGGCGCACGCGTTTTCGCATTGTCCGCCCTCGCAGCAATGATGATTTCCGCACCGGCTCTCGCCAAAATTGAAGAAGGTAAGCTGGTTATCTGGATTAACGGCGACAAGGGCTATAACGGTCTGGCCGAAGTGGGCAAAAAATTCGAGAAAGACACCGGTATCAAAGTCACCGTAGAACACCCGGACAAACTGGAAGAGAAGTTCCCGCAGGTTGCGGCAACTGGCGACGGTCCGGACATTATCTTCTGGGCGCATGACCGTTTCGGGGGCTATGCGCAGTCTGGCCTGCTGGCAGAAGTTACGCCAGACAAAGCCTTCCAGGACAAACTGTTCCCGTTCACCTGGGACGCCGTTCGCTATAACGGCAAGCTGATCGCTTACCCAATCGCGGTTGAAGCGCTGTCACTGATTTACAACAAAGACCTGGTGCCAAATCCACCGAAAACCTGGGAAGAGATCCCTGCCCTGGATAAAGAGCTGAAGGCGAAAGGTAAATCCGCTCTGATGTTCAACCTGCAAGAGCCGTACTTCACCTGGCCGCTGATTGCTGCCGACGGCGGCTACGCGTTCAAGTTTGAAAACGGCAAATATGACGTGAAAGACGTGGGCGTGGATAGTGCGGGCGCGAAAAAAGGCCTGACCTTCCTGGTTGACCTGATTAAGAACAAACACATGAACGCGGATACCGACTACTCCATCGCGGAAGCGGCGTTCAACAAAGGCGAAACCGCGATGACCATCAACGGTCCGTGGGCCTGGACCAACATCGACAAGAGCAAAATCAACTACGGCGTGACGCTGCTGCCAACCTTCAACGGCAAACCGTCTAAACCGTTCGTGGGCGTGCTGAGCGCGGGTATCAACGCCGCCAGCCCGAACAAAGAGCTGGCGAAAGAGTTCCTCGAAAACTACCTGCTGACCGATCAGGGTCTGGATGAAGTGAACAAGGACAAACCGCTGGGCGCCGTTGCGCTGAAATCCTTCCAGGATCAGCTGGCGAAAGATCCACGTATTGCGGCCACCATGGATAACGCCCAGAAAGGCGAAATCATGCCGAACATCCCACAGATGGCTGCGTTCTGGTACGCCACCCGTACCGCCGTCATCAACGCTGCAAGCGGTCGCCAGACCGTCGATGCCGCGCTGAAAGATGCTCAGGGTCGTATTACTAAGTAAGTCTGAAAAACGGCGGGTGGCGCATGCGCTTACCCGCCCTACGACTACGGCACGATCCGTAGGTCAGGTAAGCGCAGCGCCACCTGACGATAAGTTTCCACCGTTGTAGAGGAAGAACCCCATGGATGTCATTAAAAAGAAGCACTGGTGGCAAAGCGACGCACTGAAGTGGTCAGTGATAGGTCTGCTGTGTCTGCTGGTGGGTTACCTTGTTGTTTTAATGTACGTGCAAGGGGAATACCTGTTTGCCATCATGACGCTGATTTTAAGCTCGGTTGGCCTGTATATTTTCGCCAACCGTAAAGCGTACGCCTGGCGCTATGTCTACCCGGGTGTTGCCGGGATGGGGCTGTTTGTCCTCTTTCCGCTGATCTGCACCATCGCGATTGCCTTTACCAACTACAGCAGCACCAACCAGCTCGCGCAGGAGCGCGCCACCCAGGTGCTTCTGGACCGTTCTTATCAGGCGGGTAAAACCTTTAACTTCGGCCTGTATCCTGCGGGAGATGAGTGGAAGTTAGCGCTCACTGACGGTGAGAGCGGCAAAACCTATCTTTCCGACGCGTTCAAATTTGGCGGCGAGCAGAAGCTGGCCTTAAAAGAGGCTGCGGCCCTGCCGGAAGGTGAACGTGCGAACCTGCGTATCATCACCCAGAATCGCCAGGCGCTGACCCAGCTCACCGCCGTGCTGCCCGATGACAGCAAAGTAACCATGAGCTCGCTGCGCCAGTTCTCCGGCACACAGCCGCTTTATACGCTGGCGGATGACGGCACGCTGACCAACAACCAGAGCGGCGTGAAGTATCGCCCGAACAACGATATCGGTTTCTATCAGTCGGTGAATGCCGACGGCAGCTGGGGCGACGACAAACTCAGCCCGGGCTACACCGTCACCATCGGCTGGGATAACTTCACCCGCGTGTTTACCGACGAAGGCATCCAGAAACCATTCTTCGCCATCTTCGTCTGGACGGTGGTGTTCTCGGTACTGACGGTGATCCTGACCGTGGCCGTGGGCATGGTGTTGGCCTGCCTCGTCCAGTGGGAGTCCCTGAAAGGCAAAGCGATTTACCGCGTGCTGCTGATTCTGCCGTATGCCGTACCGTCGTTTATCTCGATTCTGATTTTCAAAGGGCTGTTTAACCAGAGCTTCGGTGAAATCAACATGATGCTGAGCGCGCTGTTCGGCATCAAACCGGCCTGGTTCAGCGACCCGACCACCGCCCGCTCGATGATTATCATCGTGAACACCTGGCTCGGGTATCCGTACATGATGATCCTGTGCATGGGGCTGCTGAAGGCTATCCCGGACGATCTGTACGAAGCCTCGGCGATGGACGGCGCGGGTCCGTTCCAGAACTTCTTCAAAATTACCCTGCCGCTGCTCATTAAGCCGCTGACGCCGCTGATGATCGCCAGCTTCGCCTTTAACTTTAACAACTTCGTGCTGATTCAGCTGTTGACCAACGGCGGCCCGGACCGCCTTGGCACCACGACGCCAGCTGGTTATACCGACCTGCTCGTGAGCTACACCTACCGCATCGCCTTCGAGGGCGGCGGCGGTCAGGACTTCGGCCTGGCGGCGGCGATTGCCACCCTGATCTTCCTGCTGGTTGGCGCCCTGGCGATTGTAAACCTGAAAGCCACACGTATGAAATTTGACTAAGGAGGGCACTGAACATGGCAATGGTACAACCCAAATCTCAGAAACTGCGCCTCCTGGCGACGCACTTAGGCCTGCTGATTTTCATCGCGGCGATCATGTTCCCGCTGCTGATGGTTATCGCCATCTCCCTGCGTTCGGGGAACTTCGCCACCGGGAGCCTGATCCCGGACGAAATCTCCTGGGAGCACTGGAAGCTCGCGCTGGGCTTCAGCGTGGAGCACGCGGATGGCCGCGTCACGCCGCCGCCGTTCCCGGTGCTGCTGTGGCTGTGGAACTCGGTGAAGGTGGCGACTATCACCGCGATCGGCATCGTGACGCTCTCCACCACCTGTGCTTACGCCTTCGCCCGTATGCGTTTCCCGGGCAAAGCGACGCTGCTGAAAGGGATGCTGATTTTCCAGATGTTCCCGGCCGTGCTGTCACTGGTGGCGTTGTATGCCCTGTTTGACCGTCTGGGCCAGTACGTGCCGTTCATCGGCCTGAACACTCACGGCGGCGTGATTTTTGCCTATCTTGGCGGCATCGCCCTGCATGTGTGGACTATCAAGGGCTATTTCGAAACCATCGACGGTTCGCTGGAAGAAGCGGCGGCGCTGGATGGGGCGACACCGTGGCAGGCGTTCCGCCTGGTGCTGCTGCCGCTGTCGGTGCCGATTCTGGCGGTGGTGTTTATTCTGTCGTTTATCGCGGCGATCACCGAAGTCCCGGTCGCCTCACTGTTACTGCGTGATGTAAACAGCTACACCCTGGCCGTCGGTATGCAGCAGTATCTCAACCCGCAAAACTACCTGTGGGGCGACTTTGCCGCGGCGGCCGTCCTCTCTGCCATCCCGATTACCGTGGTGTTCCTGCTGGCCCAGCGCTGGCTGGTCAACGGCCTGACGGCGGGCGGTGTGAAAGGTTAAGTTTCATTTGTTATGCCACTGCAACCCTCAACTTTAGACGTATTGTATTGAACCAACTTGTGACTGTTGTTAGGCGCTCTTCGGAGCGCCCTTTTTTTATTCGCGTTTCAGCCGCTTTGAGTTGCACAGCCAGAGGGTGATCACCAGCAGCAGGATCGCTGCCGAATAGATCAGCACGTCGAGCGGGGATTTATGATCGACGATGATCAGCCGCACAATCGCGGTGATGCCAATGTAGACAAAATAGCGCAGCGGGAAGTGAAAGCCGGACTGAAAGTACTTCACAATCAGGGCGATAAATTCGAAGTAGAGAAAGTAGACCACCAGGCCTTCCACCAGCGCGTATTTGCTGGTTTGCTCAGGGGCGAACAGCACATCCGCCAGATGCACCGTCTCTTTACCCAGAAACACGACCAGGATCAGGCCAAGGCTCAGCAGACCGAGGTTCAGCACGGTCTGGAGTATCGTTGAGATAAACTCAACGCGCGGACGAGTCAGGGATGTCATACAGCACCTCATTCTCCAGGGCGAGGTTCCTGTATAACGCAAAAATGTGACGGGGATCTATATTTTTTGTTTATGTTTTGTCCAGATGAACATTCTTGCCGGGCGGCACTGCGTTTGCCCGGCCTACAAAAACACTCTCGTAGGCCCGGTAAGCGCAGCGCCACCGGGCAAATAAGCATCAGCGGAAGTTAATGTTCTTATCGCTGGTCATATCATACAGCTGGAACTTACGTCCAAGCTGCTGGCCGCCGTCGCGCGTCAGCGGCGTCCAGCCCACCGCCGCACGGCTGCGGGTTGGGCCTGATGAGAACAGATCCAGCGGAATCGACACGTACACCCCTTTGGTGAAGTCCCCTTCACCGTACTCGTCTGGCGAAACGTTGGTGAGGGTGGCATAGCCGCCCACCACGACGCCGCTGTCGAAGTGTTTGGAGATATCCAGCGTGCCGCCCTTATCGCCCGCCAGATACTGGCCGACGCTGGCTTTCACCAGCACGTCCTGCGCGAACGACGGCGTCCAGTAGGCGGTCAGGTGGCCGGTTTTGACGCTGTAGTCGGTGAACTTCATCATGTCCTGCGCGCTGCGCCAGTCACGCTGTTTCACGTAGTTGGCATCAATCCCAAACGCCCAGTTGCTGTCGACAGGACGATAAAGCACTTCTGCCCCGGCGCCGCCGAACATGGTTTCCAGATAGCCACCGTAAACCTGGCCGTAGAAGCCGTTGCCGAAGTACTGGAAGTAGTTGGCCTGGAGGTTATTCACGTAGATATCGTTCTGCACATATTCGCGAACGCGGGTACGCACGCGCGGCAGTTTTGAATCGTTCGGCGGGTTGGTGTAGTTAAATTTGTCGTAGTTGTTGGCAATGTTGCCGAACAGACTACCGGTGGTCAACAGGTGGTCGGTCACCCACAGATCCGCCGTCGCCATCGCCCCCAGCTGATACATGTAGAAGTTTTCTGGCCCACCCACGGACTGGTTCAGCACCGGATCGATATGGAAATCGAAGCGGGATTTATCGATATACCAGCCCTGCTCGGTGCTCTCTGGCACCACCGGCTCAACGCGTTTTTGTACCAGCTCGGTTTCATGTCCCAGCGGTTCGCCTTCAAGGTGACGTTTAAGGCTGGCAACATCGGTTTCGGTTGTAACCTGCGGCAGGTTGAGACGGTTCTCCGTCACGCGGATCGTGCGGATCCCCTCCGGCAGATCGTTCATGACGATCCGGTTGGCGCGCTCGATCCCTTCGCGGGAGTCGCGGTATTTCACCTGCTCGCCGGTAACATACAGCGTATCGCCTTTGGTCTGGATCTTCGGATCCGCCAGGCCCGCGTTATATTTCAGCAGCGTCAGCTGGTTCGCTACCACGGAGTGCTGAAGGATCGCATCCTGCGGCTCCGGCTGATATTTTGGCCGCGGGTTGTCATTGTAGTGCGGTCGCATGTCGTTAAAGTTAGTGCGCAGGGTAAAGCCAAACATCAGGGTATTACCGCGCTCATAGCTGAGGTTAACGTCGGCCCAGTCGGTGACGCGGTAAATGGCGCCGACGTTAAACTTGCTCTTTTGCTCAATTTTCCCGGCGAAGTCCTGCGAGTAGTCGTTTCCTTCGTACTCCAGCTTCAGGCGTAATGGCTGCCACGGTGTTTGATACTCAACGCCGCCAAACAGCGAGGCCGGGCCGTGGAACATCTGGTCCCCGTTGATGGAGCCCGCTTTCTGGTAGCTGTTATCGCGGTAGCAGTATTTATCGCTGTAGGTACAGAACGGATTTTTGACGTTGCCGCTGGTGCCGAGATAGCCCCATCCCAGACCAAGCGAGAAATCAAACGGTCCCCAGGCTTTGCTGGCCACGATGTATTCCGCGTCAAACAGGCCGGTCCCGCCGATATCCTTCGCGCCAACGGAGACCTGCGGCATCCAGTAGCTCTCTTCCCACAGGCGCAGCTTCACGTCGAAGGCTTTGTCTTTGTAGGTCTGATCGCCGGAGAAGGACTCAACGCTGCTGTACTGTTTTGTACGCACGTCGGTGTAGCGCAGCGTGGTCTCCAGCCAGGGGAACAGCTGCACGGACGCAGAGTAGTAACGGTACTGATCGTTATCGCGATAGTTAAGGCTGATTTCCCCCTCGCGGGCCATACGCGCGGTCGGGGTTTGCAGTAAGCCCACGCCGCCAAAATCGGACTGCGACGGGCCAATGGGTGCCGGATACGTTTCTGCATGACAGGCGGCACTCACGCACAGTGCAAGCATGCTGTAGAGATAGGTTTTTTTCATTATTCCGGTATCCGCTGTATCAGGGAGCGAAGGATATCGGCATTAAGCCCGTCATACGCTTTCGTCCAGAAATGGTCGGCAAAACCGACAAAAATGATGCTGCCTGGCATAGGTTCGATATGGCGTTTATTCCAGTAAGCCACCGGCGCTTTCTGCGTATGCCCGTCCGGATAGACCACCCAGGCATAGCTGTTATCCGCTCCGCTGAGCAGACTTTGCTCGTCGAGATAGCTCGCCACGTCCCGGCCCGGCGTAAACGGCTTTTTGCCAGGGCTGCTGAGAAGCCCCATCACGGTGACGGTGGAAGGCTGAGCCGGAAGCCACAGGGTATAGTCCCCTTCCAGCGACGGATTGCCGTTTTCCGCAACGCGCACCTCATCCGGATCCAGATTCACCTTCTGGCGCCCCGTCACCTTAACCGCCTGAAGCTGTTGACGCAGGCTAGTAATGGCCGCGGCATCGTCGGTATCTTCCTGTTGTGCCAGCCCGCTCAGTCGGGCGAGCAGCGCCTGATGTTTTTGTTCCGCTACGATCGTCGCCTGACGCTCGCTGATCACCGCCCCGGTCCACCAGCTTTTCGCCAGCCTCGGCTGCCCCACCAGATCGAGCAGATGCCCGGCATTGGTTAAGGTTTTAGGTTTTTCGCTGTCCGGGGTGTAGACCTGTACCGTTCCCGCAGACCACGCCAGCGGCGAGGTCAGGCTGGCGAGAAGCGCAATGTGGATGAACATTTTCATGATTTCGCCGCCTTGATCAGGGTGGTCTTCACCGGGAAGAAACCGGAACCGAGATACTGTAAGGACTGGCGGATTTGCCCCTCTTCGTCCACCCAGAAGCGGTTATGCCAGGTGGCCTGATCGGTTGTCACTTCTTCATCCAGCACGCGCACCTGCGTTTCGTCGCTGCCCACTTTGACACTGTCCGTACCGTCCCAGCGGAAGGTGGAGCGGGCCGTGGCGTAGCGCACCTGTTTATGCTCGGTCCAGCCCATCGTGCGCGTCCAGCTTGCGCCATCGACGATCTGATTCGGCTTGATGAGCGGATCTTCAGCCAGGTTGTTCACCTCAAGCAGGTTGTCGCCGCCGAGCAACGTTTTCACGATGCGGGAATGCTGCGTCACGATGGTGGCCTGATCCTGCGTCACCCATTTCTGCTGCCCGTTTTCATCGAAAGCGAGCACCACAAACAGTTGCGGACCATCGTTTAGCTGCATGTACTGGCTGGCATACGGCATGTTCTGAAGTTCGTCATCGGTCAGATGCACGCCCGGCGTGCCGAACATGCTGTCCCACAGTGAGTGGCCCAGCCCTTTGGTGGTAGCTGAGCACGCCTGCAACAGCAGGCAAATCAGGATGATTGCAGGTCGCTTCACGACTCTTCTCCGAAGGGGCGAAATAACCACACCGAAGTGTGGTTATGATTAAAACACCCGGTATTACTGGGTGCTGGTCGTCGTAGTGGTCGTGGTTCCGGTATTGGAGCCATCACCGCCACCGGTTGCCGCCAGCGCGACACCCACGGCTGAACTTACGGCGCTGGTGCTGGCTGCGGTAGAACTCCCCGCAGACGCAGACGTCGCTGCCGACCCTGCTGCTTCTCCGACCTGGACCGGAGCTGCATAGACAGACGTCGCCGCAAGCGCAGATATGGCAAAAATGCCATACAGTACTTTCTTCATAACAATTTCCCTTCAATGAATGAATGGAGATTTGCCCGAAAAGAAATTCAGGCGGATTCGAGTATACACAACTAAAGCAGTGGGTTTACCGTGGGGGTAAATAGGGATGAGGTTTTCAGACTAATGGTTAAAAATGAAAAGAAAAAAGAATCAATGAAATATATAAACATTAAAAATCAAACATTTATAATATAACAACGTTAAATCATCACTCCGTATTTTCTTAAAATAAACCGTAGCAATTAACGGGTTAACCGTCTTTTTCGGATTAAACTCAGCTTCAGAATTTGAGATAACTAACAGACATCAGGAATTATCCGATAAAAAAATGCCGGCATATCGCCGGCATTGTTCATGACATATTTATTACGCACGCCAGGCTTTATAACGGTTAATCAGACCATTGGTGGAGCTGTCGTGGCTGTCGATCGCTTTATCGTCACCCAGCTCTGGCAGAATGCGGTTTGCCAGCTGTTTGCCCAGCTCAACGCCCCACTGGTCAAAGGTGAAGATGTTCAGAATAGCGCCCTGAGTGAAGATTTTGTGCTCGTAGAGGGCAATCAGCGCACCCAGGCTGAACGGCGTGATTTCGCGCAGCAGAATGGAGTTAGTTGGACGGTTGCCTTCGAACACTTTAAACGGCACAACGTGCTCCAGCGTAGCCGGATCTTTACCCTGGTCACGGTATTCCTGCTCAACCACCTCGCGGGATTTACCGAACGCCAGCGCTTCGGTCTGGGCGAAGAAGTTAGACAGCAGCTTCGGATGGTGGTCGGACAGTGGGTTGTGCGTAATCGCCGGGGCGATGAAATCGCACGGTACCATTTTGGTACCCTGGTGGATCAGCTGGTAGAACGCGTGCTGGCCGTTGGTGCCCGGCTCGCCCCAGATGATTGGGCCAGTCTGGTAATCCACCGCGTTGCCGTTACGGTCAACGTACTTGCCGTTGGATTCCATGTTGCCCTGCTGGAAGTAGGCCGCAAAGCGGTGCATGTACTGGTCGTACGGCAGAATCGCTTCGGTTTCAGCGCCGAAGAAGTTGTTGTACCAGATCCCGATCAGCGCCAGCAGCACCGGCAGGTTTTTCTCAGGCGCGGTGGTGGAGAAGTGTTTGTCCATCGCGTGCGCACCGGAGAGCAGCTCAACGAAGTTGTCGAAGCCCACGGACAGGATGATGGACAGACCGATCGCAGACCACAGTGAGTAGCGGCCGCCCACCCAGTCCCAGAACTCAAACATGTTCGCGGTATCAATACCGAACTCACCCACCGCTTTACCGTTGGTGGACAGCGCCGCAAAGTGTTTCGCCACGTGCTTTTCGTCGCCCGCGGTTTTCAGGAACCAGTCGCGCGCGCTGTGGGCGTTGGTCATGGTTTCCTGAGTGGTGAAGGTTTTAGACGCCACCAGGAACAGCGTGGTTTCCGGGTTCACCTTTTTCAGCACTTCAGCGATGTGAGTCCCATCGACGTTGGACACGAAGTGCATGTTGAGGTGGTTTTTGTACGGGCGCAGCGCCTCGGTCACCATGAACGGGCCGAGGTCAGAGCCGCCGATACCGATGTTTACGACGTCGGTGATCGCTTTGCCGGTGTAGCCTTTCCAGCTACCTGAGATGATCGCTTCAGAGAAGGTTTTCATCTTTTCCAGCACCGCGTTCACTTCCGGCATCACATCTTTGCCGTCAACGATAATTGGCGTATTGCTACGGTTACGCAGGGCCACGTGCAGGACGGCACGGTCTTCGGTGCGGTTGATTTTCTCACCGGAGAACATGGATTTGATGGCATCTGCCAGCTCAGTCTCTTTCGCCAGATCTTGCAGCTTCGCCAGCGTCTCTTCGGTGATACGGTTCTTGGAGAAATCCACCAGCATCAGGTCATCGAAGGTGGCGGAAAACTTGCTGAAACGATCGGCATCTTTCGCGAACAGATCCGCGATAGTGACGTCTTTCATTTCATCAAAATGTTTCTGTAGTGCCTGCCATGCAGCGGTCTGCGTTGGGTTGATGTTTTTCATAGCAATACTCTTCTGATTTGAGAATTGTGACTGCGGTCGATTGTAGCGCCTGCAAATAAAAATTGTGATGGTTTTTATGCCATTGCCCTGGTCTGCATCAAACGCAGGTGAAAAGACCCGAAAAGTATAGCTGCTGTCGCGCCCTTCCGGCGTGGCGAAATGTCGGTCAAAAAGGGGGAAAAAGGAGCATAAAATATGGGCCTGTTATAAGTCCTGTTTCTGAGGGGTACCCCCCCATGAAAAATCCGCATAATCCCAGCATTGACAGGACCTCCCCCGCATTTTATTTATAGGGCCGTATTTTGCGCCTGCACCTGTTCTCGCTTCATTCTTGTGCCAAGGTCGCTCTATTCATTCCCTGACACGAGGTTGTTATGACGAGTTTTGTGGTCGCCAAGTTTGGCGGCACCAGTGTGGCAGACTACGATGCCATGAACCGCAGCGCCGATGTGGTGCTGGCCGATCCGAATACCCGCCTGGTGGTGCTTTCCGCCTCAGCCGGCGTGACGAACCTGCTGGTTTCCCTGTCTGAAGGACTGGAAGCGACCGAGCGTTTCGTGAAGCTGGATGCACTGCGCAAAATTCAGTTCGACATTCTCGAGCGTCTGCAAAACCCGAACGTCATTCGTGAGGAAGTGGAACGCCTGCTGGAAAATATCACCACCCTGGCTGAAGCTGCGTCGCTGGCCACCTCCAGCGCACTGACCGATGAACTGGTCAGCCACGGCGAACTGATGTCCACCCTGCTGTTCGTTGAGATCATGCGCGAGCGCAATATTCAGGCGCAGTGGTTCGACGTGCGTAAAGTGATGCGCACCAGCGACCGCTTTGGCCGCGCCGAGCCGGACGTGGAAGCCCTGGCTGAGCTGACTAACCAGCAGCTTGCCCCGCGCCTGGATGAAGGCATAGTGATCACCCAGGGCTTTATCGGCAGCGAAGCCAAAGGGCGCACAACCACGCTGGGCCGTGGCGGTAGCGACTACACCGCCGCCCTGCTGGGTGAAGCCCTGCACGCCACCCGCGTGGATATCTGGACGGACGTGCCGGGTATCTACACCACCGACCCGCGCGTGGTCTCTGCGGCAAAACGTATTGACGTGATCGCCTTTGAAGAAGCGGCTGAAATGGCGACTTTCGGCGCGAAAGTGCTGCACCCGGCCACGCTGCTGCCCGCCGTGCGCAGCGACATTCCGGTCTTCGTTGGCTCCAGTAAAGATCCAAAGGCGGGCGGGACGCTGGTCTGCAAGAAAACCGAGAACCCGCCACTGTTCCGCGCGCTGGCCCTGCGTCGTAAGCAGACGCTGGTAACCCTGCACAGCCATAATATGCTGCACTCCCGTGGATTCCTGGCGGAAGTGTTTGGCATCCTGGCGCGCCACAATATCTCCGTGGACCTGATCACCACGTCAGAAGTCAGCATCGCGCTGACGCTCGACACCACCGGCTCCACCTCTACCGGCGACACCCTGCTGACGCAGTCGCTGCTGATTGAGCTTTCCGAGTTGTGCCGCGTGGAGGTGGAAGAAGATCTGGCGCTGGTGGCCATCATCGGTAATAAGCTGTCGCGCGCCTGCGGCGTGGGCAAAGAGGTGTTCGGCGTGCTCGACCCGTTCAATATCCGCATGATTTGCTACGGCGCGTCCAGCTACAACCTCTGCTTCCTGGTCCCTGCCGATCAGGCCGAGCAGGTCGTGCAGAAACTTCATCAGAATTTGTTTGAATAAAATTCGTTAGCACGATAAACAATATCAATAAGCCGGGCACAGACCCGGCTTTTTTATAACAAAACAACACGACAATACTGCAAGGAATTCACTATGCTCTCCGCTATCACCCGGCTGTTCCCGTTATGGGCGCTGCTGCTCTCTGTACTCGCGTATTACACTCCTGCCACGTTCACGGGCATTGGTCCGTGGGTCACCACGCTGCTGATGCTGATTATGTTCAGCATGGGCGTGCATCTGAAAATTGACGATTTCAAACGCGTGCTGTCTCGCCCGGCACCGGTTGCCGCAGGGATTTTCCTGCACTACCTGGTGATGCCGCTCGCGGCCTGGCTGCTGGCGATGGCCTTTAAGATGCCGCCCGACCTTTCCGCCGGGATGGTGCTGGTGGGGAGCGTAGCCAGCGGTACGGCATCTAACGTCATGATCTATCTGGCGAAAGGCGACGTGGCGCTCTCCGTCACCATCTCGTCCGTTTCCACGCTGGTGGGTGTGATTGCCACGCCGCTGTTAACCCGCCTGTATGTGGACGCGCATATCCAGGTGGACGTGATGGGCATGCTGCTCAGCATCCTGCAAATCGTGGTGATCCCGATTGCGCTGGGGCTGGTGATCCACCATCTCTTCCCGCGGGTGGTGAAAGCGGTTGAGCCGTATCTGCCCGCGTTTTCGATGGTCTGCATACTGGCCATTATCAGCGCCGTGGTAGCCGGTTCCGCATCGCACATTGCTTCGGTGGGCTTTGTGGTGATCGTCGCGGTTGTGCTGCATAACACTATTGGTCTGCTGGGCGGTTACTGGGGCGGAAAGCTGTTTGGCTTTGACGAATCCACCTGCCGCACGCTGGCGATCGAAGTGGGGATGCAGAACTCCGGCCTGGCAGCGGCGCTGGGTAAAATTTACTTCTCACCGCTGGCAGCGCTACCGGGGGCGCTGTTCTCTGTCTGGCACAACCTGTCCGGTTCGCTGTTAGCTGGATACTGGTCCGGTAAGCCGATTGATGACCAACCGAAAAAAGATGCGGTGAAACAGGGTTAATTGACCCGGCTTGCTTTACACTGAAGCCTCCCCATCAGGAGGCTTCAGCAATGGCTACACCACGTTTGACCCAGAAAGACATGACCGAAGCCGAGCAGCGCGAACTGAAAACGCTACTCGACCGCGCCCGTATCGCGCATGGCCGCACGCTGACGAACGCCGAAACCAATCAGGTTAAAAAAGAGTACATCGATAAACTGATGGCGCAACGTGATGCCGCGGCGAAAAAAGCCCGCAAGCTGAAAAAAGAGCAGGCTTATAAACCCGATGCAGAGGCGACTTTTTCCTGGTCCGCCAGCACATCAACCCGTGGAAGGCGCTAATCAGCGCCCTTTCTTTTTGCGCCCCGGCTGGGTAAAGCGTTTTCCGTTGCCCGGCTTGCCCCGCCCTTTCTCTTCCGCCTGCGGTGCCTTCACCACCGGACGCTTAATCGCCTGCGTTTTCGGTTTGGCTTTAGCTTTCGGCTTCGCTTCGGACGAGGAGTTCTCGATAAGTTTGAACAGCTCGATCAGCTCGTCATCCGTTAAGTCACGCCACTCGCCCAGCGGGATCCCGGACAGGCTGACGTTCATGATGCGCGTGCGTTCAAGCTTCGTCACTTCATAACCGAAGTACTCGCACATGCGGCGGATCTGGCGGTTCAGGCCCTGCACCAGCGTGATACGAAACGCAAACGGCGCCTCTTTTCTGACTTTACACTTCTTCGTCACGGTGCCCAGAATCGGCACGCCTGCGCCCATTCCCCGGATGAACTCGTCCGTGACCGGCTTGTTCACCGTAACAATGTACTCTTTCTCGTGGTCGTTACCGGCACGCAGAATTTTGTTCACCAGATCGCCGTGATTAGTCAGGAAAATTAACCCCTGAGAGTCCTTATCCAGGCGACCAATCGGGAAAATACGGCTGCTGTGGTTCACGAAATCAACGATGTTGTCCCGTTCACCGTCTTCCGTGGTGCTGACAATCCCAACCGGTTTATTCAACGCGATAAACACCAGGTCTTCAGCATCACGCGGTTCGATGACCTGACCATTCACTTTAACCACATCGCCAGGCACCACCTGGTCACCGATGGTGGCGCGCTTGCCGTTAAGAAACACGTTACCTTGTTCAATGTAACGGTCAGCCTCGCGACGTGAGCAGATCCCGCTCTCGCTAATGTATTTGTTTAATCGGGTTGATTGAGTTGGCAGCATAGTTTCTCCTGTGAAGGGCGAAATATACCTTACCTTGCGCCTGACAAAAAAGTCCTAGTAACCGCTGATCAGAAAATCGAGTGCATCCCGCAATGAAGCACTGCTGTTAGTAAGATCGGCAACGCGTTCACCTAACTCTTTTGAAGAGATGCCTGACAGCATATGCATCATGACAACGCAGGACTTACCCGCGATTTCAACGACAGGGCACACTTTCGCAGGCGGACGAATGCCGCCCAACTGGCTTAATTCAACGGCGGGAGCAACCAGTACATGTTTCATCACATTAGCAACAGGGTGCTGCATATTAATAAGCCATGGATATGCTTTTTTCCCATTACCTTCATTCGCATAAGCAAAATATTGCTCCATCAGAATGACCTCTGAAAGTCACTAAAGGAGCCGTTTTCATCAACCCACTGGTTAATGGCCTCTATAGACGCTTTATTTTCTGCTAACCACTCTGCGCGCTGATGCGCACGAAACTGCTCCTGTAGAGCGGCCGTGAGTACAGCAGAGAGATTGAGCTTAAGACGTCGCGCTTCTTCAAGAATTTCTGGTGCTAACGAAACATTGACTGATTTTTTAATGCCATTAGTAGTGCGCATGATACCCCCCCATTGGAATGCGCATGAATTGGCGAAGTGTAGCGTAATAAACGAGCATTTTCTATTCCCTTAAAAATGTAAGGCCTTAAGAATGAATTGCTCTTTAGAAGGTGTCACGCCTCACAAAAGGGTTTTGCGAGGCGCTTTCAGAGATTAATACTCATCCCGCTCATCGTCTTCATCCGGCTGCTCCATCACGCTGTACGCCACCGCACAGAACAACGAGTTGAGGCGCTTCATATCCCCCAGCAGCCCCAGGTGCAGGGAGCTGGTCTCGATACTCTGCACGTTCTGCTGGTGCAGACGCTCAACGTGGGCGTGTGAGTAGCGGCGATTAAGGATGCGGAAACGATGCTTATTGCGGCGCAGGCGGCGCGCGCTCGGCACGTCGCTGGAGAAGAAGACCGACATCGCCAACTTCAGGTTGCTGACCAGCTGTTCGTGCAGCGCTTCCAGCTCTTTCAGCCCTTCAACAGAAAACGCCCGGCGTGCGGCCAGGGATTTGTCTGCGATTTCACTGCCCATACGCTCGACAATATCCGAAGCCTGCTCCAGGTTAAGCGACATCTCGATGATTTCCGCCCAGCGGCGCGACTCCTCTTCCGCCAGCTCGTCCTGGGGGATCCTCGCCAGATAGAGCTTGATGGCGGTATAGAGCACGTTGATATCGTCCGCCAGCCTGCGCAGCTCTTTCTCTTCGCGCGGCTCGCCGTGCATCACCTTTTGCAGCCCTTCCAGCATGGTTTCCATCGCGTCGCCCATGCGCAGCGTTTCGCGGGCGGCATTGGCGATTGCCAGCGCAGGAGTATCCAGCACCGAGGTGTCCAGATGCTTCGGTTTAAGGCGCGCGTCCAGCTCCGGTTCATCACGAATAAGCCGCTCGCAGAAGCGGGCCATCGGCGCGGCAAACGGCACCATCGCCAGACAGCGCACCAGGTTGTAGAAGACGTGGAAGTAGATCACCAGCTCCGCTTTCGGCAGAGAGAGATTATCCATCAGGTTCGCCAGCGGGTGCACAAACGGCAGAATGATCAGGCTACCCACCAGCTTAAACAGTAAACTCCCCAGCGCCACCCGGCGGGCGGCAGCGTTGGCGGCGCTGTTGTTGAGCATCGCCAGCAGGCCAGAGCCGAGGTTGGCACCGATCACCAGGCACAGCGCCACCGGGAAGGAAATTACCCCTGCGGCGGTTAAGGTCGCCGTCAGCAGGACCGCTGCCAGGCTGGAGTAGCTGACGATGGCGAATACCGCGCCGATCAGCGCATCCAGCATAATATCGCCGGTTAACGAGGCGAAGATGACCTGCACACCGTTGGCCTGGGTGATCGGCGTGACAGCCTGCACAATCAGCTCCAGCGCCAGCAGGATCAGCCCGAGGCCAATACCGACGCGGCCAAGCTGCCCGGCACGGCTTTGCTTACGGCCGAGGAAAAAAATGACGCCGATAAAAATCAGCAGTGGCGACAGCCAGGAGAGATCGAACGTCAGGATACGCGCCATCAGCGCGGTACCGACGTCGGCGCCAAGGACAATCACCAGCGCCGGGGCGAGCGCCACCAGATCCTGCGCCACGAACGAGGTGACGAGCATGGTGGTGGCGTTGCTGCTTTGCACCAGCGCCGTGACGCCAATACCCGCGCAGAAGGCGAGCGGCTTCTTCTCAACGCTGCCGCTGAGAACGGTACGTAAACGTGCGCCAAACACACGCATCACGCCGGTACGAACGATATGGGTGCCCCATACCAGCAGTGCGACTGCGGAGAGCAGGTGTAACAACGTCAACACGGTAGGCATTCCTCCTTATCGTTATTCGTTTTCCTGAGGTTCAGTATAAGGGTTTAAACGTAAGAAAGAGACAAGGCACCATAGCGGTGCCCTGTTTGTTGTAAGGAAAAGTGACGTTAGTCTGCGTCGTAGCCCAAATTCGGTGCCAGCCAGCGTTCCACCTCTGACACGCTCATGCCTTTACGCAGAGCGTAATCCTCAATCTGATCGCGCTGAAGCTGTGCCACGGCGAAGTACTTGCTGTCCGGATGGCTGAAGTACCAGCCGGAAACGGACGCGCCCGGCCACATGGCGAACGACTCGGTGAGCTTCATGCCGGTATGCGCTTCGACGTCCAGCAACTTCCAGATAGTGCCCTTCTCGGTGTGTTCCGGGCAGGCCGGATACCCCGGCGCCGGACGAATGCCCTGGTAATTTTCGCGGATCAGCTCCTCGTTGCTGAGGTTCTCATTCGCCGCGTAGCCCCAGTGCACCTTACGTACGCGTTCATGCAGATATTCAGCGAAGGCTTCCGCCAGACGGTCGGCGATCGCTTTCACCATGATTTTGTTGTAATCATCGTGCTGCGCGTCGTACGCATCCGCCAGCGCGTCTTCTTCCAGACCACCGGTTACGGCAAAGGCGCCGATATAGTCGGCTTTACCGGAGAGTTTCGGTGCGACGAAATCCGCCAGGCAGTAGTTGGCAAAGCCCACTTTCTCGGTTTGCTGGCGCAGGTGGTGGCTCACGGCCAGCACGTGGGTGCGGGTTTCATCGCGGTAGATTTCCACGTCGTCGCCCACGCGGTTCGCCGGGAACAGCCCCACCACGCCGCGCGGGTTGAGGGCTTTCTCTGCGCTCAGCCTGTCGAGCATGTCGTTAGCATCTTTAAACAGGCGCTTCGCCTCTTCGCCCACCACCTCGTCTTCAAGAATGCGCGGATATTTGCCCGCCAGCGACCAGGTCATGAAGAACGGCGTCCAGTCGATGTAGTTACGCAGCGTTTCGATGCTGGCCGTCACGTCTTGCACGCCCAGACGGTGTGCGACCGGCGGCGTATAGCTGGACCAGTCGAACGCCAGATCGTTATCGCGCGCCGCCTGAAGCGAAACCGGCGGCGTGCGCGGTTTCTTACGTCCATGCTGAATGCGGACGGTTTCATACTCTTTGCGGGTGCGGGCGACAAAGTCATCGCGCTGGGTGTCGGACAGCAGCGCGGAGACCACGCCCACGGTGCGCGAGGCGTTTTGAACATACACCGTCGGCCCACTGTAGTTCTGCTCGATTTTCACCGCCGTGTGGGCTTTCGAGGTGGTTGCCCCGCCAATCAGCAGCGGAATGGTAAAGCCCTGGCGCTCCATCTCTTTTGCCACGTTGACCATTTCGTCAAGCGAAGGCGTAATCAGCCCGGAAAGACCAATCAGATCCGCATTCACTTCGCGCGCGGTCCTGAGGATTTTATCAGCCGGGACCATCACGCCAAGATCGATAATTTCGTAGTTATTACACTGCAACACCACGCCAACGATGTTTTTGCCGATGTCGTGTACGTCGCCCTTCACGGTGGCGATGACCATTTTACCGTTACTGGAGCCCTTCTCTTTGCTGGCTTCGATAAAGGGTTCCAGATACGCCACCGCCTGCTTCATGACGCGGGCGGATTTCACCACCTGCGGCAGGAACATTTTGCCCTCGCCGAACAGATCGCCGACCACGTTCATACCGTCCATCAGCGGCCCTTCGATCACTTCAATCGGACGGGCGGCCTGCTGACGCGCTTCCTCGGTATCCTGCTCGATAAACTCGGTAATGCCTTTTACCAGCGAGTATTCCAGACGCTTATTCACATCCCAGGAGCGCCATTCGGCCTGTTGAACGTTGGCTGATTCGTCAGATTTACTGCCGCGGTATTTTTCCGCCAGATCCAGCATGCGTTCGGTGGCGTCGTCACGACGATTGAGGATCACGTCTTCTACGGCGTCGCGCAGCTCGGCTGGCAGATCGTCGTAAATTGCCAGTTGGCCGGCATTGACGATCCCCATGTCCATCCCGTTGCGGATGGCGTAGTAGAGGAACACGGCGTGGATCGCCTCACGCACCGGGTCGTTGCCGCGGAACGAGAACGAGACGTTCGACACGCCGCCGGAGATCAGCGCATGCGGTAGCTCGCGTTTAATGTCTTCACACGCGCCGATGAAGTCCTGGGCGTAGTTGTTGTGCTCTTCGATGCCGGTCGCGACGGCGAAGATGTTCGGGTCGAAGATGATGTCTTCCGGCGGGAAGCCCACCTCTTCGGTCAAAATTTTGTACGCGCGGCGGCAAATCTCAATCTTGCGCTCGCGGGTATCGGCCTGGCCCACTTCATCGAAGGCCATCACCACCACGGCGGCTCCGTAGCGACGGACCAGCTTCGCGTGGTGGATAAAGGTATCGACGCCCTCTTTCATCGAGATGGAGTTAACGATGCCTTTGCCCTGAATGCACTTCAGCCCTTTTTCGATGACTTCCCATTTGGAAGAGTCAATCATGATCGGCACGCGGGCGATATCCGGCTCACCGGCAATCAGGTTGAGGAAACGCACCATTGCCGCTTCGGCATCAAGCATCCCCTCGTCCATGTTGATATCGATAATCTGCGCGCCGCTTTCCACCTGCTGGCGAGCAACGTCCAGCGCTTCGCTGTACTTCTCTTCTTTGATCAGGCGCTTGAACTTCGCAGAACCGGTAACGTTAGTGCGTTCACCCACGTTCACAAACAGGCTGTCGTCGCCGATGGTCAACGGCTCCAGGCCGGACAGACGACAGGCTACCGGAAGCTCGGGTAGCTTGCGCGGTGCAAGCCCGGCGACGGCGCGGCTCATGGCGGCGATATGCTCCGGCGTGGTGCCGCAGCAGCCGCCGACGACGTTGAGGAAGCCAGATTCGGCCCATTCGCGGATTTGCGCCGCCATGGTGTCGGCATCGAGATCGTACTCACCAAACGCGTTCGGCAGACCGGCGTTCGGGTGGGCGGTGACGTAGCACTCTGCGATGCGCGAAAGCTCCTGCACGTACTGGCGCAGCTCGTCCGGCCCCAGCGCGCAGTTCAGGCCGAAGGAGAGCGCTTCGGCGTGGCGCAGGGAGTTATAAAACGCTTCGGTTGTCTGGCCGGACAGTGTACGGCCAGAAGCGTCAGTGATGGTGCCGGAAATCATGATCGGCAGGTCAACGCCCAGCGCCTCGAACTCCTCTTTCACCGCGTAAATTGCCGCTTTGGCGTTGAGGGTGTCGAATACGGTTTCAATCAGGATCAGGTCGGAACCGCCTTCCACCAGCGCTTTAGTGGACTCACGATACGCGGCCACCAGCTGGTCAAAGGTAATATTGCGGAAGGCTGGATCGTTCACGTCCGGTGAAATCGACGCGGTGCGGTTGGTTGGGCCCAGCACCCCGGCTACGTAGCGCGGCTTGTCCGGCGTACGGGCCGTCCATTCGTCGGCGCAGACGCGCGCCAGCTTCGCCGCTTCAAAGTTGATCTCCGCCGACAGGGATTCCATCTGGTAATCCGCCATGGCGATGGTTGTCGAGTTGAAGGTGTTGGTTTCTACAATATCCGCACCCGCTTCGAAGTAAGCGTTGTGGATATCTCTGATGACAGATGGTTTGCTTAACACCAGCAGGTCATTGTTCCCTTTCAGGTCACAAGGCCAGTCGGCAAAGCGCTCGCCGCGGAAATCGTCTTCACTCAGACGATAGCCCTGGATCATGGTGCCCATGCCGCCGTCCAGCACCAGAATTCGTTCATTTAACTGCGCACGCAGTTGCTCTACTTTGCTGCTCACACTTGCTCCCGACAACGCTCAACAAGGCCAAAAGGCTGCGTTCCATACTGGCATAATCTCGCAGGGTCGAAAAGTCACACAGCGGTAACATGAGACATGTTCACTATCACTCCTCCGATCAGTCAGGAAAGCGGTTGCAAAACCACCAAATAAAACGAAAATGATTTCCACGATACAGAAAAAGGAGTTCGTCATGGTTACGACCGTTCCCGCTAAACGCGGCAGAAAACCTGCTGCAACCACCGCTGCACAACCTGGCGGACAGGTTCAATCCCTGACGCGCGGCCTGAAGCTGCTGGAATGGATAGCCGAATCGCATGGTAGCGTGGCCCTGACGGAGCTGGCGCAGCAGGCTGGCCTGCCGAACTCCACCACGCACCGTCTGCTGACCACCATGCAGCAGCTGGGCTTCGTGCGTCAGGTGGGCGAGCTGGGGCACTGGGCGGTGGGGGCGCATGCGTTTATTGTCGGCAGCAGCTTCCTGCAAAGCCGCAACCTGCTGGCGATTGTCCACCCGATTCTGCGCAAGCTAATGGAGGATTCCGGCGAGACGGTAAACCTGGCCGTACTGGATCAGAGCGATCACCAGGCGATTATCATCGACCAGGTGCAGTGTACGCAGCTGATGCGCATGTCCGCACCGATTGGCGGCAAGCTGCCGATGCACGCCTCTGGCGCAGGGAAAGCGTTTCTCTCGCAGCTGAGCGAAGAGCAGGTAACGGGGCTGCTGCACCGTAAAGGGCTGCACGCCTATACCCACGCCACGCTGGTGTCGCCCGTGCATCTGAAAGAAGATCTGGCTCTGACCCGCAAGCGCGGCTATTCGTTTGATGACGAAGAACATGCCCTCGGGCTGCGCTGCCTCGCGTCCTGCATTTTTGACGAGCACCGCGAGCCGTTTGCCGCCATCTCCATCTCCGGGCCGATTTCACGCATGACCGACGACCGCGTCACCGAGCTGGGCGCGATGGTGATTAAGGCCGCGAAAGAGGTGACGCTGGCGTATGGTGGGATTCGTTAAACGTGCATTGCCGCCTGATGCCCTCACCCCGGCCCTCTCCCACAGGGAGAGGGAGAAAAGCGGATGCAAAACCGCTGCTTGCGGCGGTAAGCATAGACATCTTCCACGTGCCCATTTTTGATCCGCGTTTGCAGCCCGCGCCAGTAGCTGGCGCGGAACAGATCGGCATGCATCTCTTCGAATAGCGGCCCGATGCGCGGGTCGGCACAAAGCCAGTGGCGAAACTCCTCCGGAAACACATCGCCCGGCGATACGCTGTACCACGGCTCGCTGGACAGTTCATCTTCCGGGTAGCGCGGCGGCGGGATATCGCGGAAGTTCACCTCGGTCATGTAGCAAATTTCATCGTAATCGTAGAACACCACCCGCCCGTGACGGGTGACGCCGAAGTTTTTAAACAGCATGTCGCCGGGGAAAATATTGGCGGCGGCGAGCTGGCGAATCGCATTGCCGTACTCTTCAATGGCGTCTCGTAAAGCCTGACCTTCGGACTGCTCCAGCCAGATATTTAGCGGCACCATCCGGCGTTCGATATAGAGATGGCTAATCGCAATCTTATCGCCAAGATCGGTAATTTTCGTCGGCGCTTCCTGCATTAGCAGCGACATCAGCGACGGATCGATCTGCTGCTTATCCAGCACAAAGTTTTCAAACTCCTGGGTATCCGCCATTCGCCCGACGCGATCGTGCTCTTTAACCAGCTGATAGCAGGCGCGGACGTGAGCGGCGGTCATCTCTTTCTGCGGGGCAAATTTATCCTTAATCACCTTAAACACGCGGTCGAAGCCCGGCAGTGTGAAAACCAGCATCACCATGCCGCGGATCCCCGGCGCTTCGATAAACTGCTCATCAGCCGTGGTGACATAACGCAGGTATTCCCGATAACTTTCCGTTTTGGCATGCTTCTGACAGCCAATCGCCATATACAGCTCGGCGGTGGTTTTGCCCGGCAGGATCTCGCGCAGCCACTCCACCAGGGCGGCAGGCAGTGGGGCATAGACCATGAAATAGGAACGGGCGAAGCCAAATACGATACTGGCCTCAGCGCTGGTAGTCAGGCAGGTATCGACAAACAGTTCGCCGTCGTCGGTACGGTGAATGGGTAGCAGAAACGGCACGATAGCTGTCGGCGTAACCAGTTTGCCCACCAGCCAGGCGGCCTTATTCCGGTAGAAAAGCTCGTTGGCAACCTGCAAATGGCTGCGGCTGAGCACCGCCTCGCCGAAGGTTTCACTGAGATATGCGTGGATATAGCCGATATCCCGGGGTTTATTCTCCCACGGCAGGCGCAGCGGCAAATCCGTTAAGACGCGGTGCAGGAGCTTTTCCCAGCCGCGATCGGGAAAGAAATCTTTCGCCAGCGGACGCGGGATGGTACGGAAGCGGCGCTCCGGCTGGGAGCTGAAGATAAATAACCGCTCAGGAGATAATGAGCGGTGGTCAAATAACCGGCAATAGACGGAGTTAAAAAAGCTCTCCGCAATCTCGAAGCGCGGGTAGTCGGGTAACAGATGGGTGTAATGCTCTTTCACGCGCAGTAAAAATTCCGCATCCGGGCTTTTACCGTCGGTGATACAGCGCAGTTGCTCCACCACCAGACCTACGTGGTGATCATAAAGATGGATACGCTGCTTCATGGCCTGCTGAACCGCATGCCAGTCGGCGTGCTCAAAACGCTGTTGCGCGCCGGAGGTGACTTCCAGAAAGCGGCCATACTGGGCATCAAAGCCCTGCAAAATAGTTTGGGCAATCAGTAATTCCAGACCACGCGACATAAATTCCCCCTCTCCCCCTCTCCCCGAGGGGGGAGAGGGGGAAAAGATTAGAACTGTGCTTCTTCCGTTGAGCCCGTTAATGCCGTGACGGAGGAGGTCCCGCCCTGAATAATCGTGGTCACATTATCGAAGTAGCCGGTTCCCACTTCCTGCTGGTGCGAAACGAAGGTATATCCTTCTTTGCCCGCCGCAAATTCTGGCTGCTGCACCTTCTCAACATAGTGTTTCATGCCTTCGCCCTGCGCGTAGGCGTGCGCCAGGTCGAACATGTTGAACCACATGCTGTGGATACCCGCCAGGGTGATGAACTGGTACTTGTAGCCCATATCTGACAATTGCTGCTGGAAGCTGGCGATGGTCGTATCGTCCAGATTCTTTTGCCAGTTGAAGGACGGCGAACAGTTATAGGCCAGCAGCTTGCCCGGATACTTCGCATGAATCGCATCGGCAAAGCGCTTCGCCAGCGCCAGATCCGGCGTGGAGGTTTCACACCAGACCAGGTCGGCGTAAGGGGCATACGCCAGGCCGCGGCTGATCGCCTGTTCAATACCGGCATGTGTGCGATAGAACCCTTCGCTGGTACGTTCGCCGGTAATGAATTCGCTGTCATACGGGTCGCAGTCAGAGGTGATCAGGTCCGCCGCGTCAGCATCGGTACGGGCAATCACCAGCGTCGGCACGCCGAGCACGTCAGCAGCCAGACGCGCGGCAACCAGCTTCTGGATCGCTTCCTGGGTTGGCACCAGCACTTTCCCGCCCATATGCCCGCACTTCTTCACCGACGCCAGTTGATCTTCAAAGTGAACGGCCGCTGCACCGGCCTCAATCATGGATTTCATCAGCTCAAAGGCGTTCAGCACGCCGCCGAAACCGGCTTCCGCATCGGCGACGATCGGCAGGAAATAGTCGATAAAACGCGGATCGTGGGGTTCGATACCCGCGGCCCACTGGATCTGATCCGCACGGCGGAAGGTATTGTTGATCCGATCCACCACTGACGGCACCGAGTTCGCCGGATAAAGAGATTGATCCGGATACATGCTGGAGGCAAGGTTAGCATCCGCCGCGACCTGCCAGCCGGAAAGATAGATAGCCTCAATGCCGGCCTTCGCCTGCTGCAATGCCTGACCGCCGGTCAGCGCGCCGAGGCTGTTGATATAGCCTTTTTTAGACCCCCCATGCAGCAGATCCCACATTTTCGCCGCGCCGTTCTGCGCCAGCGTACATTCCGGGTTAACCGAGCCGCGTAACTTCACCACTTCCTCTGCGCTGTACGGACGGCGGATGCCTTCCCAGCGCGGTTGGGTCCACTCTTTTTGTAACTCTTCGATCTGTTGGGTACGAGTTTTCATGTGCAGATGCTCCATATTGTTATGTGGTGAATTACGCCAGGAAGCGGTAGCCCGGCAGGGTCAGGAAGTCGATTAAGTCATCAGAGGTGGTGATTTGCTCCATCAGACGTGCGGCATCGTCAAAACGCCCACTGCTGAAGCGGTGCTCGCCCAGTTCGTCCTGGATGACCCGCATCTCTTCGGCCAGCATCTGACGGAACAGGGCTTTGGTTACCGGTTTGCCGTTGCTGAGCGTTTTTTGATGATGGATCCACTGCCAGATGGAGGTACGTGAAATTTCCGCCGTGGCGGCATCTTCCATCAGGCCGTAGATAGGCACGCAGCCGTTGCCTGAGATCCATGCCTCGATGTACTGCACGGCGACGCGAATGTTGGCGCGCATCCCCTCTTCCGTGCGTTCGCCCGCACACGGCGCCAGCAACTGTTCTTCTGCGATTGGCGCATCGTCTTCACGGGTGACAAACAGCTGGTTTTTGTTGTCGCCGAGTACGCGGTTAAAGACTTCCATCGCCGTATCGGCCAGACCAGGATGGGCAATCCACGTCCCGTCGTGGCCATTACGGGCTTCCAGCTCTTTATCGGCTTTCACCTTGTTGAGCACCTGATTGTTACGCTCTGCGTCTTTGCTCGGGATAAACGCCGCCATACCGCCCATCGCAAAGGCGCCGCGTTTGTGGCAGGTCTTAATCAGCAGGCGCGAGTAGGCGCTGAGGAACGGTTTATCCATGGTGACAACCTGACGATCCGGCAATACCCGGTCGGCATGGTTTTTCAGGGTTTTGATGTAGCTGAAGATGTAATCCCAACGGCCGCAGTTCAGGCCCACAATATGGTCACGCAGCGCATGGAGGATCTCATGCATCTGGAATACGGCAGGCAGGGTTTCAATCAGCAGCGTGGCCTTAATGGTGCCGCGCGGCAGGCCAAAGCGGTCTTCTGCGTAGCTGAAGACTTCACTCCACCACGCCGCTTCCTGCCAGGACTGTGTTTTAGGCAGATAGAAATAGGGGCCGCTGCCTTTCGCCAGCAGGTTTTTATAGTTGTGGAAGAAGTACAGCGCAAAGTCGAACAGGCTGCCCGGAATCGCTTCTCCGCGCCAGGTGACGTGTTTTTCTGGCAAATGCAGACCGCGTACGCGGCAGATCAACACCGCCGGATTCGGTTTAAGCTGGTAAATTTTACCGGCTTCGTTGGTATAGCTGATGGTGCCGTTGACGGCGTCGCGCAGGTTGATCTGCCCGTCGATAACTTTCTGCCAGTCCGGCGCGAGGGAATCTTCGAAGTCCGCCATAAATACTTTGACGTTGGCATTCATGGCGTTGATCACCATTTTGCGCTCTACCGGACCGGTGATCTCTACGCGACGATCCTGTAAATCTTCAGGGATTCCGCGAATTTTCCATTCACCATGACGAATGGAAGCGGTTTCCGAAATAAACCCTGGCAACTTGCCGTTATCGATCTCCTGCTGTTGATGAATGCGCGCCGCCAGCAGTTTATTACGCTGTGGCGTAAAGCGAGTCACCAGTTCAGTCAGAAACTCTACCGCTTCTGCCGTCAAAACTTGCTGTTCTTGTTCACCATTCGGCTGGGTAAAGGTCAGTTCATCGACCGTTGTTGCCTGTTGAGTCATCGTTCTGCTCCTCATCAAAGATCCAAAATCACGCCCCCGACGCGAGCGAAAGATCGTTGTGTAGTTTTCGCTCAGCAGAATTAAGACTATCTATAATTTTTCCAAAATCAAAAACAATTTCCATTTTAATTGAGTTATGCGTGCAATGATTTGATTAATATGAAATTAAAGTTATTCACGATGTTGAGTTGGATTTCGGAAATAAAAAAGGCACCCGAAGGTGCCTGATCTGAATAGCTGAAACGCTTTAGGATCGTTTAATGCAGACGATTACTCCAGCGTCGGATTCATGTGGCGCAGATCGTACGGCGTAATCTGGTAGACGTAATAGTTGAGCCAGTTGGTAAACAGCAAATTTCCGTGGCTACGCCAGGTTGCCCGAGGCGTGTTTTGCGGATCATTTTTCGGGAAATAGTTGTACGGGACATCCGGATTCAGACCCGCTTCAACGTCACGAAAATACTCTGACGCGAGGGTATGCGGATCGTACTCAGGATGGCCGGTAACGAACGCGATGCGTTTGTCTTTACTGGCGAACAGGTAGGCATCGCCGTCTTCCGTTTCGGCCAGGATTTCCAGGTCGGTGAAATCGCGGATCAGCTGTGCCGGAAAATCGGCGTAGCGAGAATGCGGGGCCAGGAAAGTGTCATCGAAACCACGCGTCAGCAGCGCATGCGGATGAAGAATGTGGTGTTCGTATACGCCAGAAAGTTTGTCGCTGCGGGTTTGCTTGGGAATGCCATAGAGGATATTCAGTGCGGCCTGTACCGCCCAACAGACAAACAAGGTGGACGTGACGTGATCTTTTGCCCACTCCAGCACCTGCCTGATCTGTGGCCAGTAGGCAACGTCATTAAATTCCACCAGACCCAGCGGTGCGCCGGTGACGATCAGTCCATCGAAATTCTCATCGCGAATATCTTCAAAATTACAGTAGAAGTTATTCAGATGCTCAGCAGGCGTGTTGCGTGACTCACGCGCGTCAATGCGCAGCAGCTGGATATCAACCTGAAGCGGAGAGTTGGAGAGCAAGCGCAGGAACTGGTTCTCCGTTTCGATCTTCTTTGGCATCAGATTAAGGATCAGCACCTTCAGCGGGCGAATTTCCTGACCAGAAGCACGCGAAGTTGTCATTACGAAGACATTCTCTTCACGCAAGAAATTGACGGCTGGTAGCTCGTCCTGCACCCGAATCGGCATAACCTTAAATCCTCACAGCATACGTATAAACGTTTAGACATCCAGACAGCTAACGATACCCAGAAACGGGGTTAATGTCGAGTCTGCAAGCGAAAGGTGAGAAAGTTTCAAGGAGGGAGAGCATGTAGGGCGGGTAAAGCTGGGCCACCACCCGACTTTTCAGAACGTACAAAGCAAAAAACCCCGCACCTTACGGTACGGGGTTCTTCTTA